>SUUB01000016.1:0-21482 GCA_015062745.1 Actinomycetaceae bacterium
CCCGGCCACAAGGGCCGGGAAAGGTCGCCACCTACAAAGTGTAATTGGCATAGTACTCATCCCTCAATGGAGCCCGGAACAATAGCACCGGGAACGTAGGACAGCAATCGAGATCTTACCTGACAGAGCGCGAACAGGCACCCCACACCGGAGCCAACAACCCAGCATCGTGGAGACGCTGTGACAAATCCGTAGCCTTCGCACCATCTCATCCAAAGCTCCTCACTCCCTCGGAACCTAGGAGTGACAACCTTTTGCTAGCGGGTGAACCCCGACACGAAGCCCCCACCAACGAGGCGTACCTAGCGGAGACGCAATCCCACATACCGACACCGCCCGCACAAGTCGGCCGACTACTACACACCCAAAGAACGCATTCACAGCTACAAATACAAGCAAGGTCAGCAGACCGAGCTCCACGAGAGGCACGGCCAAACTCCGAGTACCCTACTGTGGAACGGTGCTAAAGGACTACCGCGAGAAGTAGAACAAGCACCGCGACTACATCACGGAAAGCCCGGAGCTGCGCGAATCTCAGGATAGCGCGCAGCATCTGGGTATCTTCAGCGCCGCACGGGGAATCCCTTTCTGGATGAACCATATGCCCACCTCCTTTCATAAGGACTATAACAGCATGATGGCAACTGCACCAGACGACCGCAAGGTCAACACGCCAGGACTGTTCTCGGTGACGTCCAACCTGAAGCGTTTCGGGGCATGCCCCTACCCGTTTTTGAAGAGATGGAATTTACCGCAGACGCGGTCATAGAAGTCGAAGTAGCGCACAGTCAGGGTTTTATCTGACCTTTGATTATCGCCAACATGGGTTAACCCCCACAAATACTACTTTTGTCATGGCTGCAGTATATGCCCTATCCAACATGCTGTCAAGTGGAAAGTATACTCTGGTATGCTAGCTACATGAGCACTCTTGAGGATATTCGCGCGGTCACAGACCAGATTCACGGGCAGCGGGCACTCGTCGAGGAGCGTGACATGCTGATCGCGCAGGCCCGCGATGAAGGCGTCGCGTGGGATGCCATCATCGAGGCGTGCGGGCTGGCCCGCCAATCAGCGTATAACGCGTATCAGCGTGGTATCGCGCTACGTGCGACACGTGCCCTTCGCGAGGTGACGGGCGACTAGAATCCTTCATTGTAGAAGTTCTCTGGCTCCAGCGGTACGGTGACAACGTTATCGACGTCTGGGGATGCCGTGATCTGCCATGCGAGGTGATGTCCTTGGTCGACTGTGACGACTAGTTCGTCGGCGTCGCCGGGGACGGTCACATCGGCAGATATGGTGCACATGTCACCCTCAGCGGTTCCGGAGGACTGGGCTGGGATCGTGGCTTGTGCGAGAATCGTGTCATCCGGTCTAGCGACTGTGATGTCCGCGTTGATTATGAACGTGCATGTGGTGCTGCCTTCGTCACGGAGGAAGAACGCGTAGATCGCACTACCGGCGGTTAGTGGGTCATCGGTGAGTGTGATGGTGATCTGCCGTGGTGCGGGGGTTGTTGCTTCTGTCGTGGTTTCTGTGGCCGTGGCGGGTGACGTCGTCGTGCCGTCTGTGGTGCTGCATCCTGCGACCAGTGCGAGAGTGGCGGCGAGCATGGCTGTAATACGTGTACCCCGCCCGGTAATGCCTAATTTCTGCGCATGCTGCAAGTCGTTGTCACGTCGGCGGGCCATTGTACGGTCTCCTTCTGAGGTTCTGCTGGTAGTCTACCGAGTTTTATCGGAATACGGGCGGCGTGGATGTAGCGGACACCGGCTATACGGATCGCTGTTCGCTGGCTGCGGTGTATCCATAAATCAACCGTGAATGTGACCGTCACCTGAGCCCGGTCTTTTAGACCGGGAAGACCCGAAGCAGCCCGCCGCCTCGCACCCGAGCATTTCCCCTCAATGGAGCCCGGTCTTTTTGACCGGGAAGACATTCTTCAACGGAACATCACCAGTGTTCGTAATATCCCCTCAATGGAGCCCGGTCTTTTAGACCGGGAAGACGTGGGTGTTGGATGAGGTGCCCCGTTGTTTTCATATCCCTCAATGGAGCCCGGTCTTTTAGACCGGGAAGACCCGCCGGTTACACGCGACCGGAGGAGACCAAGCCGCCCTCAATGGAGCCCGGTCTTTTAGACCGGGAAGACCACGTGGGCGGCAACTGTCAAGGCTGGTCTCTACCATCCTCAATGGAGCCCGGTCTTTTAGACCGGGAAGACGGAGTGGCTCCTTCAGCCGGACCAGCCCCTTTCACGCCCTCAATGGAGCCCGGTCTTTTAGACCGGGAAGACCGGCGTGTGGCAGATCGACTGGTCGGGGTGTGTTTGTTGCCTCAATGGAGCCCGGTCTTTTAGACCGGGAAGACGTAAAGCTTTCGTGGCGGCCAACGAAGCAAACAAAGATGCCTCAATGGAGCCCGGTCCTTTAGACCGGGAAGACTTCACATCCTGCGCCCAACCCGCCGACGGATCAGCATAGCCTCAATGGAGCCCGGTCTTTTAGACCGGGAAGACGTGTCGCCTTTACGTGATAAAGATCATCGATCTTGACCGCCTCAATGGAGCCCGGTCTTTTAGACCGGGAAGACCGCTTTAGTCACGCGGTACGGGTAGGCGTCGGGTGTGGCCTCAATGGAGCCCGGTCTTTTAGACCGGGAAGACGTGCACAGAATTCCGCTGGTAGCGGCGCGTTCTTGTTGCCTCAATGGAGCCCGGTCTTTTAGACCGGGAAGACACATCAGTCAATTGCTCCGGCGAGTATTGCGTCCCAGCCTCAATGGAGCCCGGTCTTTTAGACCGGGAAGACTGGGGTAGGTCTTTGAGTTGGTTGGGGTGGATCACGCCTCAATGGAGCCCGGTCTTTTAGACCGGGAAGACCCCCGGCGATCTTCACCGCCTTCTTAAGCCCCGTCGTGCCTCAATGGAGCCCGGTCTTTTAGACCGGGAAGACACCCGTTACCTTGTTGGTGGTCCCGGGTGGTCCGGGACCGGGCCAGCCGCTTCCGGCATGATGTCTTGTCCCTGTCGTTTGATGATCCGGGGGGTGTTGTCACCGGTGGTGGCGGGCGGATGGTGATCGCTGATTAGGGGAACGGACCGCTTGACGCGAGTCCTTTCGTAACGTGGGTGCGGGGCTGTCTGCCCGACAGGCTGACCCAACAACGCACGAAAGGATGCGGAAAGGTGAATATTCAGGATGTGGAGGTCTTCGTCGGTATCGACGTTGGCAAGGCCGAGCACTGGGCCACGGCCCTGACCGGCGATGGGAAGAAGCTGTTCGACAAGGCCCTGCCCAACAGCGAGGACCGGCTGCGCGAGATCTACCAACGGCTCGGTGAGCACGATCGGGTCCTGGTGGTCGTCGACCAGCCAGCGACGATCGGTGCCCTGGCAGTGGCGGTCGCTCAGGCCATGGGCATCACCGTGGGCTACCTGCCCGGCCTGTCCATGCGCCGTATCGCGGACCTGACCCCGGGCAACGCCAAAACCGACGCCAAGGACGCGGCCGTGATCGCCGAGGCGGCCCGCACCATGCCCCACACGCTCAGGTCCATCAGCACTTCGGATGAGGACGCCGCATCCTTGTCGATGTTGACTGGGTTTGACCTGGACCTGGCCCGGCAGGACCAGCCAGACCGCAAACCGGATCCGGGGCCCGTACACCCAGACCCACCCAGCCCTCGAGACTGTGCTGGGCAAGTGGCTCGAACACGACCCAATACTTGAGGTGATCGCCGCCTGGCCCACCCCACAATCACTGAAGAAGGCCGGGCGGGCGCGGATCGACGCCAAGCTCAAAGCCAAGGGCGCCAAGCGCCATGCCGCCTGGGCGCAGGCCATCACCGGTACCCTGGGCAAGCAGACCGTCGTGGTCGCTGGCACCGACGCGGCCGGCGTGGTGCTGCCCCACCTGGCCCGCCAGCTCATCGCCCTGCACGCCCAACGCGACGATGTCGCCGCCCAGGTTGAGGCCCTCGTGGAGGCCCACCCTCTTTACCCGGTCCTGACCTCCATGCCCGGGGTGGGGGCCAGGACCGCAGCCATCTTCCTGGCCGAAACCGCAGGCAGAACCTTCCCCACCGGCGCCCACCTGGCCTCCTACGCCGGCCTGACCCCCGTCACCCGGCGCTCCGGCTCCTCCATCCGGGGCGAGTACGTCTCCCACGCGGGCAACAAGCGCCTCAAACGCGCCATGTTCCTCTCGGCCTTCGCCTCACTGCGCTCCGACCCCGCATCCCGGGCGTACTACGACCGCAAACGCACCCAAGGAAAACGCCACAACCAGGCCGTCCTCACCCTCGCCCACCGCCGCATCCTCACCCTATACGCCATGATCCGCGACGGCTCCCTCAACCACCCCCAACCAGCACAGCAACTACCCACCACCGCTTGACAAACCACATAGGGGCACCCCCCAAATCCTCCAACCACTCAACCTCAGACGGCCTCAATGGAGCCCGGTCTTTTAGACCGGGAAGACTACCCGCGTCGCCGCATCGATCCCATGCCCGCGCAGGCCTCAATGGAGCCCGGTCTTTTAGACCGGGAAGACTCCACAACACTCCTTGCCACTCGACATACTTTATCTCGCCTCAATGGAGCCCGGTCTTTTAGACCGGGAACACATGGGCGGCCTTATCACGGGCGTGCCAATCCTCGGGCCTCAATGGAGCCCGGTCTTTTAGACCGGGAAGACCGGTCCCGGGTACCGGGTCGGCGTTGAGGTGCCGGACCTCAATGGAGCCCGGTCTTTTAGACCGGGAAGACACACGCCGACGAGGCCCACGCTTGACCCCGGGAGCACCTCAATGGAGCCCGGTCTTTTTGACCGGGAAGACGGACGACACGACCGGCGCAGCGACGGACGCTACCCGTACCTCAATGGAGCCCGGTCTTTTTGACCGGGAAGACACGACTGGTCCTCCGAGCCCGCCGAGGACCTTCCCACCTCAATGGAGCCCGGTCTTTTTGACCGGGAAGACGGTCAGCGGGCGGGATTATCTGCGGGATCATGCGAGACCTCAATGGAGCCCGGTCTTTTTGACCGGGAAGACCACCAGCTCCGCGAACCGGGCCGTACCCTCAGCGACTACCTCAATGGAGCCCGGTCTTTTTGACCGGGAAGACCGTCCACGTCGGACAGGGTGATGATCGTTTCCCGCTCACCTCAATGGAGCCCGGTCTTTTTGACCGGGAAGACGTGACACTAGCGATATCGCCCATATCGAGCGGGTTACCTCAATGGAGCCCGGTCTTTTTGACCGGGAAGACCCCAGCGCTCGGCCCATGCGGGCCATACGGTCGAGACCTCAATGGAGCCCGGTCTTTTTGACCGGGAAGACTGGCGGGTGTGCCGGCTGCTGGCCGGTCCAGGCCGGGACCTCAATGGAGCCCGGTCTTTTTGACCGGGAAGACGCGGAAAGCCGCCGCGCTGGAACTCGTATCTCACCTACCTCAATGGAGCCCGGTCTTTTTGACCGGGAAGACACCCCGCCCGGTACGTCGGACGCCCCACCCGCTGGGGACCTCAATGGAGCCCGGTCTTTTTGACCGGGAAGACGGCCCGGTACAGCTCGCCCTCACGGTCACCCGTGGACCTCAATGGAGCCCGGTCTTTTTGACCGGGAAGACGTGGTTATCCGGCACGGATCGTGCAGGACCCGGACGCGGACCTCAATGGAGCCCGGTCTTTTTGACCGGGAAGACCGTCAACCCTAACCATACTCACCGCCCTACCAGGTACCTCAATGGAGCCCGGTCTTTTTGACCGGGAAGACGCGCGGGCTGCTGGTGTGGGTCTGGTGGAGGCGCAGGCACCTCAATGGAGCCCGGTCTTTTTGACCGGGAAGACCCACACAACTAGCAGAGCAAGAGAAGGAGCAAACCACCTCAATGGAGCCCGGTCTTTTTGACCGGGAAGACGTGCGATGTCCCACCGGACTCCCACTGCGACGACCTACCTCAATGGAGCCCGGTCTTTTTGACCGGGAAGACCAGCATAGCGGCTATATCGGCCTCTATCTGTCGACTACCTCAATGGAGCCCGGTCTTTTTGACCGGGAAGACCCGTCGGCGCGACCTCGGGTTCCAGCCGGTCATATTAACCTCAATGGAGCCCGGTCTTTTTGACCGGGAAGACGTGCGATGTCCCACCGGACTCCCACTGCGACGACCTACCTCAATGGAGCCCGGTCTTTTTGACCGGGAAGACCAGCATAGCGGCTATATCGGCCTCTATCTGTCGACTACCTCAATGGAGCCCGGTCTTTTTGACCGGGAAGACCCGTCGGCGCGACCTCGGGTTCCAGCCGGTCATATTAACCTCAATGGAGCCCGGTCTTTTTGACCGGGAAGACACCCCGGTCGCGTCCCCGCTGGCCCACGCGGCAAAGACCTCAATGGAGCCCGGTCTTTTTGACCGGGAAGACCGGCGACGGTACCTGCAGCGTCGGCCGCGGCATCGGAACCTCAATGGAGCCCGGTCTTTTTGACCGGGAAGACGAGCGCGGCGAGCAAGGCGCGCTCTGCCTTCTCCCAACCTCAATGGAGCCCGGTCTTTTTGACCGGGAAGACACACCCGGCAGCCGCCGAACTGCTGGACGGGCCGGGCACCTCAATGGAGCCCGGTCTTTTTGACCGGGAAGACGGGACCGAGTCGGGTTGGGCGCGGCGTAGCCAGTTGCGACCTCAATGGAGCCCGGTCTTTTTGACCGGGAAGACTGGTCATCGCTGACTACGATCAGCCGATCAGCTGGAACCTCAATGGAGCCCGGTCTTTTTGACCGGGAAGACTGGGAGATGCGGATGCCACCCACCTCATCCCGCCCACCTCAATGGAGCCCGGTCTTTTTGACCGGGAAGACTCGACTACCCAACCGGCTGGGATAACGCCATCAGTACCTCAATGGAGCCCGGTCTTTTTGACCGGGAAGACCCTGCGGCAACAACGAGGACACGGCGGGCGATATCACCTCAATGGAGCCCGGTCTTTTTGACCGGGAAGACCTGCACGCTAATTCGTACAGCAGTTAGCGATGAGGCGAACCTCAATGGAGCCCGGTCTTTTTGACCGGGAAGACGGTCAGATAGTCCGGTAGTCGCCTCTAGTATCCGGTTACCTCAATGGAGCCCGGTCTTTTTGACCGGGAAGACTCGCTATCGCCCGTTAGGTGGGGCCGGAGTATGTTACCTCAATGGAGCCCGGTCTTTTTGACCGGGAAGACAGGTCACATTGGCCGTACAGTTCGTCCGGTGTCCAACCTCAATGGAGCCCGGTCTTTTTGACCGGGAAGACTTGCTGTAGTCAGCGGTCCAAAAATCAACGCTTGACACCTCAATGGAGCCCGGTCTTTTTGACCGGGAAGACATTCATCTCCTGCTGCTCCACCACGGTAGCAGACGAACCTCAATGGAGCCCGGTCTTTTTGACCGGGAAGACAGGGGTATGAGTCTGGGGTAGTGGCTAGTGTAGTCATACCTCAATGGAGCCCGGTCTTTTTGACCGGGAAGACCCGTAGTGGTATCGGTAGTAGGCGGGGGCCACCAACCTCAATGGAGCCCGGTCTTTTTGACCGGGAAGACCCCACGACCGCCTTGCCCGCCTCGTCCAAGTACCGGAACCTCAATGGAGCCCGGTCTTTTTGACCGGGAAGACACCGGCCACGTCTTGGGCTGTTTGTAACGCGACTTACCTCAATGGAGCCCGGTCTTTTTGACCGGGAAGACACATATGGCCTAGCGGTAAGCGCGGTCCACTCATCTTACCTCAATGGAGCCCGGTCTTTTTGACCGGGAAGACTTGCCCGTTCGACGCATAGGCCGCTAGTCCATGATACCTCAATGGAGCCCGGTCTTTTTGACCGGGAAGACCACGCCACCCTGCGCCTTGGACGCGCCAGCAGCGAACCTCAATGGAGCCCGGTCTTTTTGACCGGGAAGACCCAGACACCAGTCCGATCCGTCAGCACATCGCCGCACCTCAATGGAGCCCGGTCTTTTTGACCGGGAAGACGAGGGACGGCGAAGTCTCCTCCCGTAAAGTTTATTTCACCTCAATGGAGCCCGGTCTTTTTGACCGGGAAGACCGTGCAGGCTGACGGCCACATGCTCAACTATCCCGCACCTCAATGGAGCCCGGTCTTTTTGACCGGGAAGACCACCACCTTTTCACTACCTCTTTCAGACAGTGTTGTTACCTCAATGGAGCCCGGTCTTTTTGACCGGGAAGACCATGGCCGGGGATCCGTTATCCGTCCCGCCGCTGTGACCTCAATGGAGCCCGGTCTTTTTGACCGGGAAGACAGCTCGCACATTTTGCCGCTTATAGCCTGCGAGTTTACACCTCTTTTCGACCGCTGCTGTCCCGACCGCATCTTTGAACAGGGTGGCAAGGGCTCACAGCCCGAGGAAAGCCCGCGATCCCGGCGATTCGAGCGCTCTCCGGGGATTTGGCCAGCACCGGAGCGCTCGCTAAACAATTTGGGCCCCCTGCGTCGGCAGCACTGCACGCCTGCCCACGAAGGTGAAGCGATCCTCGCCAACCTCACCCAAATCCACAATAACCACTGAATCCTCGTCCAGATTCATGATTCCCTCACCGGCAGCGCGCAGGTGAACTAACTCACTCCGGGTCAGGTCGCAGATGAACACAGAGTACTGCAGCCGCTCACCGTTGGCCTCCATCAGCTTGCAGATACGGCGCAGCCGCCCGGGCTTACGGATGTCGTACGCGATGAGGTACCTACGCCGGTTCGTGTTCATCGGGTCACCATCGCCGTATAGCCATCCAGTTCCCCCAGCATGACCGCGCCTAGTACCCGAGCCTGGATATCCATAACTCTGCGGTAGCTGGCCTTGTAACCGAACTGCGGATGGGTGATCTCCTGGTCCAGCCTTCGCTCGTACGCCCTGAGCACGGCCTTGCGGCCACTCGCCTCCAGCATGCATCCGCCAGCGCGACTCTGAAAGTCATGCGGCCCGACCTCACCGTTATTCAGCACCTGCAACACCACGCTCTCTGCCACCAGGGACCGAAACTCCTCCGCCAGGTCCAATGCCAGAGCCGGACGCCCGAATCGCGGCTTGTGAAACATACCGTAATATGGGTCGAAGCCGATCCCCATGAGCGTGACGGTCAAGTCCTTGACCAGCAGCGTGTAGCAGAAGGACAGCAATGCGTTGAGCGGATCCCTGGGCGGTCTTCGCGTCCGCCCGTTCTCCTGGAAATCTGAGACGTCCACGCGTGAGTTCTTCCCGACCATGGCCGGGAAACTCCCGAAGTACAGACGTGCAGCCGTCCCCTCTATGCCGAGCAGCTGCTGCGAAGACTCTGCCTGCATCGCCTGGATGGCGAGCTGCTTGAGTTGCTCGCCGACTCGAGGCATCTCGCCGCGCGCATTGCGACGCAGCAGCGTGCGACTGTTGCGGATCTTCCCGGAGATCATCCGGCGCGCGATCTCAAGCTGCTGCTGCTCGGGCGCGCGGAACTGTGCAATCCGCAGGTCCACGTTTTTGCCCGGCAACCCTTCGGCAATTCCGGAAAACCAACCTCCATAGCTGAACCAAAGGACAGGAATGTCGCGGGAAAGCAGTGTCCTGACGGCCTGGGCCGACACCGTCACATTCCCGAATACGCACACCTGACTGACGTCTATCAACCGATAGCTCGCCTGCAGTTCGCCGGAGCTGCGGACTTCGAGGCGGTCGCTTCGCACCCCCACCGTCGCTCCCTGCAATGTCACGTACACCGGGCGGCCCTCTAGCACCGGCGCCATCAGACGCTTGAGCGGGCGCCTCTGCCTTGGTGGCGTTTTCAGCGCCTCCAGTTCATCGGGCAGACAGATGCCAACCAGGGAGCAGCCGACGCACTTCGGGCTGTCACGCAGTGGTGGGGGTGCCTCCGGGGCGGAGGCCACCTGCCATGCGCGGGCCACGGTGTCTGTAGTCTCCTGCAGCGCCGCATCATCCACCGTGATTTGGACACGCTGCCGGGTCTCGGCATACCAGATCTCGGCCCGCTCGACGGCGTAGCCCTCCTCGCGCAACAGCAGTGCCTGAACCAGCGACTGCGCCCGGTCACCAGGCCATGGGCCACCATCTTTGTCGGGATGCCCCTTCTTATAGTCAACCGGGACGACGGTGCCGTCCCCGCCGTCCTCCACCACGTCCAGTCGGGCGGCCAGGCCGAGCCTCGGTGAGGACAGCGACACGGATCTGGCGACCCGGCCGTTCCACGCCTCGGACTTGTCAGGCGGGTCCCCGGTCTCCCGGTCGACGACGCGATGCAGGTATAGGCCCTCCTCGACGTCGTCGCTGGTGGCGAACTGCTGCTGCACCCACTCGAGGTGAAACAGTCGGGGGCAGTACACGAACTCATTCAGCATGCGTGCGGGGACTGTCTCCGGTAGTCCCGGCAGGTCCGGTCTGATGACGTCGACGCTCATGACACCGGCACCAATACGCCCGCTGATTTACCGCCGGCTGCCTGACGGCGATGCGCGCAGCAGACATGGAAGATACCCATGACGCGAAGCTTGTCCTGCTCCACGGCATCCCATTCCCCATCCAGGACCGGATGCTCAACAAGTGCCTTTATCGCCGCCGGACCGAGCGGTTCCTGCCAGAGTGGCAACCGTAGTTCCTGCCGTCGGCGCCCGGCAGTGTGCCAGCCACTGGTACGGGGTTGCTTTCCAGCGGCCGTGGTGGTCCACAGCGGGTAGGACATGAGCGCGAGCCACGTCGCTCCGGGCACGCCGCGCATCTCCGCCTTGCCCCTGCCGTCCTCACCACTATCCCAATTGGCCCGATGATCCAGGTACTCGCCGGTTACACCTGACACCCTGCGCCATCCGACGAGGGCCTGACGCAGGTATCCGGGATTGGACTGAACCAGCCGTAGAGGTTTCTCCAGCATGGTTGCCATGGACTGCTTGCCTGCGGGCGCGGTGAACTGGCTGATCGCGCCGCGTCCCTGGGCGTCGGCAACTAGGTCCGTCACCAGGCTGGCGAGCCACTTCTGTACCACGCGCGGAACGGGAGGATCACCGCCGAACCGTGCGTACAGTTGCCCCTGTTTGAGTCGCAGTTTGTCAGGTGCTTCCCCAGGCGGTGGAAAACCCGCCGGCGCCCCAGGCACCACTACGTCCGCAGGGAGCTTCTGGACGATCTCCGCCAGTTCCTCGGCGACGGCGTCGACCGATGGCAGCTTCGTATGCAGCACCGGTGCCCGATCCACAGGATCCCAGGACAACCGAGCGCCTTCATCGACGAAGTCATGGATCAACCGGAGCGTGCCGATCGCGGCAAGAATGGCCAGCGGCGATTCACCGACCAGCGCAGGAAACTTGACTTGGTTCATGATCCCTCCGAGGAAATGGTCATGTCGGCGCAGCGCAGCACTGCCTCCAGCAGTGCCAAACCCCACCGGCCGTAACGGTCATTAAGCCGGGCGAATCGATCCGCGTCGGCCAAATGCAGCCCAACTGGTAGTTGCACGTCAACGCGGACTTCGCCGGCCCTCGCCCGGAGAACGCCATCTCCCCGGTCGTCAACGGGTGGCAGGAAGGGACGGGCACGGCCGTGGTGGCTGGCCACGAGATGCCGCAACAACTCGACGTCGCCCGGGTAGGGCTCGGAGAGTCCCTCCAGGTGGGCGGTGACGATGGCCTCCGACCACGCCTCATGCCTGGCGCCGCTGGGCATGCCGCTGAGCCGTAGCGCACGCCGACGTCGGGCGCGGTCCCCGGGCGGCATGCCGGACTTCGCCAGCGGCTCCTCTGCGAGTTCGGCGGCGATCCGACTGCCGTCGAACAGCATGGCCTGGAAGCGCATGTCCACTTTGCCCAGGTCGTGCCAGCGGGCCGCGTCGACGACGATGCGCCGCAGGTCCTCCGGCAACCCCAGGTTGGTGGCGATCTGCCCGGCGCGCTCACCCACAGCCGCCAGGTGCTGCGCGAGAGTCACGCGCTGGTTGAGGCTGGAGCTGTCCGCCACATCCGACTCATCGACCGCGCGCCAGTCGGGTGCAGTCGGCGCGTCGCCAGAATCTGTGGCGTTCGCGCGGCCACCGCTGGTGCCAACACCGCGCCAGTCGTCTGCGCGAACGACTCCGCGAAGCACCGGGATCGGCTCCTCCTGTTCCTCCCGCCTGCGGCCGGAAGGCCGACGTTTTCTGTTCTTACGTCTTTGATCGGCGTTGGAGGAGACAAACGCATCGTCGCCCAACAGCGCCTTCTTCAAGTACGCCATATCGTCCGGCATCCACGGGTCTTCAGGGTTACTTGCCTGGGATTCCAACCAGGTGCGTGCCGCCTCATGAAGACGATCCTGATAGGCCTGCCGATCCTCCGGATCCACCGCATTCCGCCAGTCTGCCACCAGACCGTTCAGCCCCTCCATGGGCTGCAGCCCCAGTCGGCTCCCCGGGTCGGAGTCCAGACGGAGCATCGGCTGCCCGCGTCTAAGGGAGGCCAGTTCTGAGACGTCTTTGACGGTCACCTTGCTGGAGGGGTTCCAGCCGAAGCGATCCAGGCCACCGTACTCGCACGGGACGATAATCGTGTCTCCCGGCCGCAGGTCAGGGGCCGATGCTGGCTCCCACCAACCATTCGCCAGGCGACGCAGCACCTGCCGGTCGCTGCCGTCGTCTTTGAAGGGGATGTCATCGAAGTCGTCGTAGTCATCGACGTCGGCGAGGTCCTCCGACTTGCCCTCTTGCAGCCAGGCACGTGCCGCCATCAACGACACCTCCACGCACTCCTCGCTTCGTAACGGCACGACATCCGCAACAGAGCCGGCGTACGACAGCAGTTTCAACACGCCCTCGCCGTCCGCCCCCTCGTTGCGCTGCACCAGCCCGGCCCGCCAAGCGATGGTGACAGGAGGTGTGGATTTGTCGATTCCGTGCAGGTAGGGGTCGATCGGTGGGTCGTTCGTAGGCGCTGGATTTGTCCTCGCCCAGGCGTCCAGATGAGCGGGCAGCAGCAGCGGGAGCAGAGGCCGCGGCGCGCTGAGTCCCTCCGGCACCTCCAGGTGGCGCAGCGCCAAGGGCGACACATCCAGTCCGTCCTGCGCGACCGCGCGAAGAAAATCGGCCGTCGCAACTTTGGCAGACCCGTAGACAGGTGGCACCTTGGCTCCGTCCTCCACCACCATGATGGATGCCGAATCGTGGTCACCCCGCCGGTTGACCCGGCCGAAGCGCTGTACCAGTGCATCCCAAGAGGCAGTCTCGGTGACCATGTCCGTGGCGTCGAGGTCGATGCCGACCTCAATGGTCTGGGTGGCCACCAGCACCGCCTTGTGGTCGCCTGGTTCCCGGTCGGCGCCGAACAGCTCGATGACCCGCGCAGCGATCCCCTCGCGGTCCAGCGGACGCGAGCGCCCCATGAGCAGCAGTACCTCGACACCGTCCAGCCTCGCCCTTCCGGCGGTCAGTGCCTCATACACCTCCCGGGCGCGAGCGACCGTGTTGCACACAACCAGCACCCGGTTGCCCTTGGTCTCATTGAGGGAATCTTCGGACTTTTCGGACTGCTCGGACTTCTCATACCCTTTGAAGAGGTCCCGTACCAGGGCAGCCATGTCCTTGACGATCTTCTTCTCCGTGGAGTCGACGAGCGTCAGGCGCTTGTGCGCGGTCAGCCTCTGTGCGGCGGTCCGATCCTCTAGATGCGCGTTCTCATCGAAGAAGGCCTCCCAGGCATCGGAGTTCTTTTCGGGCCTCTCCGCGCTCGTAGCGCTCAGGTGGATGATCGAGCTCTCCGGCAGCCCCAGCCCGCGGGTCCTGTCCGCCTCACGTGCGGAGGCCAGCGAGGTGGTGAAGGCCTGGGCCAGGTGGGCCTCATCAATCATGACGACCGAGTCGGTGCCCACCAGGGCCGCATCAATAGGCCGCCGCTCTTTGCTGACCCCGTAGCCGCGGAAGAACAGGCGACTGCCCACCTGATCCACGGTGCCGGTGATCATGGCAGGCAGGTCGGGACGCGGCAGCCAAGCGGCGTCCCAGGTTGCTCCACCGCGCATCTTCACCACCCGCAGCGCGGGATCCTTTTCCTCTGCTCCCGCTAGGCCACGCAACCGCCGAGCCACCTCGAAGCGGACCTCGCCCTCGGTGGCCGCCTCCAGGGCATCAGCGATGTGCCGTCCGTGCGCCTCGGCCTGGTCAACCACGATGCGGCGGTCCACCACCAAGTAGATGCGACGCCGCCCCAGGCCCGCAGGAGCCTCGCCTCCAGCGCTGAGGGCAAGGAGGAACACGGCCACGTCAAGCATGGAGGTCTTGCCCAGCCCGGTGGGTACGTCTACCACTGCGGGCCAAGTGCCCTGTTCCACAGCCTCCTCGACCACCTCCGACTGCCAGGGAAACGGCGGATGCCCATGCACCTCTTGCATGAACTGCGCGAAATCGGTGACATTCATCGCTACTTCTCCTCGTTCTCAGGGGCGAAAAGCCCTACACCGAAATAGCGCCCGGCGCCGACCAGAATCGGACCACGGACCGGACGGTCGAAAGTCACGCGCGCGTGTGTGTAGAGGCGGCCACGGCACCGCTTGGGCAACTCTGACGGTTTGAGCCGCACCGCGCCGTACGTCATCGGTTCCTTGCTCACTTCCACCTCGCGCGGCTCCGGCAGACCAGCATTTACAAAGGAATTGACCACAGCTGCGGCAAGGTCACCATCCTTCGGATAGTGGTCTAGTACCAGTGGGGTTGCCGTTACCCATGTTCGCGCGGGATCGGTCCAGCGCTCAACGGTGGCGGTGAAGGGACGCCTCTCACCGGGCGCATACCGGAGCGAGAATTCCTGATTAAAGCCAGTCACGCGCAACGGAATCTCCCGTTCTGGGTCCCTTCCGAGGATGCCACGCAGAATGCGTACACGTTCCTCATACTCCAGGCCGGGAATGGCCACGGCAAGCGCCAAAAGCTGCCCATCAGCATGCTCGTTTCCCACAAAGGGCAGCCCCAGGTAGGCCACATGCGGCAATCCGGGAGTGCCGTGACCGTGCAGGGCCGGCGGCAACGGGTTCTCCGTCTGCCCCATGACCCTACGGCGCAGAGCCTCCGTAAAAATGGAAACCAAGTGCCCCGCAGGTCGCAGCTCCTCAAGCCTGAGAATGACCAGGTCCGGGTAGGGGGAATCGAAGTCCTCCACCGCAGATATCTGCTGGCTGCCCTCATCACCGGCCTCCACCGCCCCAACTTCCTGATAGAAGCGGCGTGCGCGTGGACCGGCCGCCAGCCATGCTGGCTGATCTTCCCGGTACAGTGCGTTCAGTTCATCAAGGTAGCCAGGAAAGGGCACACGGACGCTCAGAGAACCGCGCTCCGCCGTCGGTTGATAGGTGGTCAGGCCGGGCAACGGTTCTGAACCCGTTACCCGACTGAAGGCAAGCGTCGCTGGCGACGTCGAGCGACCGAGATATGGCACACGGCGAGCGAGCCGATCAAGCCCGGCGACCATATCGTCAGACAACGCTCCATCATCCGGCCAGTCGAACTGAACGCGCGCGTCCTCGGGCAGGCTGCTGGTCCGCTGCCGGAATCCGCTGGTGCGTGCGGGGTGGGTCTGATGCCCGCCCTTGTTGTCGCGTGTGTTCGTCACCACGTATCCCCACGTGCGCCGCTCACCCACCGCGGCGGTGGGCGACGCATGGATCACCGGCGGCGCCAGGCACTCCAACGCGGCCAGCGGTTCTAGCTCGTCGTCGCTGGCAACGGACCGCAACGCGGCGAAAACCCGGGCCGGGTGGGGAGGCCACTCCGCATCACGCGGGTCCTCTCCTCCCCCGGCGTCGTATCGCTCATTCAGGAGCGTGATATCCAGGCGGAGGGTCATGTCACTCCCCCGTAGACTCTGCCTTGGTCAGGCTGAAGTCGATTGCTTTACGCAATGAGTCATTGGGAACCAGCTCCACGGTCTCAAGGTGCAGCGGCACCCCGGCGTCCAGGGCCGCCTGCAGTGCTTCCTCGTACAATCGGACCGCCGCGCCCGGGGACAGCGTGAATGACTCCGCGACGCCGCCGCGGCCGATCCACTCCAGCTGCTCGGTCTGCATCACCAGGTCGCAGCCACTACGCAACCACAGGCCCGCATCACCAAAGGCCAACCGGTCACCCAAGAGCCCCAGTGTGATAAGCAAAACCCTGGCGGCCTCGGCGGCCTCAGGCTTCATGGAACCGAAGCCCAGGCGTCTGGTAGCCGTAAGGCTGAGAATGGCGGTGCGAGTCGCCTCGCTAATGGTCACGCCGCCGTGGGCAACGTCTGGGGCGATATTGCCGTGCCCAATCTCGCTGAGCTTGGCGTCCTCCTTCTTCGCCTTCACAGCGGAGTAGGACCACTCGTCGCCTTCACCACTACGGGATCCGGTGAGGTTCGCGGGGTCCATACGCCCGGCCTTGCGCTTCCCCTCTTCCGGGTCCCAACCGACGATCTCGCTGGCGTACAGGCGCGGGAACTTGGCCTGCCGCCCCTTGCGGTGGGAGTTCCAGCCGCCGTAGACGAGCGTGGCGGGGTCGTAGGCCAACAGCGCAGTAGCATCCGCCAGCGACGCAGCAAGGATCGCCTTGCCGATCTCGGTACGATCGAACTTGGCGCCATCGAGCTCGCAGTCTCGCCAGTAGGCGTCGAAGGCGCGGTGCGGGGCCTCCAGACCGATGAGCTCAAAGCTCGCCGTGCCTTCGTGCCTCATCTGCAGCATGGGCATGCGCACCGCGCCCTGACGCCAGGCCCTTGCCTCCGCTTCCTCGCAGCGGTTGGCCTGGGACGGCACCTGGTCCAATACCACCGCCTCACGAACCTCACCATCGCAGCGCCGCTGCTCCCGGAGATAGCGGTCCTTGTCCTTGGCAGCGCTCCTTGCTATGGGGAAGGTTGGCGGATAGACGCGCGCACCCGGCCCGCCGCTGGGCTGGTAGGTGGCCTCCACGCGAATCGCGGCCCATTCTGGGTCTTGAAGCCTTTGCTGCACAGCTCCGAGTGTCAATTCCATTTCATTTCCTTTCTTAGTAAGGGACTTCATTGGTTGTATACCGATATCTCGGCTTTATTGCGACACCGAAAGCACAGAGACGGAACGCCGTCGTGGCCGCTTCGACAGTAGCCACCTGAGAGAACGTTCCGCAATCGCCCTTCATGCTTCAATCTTGCCAGAGGGCTCCGACACGTTTTGCGACTAATTCGGAAGCCTCATGCCAGCTCTTAACAAACGTGCTGGTCACGGCGTTGCCTCCGGGGTTGAAAATCCAGTGTCAATTGCTCCAAACCGGTTCGTTGTAAGGGCTGCTCAGGCCACGCAGCACAACTCCAACGGGCTGCAAGCGCACGACTGAGCAGCTTGAACCTCAAACTAGAGCACATGCCCTTTCAATCCTCTTGCCCGGTATCGCCAAGAAAACACGACTGGAGAAGACTACTGCCCTAGTCCAGACGCTTGCGTCGCGCCTGCTTCAACCAGTTCTTCTTAAAGGATCCAACACCACCAAAGAACTTGTTGTACGTACCACCGTCTTCCTTCGCGTTGTACCTGAGTGCAGCTAACTCAATGGCACACAGATAATCTGCAGCCTGTGCGAGGCGGTACTCGGTCATCGTCGTGCGCCTCGTAACCACCACTTGCTTTGATAACAAGGAAGTCACCGACTCCTCCAACGCCCTTTTCACGATGGCCTGTCCGTTGTCGTAGTAGATCTTTACCCGATCAAAAGCCTGGAAGAACTCCAACCGTTCGTCGAGCATCTCCGTAATGTCCTGCTTCATCCGCGTAGCGAGCTTTCCAGAATCCTTATATTCGGTGCGCCGATAGACGAACGTCTTGTACCGGACGGGCAAGCGTTGTATAAGAACATTGAAGCTCACCAAAAGCTTCTTTCGTTGTACCAGCGTCAAGTATTGATACTCGCCGTGGCCGTTCAAGGCTGGGCCAGCGTGAAACGCGATATTCGGAAGATCGGAACGAGAAAGTGACTCTTCATAGCGCCCGACTTTGTCTTTGATTGAGTCGGCTTGATCGTGAAACACCAGAGTCAGTAGAAAGTATCGGTTGCGGTCACTCTTACTACCACTTTCGTCAGCGAATATGGAAAGCTCACGCACCGACGGGACCTCCGATACAAAAGTTGCCGGGGGATAAGCCCCCGGCACTTGGAGGTAGCACCTTGTCGGTACCACCACTACCTTTATATCAGGTCGCCGTACTCTTGTAAGTCAAATCGCTCACATAGCGGGCACGTGCACTAACCAATGTGTGTCCTCTCTGCAGGTGCATCCTCTCTACAGCGGTAACCTCCCTATTACGCCGGGCGCGCAGAAAAGGGCCGACGCCTCGCGGTTGCGAACCTCCCCGTGATCCGGCTCGTTCAACAGGTCGGATGGATGTCGGCCCCGAGCGGTCGCGAACCTCCCATGCCGGCACATCGACCAGTTTCCACACGTATCGCCATAACCTGAATCCACCCGCGAAGCAGCGCATCAGGGCCGTCGAAGGGAAGCGCGCGAACCATGCGGCATTCAGGGCACGCCGGGCATTGACGCAAGTGCACCATCCGGCTGCCCCCTAATCACGAAGAGACTCCTCCAGAGTCATACCCGCAATGCTCACCCACCTTTCCTCGGGGCGTTCGCCATTCTTCCCGCCAACTTGACCTGTTCTGCGGTGGAAAAGTGGTGCACCTTCGGCAACATCTCCATCTACCTGGCCTACGGCGGCTGCGGGCTTGCCGACACCACCGCGCAAGGGCAAGGACTAGAACCGGCCAAGCGTCGCCGGCAGTCGTTCATCAACCTCGCGCTCACTACCGGAATCGCCAAATCCAAGTCTGTCGCGGAAACACTGTCCAAATCCCGTCCAAACGATGGGCGTGCGCGCGGAGTGATGGCAAGAATCCGTATGATTCCGCCATTCTTAAATTGGAAGTAATCCAGAGTGTGCGCGTTTGGACGGGATTTGGACAAATCGTCACTTCAGCCACGACATTTCTTCATTGGCACCATGCAACGCACCAGCACCGCCCCACACAATCAACCTCATCCGCCTCGGCAGCGCCTGACACAACCAGCACCATCCACGTCGCTACCGCCCACAACCAGAACCCACTCCAACCATCCCTACCCGGCAAATCGCGCGCGGTACGCCGTCGGCGCGATCGAGTACTGGGCGACGAAGTTCTGCCGGAAGGTCACCGCACTGGCGAAGCCACAGGTGTGGGCTATTCTCTCGATACTCCACGGCCTTGTTTCCAACAACCTGCGCGCCTCGTCCAACCTCTTCAGCAAGACCCAGCGCGCCGGTGTTATACCCGTAGCCTCGACAAAGAGCCGCGAGAAGTTCCGGACGCTCATATGAGCATGCGCGGCAAGATCGTGCACGCTCAGCGGCTGGTCCAGATTCGCCAAGGCCCACTGCACAGTCGCACCAACACCTTCGGGCCTATACGCGGGCATAGGACGATCCACGTACTGCGCTTGGTCGCCATCTCGATGCGGGGCTATGACCGCCCGCCGCGCAATGGAACTCGCGGCCTCCACACCGATCTTTTTCCGCACGATATGTAGGCACGCATCCAGAGCAGCGGCGGTACCGGCCGAAGTCAGCACGTCTCCATGATCCACATACAGTGCGTTCGCCATGACCTGAACCTTCGGGTAGCGACTCGCCAAACTCTCCGCATGTAGCCAATGGGTTGTAGCACTGCGCCCGTCCAACAACCCGGTAGCCGCCAGCGGAAAAGCACCCAAACAGAGTCCCGCAATAGCCCCACCCCGCCGATGTGCGCTTAGAACAACGCGCCGCAAGTCCTCCCCGGGCTCCGGCAAGTCTCCGGGCCAGGAAGGCAGGACCACCAGATCGGCTCGCGCGGCCCACTGCGGCCCCCACACCTCGTCGAACACGCCACCCTCCGCCGTGCGTACCGGGGCGCCGTTCGCAGTCCAGACTCTGCATGTCCAATCCCGTGCCAGGCCCAAGCGGGTCACCTCGCCAAAAACAAGTAGCGTGGATGCCAGGTGGAACAGCGACATTCCCTCAAACGCATGGACCGCAATACGCATAATCGGACCCTCCCGACCCATACGGCCTAATTTCATCGTAGATGGGCATTTCTGCCTCTCACTGTACCGGTTCTTGCGTGCAGACAATTGAGCCGATGACATTAGAAACAATTGCTAACGCCGGTGTGCTCTCTGAGCCACCTCAGGACGATCCCTCCAGTGACCAGGGGCCGGCATTCGCCACCCAAGTCGCAACGGCCACACCAGACTCGACGCATCGGGATCGGATCGATCGCGTCGAGGCTCGATCCACAACCATCAAGCCAGATCTCTAGCCTCCGCAAGGCAGTTCTAACAGTCGCGCCCGATGTGCAAGTCCGGCCCCATTTCGCTACACAAGTCAGACCCTCTTCGCTACACAAGTCAGACCCTCTTCGCCACACAAATCAGACCCTATTCGCTACGAAGGAGACAAGCATGACCACGCCCCGGCGAGCACTCGTCGTCGTCGACGTCCAGCGCGAATACTTCGACGGCCCACTCCAGATTCGATATCCACCGATAGATGCTGCGCTCGACGCCATCATCGCAACAATCACAACCGCTCGGAAGTCCGGCCTCCCCACTGCACTGATCCAACACGAGAACCCGCCTGGGTCTGCAGCATTCGCGGCGGGTTCGCGCGGGCAGCAACTTCATCCGCGCGTGGCAGCCATGAGCCAGCTCTCGGCACCATCCGAGAGTCGAGACCTTCCGGTTTTCACGAAGAACAGGCCGAGCATCTTCAGTTCACCCGAGTTCGTTCAGTGGCTTGCGCGCCGGAACGTGGACACGATAACGCTGGTTGGATTCATGACGAACAACTGCCTGCTCGCGAGTGCCTCCGCAGGAGATCCGGCGGGCATCGCAATCGAGGTCTTGCGCGACGCCAGCGGTGCAATCAGTCTGGCGAACGACGCCGGCGCCGTGCCGGCTCAGCGGCTGCACGAGGATCTTATGGTCGTTCTCCACTCCAACTGGGCCGCTGTATCTGACACACACAGGTGGGCACGTGCCGTTGCGGAGTCACTTCCGCTGTCGAAAAGCAATCTCATCGCATCGGCAAACTCCAATCAGCCAGACGTTGGTAGGTGCCATTGAACTGAGTGTCTGCCGACGTCAATCGCCCAGTCACTGGTTGATGTCAACGACCCCGGTTGATGTCGATAGTCACTAGTTGATGTCAACGTCACTGGTTGATGTCAGTGAGCCGTGCTGATCTTAGCGTCACTGGTTGATGTCACTGAGCGAGCATCCAGCCAAGTGGCACCAAAGCAGTCGCGCATACGGGCCACATTAATTTGGCCGCACGTCATCGGCCGCAAGGCTCAGTTGTCATATCGCCGCTTTCGATAACCGACCAGCCCCACTGTGAGCGCGACTGGCCAGATCAACATCGGCGCGTAGGCGGCGGCCAGTAGCACAGTATGACCGCGGTCCATTCCCAT
>SUUB01000016.1:21582-30320 GCA_015062745.1 Actinomycetaceae bacterium
GTGAGCGCGACTGGCCAGATCAACATCGGCGCGTAGGCGGCGGCCAGTAGCACAGTATGACCGCGGTCCATTCCCATGGTTGGCGTCCACCCTTCGGTGAAGCCTAACCACCGGCTGCCGAGAATCGCCGCCGTCGTACCGATGATCAGGTAGAGCATACCGTTCCCCACCCCGCCAACTACGAGGGGCACCCGCGCCGGGATAGCACGCCCTCCAAGCCGGGGTACCCAATGCGGCACTCGTTCTCCCCAACGTTGGCACAGGCCGAGGCACAGGGTCGCCGCTGTGAGCTGCACGGTTTCCAGGGCGAGCACGTAGACCGTTCCGCCGGTATTCCCGCGGAACCAGTCCACATTGGCGAAGCCCACGTCTACTCCTGCCAGCATCGCGAGCCGCCACGCAGCCGACGGCACCGCACATCCGAAAGCCGTCCAGCACGCCACCCGCGCCCAGCGCTGCGGTGCACGGTCAGGCATTGTGTCCACCTGACCTTCTCTCGCCCGTGTGCACACCGTACTCAAGTCGGAGCTTACTTCCGTTGCGCCGAACCTCGCCTCGCCCTCGCCGAAGTCCAGGTCCGCCTCGCCCACGCCGAAGTCCAGGTCCACATCCACGGCGGAAACCACACCTTCCAGCTAGCCGCTGCCTACGCCTTTTGTTTTTAGAATCCATGTTCTAAATTGTGCCGATAGACTAGCCACATGGCAAGACCCGAGAAGTTCAGCGCCGATACCATCCTGGACGGAGCTGCGCAGGCGATCCTCGCCCACGGACGCACGGCGACGATGTCGCAAATCGCTCACAGCTCCGGGGCGCCCGTGGGATCTGTCTACTATCGATTCTCCTCCCGCGATGAACTACTGATCCGCCTGTGGATCCGCTCTGTCCAACACTTCCAGCAAGGCTTCATCGCTGCAAGCTCGGAAGGCCCCGCGCCCGACGCCGTCGTCGCCACAGCCCTCAACATCCCACGTTTCTGCCGCGAACACCCCGCCGACGCAATGGCCCTGACACTCTATCGGCATGCGGACCTCCTTCATTCCGCCCCGCCACCACTGCGCGCCGCGGTGAGCACCGTGAACGACGACGTTCGGGCCGCCGTGAAGAACCTCGCCCGCCGCCGTTACACGGCGGTAGACGAACGCCGCATGTCACTGCTCGACGCCGCCATCCGGCAGTGCCCCTACGGGCTGGTGCGGCCTTTTATCGGAACTTCGGTACCACAGTGGGTCGACGACGCCGTCGCCGCCAGCGCCCGCGCCATCGCCGCGCTAGGCGACTGAGCCACACCGGGTGATATGCCGAACAACAAGAACCACGCCCAGGCTGAGCCATACGCAACGCTAGGATCGGGCCAATAGGAAGCCTCGGATCGGTCCTATAACCCGCGCCGGCACACCTGCATGGTCCGCCAGACCATCGCGATTTTCACCTCATTGTCTACGCGACACTCGTTCTCCGGCCTTTAAGCCCATCCCCACCGTCGGCAGAGTCTCAGACACAGACTCGCCCCGTCTTCGACGGAGCCGCTCAAGCTGCCCTGAAGATCCGGGTCAGGGCACGCGCATAGTCCGCAGAGCATGTGGACGACCCACTCATCACACCAGGCCTACCACTAAGACGGTAAACGCAAGCAATAACATGCCCATACAGTTCACCCAGAATTCTTTGCCCGTAAACCGAGCCCGAATGTGGGCCGCTGCGGCACAGCTGAAATAGAGAAGCACCCCAACATTCGCAGCGGCAGCTACGCCCGGCACCCACAGCCCGACGATAAGCCCAATTGCCGCCGTCATCTTCACGACAACCAATACCCACCACCACTGACGGGGAAAACCAACACCGTCAAGGCAGCGTTGAATGAACGTAGGCGGTCGCAACGACAGAACCGCATCGCCCAGCAGCACCACCGCCAGTATGATCACGAGCCAGGGAACGTGCGGCAACAGAGTCACGACTCGCACCTCCCCGGCATTGCGCCCACAAGGCCCTGCCAGCCCTCCCGAAGTCTGGCACGCAATGCAGCACGGTCCATACCCGGTGTCGCCGCCCATTCGAACAGCGCGCCAACATATGCGAGGTACGCACCTACCGCATGCCGCTCGGCTTGCGCCGGCGGGCACTGCAACAAGCGTATAAATACGGCCTCGAACTCATCGAGAAGCAGTTCCTGTAACTCTCCGAAAACCTGCGACGCATGCCGCCCCACGAGGAGGACAGCCCCATACGCCCGGGCCATTTCTTGATGTTCGGCAAAGAGATCGATGAAGGGGCCAACAGCCGTTAGTAGCTCTTCGAGCGCAGCATTCCCATCGACGGCGGGCGCAGACCCGCTCCCCTGCCCAACCTGCCCGGACGGAGAACCGCTGCCCTCTTGCAAATCCTCCGCACCGACTGCCCGCTCTTCATGAGCCTCTCTGATGCGGTCTTCGAAGACCTCAACGAGCAACCCATCCTTATCGCCGACCGACATCACAGTCCCCACACTGACACCAGCACTTGCGGCGACATCCCGAACTGTGGTGCGGGCATACCCCTTCTGTTCAAACAAAACGCGCGCCTCGCCAACAACCTTTTTCCTGGTTGCTGCACGTGAGTCAGCACGACTCGACATTGCACCCTCCAATCTGAACAAGTTCACTGAACATGTTCAGTTAGAAGCTTCGCACAGCTTCTCAGCGAGCGCAAGAGAACAACCTCTCGCCGTACGATCACAGCCGACGCCATCGCGCATCCGCCGAACGGTCGGGCTAGGCGGGGCTACCGCACGTCGTTGACGCATGCAACCCAGCACCGAACGTCCAACCTCCGTGCACGTGTAATCCCGGTTGGGAGGCAATCGTTGCTCTCGCAATGGTCTGCTCTATAGCTTCCTTGCACGTGCAATCACGGCAGCCGCGCCATATGCAGCACATGCCGCATGGCTCCAGGCCCGCGCCACACACCTCGATACCGCACTCCGTGTCCAAATCCCGTCCAAACGCGCAAACTCTGGACTACTTCCAGTTTAAGAATGGCGGAATCATGCGGATTCTGGACAACACTCTGATCAGCCTCCTCTCGTTTGGACGGGATTTGGACAATCACACACCCCTCATGTCGATCTGATCCGCCTGCACCAGCACGAACCGGCACCAGCGCAATCCCGCCAACACAAGCACCGCTTCACTCCACGGCCATGCTTGATCTATGCCAGCGTCGCCTGTACCCACCTCACATCTACACGAGCACCGGCGCGCGCATCCGCGCCCGGGTCACGATCCCCGGATGCGTCGATAGCGCCAGCACACCAGCGAGGACCACCCACGCCACCGTCATCGCCACCGTAGCTGGGTTACTCGTGAGTAACACCGTCCACCGATTCGGCTCGAAGAACCGCCGATAAGGAAAGGCCACCTGACTGAAAAACGCCAACATCGGAATCACCCAGTACGCCGGCCCCGAGAACAGGTAGGCGGAAATAATGCATAGCGCTTGGAAAAACAGCGTTCCCGCCAGGAATACGAGAGCGTCGCGTACTTCAATGGCCCCGTCAATCGCAAGCAGATTCACGACGGCGATGAGGCAGGCCAGGCACGCCAGTTGCGCCGCACAGACCACCGCTAGCACCAGCGCGCGGCCTCGCTTGGCGCGTGGCCCGGCAAGATCCTCCATTCCCGCTCCTCGACCCGCCGTGCAGGTTCCCGCCAACACGCCTAAGAACACCGGCAACACGCGGGTCAGCGCTATCTCCCGCACGCCGTTCGCCGGCGGCAAGCCGTACGACGTCGGGAAGATCAGAAGGAATCCCAGCGTGAGTACAGCGCTCCACATCAATACCTGCAGAATGCGCCGATTCTTCATCATTAGCCTCAACATCCGCACCACCCCATCACTCGCAGTCGCCAACCTTTCATCGGCACCCGCAGACACCACGTCTCATGCCGGTAAGGCGCCAGCACTCCGACATCTGCCGCACCCGCGCCGACTTACCTCGTACACTCGCGAGATTCTTCGCCATTCGGCTCAACATGCCTATCTCACTGTGCGACATCGCCACTGAGGAGCCTGCGGTAGACACTTTCGAGCCCCTCCACCGACTGGTTTTCCTTCTCCCGCAGCATCTCCGCCGAGCCCTCGTAGGAGATCCGCCCATCATTCAGCACAATGAGGTGATCGGCAATCGCTGCGAGGTCTTCAATGAGGTGTGTGGACAGAATAATTGTCGAGCGCTTCGCCACCTCGCTGAGCAGGGATCGCAGTTCGAAGCGCTGACCCGGGTCAAGGCCCGCAGTCGGTTCATCCAGCACGATCAGCGACGGCTCGCCCGCGATGGCTGCGGCAATACCCACCCGCTGCCGCATGCCGCCGGAGAGTTCCCGCATTCGACTCAAGGCGCGGTCCGCCAAGTCCACTCGTCCAAGAGCACTTCGAGCCTCATCTACGATTCTCGCCGACGGATACTCGCGCATCCACAGCGCGTAGGAAACGAAATCGAGGGCCGTAAAAGCGTCGTCGTAGGAGAATCCCTGCGGCAAATAGCCGAGCTTCCTACGGAATTCGCGGATCGAGGCCCGGCCATCAATCACCACACCATCAGAAAGCAGTTCACCCGCGCGCGGTTTCAGCAGTGTTACCAACGTACGCAGAAGCGTTGTCTTTCCCGCACCATTAGGGCCGAGCAACCCCGTCGTGCCCTTGCCGGGAATCGCGAAGCTGAGATCGTGCAGCACCTCGCGTTTCCCGTACCCCTGACGCAATCCTCGTGCCGCGAATACAGGCGACGATGAAGCTTCGCTGACGGAAGCCGCTTCAGCCGCTGCCTGCGTACCAGCCGTCTCCCGCACTCCGGCTGCTCGCGAATCTTCTGACATTGTCACTCCATTTCCTCGCACTGTGAGCCCGCACGTCCACTTAGCTGCAGGCCACTCGATGTCCCCGACAGGTCACATATTCTCAACGCTGCGCCGTGTCCTTTTACTCGCGTACGATCCGCTCTCCCGAACGACGTCGTCCGGTGCTCGCATGCCGCTGTTCTCTGGAACACCCGCATCACAACCCCATTTCAAACTCACAGCTCGTCGAATAGGTGTCGATCTTCTGGCGCAGCCAGGTGAGTTGCTCGTCGTCAGATAGTTCGGCCAGCTGCGTCGTGAGGGCAAGCCTGCGTTCAACTTCTTCTGGCATATCGATTGTGTAGCCGCGATAGTCGATATCGCCGTAGATATAGTTGCCGACAATACCGCTGAGATTCATGTAGGCGGTGAGTGCGCCGTCGTCATCTTGCTGAGAACACTCCCAGTACTCGGCATTCTCGATCATGCCGTAGCCCGCCTGCCAGTTCGGGTTCTTACCACCATTGGCCTGCAGCACGATACTGTCCTCATACCCATACCTTGTATTCAACGAACCCAACGGCAGTGCCGGTTCAAAGAACAAGGTGGGTGGCGCATCGTACTGCGTTCCGGTGATGGTCTGCCGCCACCGGCGTGCCTGCTCCTTCAAATTGGAAAGCTTGTACGCGTCTTCTTTCCATACGCACACCATGTCAATCCCCTGTTGCTCGCAGACATGGTTCTCGCCATCCGCGCGCTCGGTAGTTGCGATATCAATGGGTCCAAACGCTACGGCCAGGCCAACAATCATCACGACACCGGCGGCACTGACGGCCTGCGCTCGGCGGGCGGATGAGTCGTATGCGCGTTGTACGCCGATCAGCAACCCGGCGGCAAGCATGCCCACGATCAGCAGCGAGATGAAGGCGTCCATGGGGAAGGCATACCAGGTATTGATCTCAACCGTACCGGAAACAAGGTAGGCGCCGAGGAAGAGGCCCAGCACGAAGGCAAGCGCCGGTGGGATGAACCGGCCCGGTGCAATGGTCGCCGTGAGTGTGCCGATCGCATAGGCAAGCATCAGATAGAGCAGGGTGAAGATTCCTACCAGTACAACAAGACGCCCGTTGAGTCCGCGCAACGTTCCGTACGCAAGTAGAACACTTACGTATGCCACATATGGAGAAACGACGACGAAGAGGATGTCGAGCAACGTGCTGAACACCGTCACCGCCGCTGAGGAGCGCGCCGACGCCGCCCACACGGCATTACGGCGAGCCTCTGCTCGGCGCGTGGCAAAGTACGCGCCCTGTGCGGCGAGAATGCCACCCAAGTAGACTGCTGGCACGAAAAGACACCCGGACACTCCGTTCCACGAATGCCCCCAGTACGTCCACAAAGCTGCCGCGGCCAGCAACCACAAGCTCATATTGACAGCAAAGAAAGTGAAGCGCAGCCGTAGCTCGAGTAGGTAGGAATAGCGTTTCATCCGCCCACATCCCTTCGGTTCCGCCTCGCCCCGATTTGGACATCCCAATATTACCGCGTAACCCGCACGGGCCGTTGGACACGCCTTGGGCGGGTGAGGTGGCTTCCCCGCTGTAGGTGGGCGCCTGCTGAAACGATGTCACAGCGCTCAGGCACCCACACAAGAATCGCGGCCGCGCAGATCGGGGGCCGCCGCACCAGGTTGCACGAACCAGGTTTGGTACGTGCACACCGCACAACACGTAGAAGCACCGCTGTGTCAGCAGCCCACCAGCACACGCGCCGCATCGCACCGCAACGCCCCGTTACTCTGTTGGGGGTCCCTGCCACTCTGTTGGGAATCCCTGTTGCTTCATTGGGGAGCCCCCGCAGACGCTCGCTCATGTGCGCGATGAGCTGACGAATTAACACCCCGCACACCAACGCTGCATTGTATCCTGAAGCTACGATGCGCTTTCGCCTCGAATTCTCCAGGCTAAAAGCCGCGATAACCAGCCCGTTTACCAGCGGGCACGAACAACTACATATCACGCATTTTCTTCACTTCTAGAACCATTGCCCGAATGCCGGGCCTCTACGCAAAGGAGCCATCAATGACCAGCCTCTTCAATATCCAAGGTAAGAACGCCGTCGTCGTCGGAGCGAGTTCTGGGCTCGGCGCCGACGCCGCCCGTGCCTACGCCGCTGCGGGAGCCAACGTCGCACTGCTCGCACGCAGGGTGGATCGCCTGGAAGCCTTGAAAACAGAACTTGAAGACCACGGAGTCTCCGTTATCGCCGTCGGCTGCGACGTCACTGATGAAGCGAGCTGCAAAAACGCTATCGACGCCGTCGCCGCAGAGTTCCCAACCATTGACATTCTGCTCAACAATGCTGGAGTGGCGGTGCGTGGCGGCGTTGAGACCTTGAGTGACGAGGACTGGGACAAGGCGCTCAACACCAATGTCAAGGGCATCGCGCACGTCTCTAAGTATGTTCTGCCGCGTATGAAAGAAGCCGGATATGGCCGCGTCATCAATATCGCCTCGGTGAACGCCGTGATCGCCGACAAGGCAGATGTGTTCATCCGCCATTCATACAACGCTTCAAAGGCAGCCGTGATCGGCCTGACCAAGGGTATGGCGGCGTCCTACGCACGCTACGGGATCACCGTCAACGCCCTCGGCCCCGGTTTGTTCTCCTCGGAAATGACGGCTGAGACGCTTTTCAAGTCGCAGGAGTTCCTGGCGGCATACAATGCGCAGAATCCGGCGGGCCGCCCCGGCGCCTCCGGCGAACTCAACGGCCCGATTCTCTTCTTCTCCTCCGATGCCTGCAGTTACGTACAGGGTCAGTTCATGGCCGTCGACGGCGGTATTACCATCGTGTAATGGCGCCGCATTACCATCGTGCAATGGTGCCGCCGGCACCTCACCGGCGGCCCGATCGTGTTATGCGTGGCACCACTTCGGATAAATTCGGACAAAGCCTGCTTGTTACGCAGGTCGGGGTGGAAACCACCGAGGCGTAACAACACAAGCCGATCCGGCACACATACTCATGGCCCGGTGGCCGGCTACCGAAAGCCCGCCACCGGGCCATTATGGGTGTTATGGGTCAGGCAGTGTGCTGTAGGTCAGCTGGTTGCCCATCCTCCACCGCCGGAGCTTGTTCGCGGACATTCCCAGACACCGCAGCATCGGCATTCCGCCCGTCACGGCCGATAAACGCGGCCACAATGAGCAGGAGCAGACCAACACCGCATATCACCGCCAGCTGGGTGGCACCTGCCGGCCAGGCACCTGCACCCATATAGGCAATATCCCGCACGCCATCCCCGATGAAGTGCTGCGGCGCCCACGGGTAGACCCAGGTCTGCCAGAAGGAGGGCAGCATCTGTGCAGGCAGCGGGCCGGACGGCATTCCCAGTGCGAAAACTGCGACAGCGATCAAGGCTCCGAGCAGCGCCCACAGGTCAAGCAGTCCTACAAACAGAGCCATCAGTGCCGCACTCGCCAGCCAGAAGAACGTTATCGCACCAGCAGGCAGGTCGAAATTGCCCACCGCCGTCACCATCATCCATACGATCAGCGCAATCACGGCAGATGTCACCACAATCGTGATCAGCTGCTTGACCGCCTGCCCCCGGCGTGCCGCTCCGGCCGTTCCCTTCAGCGGCGCCACGGCGATGGCGGTGAGGACGGAGGCAATCAGCGACAGTATGACCAGCGGCATCACCGAGAGCTGCTGACTGAGCAACGGGTTCGTCGCGGAAGATGATGCTCCCGCATGCACGGTCTGAACCTGCGCCTCTACCCCCAACTCGCTGAACATCGATGGGAGAAGGGTGCTCATCTGGCTGGCCACCAGAGGGCTTTTCGCGTTATCAAGGAGTACCTGAATCGCGGGGGTAACTTCCTCGGTCGCCACTGCACCATCAGCTTCCTCCGCCGTCGC
>SUUB01000016.1:30420-31716 GCA_015062745.1 Actinomycetaceae bacterium
CCGCCGTCGCGCCGTCAGCTTCCGCCGCCGCTGCACCGTCACTCGCAGGTTCGGTGGCTACAGAGCCTTCGCTAGCGGCACCACCTGATGCTTCACCGGGTGCCGCAGATTCTTGACCCGTACCCGAATCCGCCGCGCCCGAACCTGCAGCATTTGCCGAGAGCTGAGCTGCCGTGAACCCCTGCGGTATGACGACGGCACCATAGTATTCATTGTTCTCCATGGCCGCATCGAGTTCTTCCTGCGACTCGACAACGGTCCACTCAATAGCACTGTTCGGCGCCGCCACAAGATTCTCGGCCATCTGTTGCCCGGCGTTTACCTCACCCGCAGGAGTGGTAGCTCCTTCATCCAGGTTGAGAATCGCGAAAGGTAGATCCCGCGCCTCCATATGAGTCATGGGATAGAACACGAGTGAAAGAATGCAGGCCAGTAACAACGCAGCAAGCGTCGGCAGTGCAAAACGACGCTTTCCGAGCCTCTCGGCAACGGCGGACATAGCAACTCCTTACAGAAGCAACCCACAGCGTGTGGCTGTGGCAGGAACCGGTATGCGGTGGTATCTCCACGCTCCGGCAGGGACACCTGTAGAATATAGGCCACAGTGGCCAATTAAAATGGACACAATTCATCCACAGTGGCGAATTAAAGGAGTGAGATGGCGAGACCACGCTACGCCCAGGGGGACCCGCGCGGCCCCGAGCGGTTCATTAATGCGTTCTGGCAAGTACTTGCAACCAAACCGTACGAACGGATGACGGTGCGCGACGTCGTCGCCGCAGCCGACATGAACAAGAACTCCTTCTACTACCATTTCACAAACCTTGACGACCTGGCCGAGGACGCCGTAGCCGACCTGCCACTGCAGCAGATCAGGGCGGCTTTCCTCGCCGGAGAGCCACCCCGGTCCATAGCCGCCCGCACCTTGTCTACCGACGACGGCGAGGAACGACTCCGCCGCGTCCGCCTTCTAGCCAGCCGCAACGGCACCGCCCTCACGCCCCTCTTGGAACGTCTACTCATCGAAACGTGGGCACAGAACGAGGACAGCCACACCGCTGCGCTGAGCACAGATGACGAAATCGCTCTGAACTTCGTGATTGGAGGCATGCTCACGATCCACCGGCGCACCAACGAGGCGGAGGCAATACCCGCGTTACTGAACTTCCTCGGCAGCGCATTGGGGCAGGCCTGCCTTGCGCGCCTGCAGCACATCGGCGAGGCTACCGAATAGGCAGCCCAACCGCGCCCCGGAGGCAATCCCTAGTCATCCATATCGTCGGTACGCCCGTAGGC
>SUUB01000016.1:31816-35144 GCA_015062745.1 Actinomycetaceae bacterium
AGCCCAACCGCGCGCCCGGAGGCAGTCCCCACATCACCGCTGTGCCGCCGCCCTCCTCAAGCCGGTCCCACTTCCGCACCAGTCACGCCATGTCTACGCCAGCCCGTCAGCCCACGCCCGCTTCCCCACCGCGCTATGCCTGGTTCCCAAATCTCGTGAAGAACCTGAGAAGACCATGCGAGTCGCGCGGCCAAGGCTCACCTGTCAAGAGCCGCCGACCGCCCCATCTGCCTCGATCAGGCGCTCCAGAATCTGCGGCACCCGCTGCGTCACCGCGGCCCAAAACAGGTCATCGTTCATAGATCGGTAGCCCGTGTGGGCGGCAATATTCCGCGTCGTGTTGATCGCTAGGCGTTCCTCGCGGGTAACGGCTGTCAAATACGCAGCGAATTCGGTACGCTCGAACAGTGCCGCTAAACGAATAACCACCATGGACGCAATGTCATAAGCGTCCGAACCGTCGTGAAACGCATCCCGCGAGGTTGCAGCAACTGACTGCACACGCCGCCGGATCGCCTCCAACTCCCGCATTAGGTTCTCGCGGTCATGACTACCACTGGGATTCCGACGTTGGCGTGGGGTGAACCGCCGTTCCTTTCCGCCGCCACTCATAACGGCACCGCCTCGCGCATGGCGTCTTTCAGCACTTCGGGGACCCTCGTGTCCGCCACTGCCTCGACCGGAAATCCCGTGAGCGCCTCAACCTCAGCAACGAATAAGGCAAGATCGAATAAATCGATACCGGGTGCGGGCGTGACAAACAGGTCGATGTCAGAATCAAAAGTATCTTCGCCGCGCAGCGCCGATCCAAAAACGCGAAGATTAGACAACCCGTGCGCTCGAGCGCGAGAGATGATTTCATCGGCATGGGCGGCAAGCGGAATTGACGGGCGATAGTCAGCCGCGCGCAAGATGCGTTCCAACATCTCGTCAGACACGGGGCGCTTACCCGACTCCATCTGCGCCAGGCTCGGCTGCCGCAAACCAGCACGCTCAGCCAATCGAGCCTGAGTCAGGCCGGCATCACGCCGCGCATCCTTCCTTCCCGCACGGCGAGAACCGTCAACTTCGCAACGGCACGCGCGAACCTACCGCCATCGTGGCAGCGGTCGTAGACTTTACCATGGCGCGCAAGAGCAACAAGTGCTTGCAGCGCATAGGGCATAGCCGCTAAAGCGGCGTAACCACATCAGGTAACCACATCAGAAAGAAGCACCATGCCAGATACCTCCCCGCCCGTCACCATCAGCGTGCGCGGTGCCCGCGTGCACAACCTCAAGAACGTCAACGTGGAGGTACCGCTCGGGAAACTGGTGACGATAGCCGGTGTATCCGGCTCGGGAAAGTCCTCACTGGCACTTGGCGTCCTCTACGCTGAAGGCGCTCGGCGCTACCTGGAGTCCCTCTCCACCTATACGCGGCGTCGCCTCACTCAGGCCGCGCGCCCCGACGTCGACGACGTCCTCCACGTACCGGCAGCCCTCGCCCTGCACCAGCGCCCGCCCGTTCCCGGTGTGCGCTCCACCTTCGGCACATCCACCGAGGTACTGAATTCTCTGCGCCTGGCGTATTCCCGCTTGGGTCATCACATGTGCCCGAACGGGCATCTCAACCTTCCCACCATCGACGTCGCCCTCGACCTCCCTCTGCACTGCACTACGTGTGGAGTGGAGTTCACCCAGCCGAGCGCGGAATCCTTCGCCTTCAACTCCGAAGGCGCCTGCCCCAACTGTGAGGGCACGGGCATCGTACGCACGGTGGACGAATCAACACTGGTACCCGACGAATCGCTCTCCATCGACGAAGGCGCGGTCGCTCCCTGGCAAAACCTCATGTGGTCGCTGATGAAGGACATTGCTCGCGAGATGGGTGTGCGCACCAACGTCCCGTTCCGAGAGTTGACCGAGCAGGAGCGGGAAATCGTGTTTCATGGCCCCGCCGAAAAGCGACATATCTTCTACGTCAATGAGAAGACCGACGTGGCGGCCGAGATGGACTTCACCTACTACAGCGCGGTGCACACCGTGGAGAACGCGTTGTCCAAGGTGAAGGATGAGAAGGGGATGAAGCGGGTGGAGAAATTCCTCCACGGGGCCGCGTGCCCGGAGTGCCACGGCTCCCGCCTCTCCCAGCTCGCCCGTTCCACTAAGGTGCGCGGCATCGGATTGGACGAGGCATGCGCAATGCCACTCGCCGATCTGTTGGAATGGGCGGCGGAGATTCCAGGCTCCATGCCGGAAGACCTTGCCGCCATGGCACGGCAGATTGTTGACGAACTGAGCGTCACCGCTCGCCGCCTCTTAGACCTGGGGCTCGGATACCTCAGCCTGGACCGGGCTTCTTCCACACTCTCCACCGGGGAACGGCAGCGCGTCCAACTCGCACGAGCGGTACGCAATCGCACCACCGGCGTGCTCTACGTGCTCGATGAGCCCAGTATCGGCCTGCACCCGGCCAATCTTGCCGGTCTGACCGGCGTGGTACGTGACCTGCTGGCCGACGGCAACTCGGTGCTGTTGGTGGACCACGACGTCGCCCTGCTGCGCGAGGCGGACTGGCTATTGGAAATCGGACCCGGCTCAGGGCAAGCTGGCGGCGAGATCGTGGTTAACGCGCCCCCGGCGGAGGCAATTGTGAACCCGGCCAGCCGCATCGCCCCGTTCATCACCGGCGCCGCGGATCTTCTCAGCCGCCCGCGCGCCGAAGCGGAGGACGTTTTCATTCATGGTGCCGTGCGCCTGGAAACTGCCCCGATCCATACGGTCCACGCCCTGGATGTCGCCATTCCCGAACAGCGTCTCACCGCCGTGACCGGAGTCTCGGGTTCAGGGAAAACGACGCTAGTGTTGGAGTCTCTGGTACCGGCACTACGTTCGCTGGCCGACAGCGCACCATTGCCCGCACCCGCCACATCGATCGAAGCGGACGCAACACGCCGCGTTGTCGTGGTTGATGCCTCGCCAATCGGCAGTAATGTGCGCTCCACTGTGGCCACCTATTCCGGGGTGATGGACGAATTGCGCCGCGTGTACGCCCGCACTCCGGCTGCACGGGACGCCGGATTCAAAACCGGAGACTTCTCCTACAACACCGGATCGTTACGCTGCGCGCACTGCGACGGCACCGGGCAGATCGTCCTCGACGTGCAGTTCCTGCCCGACGTCGACATCGTCTGCACCGAGTGCGGTGGCTCCCGCTATAGCGAGCAGGCTCGCGCGATCCGCCGGATTCCGCGCGGTGGGTCCGACGACGACGCCCTGTCCCTGCCCGAGCTGTTGGCACTGACCGTTGAGCAGGCGGAAGAAGCGTGCGCGGACCTGCCGAAAGT
>SUUB01000016.1:35244-39129 GCA_015062745.1 Actinomycetaceae bacterium
AGCCCCTTCAATCGATCGGAATGACTTCGACATAGCGACGGTCATTCTCCGAGAGCATGGCAGGAATCCTGGCGTCTAGGGTTGCAAGTACGGCCTCGGAACTTGCCGCAAGGTTCACAAGGTGAAAGTCCGTCACCTGCCGATATCCAACGATGCCGCCGAGATTGATAATGGGAGCAGTCATCGACACCGTATCCGCAAGAAACACGTGCCCACTAACGGAACAGAAGGATCGCAAAGCCTCGAAGACCTCCGCTGCACTCAGTTCAAATCCCGTCACCTTTGAGTTCATCAAGAGGCGGCAGTATGAGGATTCGGTGAGCGGACACGTTGCCCACAAGTCCACGTTTTCAAACCATCGAGTAGCAACGATGTGATGAGAATGGTTTGTAAGAGAAAGAGCCAGCATCACATTGACATCAAGCAAGCACAGAGAGTGATCATTCATCGCCATCGCGGTACTTCTCAACTAGATCCAAAGTCACCGTGTGAACAGGCCGCCCTTCCGGAGGGCTGAAAACTGGAACACCGCGTGAACCAATGCCCGGGCCTTCACCTCGAATCCCCCGTAACGCATAGTCGGACACGGCCTTTCCCACAGAGATGCCCTCACGCCGCGCCTTTTCCCTCGCAATATCAAGGACGCGATCATCAATGTCCAACGTGGTGCGCATACAAACATCATAACATCACCGCATCAATAGAGTGATAACCCTTTGCTGAGCCTCACCGCCACTGTTAGACTTATCCCATGGCTAACGATCGTTCGCCTCAGGTAGGCTTAACGGAAGACGACATAGTTCAGGCAGTCGCACCTGATTCCGCGTTATCTGAGTCCGCCCTGGCTGCCTCACTGCCATCCGAGTCGCCCCCTTCGGACTCCACACCATCCGATGCGGCACCATCTGCTCCGCAGCCACCCGAGTCAATGAAATCCGATGCAAAACCGCCCGAGTCTGCATCGCCCGCGTCAACGCCGATCAAGCCAACGAAGGCACGGCTGCTTGACGCTGCACTGGTCCGCTTCGCCCGCGACGGTTGGGGCGGAACCTCGATACGCGATCTGGCTGGCGACGTTGGGATACGCGAGTCTTCCGTCTATAAACACTTCCCGTCCAAACAAGCGATTTTTGATGCATTGCTTGAGCGCGCCGACACCCGTATGACCGAGTTGGCCGCATCATTGCACGTCTCCATCGCCGACCCGAGCACAGCAGCGTCCGACTATCACGGCATCACCGAAGAACGGCTCGCCGCCATCGCCGATAGTTTCTTCACTGCTCATCTGCACGACCCGGAACTGGCCGAGCTTCGTCGTTTCTTCACCGTCAACCAGTATCGCGACCCGGATGTGGCACACCGCCTGCACGCCTACTGGTTCACCGCTCCACTCGATTTCCAGGAGTCGATGTTTACCCAGTTCATCTCCTGCGGCGAGTTTCTTACCTCGATCAACCCACGAGCAACCGCGCTGGCCTTCTTCGGTCCGATCCTCACGCTGTTGTATTTCGCGGATCAGGGCGACGACGCCGAGGCGACAGCTCGCCAGTTCCTGCGCCAGCACATCCACCACTTCTGCCAGACCCACGTCGCACCTCAAACCCAGGCAGCGGAGCAGGCGCACACGGCACACCAATCCCGCGCGGCAAGCCACCAAATCGACACAGCACGCCACCGAATCAGCACCGCACGCCCCAAAACTGACAGCGCAAGCCAGCCCCGCGAGGCGGACCCATCGTGAATCGCTACCGCCGTATCATCCGTTGGGTTTTCACCGTCGTTTTCACTATCGGAGCAGCGGTGCATATCATCTTTGCCTTCTGCTCCCCCGGCAGTTACGCAGCTTACGGCACCACCGCCCCACCGTGGCTCGCACAGCTATGGAGTTCCTTCGTCATGCCGAACATCTGGTGGCTCGCACTGCTCATGGCCCTGGTCGAAGCGCGTATCGCCGCAGGCCTGGCCTCGCACGGACGCCGGGTCCAGGTAGCGGCGGCGGCCAGCCTGTGCTTCTTCGCGTTTCTTCTTCTGCTCGGCTACTCGTGGCCCACCGCCTCCCCTCTCGAGGACTTCTTCAAGAATCGGGCAACAACGCTCGTTCTCGCCGCCGCCGTCGCTCCCCTATTGTTCGACGCCGATGCGAAGACCCTGCTCAAGCGGTGGCCGTTAACCGGTAAACCAGCTCATCCGAGCCATGATTGATCTGGCCGGTGGCAACAAAGCCCAGCTTCTCGTACACATGCCGCGCCCGCGCATTTGACGGGTCGCAGTCGCAGGCGACGACGTCGAACCTGTCCGTCATCTGCAGCGCCCGCTCCAGGACCAGACGTATCGCCGCACTTCCATACCCCTTGCACGCGTGCTCTTCCGGAAACATGATCCGCCAGATGCGAAGCGCACGCTCGGACGTATCCTCTTCGAGCAGTAGGAAGCCCACCGGAGTTGCGTCATTGTAAATCGCGTAGGGGAATACGTCGCCATCGTCGCGATACAACCATGCCTGCGCCAGCGAATACGCATTCGACGCAACATAATTTTCGCCCTCCGGGCGTTTCATCCCGACGACGGCGGAGAAGTTCTCATCCGTGATCTCCCTGAGTTCAATCAAAGATGGCTCCCCCGCATTCCGTAGTACAGCATCGGATCAGTGGGGTCGTGCTGCACCCGACTGTGTCCATTGGACAACATCGGCCCACCGACTAGCAGACCTATTCCGGTAAGCCCTATGAGCAAAGAGAGTATCCAAGCGGCGCCCGTCGGGCTGAGAATCTGCATCGCCATTCCCACAGCAAGCGTCGTTCTGTTCGCCTGCACGGCGCCCCATGCGGCAAGCACCGCGCCGACGGTGGCGACGGCGGCAAAGGGCAAGAGAGCGGGGATAAATCCTTCATAGAATATTGCAACCCAGACTCCATACGCGGCACTTGCGCTCGCTGCCATCGCGCCGCCAAATCTGAGTATCTTGCGAAATACGGCATCGGCCATGATTGAGTCCTCCTTGTGGGAAGTTTGTCAGTTATCGAAGTCGGGATATGGTGATCCCTGCCTCAATTCTGCCAGAGCCCGGGCGTTGGCGAAAGCACCTACGCCGACGGCAGCCATTCCATGTTCGCACCATTTCCAGCGCCTATGGCTGCGCTGGAGGGAAACCCGCAGGAATCGTCACCCCGGCACACCTGATGCTCGCCAGTGCGCCTCTATCGCAACACTTGAACAAGAACCGTACACGGCCTACGCTAACGGTAATTGCCGTGGGACGGCTGCTGGTTCGTCGGCGGTGCGAGCTTCACGAAGTGAAGTGCTGCCGGTGCTGGGGCAGGGCCACGGTTTCGGATGATGACAGCAGTCTTACGACGGCAAAGGAGCAGGACGTGTCGGAGCTAAGGGTGGATCCGTCGAGTGTGGAGGAGGCGGCCTCGGTGGCGGGGAATGCGCGGGATGAGGCGGCGACGGTCAGGCTTGGTGACGTGCTGGACGGGGTGGGGGCAGCCATGCCGGGTGGGGATGCGGCAGGCTCGGAACCTACGGCAGCCGGGTCCGTGGACGCGACGGCGAGCAAGCTCTCGGAGGCCTTAGGCGGGTATCAAGACGCGCTGAACGGGGCACTGGCCTCGTACACTGCAACCGACCAGCGCACCGACGTGAACTTCACGGCTTTTGACGCACTGGTCAACGAGTAAGACAGGCATGGTGCGGTCATGATCTGGGAAGACGTGGCAGGCTGGAACGAACAAGCACTGGACCCGGTACTGGATTCGTTGATCCGGATCCGTAAACGCGCCTACGCCGCTGGCGAGTATATCCAAGGTATTGATGTTACCTCCGGCTGGTCGGGTGCCGGGGCAACCGCCGCCCAAGAACGCCGCGATAGTTTAGAAGACTCAT
>SUUB01000017.1:0-4574 GCA_015062745.1 Actinomycetaceae bacterium
CCGACCGGAGCTAATCGTCTGACGGAAAGTGTCAGTCGTCGACGACGTCGACCGTCACCTCGATGTTGCCGCGGGTGGCATTCGAGTACGGGCACACCTGATGGGCGGCGTCGGCAAGCGATTGCGCCACGTCATGCGGCTGGCTCGGAATCACCACTTCCAGCGCCACTGCGAGACTGTATCCGCCCTTGTCGTCCTTGCCAATACTTACGCGCGCTCCCACGGTGGAGTCTCCGAGGTCAACCTTTTGCTGCCGGGCAACACCCTGCAGCGCGGAGTGGAAGCACGCCGCGTAGCCGGCCGCGAAGAACTCCTCCGGGTTGGGTAGGTTGGCACCCGTTCCACCCATCTCGCGCGGAATGGCGAGATCCGTATTGATACGTCCCGACGCCGACTGGACGTGCCCGTTGCGGCCCTCACCGGTGGCCAATGCTTCGATGCTGTAGATGGGATCCATGCCAATCACATGCCTTCCTGAGTGTTGGCGGCGGGCAATCGACGGCGCACCTGTCACCGTGTCGCACTGCTCGCCTTCGTCTTGTGTTTTCCGATTCCACCATGGCAAAGGAAGAATCGCGGACCGATTGCTGGAATCGCTCTAGACAATCTTCGTACGCGAAGCATGTGCATAGGAAGTGCGATCGCGCACAGTGAATCGCGATCCCACGCCTTCACCAGCGGTGAAAGTACCAAAACGGATCCGCTCTGGCATACCATGCATTCTCGTGTGGCGCCCCGCCACGTGCCGCTTCCTGGTGTTCGACGTCGGGCTACCCGATGATGCGCAGGTTGGGGTGTGCCGCGTTCTGGTATTCGACGTCGCAGCCACGCATCGTCGAGGAGCGTGTGGCCGAACCGTAGGACCCGCCTGGTCCGCTTCCGACTTTCAGAAGCGGTTGTGGCATAGTGGGCATGTGTTCACAGGAATCATTGCCGCCGTCGGCACCGTTACCGCCATCGAACAAGACACTGCGCGAGGCCTGACCCGCTTGGAGATCGGCGCACCGGGCATAGTGGATGACTTGGAGGCAGGAGGATCGCTTGCTGTGGACGGCGTCTGCCTGACGCGGGTTGCAACGACGACGTCGCCCGCCGGTGTTTTCCGCACCGAGCTCATGGGGGAGACCACTGCCGTCACGACGCTCGGGGCGCTCTCCGTGGGCGATCCCGTGAATCTAGAGCGTTGTGTTCCTGCCGGAGGTCGTCTCGACGGCCACGTCGTGCAAGGGCATGTCGATGGAACGGGCACCGTGCTCATCGTCGATCCGCAGGGCGGCTGGCAGCGTATCCGCATCGGTATTCCGAGTGCGCTAGCGGGCCAGGTGGCGCGAAAGGGCGCAATTGCCGTCAATGGCGTCTCGCTGACGATCACCGAGGTGAACGCACCCACCGAAGCCGAGCCGTGGTTCGAGGTGGGCGTCATACCGGCGACTCTCGAACAGACGACCTTGGGGCGGCTCGCGGTGGGCAGCCGGGTGAATATCGAGACCGATGTCTTTGCCAAATACACCGAACGGCTGCTCCAAGTGCGTGACGCACAAAGCTGATTGTCAGGCTCAGGCCGGGTGGCTCACTGCGGCCGTGGTGCGTGCCTTCGTCGGCTCGGAGCCTGGTTTCATGCCTTCTCGTGTGCCCGCACCAAGCGTGCCGCTACGGCCCGCTGCCGTATGACCGTGCGCAGGGCGTGCCTTCGTGCCGATAGCATCGTGTCGTTTTCACGTGGTGGCGTCCGGTCTGCCAGACTACTGGCATGGCAGAAAACGAGCGTGGAACCCTTCGACAGGCAGCAACCACAATGGGCGTCATCCTCGCCGTCCTTTGGGCAGTGGAGCTGATTGACACCCTGACCAGGCACCGGCTGGATCGTTTTGGTATCCATCCACGTTCGCTCTCCGGCCTGCTCGAGATCTTCACCTCGCCGTTCCTGCATTACAGCTGGTGGCACCTACTGGGAAACAGCGTGCCGCTGTTTGTGCTCGGATTTATCATCTTGCTCTCCGGGCAACGTGTTTTTGCCGATGTCACGCTGGTTTCGGTCGTGTGCTCGGGGTTGTTCGTATGGCTGGTATCGCCGTCGCGTAGCGTCACGCTGGGGGCTTCCGGCGTGGTCTTCGGCTACCTCGTGTACATCCTAGTCCGTGGCTTCTACACGCGGAGAATCAGCCACCTGCTCATCGCGCTGGCCGTGGCCGCCATCTACGGTGGAATGCTCCTCGGCCTTCTACCGCTGCGCATGGGAGTGTCCTGGCAGGCACACGTAGGCGGAGCACTCGGTGGAGTTGCCGCCGCTGCCCTTACGCATCGACTCGATAAGGCGGATCGCACGGAGTAGTGTGCGATGCCCGGTGCTCGAAGCACGAAGCCCGGTAAGTTCCACACAGTCCGGTCAGCTGCAGAAAGCCCGGTCAGGCAGGCAACGCGCTACCACACAACCCGGCCAGGCACGAAGTGCGCGGCTTAACTGCACAACCACCTGGCGCGGCTACGCCAAACGCAGCCCGCGGTAACGGTTCAATGCAGCCATGATCTCGTGACGCCGCGGTCGCGCCAAACCACCAAGGAAATGATGCTGCGGTACCAGGGCGTCCAAACCGTCCTCGTCAATCCAACCGATGATCTCGTCAACGATATCCGTGACAGGGCGCTTCCCGTCGGCCAGTTCTGCCACGCATTCCAGCGCCTCGGCGATGGCCGCAGTCTGTGCCTCGTCGACCAGCTGTGACAACGCGCCCAGTTCAATATCGTTGTCGCGACCGTACCGGATCGTGTCGATTCCGGAGGCGCGTGCGGGCTTCGTCTTGCCAGCGGGCTGGAGTGACGACGCGATAGGAATGCGTTGCGCCGGTGCCGGGAATACGGCGTCGTCGGAACCTGTGCCACGCCGGGTGTTCGTGAGATCTGCGGAGAACGGATCATCGAACGCGGAGAACTCGGCGTCCTCCTCGTCGATGCCGTCATCGGGCTCGACGTAGTCCTCTTCCGCGATTGCGCGGGCCTCGTCGGTGGCATCGCGCGGAACATATGCGTCCATCGCAATGACGTGGTCCATCACATCAAAGAACGCCCCGGAACCTCCGGCGACCAGCACCGTCGATACACCACGCTCGGCGTACAACTCCCGCACCCGGTCAAAGAACGGTGTGATGGGTTCGCGCGATTCCGGAATCAGCCGCCGCATGCGCTCGTCACGGATCATGAAGTTCGTGGCGGAGGTGTCCTCGTCAATCAGAAGAGCCGAAGCACCCGCTTCCAGCGCCTCCATGAGGTTTGCCGCCTGCGACGTCGAGCCGGAGGCGTTCGTAGTGGAGAAATTCGACGTATCGGCACCGGAGGGAAGATCGGAAATGAACGGCGAAATATCGACGCCGGCTACCGCGCGTCCATCCTCCGCCCGAATTGAAACAGCATCAGCGCGGGTAATGACCCACTCGCGACCGTCCCCACCGATATGCGAGTACACGCCACGCTCGATTGCACGTAGCAGCGTCGACTTGCCGTGATAGCCTCCACCGACAATAACGGTCACACCCTCTGGAATGCCCATACCGCTGACACGGCGACCGCTGGGAAGGTCAAAACTCGTTTCCAATGATTCCGGTGATTCGAACTCGACCGCACCCGAGTCCAGTGGCGTATCCGAGTCACCAGAACTGCGCGGCAGAATCGAACCATTGCCGACGAAGGCCACCAGAGAGCGGTCGGCGAGCTGCGAGCGCACAAACTCCTCATCGCGGTACAACTCGACATGATCGGCCAGCGCTTCGGGGTTCACCGCCTTGTAGGCAAGCGCTCGGTCCACCAGGCGGGGGAGAAGGCGGCACATGATCCAGGCGGCCTCTCGCCCGCGGATACGCCGACCCGCAGCGGGTAATCCCACACTGAGCCGGGCCTCGACGCCGTCGTCATCCACGATGACGCTGGTCCGCTCCAGGATTTCCTGGCCGGGCCGAAAAATCGAGATACGCGGCGGATGCTCGTTATCGCTCTCGGACCTGATACGCCGAATCTCCCGTGCGACGGACCGAGTCAGGAAATCTGCAGTGGCAATGCGACCGGCGGCATCGTTGCGCAGGTTCACGGGAATGCCGGCCGTTTCGGTGTCAAGGAGCAACCGAACGCGCGACGGCGGTGCGTAAGGATCGACTTGCACGCGATCGATGATGAGTTCGCACTTTCCAAGGTTGTAGCTTCCCTCAATTTGCCGGTAGGCGGCATAACTCTGTCCATCCAAAGAATGCAGTGTGCGCTCAAGATCGTCGCGATTGCGCATAATAGTCCTTTCAAAATCCTCGCCTGACGTTCACCGGTATCTGCTACGGCGACAGAAAAACGCTATACACGTCAGCGTAGCGGCCAACGGCCCGCCGCGCGAATGGCTTGCGGGGAAGATCCGCCACATTGCCTAAGCATAGGCGCTATTGCTGAACGGGAGAAGAGCGAGGCGTATTTGATTGAGGAGAGCGTCTATGCTCGGCTGAAGAACGTACTGTAAGTAGCCGCGCCGAGCCGACCAGTGCCATGAGTCGCGGCCATTCTAGTGCGCAGCCCGTTACCGTAGCCGCCCATTCCTACGC
>SUUB01000017.1:4674-19382 GCA_015062745.1 Actinomycetaceae bacterium
CGCGCCGAGCCGACCAGTGCCATGAGTCGCGGCCATTCTAGTGCGCAGCCCGTTACCGTAGCCGCCCATTCCTACGCCCGGCCATCGCTGTAGCGGCCTGCTCCAGTGCGCAGCCCGTTACCGTAGCCACCCGTTCCAGCGCCCCGACCGCCCATTCCGGCGTGCCGACCGTTGCCGTGGCCAGCCGTTCCAGCGTGCCAGCCATCGCCTCCAGCGTGGAAAGGCGTGGGTAACACGGTCATCGGATAAGGCTCGGAAGTGGACACTGGCGGCATCGGCCTTGCAGCCGCTAGCAACTTATTTCTGGCGACTAATACCTCCTGCCAACTACCAGTAACCCACCTTCCGGCAACGGTCACGTCCCGCCAGCCACGAGTCGCTTCCTTCCGACAGCCAGTGACCTACTTCTGGCCACCGGTCATCGTGTGGGGCAGCGGTAGTGCCGCGCGATGAGAATATGGACACAATTCCTCGTCCCCTGGCGCCACGTGTGTAAAAGCGCGAGTGACAATATGCGGGTGACAGATTCTCCAGAGCAGACCACGAAGGCCGTAGAGCAGACCACGAAGGCCGCAAAACCATTGACCGATGCTGAAAGACGCGTTGCGGATGCCGAGCAACAGGCTGCCGAGCAGCACGTGACCGGCGCCGAACAGGGCAAGGCCACCGAGGGACGCCGCGGTGCTGGACATGGAAACGGCGCTGGTGCATCGCAGGGTGAACCGCGGACATTGCGATCCGCCTTCCCGCCGGCGCTTCTCCTATCTCTGGCGGCGTTGGCAGCGGTGGCGCCGCTTGGAACCGACACCTATCTGCCCGCCTTCACTGCCATGGCGCGTGATCTGCATGTGGGTGCTTCGGAAGTCCAACTGACCATGACCGCATTCCTGGTGGGAATTGCGATCGGGCAGTTGACAATTGGTGTGCTCTCCGACCGGGTGGGTCGGCGCCCACTACTGCTGTGGGGCACCGTGCTGTCACTTGTCGCGGGCATTGCAACAGTAGTCGCTCCGAATATCACCGTTCTGATCATCGCCCGGTTCCTGCAGGGGTTGGGCGGGGCATCAGGAATGGTCCTGGGCCGTGCTGTTATCGCCGACCGAGCGCGCGGAGCAGCCGCCGCTCAGGCGTTGAATCTGGTGATGGCGATTCAGGGTATCGCGCCGGTGCTCGCGCCCATCTTGGGAGGAATCCTGGTTGGGCCGATTGGGTGGCGTGGCATCCTCGCCGTCGTCGCCGCATTTACTGCCATCCTGCTGCTGCTCATCATCTTCTGCGTCCCGGAGACACTTCCCGCCGAGCGGCGCAATACTGCGGGATTGCGCTCCCTGCTCGCAGGTGCCAAGGAACTGAGCAAGAGCCGCTTCTTCGTTCGTATCATTCTCATAAACGCGGCAACCTTCTCACTGCTGATGGCCTATCTATCCGCCACGCCCTTTGTTCTCCAGTCGGTTCTGGGCATGTCGACCGGCCAGTACACCATCATCTTTGGTTGTTGTGCGGCAACCATGACCGTGGCGACGACGATTTCATCGGCACTCATAAACCGTTGGGCCCCGGAACGACAGATTCGTACCGCTTTGGCGAGCGTGCTGGTTGTTGATACCGCCATGGCCGCGGTGTGCCTGGCGACGATGCGGGAGCCAGTCGACTCGACACCGCTGCGCATTGCGATTCCTGCGCTTTTGATGTGCCATGTGTTCTGCCTCGGGTTCGCCTTCGGAAATATCCCGGCCATCGCCCTGGCCGTCGCCGGGCGACGGGCCGGTACCGGATCGGCCATTCTGGGATTCGTGCAGTTCGTGTGCGGTGGACTCGTGAGTCCGCTGGTCGGCCTTGCCGGGGAGGACTCCGCCACCGGTTTCGCGGTTGTACTCATCACGGTGGCCATTCTCGTCAACATCTTGGCGCTGCCGGGCGTGCGCGCCCCCGAACTCGAATCGGCGCAGAAGGCTGCTGTGGCGGAGGTTATTCGCGACGGTCGACAAGGCAAGTCTTAGGCACGAAGGCGCTGCGCAGCGGATTTGAAACGTCGCCTGACTACGCGGCCTGACAACGCTGCGGTGATCGGTTCTGCCCGCCAACTGCCGCGAAGATGCAAAACAGGAGAGCCGACCGCCCCGGTCCTCGGACCGGGCCAGTCGGCTCTGCGGCCATACGATCAGGCAACGCCCACGCCTACCCAGCGGGCGATTGAGCAAACCCGCCCAGCGCCGCATTCGCCGGGCAACCCGAGATCAGGATTCCGGTCACGCGGCGAAATCTGCCGGGCTCACGGCTATGCGAGGTGTGGATCGGCCTTGAGAACTTCGTCGATATCCGCGCGGGTGGGCGCGTGGGCGCCGGGATGGCTCACCGTAAGCCCCGACGTGATGGTCGCCCGGTGCAATGCGCTACGGATCTGGTTCCAGGTGGCATGGCGCAGGCGCGCCTTCGCTTCAGCATTGCCCAGTAGCCCGGCGTCGAGCAAGCCCGAGATGAGGCCGCCCATGAAGGAATCGCCGGCACCAACGGTATCGGCCACCTCCACGTTGAGCGGATCAATAACGAGCATGTCCCGCTCGGAGGCGAGCCGCGCATAGGCGCCCCACGGACCGCGGGTAACAACGACTAATCCCGGTCCGAGTGCCAACCACTTGCGGATGATTTCCTCCACGGGGGTGTCTTCGCCATACAACCAGGCCAAGTCCTCGTCGCTGGCTTTCACGACGTCGGAGAGAGACACCAACTCCTCGATGCGCGGCAGGACCTTCTCAGGCGACTCCATGATCGAGGGGCGAACATTCGGATCATAGGAGACGGTTCCACGGATTGCCATGTCCTTGACAGCTTTGAGCACACCCGTCCCGCCGGGCTCGAGGGTAGCTGCGATACTGCCAGTGTGCAGGTGGGCAAGCGACGCCGGGTTGGGAAGCGGTGGAACGTCCCACAGCAGGTCGAACTCGTATGTGGCGCGGCCCTGCTCATCGAGACGCGCGTAGGCAACGGTTGTTCGTTCTGCCGCGTCGCTCCCCGGCACAATGCCGACGTGGTGCGCCCGTGCGAACTCTTCGATCATGGCGCCGCGCTGGTCCTTGCCCCACCACGCTCCAATGAGCGCCGGATGGTCGAGTTCGGTGAGTACGCACGCAACGTTGAGCGGGCTTCCACCAACGTGTTCCTCGGATTCGTCGTCGCGAATAACGACGTCGATAAGCGCTTCGCCCAGGCACAGCACGGGTGCGGCATCCGGATCGGTCACAGCCATGTGATTCTCCTCTGAGTGGATGTATAGAGATCTTGTTACCTATTGTCCGGCACCGACGGCGGTTTTGCCTAGCAAGTTCTCCAATCGGTGCCGGACAGGGGGTGTTACGGGTGTGTATTGATGTGTGCGGCCAGTTCCCTTTTGTTGGGCTCGGCCTCCCGCGAGTGACGACGCGCCTTGCAAGAGCCATTGTTCCTGGCTCTGAAGGGCGCTCGCCTATGGGGATACCCTCGGGTGGAAGTACCGAACCCACTGGGTACTGCCGCTGAGCTGTCGGCCACGGCCACCGTCAAGGAGCGCAGTCCCGGGGAGTGCAGTTCCGCTGGACGGAACGCTCGGGCTGTGACCGCTTGACGGATTGCCGCAGGGGAGCTCCGGCAGGGCGGCTCAGGCCTTGCGCAGGCCGAGCTTTTCTTCCATCTCCTCCAATGGAATTCCCTTGGTCTCCGGCATGACGAGACGGACCCAGATGAGCTGTCCGATCATGCAGATGAAGAAGATCAGGAAGGCGATGCCACCGCCGAGCGCTCCAACAATGCTCGGGAACAACAGGGTGGTCAGCGCCGCGAAGGTCCAGTGAGTCAGTGAACCGAAGGACTGGCCCGCGCCGCGCACCCGGTTGGGGAAGATCTCGGAGATGAACACCCATATCACCGAGCCCTGCCCGAAGGCATGTGCCGCGATGAAGCAGAGCAGGCCGACCAGCACCAGCACCGACGACGTCGTGTTGTAACTCCCGTCGTACACGAAGAACAGAGCGGTCAGGAAGCCGAGACTCAGCAAATACCCGATTGATCCAACGAGCATCAGGGTTCGGCGGCCGAGGCGGTCGATAACCGTCAAGGCGGCCATCGTCGCAATGAGGTTCATGAAACCGACTGCGACCGTCATGAGATATGCCTGATCATCCGTTGCGCCGGCTTCCTGAATGACGCGGGGTGCGTAGTACAGGATGGCGTTGACTCCGGAGAGCTGGTTGAACGCGGCGATGGCGAAGGCCATAAGAATGACTTTCCGGTACCGCCGGGAGAAGAACGGGGTGCGCATGCTGCGCAGGCGTGCATCTTCGGCTAGCTGCTCTTTGATCTCGGCGATCTGCTCGTCTGATTCTTCCTGCGTGGAGCAGAGCCTGCGGCTCGTGGCAATGGCTGCATCCGTGCGGCCGTGGCTCATCAGCCAGCGCGGTGTTTCCGGCACGGTAAGGAGCAGGAGGAGGAAAATAAGCGAGGGGATCGCCATAACTCCGAGCATCCAGCGCCATGCGACGTCGTCGGGCGCTATTCGGCGGATGAGGAAGTTGGAGAAGTAGGCCAGCAGAATACCGAGAACAACGTTGAACTGTACGAGTCCGACGAGGCGTCCGCGGTAGGCGGCCGGGGATATTTCCGCGGTGTAGATCGGTGCGCAGACGCTGGACATGCCCACGCCTATACCGCCGATGAAGCGGAAGATCAGCAGGATGATATGGGTCGGAGCAAAGGCTGTTCCGAGGGAACCGAGAATGTAGATGATCCCGATCGAAAGCAGAATCTTGTGACGGCCGAAGCGGTCTGCTAGTCGGCCGGCGAAAATGGCGCCGAAGATGGTGCCGAAGGTTGCAATTGCGACTGTGAGGCCGAGGCTGAAGTCACTCAGGCTGAAGACCTCCTGTAGGGCGCCCTCAGCGCCCGAGATGACGGCCGTGTCAAAGCCGAAGACAAGGCCGCCGAGGGCAGCGACGATGGCGCTGCGGATAACTAGCGAATTAGCCCGCGAACGGGGCTTTTCTTGTATGGAACTCGACATCGAGATTTCTCCCATTGGTGGTGTGCATAAGCTATCGTCTCACAAGTGGAAGCATGCCATGATGGAGGTTCTCTCCAGGAAAGCGTTGTTCCAATGTCAGGCGATACAACGGTGAGTGGCTTTCGCCGCTGCCGCCGGTAGTCATCCTAGTTGCGCAGATAAAATGCATTTAAGACTTTCGTCCACCTGTCCACATAGTGAACGCCATGCTGCGCGTCGGTCTATTCGGCGATGAGAAGGGCGGAGAACCCTAGCAGTACAAGTCCGAGAATCCGATCCATCCACATGGATACACGTTGAACCTGGACGACCATTCGTAAGCGATCCGCTGCCACGGCATACAGCGACATCGCGACGACGGCGACGGGAAACTCAATGCCCATTAGCGCCATTGACCAGAGGAACGCGCTACCCCCGTCCGGAATGAATTGCGGCATAACGGCCAGGTAGAAGGCCCCCATTTTCGGATTCAAAACGGAAGCGAGAAGGCCGGTACGGTAGGCGCGTAGATGCGATGGCAAGGCCGTCGTCACTCGGATGCCGGAGTGTTGCTGGGGGGAATGCTGCGGCATTGGCTGCTGCAGGGCGAAGTGCTGTGGCTCGGTCTCTCGCAGGGTGGGGCGTTGCGGGTCGGACCGTCGCAAGCCGGCGCGTTGCAGCAGCGGACGGAGCGGTAAGGGGTGTCGAGCTGCGGCCGACTGCTGACGTGCTGACCGGTGGGTTCGCACGCTGGAGTTGAGGCTTTGGAGCCCGAGAAAGGCCAAGTAAACCGCGCCGGTCACCTTCAATGTTGCGAACAGTGCAGGTTGCGACACCACGAGCGCAGCCAGCCCGACCGCAGAGGCGAGTCCCCAGACCACGGACCCGGAGGCGGTTCCAAGCCCGGTGGCCAGGCCGTGGTTTCGTCCGCCGGATAACGAGCTGCGAATGGTGAGGGTGGCGTCCGGTCCGGGTGCGAAGGCGAAAGTGGCGGCCATCGGAAGGTAACTCATGAGTGGTAGGGCCATAATGATCAGATTAGGTAGTCATCCCACTCCTACCAAGTTTCTTAAAGAGTATGCAAGTATCATTAGACTTCCTAATATGTACAACATGACGAGCCTGGCCGCATTGGCTGCGGTATGTCAAACAGGGTCATTCGAAGCTGCCGCACGCAGACTTCACATCACTCAATCGGCAGTCAGTCAGCGCTTAGCAACCCTTGAACATGAGATAGGTAGGGCAGTGGTGCAGCGAACCCGACCGGTGGCGCCGACTGCTGCGGGTGAGGTCCTGCTCAAGCTGGCACGCCAGGTGGAACTGGCAACAGCGGACGCAACGGAGGCTTTGGCTGCAGCGGGCGTGGCCGGTGTGCGAAGTGATGGCACCACACGGCTTACTCGCTGCGCGCTGGCAGTTAATGCCGACTCGGTCGCCACGTGGTTCACAACCGTCGTCGGCAATATTGCACGGGACGGGACCATGATGCTGGACCTGCGTATTGAGGACGAGGAGGTCAGCCGCGAGTCTCTGCGCCGAGGAGCAGTGATGGCGGCAGTGACTTCACAGTCGGCGCCCGCGCCGGGTTGCGTGGTCAGCCCGCTGGGAGCAATGGAGTATTGGCCAGTGTGTGCTCCGCAGATAGCCGACGCCGTCGCCGCCGCTCCCGAGCGTCAACCGCTGGTACGTTTTGATATGCATGATTCTTTGCAGCATCGGTATCTGGAAATGGTTGGCGCCCTGCATGAGCCTCCAGCGCATTTCGTCCCGTCGAATCATGACTTCCTCGCCGCTGTACGTCTTGGCCTGGGGTGGAGCGTCCTTCCCAGCAACCAAGCAAGAGAAGAGATTGCGCGCGGTGCCCTCGTACGTTTTGATACGAGCCGCAGTGTTGCCGTTCCTCTGTATTGGCAACGGTGGCGCATTGAGTCGCCGATTCTAGACCGGGTTACGGCGTGGGTCATACGCGCTGCGGCAGGCCTGCGGGGCAGGCCGGCCGCGTAGGGGAGCCGGTGGATTCACAGCGTCGACGAGAACGCGAAGGGACGGGCAGTCCAGCCACTTAGGGGAGCTAGTACCGGCGTGGCGGCGAGGCTCCGGCGTGCCAGGGAGTGCTCGGAAGGCAGTGTGACAAAACGACGTGGGTGGTCAGAGTGCGCGACTACTGCCTCATCACCTGCGAGAAAGATCCGCTGCCGTAGGAACCGCTGCGGTGGGAACCGCTGCCACGGAAAACCGCCGCGGCAGGAAGATCACACGCGACAGCGCTCAACGGTGGCTATAGACGTGGTGTATACGCTGAGTGTATAGTCGAGTCATGGACACCTCCCTCGCACTGCTCGGATTGCTCGGCCCCGCCCCTGGGTATGGGTACGACCTCAAACAGAGTTACGACCACTGGTTCGGATCGCGCCGACCCTTGGCCTATGGTCAGGTCTATGCCACGCTGGCGCGCCTCATCCGCGACGGCCTGATCACACTCGTCGCCCAAGAGCCCGGGGCCGGGCCGGAACGGAAACGCTACGAGATAACAGAGCAGGGGCGCAAGAGGGTAGAGGAATGGATGTTCACCGCCGATCCGGTGGCGGACACCCTGCAATCGAATCTCTTCGCCAAGACGATCATTGCTCTTCTGCTTGGCGACGACGCCCAACGCCTTCTCGACATCCAGCGCAGCGCACATCTCGCTCGCCTCCGCGAACTCACCCGAGCCAAACAGGAAGCCGATCTGCGTGGGGCGTTGCTGGCCGATCATGCAATGTTCCACATTGAGGCCGACCTGCGGTGGATTGATGTGACCGAGGCCCGGCTCGCCTCCCTTCGGAAGGAGGTGCAGGGATGAACCTGTCGCGTAGGGCAGATGGTCGCCCGGTGGAACGGGTGGGAGAAGCGTATAGAGATAACGGCAAGGCGCCAGAGACGGTAGGCCAACAACCCCTGCTGCAAACCAGGGCGGTCGAGTACTCGTTTGGCATGACGCGGGCCTTGCGCGGTATCGATCTTGATATTCGTGAAGGCGAGAGTCTGGCGGTTATGGGGCCATCCGGCTCGGGGAAGTCCACGCTTATGCATGTCCTCGCGGGTGTGCTTGTTCCCGACGTCGGAACGGTGCGCTATCGAGGCGAGGACATGGGCTCCTGGAGCGAGGAGCGGAGAGCGAATCTGCGCTTGACGGATTTCGGTTTCGTGTTCCAGTTCGGTCAGTTATTGCCGGATCTCAGCGCTCTTGACAATGTCACAATCCCGCTGCTTCTGGCGGGTATCGAGCGACGTAAGGCCGTGCCGCGAGCACGTGATGCCCTTGTCGCACTTGGCCTGGAGGCGGAGCTCGACCGGTTGCCCGGCAAAATGTCGGGCGGGCAGGCGCAGCGTGTTGCGATAGCGCGTGCTCTTGTCGCCCACCCGCGCGTCATCTTCGCCGATGAGCCAACCGGATCTTTGGACTCGTTCGCGGCCGAACAGGTGATGGATGCGCTGGTGAGGCGCGTGCGAGAGGACGGGTCGACGCTTGTGCTGATAACCCACGACGCACGCACGGCCGCATACGCCGATCGAGAGGTCATTGTGCGTGACGGCCGCATCAGTGCTGGTACGGGTAGTAGTAACAGTGCGGGTGCCGCGCGTGGGCCGGCGAGCGCCCCACGTGAGTTCTTGGGCGCCGCGAACGGCAGGATGGGCATCACTGATGGCAGGGCCGGTGCGGCCAGCGGTGTGGCCACTCCTACGGATGGCGAGAAGGCGACTGTCGCGGATCGAGGGTACGCGGCAGCGGAGGAAGCTGCGCGAAAACGCCCACTCTCTACACGTAATGGGGCGGGCGGGCAGAGTGACGGGACGCTGCAATGAAGGCGCGGATAGAACTCACCCGGTTGCTAGTGGCCAGCGACGCCGCTTCGCGGCGTCGCGTCGGTGGGATGTGTGTGGGCGTCATGATCGGCGTCGCAATCCTTCTGCTGCTGCTCGGAGCTTCGCGTGGAATCGGGGAGCGCACGGAGCGCTCCACCTGGACCCTCACCCCATACCGTGTTCCCGAACGCCTCACCGAAGCTGACTTGCCGCTCGAGCCGGACACGGCGGCCGCCCTCACCACATCCGATTTCTATGGCGGGCGGACGATCACGGTTGTGCGTATTGCCGCGTCCGATCCGACCGCAGTGGTACTTCCGGGAGTCGATGGCATTCCCCGCCCGGGCGAGTACTTCGCCTCTCCGGCGTTGGAGGAGCTCATCGCGGCGGCACCGGCCGATCAACTGGGGGACCGTTACGGTGTGTCTGCGGGAACGATTCAGCCCAGCGGGCTGGAGGGGCCGGACACCCTCGTCGTCGTCGAAGGGGTAACAGGGGACGAACTCATTAATGCCGGGCAAGTGGGCAACGGTGCGTCACTCGTTACTTCTTTTGCCGGGACGCGCTATGCCAGCGAGACGTACCAGATTATTGCCCTCCTGGGAGCAATCGCCATGTTGGTTCCGGTCCTCTTACTGATCGCCATCGTGACCGATTTGGGTGCCGCGCAGCGCGCCGAACATAGTTTGACGCTTCGGCTGATCGGCGCAACACGGCCAACCGTGGCCGTAATTTCCGCGATGGAGGCCGCGTTCACGGCCTTCGCCGGTTCCTGCCTCGGAGCGGTGGCCGCACAACTGCTTGTCCCGGTCGCAGCACGGGTGCGCGTGAACTCGGGGCGTTTCTATGCGGAAGATCTACGGCTGCCAGTGCCGCTGATTATCGGAATTATTCTTGCCACGACGGCGGCCGCAACGCTTATCGCCTGGCTGCGCGCGCGGTCTGGGCGGGCGCCGATCGTGGGCTCCACCCGTGACGCAGAGGAACGGCGGCCGCGGGCCTTGTCGGTGGTACCGCTAGTGGCGGGCGTCATTCTTCTCCTGGCGGTCCGGGCGAGTGCATGGGGAGCGCAGAGCACCGGACTCACGATGGTCTTGGGGCTTCTTCTGGTGGCATGCGGCCTGATGATGGCGGGGGCTATGCTCACCGCATGGTGTGCGCGGCTCGGGCAACGGCGCGCCCGGCGGCCTGCAACCCTCATTGCCTGTGCGCGAATAGCACGCCACCCGCGAGCGGCCTTTCGCACCGTCTCTGGCATGGTCATAGCGGTGTTTCTCGTCTCGGTGTTCGCCGTTGCAATGACGGCGGCACCCGGCACGCCTGCAGCTCTGAACGACGACGCGCACCTGTCAACGTCCACGGTGATCGTGCAAGCGGGAAGCGGGAACGACCCGGCGCGCGTAACAGCCGACGTTGTCCGGCAACAAGAAGAGATCATGGCGGTGCCCGGCGTGACTGGTGCGGCCGTCGGTTACGGGCCGGAAGAGCCGGACAGTGCGATCTTCTCTCGCCTGGTCTTCTCCGCCGCCGACGCTCGCGCCGTTGGCTTGCCGTTACCCGCCGGTGCAGAGGGAGTTTCGCTGAATACTGACGCTCTGCGAGCGTCCGGTGAGCCGATGGATCTTCAGCCGACCGCCGCGCCAACCGGTGGCAAGAACGCTGCGGTACTACTGGTTGCTACGGACGGCAGCGCGGCTGCACGAGAGCGAGTCCGCACCGTGCTGTGGAACAACGGACTCATGAACCCGGTGTCTCCGCCACTGACCCGCGATGAAGACGCGGATGCGGCGGCGGAGCTGACCGAGAACCAGTTCGCCGCCATGGCGGCGATCGGCATCGTGATTGCGACGGCGATTTCGGCGCTTTCACTCGCGGTAGCCACGATTTCCGGCATCCTGGACCGACGGCGAGTCTTCGGACTGCTGCGCCTGACCGGAATGCGAGGGGCAACGCTACGGCGAATCATCACCGCGGAGACCGTACTGCCCGTTGTTGTAGCATTCCTCGGCGCGGTCGCGCTCGGGGTCTTCACCGGCTGGGTCATAATCACCGGGTTGAGCGAGCGGAGCATCTCCTGGCCCGGGCTGTGGTACTACGGGATATTGGCGCTGTGCCTGGCATTGGTCGGTGTTGCGGCCATGGTGGCGTATCGGGTCGCGGTGCGGTGGACGGACCACAGCGCCACACGTTTCGAATAGTCTGGTCGGTGGTGCCGCCCGGGAAGGTGTGAGTGGGCGTAGCGGCCTGACGGACCGTGGGGCCTCAAGTGCAGTGGAGGCACCCTCCGGGTAATCTGGTGAACGGTGGGCCTCGGTCTGGTGAACGGTGGGCTTCGATCGCCTGGTCCGCTCTCGACCAGTCTGGTGAGCGCGGAGCCTGGGTGGTCTGATGAACGCTCCTTGGCTGCGGCCGCTGCCCGCTAGCCGATCCGAGAATCCCCGGCGGAAGGAAAACACATGGTGGCGATGAAGCGCCTGGACCACCTGGTTCTCACGGTGGCGGACGTTGCGCGCACAATCACCTTCTATGAGGCCATCGGGATGGAGGCCTTCACCTTTGACGGGAGGTGGGCGCTGCGCTTCGGCCAGTCCAAAATCAACCTTCATCAGCGCGGACATGAGTTGGAGCCGCATGCGGGTTCCGTCACGCCCGGTAGCAGTGACATGTGCTTCGTGGTTGCCGGACCGATGGACGACGTCGTCGCCGATCTCCGGCGGGCCGGACTCACCATAGAACTGGGACCGCTGCAACGAACCGGAGCGCTTGGGCCGATGGAATCGGTGTACCTGCGCGACCCGGATGGAAACCTGGTGGAGTTGGCGGTGTACCCGGACACGGTTGCCTGAAAGGCCTCACGCGCTCAGAGGCCGCGGAGGCCCTGCGCGGGTGCGCAACCGACTCGCGCGTTCGAGGTCGGCGGCGTCGGTTGTAACGGCGATCGTTGCGGCGGGAAACCCACAGCGTCCTCGTCGAGGAGTTGCCGGGCGCTAGCCTTCTGCGGCTTGCGACGCTTGCGCGATGCGGGCGGTTGTGCCGGCGGCGGTAGCGGCCGCGGTTTTGCAGTGCGCCGTCGTCGGCCCCTCGCCATCCGGCATAAGGACGCTCCGGTAGTAGCGCAACTCGTCGATCGAATCGTAGATATCACCGAGGGCACGGTGGTTGCCGGTCTTCTCCGGTGAAGCGAAATAGGCGCGCGGGTACCACCGTTTGGCGAGCTCCTTAATGGAGGAGACATCAACTACCCGATAGTGCAGATGCTCGACGACTTTCGGCATGTACTTGGCGAGGAAGGTTCTATCCGTGCCCACGGAATTACCACCCAGTGGAGCTCTGCGCGCCTCGGGCACATGACGCTTGATGTAGTCGAGGACTTGTGCCGCGGCCTCGCCCAGTTCAAGGCCATCCTCCCATTCCTTGATCAACCCGGAGTTGGTGTGCATCTGGCGAACGAAGTCTCCCATATGCTCCACGGCGCGCGATGTGGGCTTGATGATGAGGTCAATACCCGCGTCGACCGGAGTCAGATCGGAATCGGTGATCACAACCGACACTTCGACGAGCTCATCGAGGTCGACGTCTAGGCCGGTCATCTCACAGTCGATCCACACGATAGGGGTATTCGGTTCACGGCTTGCTGCATCATGGGTAGTCACGGCGGCAAGTGTACTCGCCCGTGCGCTGCAGTGGACGAAGGTGTTGTGTTGTGAGAGGGGGCGTGACGCTGCTGAGTGCTCGCATGCGGTGCGTGGGGAGCCGCCTTCTGGCGCGCCAGAACGAGTGCGTGGCGTTGCGCACGGCCGGTGTGATGCAGACGGCTGAGATGAGGTGAACAGAGGGGTGAGGCGGGCGGCTGGGGTGAGGTATATGACCGGGGCGAGGTGAACAGACGGGGGCGGACGTCCGGGTTAATGTGCGTGTCCGGATGCATGCGGCCGGGGTGATGTGCCACTCAGTGATGCATGTTTTCGCCATGCTGAGGCTCGCGCTCTCGTTCCGGGTTTGGATCCGGGTGGGGTGTATTCGATCGGATGGGGACCCTGAAGCTGCATCATTCTCGCTGTGAACCGAGTGCTACACTGACAGCCATCATCGCGCGGGTACGGTTGGCGGGTGTCCCGCGGTCGTCGTGGGGCCACCTGGCAGCCAACATGGCGCGGGTACGGTGTGGCGATTGACGGGCCGCAGTGAGACCGCCGGCGCTTCAACTATTCGGAGGACGTGGCGGGGTAGCAGGCTCTTGCGTTGCGGTGCACGAGAGAATCACGGAATGCACTGCCCATACCGTCCATGCCGTCCGGGGACTCATACCGTCCGGTGAATTGAGAATTGAAGAGATGGCCACAGGGCTCGATGCCCGTGGAGCTCGGGTTGCCGGCAAGAGAAGAGGATCGCAATGAAGGTACTACTGATCAATGCGCACCACAACTATCCCGGGTGGTCAGAGGGAACTCTGAACGCGTCCGCCTTCGACATCGCCAAGCGGTTTTTTGAGAATCGTGGCGATGAGGTGCTGGAGACCGTTATCGATCGCGGGTACGACCCACAGGCGGAAGAGGCAAAGCACCTGGCCGCCGATCTGGTGATTCTACAAACCCCGGTGAACTGGTTCTCGGCACCCTGGACTTGGAAGAAATACGTCGACGAAGTTTTCAATGTGGGGCTTCATTCAGGTTCGCTCCTCTCCGGCGACGGACGCACCCGGAAGGACCCGAGCATTCCCTATGGCTCTGGCGGCAAGATGCACGGTCGTGCCTTCATGATTTCGTCGACGTGGAATGCTCCGGCGGAAGCCTTCGATAATGCCGACAATCCCGTGTTTTGCGGGCGTAGCCTCGCGGATGCGTTCGCCGACATCACAGCCGTCTATCGGTTCTGTGGGTACACGATTCTGCCTGAGTTCGCGATACTCGACATCTTCAAGAACCCGACAATCGAAGCCGACCTGCAACACTACGCCGCGCACCTCGCGGCACACGCCACGCAGTGGTGACCACTGAGATGTGAGGGAAGGAATGCCTGCAGTAGCGCGAAGCCAAGAAAGGGCCGATGAACGCCGGGCGGCCCTTGTAGAGATGCTAAGGCAGCGCGGCAATATGGCTGTGGCCGATCTTCCGGATGTCTTCGGTGTCTCGGCGGAGACCATCAGGCGTGACTTGCGCGTATTGGAGGATCGCCGCGAGGTAACGCGCGCTTACGGAAGCGTGCGAGCCGTGGAATCCGGCACTTTTGAGACCAATCGCGAAGAGCGCACCACACGGAACGCGGAAGAGAAACTCCGCATCGCCCGTGTGGCGGCTCAGCGAATTGGCACGGCGGAAACCATTTTCATTGACGAAGGCTATCTGCCTCTTGTCGTCGCCCGTGAATTCCCACAGAATAGAAAACTCACCATTGTCACGTCGTCGCTTCCGACCGCCTGTGAACTGGCGAAGCTTCCACATCTGACCGTGATCGCGGTAGGAGGTCGGGTGCGGGCATCGACCCTCGGCGTCGTCGACCCCTGGTCGGTGAGCATGTTGGAATCCATGGAACTAGACCTGGCGATAGTCGGGGCGAATGGAGTCACTGAGAAAGGCTGGTTGACAACCCCGGATCCGGCCGTCGCGGGAACCAAACGGGCGGCAATGGCCGCCGCTCGTCGCCGCATTTTTGTCGGCGACCATTCGAAGTTCGGCCAATCCACGTTTGTGCGCTTCGGCCGACTCGCCGACGTTGAATGCGCCATCACCGGGCACGAAATGCGTGAAGCGACGGCGCGTCGCTACTCACTGCTCGGAACGGAGATCGTGCGGGCCTAGCGCCTCGACAGGTCGTTTTGCTGCCGCCACGGCGTCGGGTGTGGGTCAGCCCG
>SUUB01000017.1:19482-35137 GCA_015062745.1 Actinomycetaceae bacterium
GGAACGGAGATCGTGCGGGCCTAGCGCCTCGACAGGTCGTTTTGCTGCCGCCACGGCGTCGGGTGTGGGTCAGCCCGGCCAGGGCGCGCACATCAAGCAGCCAACCACCCGCCGGGCGCCCTGCCCGGCCGGCGCATGGGTTCCTGTTGACCGGGTCGCACTCCTTCGCCGCCGGAGGTGATTCCGCGGCCGGTGCGTCATTTGCTTTCGATCGGGTGACACACACAACGGTCACATTCCGGTGGTGAAACGGTCATAGGTCCTGGGGTGAACAGTGCAGATTCCACCGAGAAGGTGCAGGTCACGCGCATATAGCTGCTCGCGACATTCCCACACACCGGTCAGTTTCTTCTGCACATCGGTCGGCGCCGTGGGGCGGCATGGGTCGCACACTTGAAGTACAGAGCTTCTAACGCAGAGGTAGAAGCCCGAATTGAAAGGACAATGATGACTTCCGTCAAGATCAATGAGCTTACCGATTCGCCACTGCTCCCGGATTACGATCGCAATGCGATCACAACCGGAATCGTCCACTTTGGACTCGGGAACTTTCACCGTGCTCATCAGGCAATGTACCTTGACCGCCTCATGAGCCAGGGCAAGGCCTTGGACTGGGGGATCTGCGGCGTTGGCGTCATGCCATCCGACCAGCGTATGCGTGATGTGATGAAGGCGCAGGAGGGCTTGTACACCCTCGTGCTCAAGCACACGGACGGAACGCTGGAACCGCGGGTCATCGGTTCCATCCACGATTACATGTATGCCCCGGATGACCCGGCCCGCGTTCTGGAGGTGATGGCGGCGCCGACAACCCGTATCGTCTCACTCACGGTGACCGAGGGCGGCTACAACATTGACGATGCAACCGGTGTATTCAATACCGCCGCGCCCGGTGCTGTGCACGACGCCGAGAATCCTAGCCAGCCGCAGACCACCTTCGGGTACATCGTGGAAGCACTGCGCATGCGCCGAGACGCCGGTGTGGCCCCGTTCACCGTTATGTCCTGCGATAACCTGCCCGGAAACGGGAAGGTGGCACACACTGCCGTCCTGGCGCAGGCACGCATGACGGACCCGGACCTGGCCGAGTGGATCGAGCAGAACGTGGCCTTCCCGAACTGCATGGTGGACAGGATCACCCCGGTGACAACCGAGCAGGACATTGCGATGGTGCGTGACAAGTACGGTATCGAGGATAGCTGGCCCGTGACCGCCGAGCCCTTCGCTCAGTGGGTTCTGGAGGACAAGTTCACCCTGGGGCGGCCGGCATACGAGGAAGTTGGCGTGCAACTGGTCGACGACGTCGTGCCCTACGAGTTGATGAAGCTGCGTCTGCTCAATGCCTCCCATCAGTCCCTTGCCCACTGGGGGCGGCTGCTCGGCATCGAGTACGCCCATGAGGCTGCTGCCGATGCTGATATCGCTGCGATCACGCGGGCCTACGTGGAACGGGAAGCCCTGCGGACGCTGCGTCCAGTTCCCGGCATAGACCTTTCTGAGTACGTGAACTCGCTTTTCGAGCGTTTCACCAATCCGTCCATCGCGGATACTCTGGCCCGCTTGGCGCAGGATGCTTCCGACCGCATGCCGAAGTTCGTTCTCCCCACCGTGCGTGACAACCTCGCGTCCGGCCCGATCCAGTTGGGAGCGGCGATGTGCGCCGCCTGGGCGCTGGGAGAGGAAGGTACTGCGGAAGACGGTTCCACGATCGTCGTCGACGACAAGCAGGGGGAGCGCTTGCAGCAGCTTGCGGCGCGGCAGCGTGCCGGCGAGGACGAGGCCTTCATTTCGGACCAGCAGGTATTCGGCGAGATCGGTTCGGACCCGCGTTTCAGCGCGGCCTTTACGCGCAGCCTGCACGAGCTGCGCGAAAAGGGTGCTCGCGCCGTGATGCGTGCGCTTGTAGCCGAGGCATAGTCGGCATCAGGGCCACGAGAACCGGCTTCGACGAGGTGGGTGCCGTCGAAGCCGGTGATCGGCCCGGAACGTGCCCTCACAAGTATTGAGCGTGTTCGGCATTTCGGCGTGGCCCTGCCGCTCTTAGTTGCGCCCCCATCCGGACTCGAACCGGAAACCTACGGATTAGAAGGCCGTTGCTCTATCCATTGAGCTATGGAGGCGGACCCAGCTGGATTCTGGCTCCCCTTAATGTACCCGAGGACGGCGCGAGTACCAATTCTTTTGCCACATGCCGCGAGTGATCCGCCACTTTTCCTGCAAAGTAGCGGAGAATAGGCGCGTGAAGTCTGCAACCACGCATCGCGATTTGGTCGATCTCGTCGCACGTACCATTTCTGCGCTGGAGAATGCCCGGCTGCCGCTCGATATGCCCGGTTCCCGCGAACTCTCTGAATCGCGCCAGCAGCTCCTCACGCAACTCAAGACGCGTATCCTCCCGCATCTGCGCCAGTCGGATCTGCCGGCCGTTGTTGTACTCGGAGGGTCGTCGGGAGCTGGAAAGTCCACGATCTTCAATTCGATTCTCGGTGAGGAGGCATCGCCCGCTTCGGTGTTACGGCCGACAACGCGTTTCCCGGTGATCGCCGTGCACCCCTCCAACGCCGCGGCGATGGAGGGTCATGCGCTCCTTGAGATGGGCAAGGTCGTAGTCAGTGAAGGCGCGGTTCCGGGCATTGTGCTGGTCGATGCCCCGGACTTGGACTCCGTGGATGCCGGGAATCGTGAGCTTTCGCGGAGGTTGTTGGATGCCGCCGATCTCTGGGTGTTCGTGACGACGGCAGCCCGGTATGGGGATGCTCTGGCGTGGGATACCCTGGCTGACGCTCATCGTCGCGGAATGACAACAGCGGTTGTCCTCAACCGTATCCCCGAACGAGCCTTGGAAGCGGTTCGCAGCGACCTGCTCAGCCGTATGGAAGCAACAGGGATCGGTGAGGATCCGCTGATGCTGATCAACGATGCCGGGCCGCATGAAGGCCTGTTGGAGCCGGAGGCCGTCGCGGTGTTTCGGGAGTGGCTCGAGGTTATCGCTGCCGCGAAACTGGGCACGGCACTGGTGGACCGGACAACGCAGGCCATGCTGCCGGAGCTGCGACGTGAACTGCTCGACCTGTCAGAGGCAGTGGAGTTGCAGGCGGCCGCAGTCCAGGACTTGGCGGAGAAGGCGCGGCAAGCTACCGAGGAACCGCGGAACAAAGTCGCAACGAACGCACGCTTGGGACGCTACGGTCACGGCGCGCCGACCACATCGTGGTTGTCTTTTGCCTCGACGGGGGGTGCATTGGCGTCGTTGACCGCCGGCGAACGCCCGGGGCTGCTACAGCGGCGCCGTAAGACTGAGCGTGACGCCGCCGCTGGTTCCGTGTTCGATGGTGTCCTCACCTCCATTCGCGTGGGGCTCAACCAAGCGCTTATTTCTGCGGATGAGGCGATCCAGAAGGTGTGGGGCGAGACCGTTGTGCAGACCGCGGAGTACCGGGAGGAAGGGCAAAAGCGCTTGTCGGTGCGCGGAATTGTTGCCGACGCCGTCTCGCAGTGGCATTCTGACCTTACGATGATGGCGCAAACAGTACCGGAGAATCCGTGGCTGACATCCTCTGGCGTCGCAGCGCTGCTCGGGTCTGCGGCGGGTGGTGTCGGCGGCGCGGAGCAGGCGCTTCGAGTGCTGGGTATCGCCGAAGGCCTACGCCCTGCGCGTGAAAAACTGGCGGAGCGGCTGGAGGGCGCTGTGGACCAGGCCGTGACAGCGTACACTTCCGTACTTGACGAGATTCCCATCGGTAACGGCCGTCAATTGCGTCTGCGTGCCAGTGAGTATCTCGATCAGGATCAGGCAAAGGGGGCATGAGCTCGTGGCTGACAATGACGATCTCGATGCGGTGCCGGAGGATCGGGCCGCAATGGTAGACGGGCAGGGCGAGGAGTCCGTAGCCGCTGGCGAAGAACTTGTAACCGACGCCGAGGGATCGGCCGCTGAGGCAGTGGATCGGGCGGATACGGAAACAGAAGAGGACTCCGCCGTCGACGACACCGCGGGCGTGGCTGATGGACCGAAGGATGCGCCGGAGGCCGCAGACGATACTCAGCCCGCCCACGCGAGCGATGCTGAACAGGAGAGCTCTGCCGGAGGTGATCAAGGCGCCGCAGTGGCGAAGCCGATTACCGGACGCGCCAGTGTTGCCGATGTGACGGAGCGTCTGGAGAAGCTGGGCTTGGCGGTTGAAGCCGGCGGCGAGTGCATCGACCCGTTCTTGGCGGCGCGTGTGCGCCGGGAACTGCTCAGTGCGCAGGAACGCCTCGGCGCGGGTATCGGTCTGACCGTAGCCGCCCTGGCTGGTGGCACCGGATCTGGTAAATCGACACTCTTCAATGCCTTGACGGAGCTGGATTTTGCCGATGCGGGAGAGATCCGCCCGACGACGGAACAAGCGACGGCATGTGTGTGGAATGCGGATGCCTCGCACCTTTTGGACATGCTTGGCGTGAACGCGAATCGGCGTATCAGCCATGAGTCCATTCTCACCGCAGGCAGTGACCCCATGGACGGGCTCGTGCTTCTTGACCTACCGGACCATGACTCGATTGCCGTGGGGCATTCGATGATGGTTGATCGGCTGTTGCCGATGGTGGATGTGCTTGTCTGGGTGCTCGATCCACAAAAGTACGCCGATCATCTCATTCACGAGTCATACCTGGCTGCGATGCGGGCAAGGAAGGACCATATGATCGTGGTCCTCAACCAGGTGGATACCATTCCGGCCGCAGGCTATGACGCCTTGGTGGCCGATGTGATTCGCCTGCTGGAGGAGGACGGCCTAGAGGGCGTTCCCGTCCATGCGGCATCGGCCTTGAATCACGAGGGCTTGGAACCGATCCGGCAGGCCTTGCGCGACGCCGTTCAAACTACGGAGGCCGGCATTGCGACTGCTCAAGCCGAGTTGGATGCGATACGACGTCGTCTGGCCGTAAGCGTGGGCGACGGCGAGGCGGAGCTCGACGGGGAGGTCCTTGAGGCAACGAACGAGCAGATTGTCAGCGCTTGCGGCATTCCGGCTGTCGTCGAGTCCCTACGGCAGGCGGGGCATACCTTGGGGCAAAGCGCCATTGCCAAGCCGGAGCGGCCTGCCGCATCCATGGTGGTTGCCGCGCGCGATGCGTGGATATCGCATGTACGGGCCGGACTACCCGCACGGTGGCAGGATGCGGTTGCGGAGGCGATTCCCGATCCTGACCGTGTGCGGCGTGCGATTGCGCTCGCGGTACGGGGAGTGCCGGTGCCATCGGTCTCCCGTAAGCCCACCATTGTTCTTGGAGTGCTCGGCAGCTTGCTCGCTGTTGCCGGCATTGTTCTTGCCATTATTGGAGTACCGGCGAGAGTTCTTCCCGCCCGTATCGCTCTCGCGGTGGGAGGGCTGGCCCTTGGCGCGGTGTTGTGGTACGTGGGCGTGCGCATGCAGGCGGCTGCGGGAATACGCGCCGCCGAGCAGTACGAGGCGGCCGCTACAGAGGCGATTGCACAGAGCACAAAAGAGACCTTGGTGGAAACCGCGGCATCCGTGTTGGACCGGCATCGGCTTGCCCGTGAAGCACTTGAGGTATGAGCCCCGGGCCCGCTCTCTGGCGCAGAGGCTCAGATGAATGCTTGAATGCTGATCTTGCATGGCGAGTGTGACGCACTGGGCCGCAGGGGCTTATGACATCCGGCGGATTCTCTGACACTCCGAGCGTGGTCAGGCGTGAATCGTCGCTAGTCGGATACGTACCCGATCAAATCATCCGCGAACCTGCCGCATTGAGCAGCGAGTTGAGCTATGGATCGCCGTTGGTGTGCGGGCGTGGTGCGGTGCGGGAGTATGTACAAAACGGTACATGAAGTGCTTGCGGATGTACGGCTCGCGATCCCCACAGGCGCGGAAATGGGCTCTTTTTCCACAGCAGATCGCGCCTTTCTTCCGTCCCTACCGCCAATCGCGGATGCTGGACCCGTGCCAAGTGATGGGTACAGAAAGGAAGAACGTAATGTCTAATGAAACGCTTATCGCCATCCGCGGGTACGTCGGCGCAGATCCGACGGTGTTCAGCAATGCCCTTGGGCGCTCAACTTCGATTGTCCGCGTGGGTGTCACGCCGCGCAACTTCAGACGTGACACCCGAACTTTCGAGAACGGAACGACGTCCTGGTATTCAGTGCGGTGCTATGGCGACCTCGGTACGAATGTCGCTGAATGCGTGCGGCGGGGCACCCCGGTGCTGGTGCGCGGCAGGTTGAATACGCGCACCTGGACGGATAAAGAAGGGCATAACCACAGCGAAAATGTGATCGTTGCAGACGCCTTCGGCATCGAACTGAGTACCGGCCAAGCCAACTTTGTTAAGACACGGCAGCGGGCCCTTGACCCAGTTGATGGGGAACCACGTGACTCGGCGAGCAATACAGAGCCGCCACGGCCATACCCTGAGCAGGGCATTGATACGGGAACCGATATGAATGACGATCCGCATGGGCTGGATGGTGAGCAGTCAGGGCTTCCACCAGCGGCAGCGGAGTTTGCTTCGGCGCCGAGTCAGAGCGGCCCAGATCCGGCAGGCAACCTAAGTGCTGTGATGGTGTAACCACTTGCCGGAACGATGCCGTGGCTCCGCTGTTGGTAACTGCGTGACCTCGCTGCGCCCCGATGGTGGCATGAGCCTCACGCGCTGGTTCTCAACGGCGGCGGCCGGGGTTGTATCCTGTACGAGGGCCGTTAACTTGCCCGGGCGGCCCGAGACTTGATACAGCGGATGGAGAACAGTGGCAGAGTACATCTACCAGATGATTCACGCCTACAAGCGTGTCGGCGATAAGACGATCCTCGATGACGTGACCATGGCGTTTTACCCGGGAGCAAAGATCGGCATGGTCGGCCCGAACGGTGCGGGCAAGTCGACGATCCTGAAGATCATGGCGGGCCTTGATGAACCGTCAAATGGAGAGGCACGGCTCAGTCCCGGCTACAGTGTCGGCATTTTGCAACAGGAACCGCCGTTGGATGAAGAGAAAACGGTCCTGGAGAATGTGCAGGAGGGCCGGGCCGATATCATCGCCAAGATCCATCGGTTCAACCAGATCGGTGAAGAAATGGCGGATCCGGACGCGGATTTCGATGCGCTGATGGATGAGATGGGCAAGCTGCAAGCCGAGATTGACGCGGCCAATGCGTGGGATCTGGATGCCCAGTTGCAACAGGCCATGGACGCTCTGCGTTGCCCTCCCGGTGACACTCCGGTGTCCGTTCTTTCCGGAGGTGAGCGCCGCCGTGTGGCCCTGTGCAAGCTGCTGCTGGAAGCACCTGATCTGCTGCTGCTTGACGAACCAACGAACCACCTTGATGCGGAATCCGTGCTTTGGCTGGAGCAGCATCTGCAGCAGTACGCAGGAGCGATTATTGCGGTCACACACGACCGTTATTTCCTTGACCATGTTGCCAGCTGGATCGCCGAGGTGGATCGTGGGCGTCTGTATCCCTACGAGGGCAACTACTCCACGTATCTTGAAACCAAGCAAGCGCGCTTGGAGATTCAGGGCAAGCGCGATGCGAAACTCGCCAAGCGTCTGAAGGACGAGCTCGAGTGGGTACGGTCATCCGCTAAGGGGCGCCAAGCCAAGTCCAAGGCGCGTCTGGAACGCTACGAGGAAATGGCTGCGGAGGCTGAACGCACCCGTAAGCTCGACTTCGAAGAGATTCAGATTCCACCAGGGCCGCGGCTTGGATCCGTGGTGTTGGAAGCAACCGACCTGAAGAAGGGCTTCGGCGATCGCACACTAATCAACGGATTGTCATTCTCCCTTCCTCGCAATGGAATTGTCGGAGTCATTGGCCCCAACGGCGTTGGAAAGACCACGCTGTTCAAGACCATCGTCGGCCTTGAGCCGCTGGACTCCGGGACGCTGAAGATTGGCGAGACGGTCAAGCTCTCCTACGTCGATCAGAACCGGGCGGGAATCGACGGGGAGAAAACCCTCTGGGAAGTGGTATCGGACGGGCTGGACTACATCCAGGTGGGCAATGTAGAAATGCCCTCGCGTGCCTACGTCTCCGCCTTCGGCTTTAAAGGGCCGGACCAGCAGAAGAAGGCAGGCGTGCTCTCGGGTGGAGAACGGAACCGGCTGAATCTGGCTCTGACCCTCAAACAGGGCGGGAACCTCCTGCTCCTCGACGAGCCGACCAACGACTTGGATGTGGAGACCCTCTCCTCACTGGAGAACGCACTGCTTCAGTTCCCGGGGTGTGCCGTGGTCATCACGCACGACCGTTGGTTCCTGGATCGTGTCGCCACCCATATCTTGGCTTACGAGGGCACCGATGATGACCCGGCGGCCTGGTACTGGTTCGAAGGTAATTTTGAAGCCTACGAGAAGAACAAGGTCGACCGATTGGGGCCGGAGGCAGCGCATCCGCATTCGGTGACCTACCGCAAGCTAACGCGAGACTGAAGGACGGGCCAATGCGGATGCTCATGGCAATGCAGGCATTGACGGCGGCAATCACACGCGGGGAAGAAGATGTGACAGCCTCAGGCAGTGGCCTCATGTACAACATCCTCAGGTTCGACTTCTGGATAGCAGGCATCGCGATCACCGCGGTCGTGATCGTCTGCGTTGTCCACCTCATCCGGAACCGGAACACGCCGGAGGCGAACTCTGTGGAGCCGCCGGTTTATCCCAGCGATAAGGAGAGCTCTGAGTCGGCGTTCCTGGCTGCGCCGACTGCTCCCAGTGCGGAGGGCGACCATGAGTCACAGCCAGCCCCGTGACTCATGGTCAGCACCTGCATCGGCCGGTACTCGTTCAGCGCTTCCGGCGGCTCCGGTGCATTGACGGGCTACCTGATTGCGTGGCCTGTCCGGCACACGTCGATGCAGACAACAGTCCGCCGATCGCCGCGGAGACGCTGCCCGGTGGCCTGTCCGACACACGCCAATGCGGACAACGGTTGACGAGCCCGATGGCGGTGGGACCGCGCCTATTCGGCGGCTCCACGAAGGCTGCTCAGCAGCTCCGCCAAGTCGGTGTTCAACAGCAGTGCGCGGTCGATGATCGCCTGCGGGGCGAAGGCCTGACCAAGGTTTGCACAAACATAGGTGGCATGCGGGTTTGCAGCGGTTAATCGCCAGAAGGGGTACTTGATAATACCTGGCGTATTACCACCGACACCCAGTTCGAGGTATACCACCCGCCCCTCGGAGTGGCGTTGCAAGAAGCTACGGTAGCGAGCCGCCGCAGCGTGCCAGCCGTCGTCCTCCACGAAGGTGTTATCGGCACGCAGATTCGTCGTCATCAGCTCGCCGCAGCGCGGGCAGAGGGGAACCAGTTCGCTGGGCACCCGCAGGTCGCTCTGTTCGGCAACCATGCGGCGCACTATTTCCTCATTGTCATACGTCGCTGCGTGGCACGGCACGGAGCATTGCCACAGGCCGTAGTCGCCCTGGGTGTAGAAGAGCCTGCGCTTATCGAACCCCGCGCGCTGGAAGCAATGATCAACATTCGTGGTAATGACGAAGTACTCACGTCCCGCCAACAGCATGCGCAAATCGTGGTACGGCTGGCCAATGGCGTGCTCATACCGGTTGAAGTAGATGAACCGGCTCCAGTACGCCCACTTATGCTCCGGTGACGGAAAATCGTAGAAGCCGCCAGAATACATGTCCGTCAAACCGTAGGCGTTGATGAAGTCGGCGAAATGCTCCTCGAAGAACGGACCCGAATATGCGAACCCTGCCGCCGTGGAGAGACCGGCTCCGGCGCCGACGACGATCGCATCGGCGTCGTGAAGAAGTGTGGAGAGCGTGGCGAGATCGGCATCAGTAGGCGACGCCGATGCCAGCACGAAGCCGTCATCGTTGAAGGAACTGCGAGTAGAGGGCACGATCTTCTTCCTTAAATACGTTGAAAACAACGGTTATCGTACTACCGGCCTGCGCCAGAACGTTGCGGACCGTTTCGACGGCTATTTGCGCCGCCTCCTGGTGGGGGAAGTGGAATTCACCGGTCGAGATGCAGCAGAAGGCGATCGAGCTGAGCTCGTGATCCAGCGCGAGGTGCAGGCAGGAGCGGTAACAGGCGGTGAGTTGTTCGCGGTGGGTGTCGGTGAGGGAGCCGTTGACGATAGGGCCGACGGTGTGCAGCACGTAGGAGGCAGGCAGGTTGTAGCCGGCGGTGATCTTCGCGTCTCCCGTTGCCTCATCATGGCCTTGCGCGCTCATAATGCGTGCGCACTCCTCCCGTAGCTGTACTCCGGCGGCGGAGTGGATCGCGTTGTCAATACAGCGGTGATTAGGGGCGAAGCAGCCGAGCAGTTTGCTGTTGGCCGCATTAACAATGCCGTCTACGGCCAGCCGAGTGATATCGCCCTGCCACAGGAGCAACTCGGGTGATCCGGGCGCAGGTCGTTCTTGCACTGGCGCGACGTCGGAGGAGATTGCCTCGTCGCCGCGAAGGTCGCGGAGGGATACGATGCCCTTCTCATCTCGCTCGGCACTGAGCAAGGTGTCCTGGACTGTCAGAAAGCTCTCGTCGACTGCTCTGGGAGGACGGATATTCATCAATGCTCGCAGTAACGCGCGTCTGTTCGCCGCGTTGACCTCCCCGGCTGCGAGCCGGTACTCCGGCATCTCGTCAAGCAGCCGTTCGATCAGGTATTCGACCTGCTCCTGGCGTTGCATCTTCACTCCTTATGCGTGACTCCGTCACTCTTTCACGTTCGGGTGGTCCATCGCGCAGCCCCATGCCAGCTGCCTCCCTGTCCTGCGCGCTGTGCGCTGCCGGGCAGCGAGGGACTAATAACCGGCACCTGTGGCGGCATGTTTCCGCAAGTGGTAGCCACCTGAGGAAGAGAACCCTTACAATTATCGGTGTCGGATTCGTCCGCTCGGTATGAGCGGTCCCACATAGAGGGCCGTGTGACCGATGTGGCGAATACTCGGGACGGTGATCGAAACGACTGCCCTTTGCCAGCCGTTTCGGCCCGCCGAAGAACCGGCCACAATATTGCCGATCCCAACGGAGGGAATTCACGTGAACCGCAACTACTTCGATCTTACCGGCCGTGTCGCCATCGTTACCGGATGCTCAGCCGGCCTCGGCGTGCAGATGGCCAAGGCCCTGGCCAGCGCGGGTGCCACCATCGTGGCGGTGGCACGCCGCAAGGAGCGTATCGACGCCGTCGCCAAGGAAATCGCCGACGAGTTCGGCGTGCCGACTCTCGCAGTGCGCTGCGATATCACCGATACTGCCGGCGTCGATGCCATGGTTGACACAGTCCTTAGCGAGTACGGCCGCGTGGATATCTTGGTCAACAATGCGGGTACCGGAGCAGTAGACAACGCGGAGGACATCACCGACGAGCAGTTCGAGAACGAGATGCAAATCGATCTCTTCGGCACCTTCCGTGTGGCCCGCGCTGTGGCGAAGAAGGCGATGATCCCCGCCGGTTACGGTCGGATCATCAATATCGCCTCCATGTACGGTCTTGTCGGCAATATGATTGCTGGTTCGGCGCCATACCATGCGGCAAAGGGCGGTGTGGTCAATTTGACGCGTGCACTCGCGGCAGAGTGGGGCAAGCACGGCATTACGGTCAATGCCATTTGCCCGGGTTACTTCTACACTGACCTGACCACCGAGACCCTCGATTCCGACTTCTTCCAACAGCACGCGAAGGCGAGCATTCCCGAGCAACGCTACGGCAACGAAGGGGAGCTGGATACGGCCGTGCTGTTCTTGGCCTCTCCTGCTTCCAGCTATGTCACCGGTGTGCCGGTTCCGGTGGACGGAGGCTACACCGCGATCTGAGCCGATCCCTTGGCCAGGCAGGCGCCACGCCTCGACCAGACACGCGCGGCACTTGCCACCATTCCAAGCCGCTCTACGGCATGGCGCGCAGGCAGCGGCGTCGGTGAGGGTTTACGGTGGAACGCCGTCGCCACGAGTTTGGGTGTTCATGATGGGGGCACCTGCGGGTGTCCCTCATTAGCGTTTTCGGTGCTGCTTTGGACCACACGGGAGGGCCGCCCGATTGTGCCCTGCCTTACTGCCTCGCCGCCGCTCCCGCATCCCCATATACGTCTCCGCATCCCCTCCATGTGCGTCTCGATGGACCGCGACGCGCAGACCTCTGAGGTGGAGCAATCTCACATAATCTGTGAGGCGGGAGGAGTAAACGGCGCCGTAACGGCAAAGCAGTGCGGACAACCTAACTTCAATATTCCGAAATAGCCCGTGAACGCGACCGGTATCACAGCATTGTTCGGCGTAATGGTGGACAATAGTCCTGTTCGGCCGATTCGGTCGCACACGACCACGAGGCCGGTGTACACGGTCACGGTGATCGATACAAGAGAAACCCTTCATGAGAGGTGAAGCAATGGAGCGTACCGAGGAAGCCGTTGAGTCCTCAGTCGAACAGGCATGGGCCGGCTTTGCTACCGGTAACTGGACGGAGAATATCGACGTCCGCGATTTCATCCAGAAGAACTACACTCCCTACGAGGGCGATGCGTCCTTCCTAGAGGGGGCGACGGAGAAGACGCTCCGCCTCTGGGACACACTCGAAAAGGACTACCTTTCGGAGGAAAGGAAAGTCCGCATCCTCGATGTTGATACCCATACTCCCGCCGATATTGACGCATTCCCTGCCGGTTATATCAGCGATGACGACGACGTCGTCGTTGGTCTGCAGACCGATTCCCCGCTGAAGCGCGCCATGATGCCGAACGGCGGCTGGCGCATGGTTGAGACGGCGATCCACGAGGCCGGTAAGGAAGTGGATCCCGAGGTGAAGAAGATCTTCACCAAGTACCGTAAGACGCACAATGACGCGGTTTTCGATATCTACACACCGCGCATTCGCGCCGCGCGTTCTTCGCATATCATCACCGGCCTGCCGGATGCGTACGGGCGCGGTCGCATCATTGGCGATTACCGCCGTGTTGCACTCTACGGCGTCGACCGCCTCATCGCGGATAAGGAGAAGACCCGCGACGCGGTGGCCGACCAGCCCTTCTCCGAGCATTGGGCGCGTTACCGTGAGGAGCATTCCGAGCAGATCAAGGCGCTCAAGAAGTTGAAGAACATGGCGGCTTCTTACGGGTTTGATATCTCCGGCCCGGCAAAGAACGCCCGTGAGGCCGTGCAGTGGACGTACTTCGCCTACCTGGCTTCCGTGAAGAGCCAGGATGGTGCGGCCATGTCGATCGGGCGGCTGTCCGCCTTCTTCGATATCTACTTCGAGCGTGACTTCAAGGCGGGTACGCTCACGGAGGCGGAGGCACAGGAGCTTATTGACAACATCGTCATGAAGCTGCGTATCGTCCGCTTCCTGCGCACCATCGCGTACGACCAGATCTTCTCCGGTGACCCGTACTGGGCCACGTGGTCGGATGCGGGTTTCGGCGACGACGGCCGTCCGCTGGTCACAAAGACCTCCTTCCGTCTTCTGCAGACCCTGCGCAATCTCGGTCCCGCGCCGGAGCCGAATATCACCATCTTCTGGGACGAAAATCTCCCGGAGGGTTACAAGAAGTTCTGCGCCTCGATTTCGATTGAAACCTCGGCCATTCAGTACGAGTCTGACGGTCAGATCCGCGAGCACTGGGGCGACGACGCCGCTATTGCCTGCTGTGTTTCGCCGATGCGCGTGGGCAAGCAGATGCAGTTCTTCGGTGCACGAGTCAACGCCGCCAAGTCGCTGCTGTACGCCATCAACGGCGGCCGGGACGAGATGACCGGTAAGCTGATCGTCCCCGATCACGAGGGCGTTGTTGGCGACGGCCCGCTCGATTTCGACGACGTGTGGCAGAAGTATGAGGAGATGCTCGACTGGGTGGTCGGAACCTATGTTGAGGCCCTCAACATTATTCACTACTGCCACGATCGTTACGCCTACGAGTCGATCGAGATGGCACTGCACGATTCCGAGATCACCCGCACCATGGGCTGCGGTATCGCGGGCTTGTCCATCGTGGCTGACTCCCTGTCTGCCATCAAGTATGCGAAGGTGACCCCGGTGCGTGACGAGACGGGGCTCGTCGTCGACTATGTGACGGAAGGTGACTTCCCGAAGTACGGCAACGACGACGACCGCGCGGACGACATTGCCGCCACGATCGTTCATACGATTATGAGCAAGATCCGCGAGATTCCGATGTACCGTGATGCCATTCCGACCCAGTCGGTGCTGACCATTACCTCTAACGTGGTCTATGGTCGCAACACCGGCTCGTTCCCCTCGGGGCACGTCAAGGGCACACCGTTCTCACCGGGCGCGAACCCGGAGAACGGCATGGATACCCACGGCATGGTCGCCTCCATGCTCTCCGTTGGCAAACTGGACTACAACGATGCGTTGGACGGCATCTCGCTGACCAATACGATCACCCCGTCCGGTCTGGGCCGCAACAAGGAAGAGCAGGTGACCAACCTGGTCGGTATCCTCGACGCCGGATTCGTCCCGGATGAGTCCTGCGCCGTCGATGCAACCAAGGGCTACTGAGTTTTCGTTTACAAAACACTAACCAACAGTCAGAGAAAAGGAGCCGGAACATGGCAACCAAGACATTCGAGGAGCGTCTGGCCTCAATGAAGGCGGCGCGTGAGGACGAGGGCGGCGTGCAGGGCCTGTACCACGCCAACATCAACGTTCTTGATCGTTCCACCCTCGAGGACGCAATCGAGCATCCGGAGAAGTACCCGAACCTGACGGTTCGCGTGTCCGGCTACGCGGTGAACTTCGTCAAGCTCACCCGCGAGCAGCAGCTGGACGTGCTTTCCCGCACCTTCCATCAGTCCGCCTGAGGTTTCAATGCCCAATGCGGTAATGGCGGCCGCCGGTGACCAGGATTTCCTGGCCCCGGCGGCCCGCTTGCAAGGAGCGGGGACGGACGGCCTCGTTGAATTGACCGATCTGGAACGGGCGGATCGCTTGGCTCGCATGCGTGCGGGCACACTGGGCTCGATTCATTCGTGGGAGCTCGTCACTGCAGTAGACGGTCCGGGTACACGTTTGACGATCTTCCTCAACGGATGCCCGCTACGGTGCCTGTACTGCCACAACCCGGATACCTTCCTCATGCGCGACGGGCATCCGGTGGAGGCTGACGAGCTGCTACGGCGCATGAAGCGCTACCGCCGCGTGTTCGCATCAACCGGGGGAGGGATCACTCTGTCCGGTGGCGAGGTGCTGATGCAGCCGGCTTTCGCAGGCAAACTGCTACGCGGCGCCAAGGCCATGGATATCCACACCGCGCTTGATACGTCCGGCTTCTTGGGTACGAACGCCAGCGACAAGATGCTTGACGACGTCGACCTCGTCCTGCTTGACGTGAAGTCCGGTGACGAGGAGACCTACAAGAAGGTCACCGGGCGCATGCTGCAACCCACGATCACCTTCGGCGACCGTCTGGCCGAACGTGACATCGAAATCTGGGTCCGTTTCGTCCTCGTCCCGGGGCTGACCGACGATCCGGAGAATATTCGTAAGGTCGCGCGGATTGCTGGGCGCTGGCCGTCGGTCAGCCGAGTGGAAGTATTGCCCTTCCACCAGATGGGCCGCGACAAATGGCATAACCTCGGCCTCGAGTACAAACTCGAAGGTACGAAGCCGCCCAGTGCGCAGCAGACGGAAGAGGCACGTGATATCTTCCGCCGGGCCGGCTTCAA
>SUUB01000017.1:35237-36378 GCA_015062745.1 Actinomycetaceae bacterium
GTACCCGGATGGCCGGAAGCGCTCGAGTTCGCTGGGAGGGCAGTGGCTCTCCTCTGATCGCTCCTCCCTCCGCTCAGTCCTCCCGGTGTGTAACGGTGCGAACCCGTACCATTCCTTCTTGCGACATGGTGGCGATGTGGCGGCCATGTTGGAAGAACTTGGCGATAACAAGTCCGCGGCCATTCTGGGCAGACGGGCTTTCCAGATCGGCCAGGATCCAATCCGACATGTCGAAGTTGCGGTGCCACCAGATCGAATGATCCAGGGTCGCCAGCGAGGCGTCCGTGTTCGCCCAGTGCAGGCCCGTTGCTCGCATCACCGGTTCCAACATGAATTGGTCGGCGGAGTAACCCAGCATGGCCCGCTGCAGAAGCTTGGAAGATCCTTCGGGCATGGGGGAGCGGGTGCGCAGCCAGATCTGTTGGTGTGTGCTGCGGTCTTCCGCGGGGCGGATATAGATGTCGCCATCAACATGCCGGAGGTCAACGGCATTGGTGGTCGACATGACATGCCCCCAATGCGAGTCCAGCCCGGCGAAGAAGTCGACCGAGGATGGGAGAGATTCCGGTGCAGGAGCGTCCGGCATCGGCGTGCGGAAAGATGGACCGGGCTGATGTAACTGGAAGGAAACGCGTGCCGTGAAAATGATGTGATCGTTTTGCAAGGCGGAGACGTTTCGAGTTGAGAAGGAACGTCCGTCATTGAGTTCTTCGACCATGAACTCGGTGGGTACTTCGACCCTGCCGGGGCGCAGGAAGGCTGCGGTGATTGAATGCGCGAGTCGAATCTCTGGCGCGACCCCCAGGGTGTCTGAAGCCGCGACGGTTGCCTGGGCAAGAACCTGCCCGCCGTAGACCCGGCCGCTGAGCTGTGGCATGTTGTTGCCGCGATAACGGTTATTTCCAAGGCGCTCCAGGCGCAGCGTATTGAGCACCGAGGCCAGTGGTTCGGTATCGGCTGACGGTAGCTCGACGATAGTGGACGACATGGAACGAATCCTTCACGGTTGGCTAATAACGCCATCATGTTACCTAAAGGATCGGCCGGAGCGCGTGGCCGAATGGCCCTTCTGACAAGGTATTGCGCACATCTCTGCAAAGCTGTGCCGGAATGAGCGGTTGCTATGTTCTCCGGCACCTGC
>SUUB01000017.1:36478-38879 GCA_015062745.1 Actinomycetaceae bacterium
GTCTTCCCTCTGTTCCGGGCCTGCCGCAGGCCGTACTGGCATGCAAGAAAGCTGTTGGTTTTTGCGTGGACCGATCAGATTGCAACGCGACTTGCCGCAGACCTTATGAAAAAGCTTGCGGAATCTGGCAAGATATTTCTGAACGTGATCGAAGACGTCCGTGCTATGACACAGAGGGAGCGTCATGAGGGAAAACGGCCCGGATCGGGAACTGTTATCTCAGCTGGCACACGCTTGCGGCGTGGAGACCGAGTATTGGTCCTATGACGGCAACTTAACATCGGTGGCCGACCATACACTCATAGCCGTATTAGCCGCCATGGGAATTGACGCGACCACAGAAGATAAGGCTCGAGCTGCGCTGGCCGATGTTGACATGCAGCCATGGCACAACGTTCTTCCCGAGTGCACGGTGATTCGCCGCGATACCGAAGGCGCTGTTGCCGTCCACGTGCCCGATGGGGCATCCGTAACCTTGACGGCGGTGCTGGAAGACGGCGGTCAACGTGCCCTGACCCAGCGGGACGACTACGTTCCCCCGCGGTATGTCGATGGCACACTGATAGGCCGGGCAAGTTTCACCCTGCCTGCAAACCTTCCGTTGGGTTACCACACGCTGCGCGCCAGCGTCATCACCTCCGCGGCGGTGGAGTCAGTCGAATACGACGCGCCGCTTATCGTTGTGCCGCAGCGTCTCCGACTGCCGTCCGAGCGTGGAGCCTCGGGTTGGGGCATCATGGCGCAACTCTATTCCACCCGTTCTCGCGACTCGTGGGGTGTTGGGGACACGGCTGACCTGAAGGAGATGTGTTCCTTCTTTGGAGCGAGTGGGGGTGACTTCATTCTCATTAATCCGTTGCACGCGGCGGAACCGGTTGGGCATATGTCACCGTCGCCCTACCTACCCGTCACCCGCCGCTTCTTCAACCCGATTTACATTCGCCCGGAGGACATCCGCGAGGTCGCCTATATGCCGGCCGCACAGCGGGCATTGGTGCATTGGGCGGCGGAGAAGCCAAAGGCCGCTTCACTGCGTAACGAGAACATCGATCGCGATAGCGTGTGGGAATCCAAGCGACGCGCCCTAGAGGTGATTTTCAACTTCGGGCGTTCGGACGCCAGGCAACGCGCATTCGAGCGATTCCGCGCCGAGGAGGGCCAAGGGCTGGAGGATTTTGCCTTCTGGTGCGCTCTACGTGAAAAGTATGGCGAGGAATTCCCGGATAATCTCGCTCGGCCCGATTCCGCCTATGCGGCGAACGAGCGCCGCGAGTTGGCCGAGCGCATCGACTTCTACGCCTGGCTGCAATGGGTTATTGACGCGCAGCTTGAAGACGCGCAACGCAGTGCGTGCTCCGCCGGCATGGCTTTGGGAATCTTCCACGACCTCGCCGTCGGCGTTCATCCGCATGGTTCGGATGTCTGGTCGATTCCGGAGGCTTTCGCGGAGGGCGTGGGCGTGGGCGCCCCGCCGGATATGTACAACCAGCAGGGCCAAAACTGGTCTCAGCCGCCATGGCGCCCGGACTCGCTGCGCCGTATGGCCTACGCGCCTTTGCGTGACATGGCACGGACCGTGCTGCGGCATGCCGGCGCGCTGCGGGTTGACCACGTCATGGGCCTCTTCCGCCTGTGGTGGATTCCCGACGGCGAATGCCCATCGGGCGGAACCTATGTTCGTTTCGATCATGAGGCCATGGTCGGGGTCCTCATGCTGGAGGCCGCACGGGCGGGCGCCGTCGTCGTGGGAGAAGATCTTGGAAACGTGGAACCGTGGGTACGTGACTACTTGCGTGAGCGGGGCATTCTTGGCACCTCGGTGATGCTCTTCGAGCAGGAGAACGGGTACTTCAAGGAGCCCGGCGCATATCGCCGCGAGGCTCTGGTAACCGTGGACACGCACGACCTGCCGCCGGCCGCTGGGTATCTCGCGGGTGAGCATGTCGATTTGCGAGAGAGCCTGGGGCTCCTGACCGAGCCAGTGGAGAAGGTCCGCAGCGATGCCGCCGAGGAACGACGTCGTCTGATGGATCGGCTCCGTCAGCAAGGCTTGATAGGGGACGATCCGACGGAGCGAGAGGTCGTCGAGGCCCTACACCGTTTTATTGCGCGGGCGCCCGCTGAACTGCTCGGTGTGGCCCTGGTGGATGCGGTGGGAGAACGGCGTGCGCAGAATCAACCGGGCACCGATCAGGAGTACCCGAATTGGCGGATTCCGCTTGCAGACGGCAGCGAGCAGGTGGTCCTCGTGGAGGATCTGCCGAATAACCCGCGGTTGCAGTCGTTGTTGGCAGCGTTCACAGCCGAGTTGCGGGCCGCGCGGCAGTAGCAGCATGTGTGGTCGCGGCCGGGTGCGATTGTCGTGGCCGAGAAGCTTCTAGACCGGCCGGGTGCGATTGGC
>SUUB01000018.1:0-21723 GCA_015062745.1 Actinomycetaceae bacterium
GATCCGCAGGAAGAGGAGCGTCGTAAGGAGGAGGCGCTGAAGCGGTTGGATGCGGTGTGGTTGAGTCGTCATGGTGCCGAGAGTGTGCGTGAGCGTGAGCGGCGTGAGGCCGAGGAAGCCACCCGCCGTGAAATGTTCTCCCGCCCACTCCTGTACTGGCGAGAGCCCCGCGAAAACGGACAACAACAATAAATCCAGCTGCGGCGTTTGCTCAGGGGCTTCTTCTGAGTCAAGAGAAGGTAATTGTGGGTAGGTTTGTTGCCTAGCCGTACCTCTTTTCTCTGAGTCTGAAGGCGACGAGACCGTAAGCGTGTGGGTCACGACTGGCCGCCCGGCTGACTCACTCATGCGGGGAGTCCTGCGATTACGCGGCCAACGGCCTACGCGGCAGATTTCGCAGCATGGTCGATGCGAATGCAACGAGTCCGGCCAGAGCGAGGCATGCACGCGAGTATCCGAGCGTTGATGTGAGAGCCCCTGCGAGGATCGGCCCGCACACCAGGCCCGCAGCATAGGCGAGATTGTATAGGCTGTACGCCCCACCGAGCGCTGGTGGGTTAGTATGTGCTCCGACGGCGCCGATGAGAGTACTGGCAGGGGCGACGAGGAAGGCGATCGCAGCCCCGAGAACCACAACTCCCGCAAACACGGGTGCGAACTCGGTTCCGACGCCAAGCAACAGCAAACCTGCCACGGCAAGGAGAACGCCGCAGAACACCAACAAGCGCGGCGAACAGTGGCCAAGCGCCGTGCCGACCAGTGGATTCAGTGTTGCGGCCACGATGACGAGCAGCCCAAACAAGAGGCCGATTTGAGCACTATCGAGGCCCAGAGTTTCATGCAACTGCACCGGCAGAACTGGTTCAATCATGCTTGTTACACCGGATCCCACCGCAATCAGAATCACGATGGGCCATGCGCCCTTCACTCGGAGAACATCGAGAGCTGTGGCAGGGTCGTCCGCCTGCGGAGGAACCGGCCTCACAAAAGCGATCCGCAGTGCGCCGTCGATCAACAAAACGACTGCGGCAAACACAAATGGTGCGGCATGCCCGTACTCGCGCGCCAGCCACCCTGCGAGTGGGGGACCGGCGAGCGTTCCCAAAGAAACCATACTCATGGCTATTCCAAGGTAGGTGCCACGTTTGGGCAGTGGTATCGCGGCGGCAATCAACGCCAGGCTCGCCACCCAGCCAAGTCCGGCAGCGGTTCCCTGCAGGAGCCGGGAAACGAGCAACAACCAGTAGGGCCCACCGACAGTGAAGAGCAAACACGCCACGCCTAAACCAACGAGTGCAGCAAGAAGTGGACCGCGTGGGCCTCTGCGGTCTACAAGTCGGCCCGCAAGCGGCGTCACGATAATCATCATTCCCGCATAGGCGGCAAATAGTAGCCCGGTGGCAGCCGGGCCGGAACGTGAAACAGCGGGCATAAGCGGCAGAAGCGGGATGAGGATGCCGTAGACGAGCATATCGGTGAATAGCGCTATGCAGGCGACGACGACGGCCGCAAGTCGGGGTGCCTGTATCCGGTTTTGACGTGAGTGAGGCATGGTATTGATCAATTCTGTTGAAGATGTGGTTAGCAGGTGAAGGCCAAACGATCACAGGTGAAGGCCAAACGATCACAGGCGAAGGCCAAACGATCACAGGTGAAGGCCAAACGATTGTTAGAATGCGTCAGCGAGGTGAGCCGACGCCGTGAACGTTCAGTCGGCGCTCATCAGCCCGTGGACAATCGCCTCTGCGATGCCTCGCGTGCCCTGCGGCTCGGCGAGGTCTTTGGGCTGAAGAGCTGCGGAAACGGTGACGCCGTGGATAAAAGACATGATGGTGAAGCGGCTTGCCTCCAGGGGCAGGCGCAGTGCATCGCCACAGTCTCGCAACGCCGTGTCGATGTACTCACCCCATAGCGCGATGCCGCTGCGTTTTTCATCCATGCCTTGATCTGCCTGCAGTGCCCGTGGGGCGACCAGCGTACTAACTACCGCAAGCTCCCGAAAGCCTGTGTCTGTTACCAGGTGTTCCAGGTAGGTGGCGAGGAAATCGGTGACGCGATCGGCGCCACTGCTCTTCGCAACGGCGTATCTTTCTGCGCCGCCGGCTTCTGGCGCACTGGCATCGCCCGCTGAGTCGCCGTCCACCGCTTCGCCGTTGTGTTGCGCGCAAGTGCCCGCCTCCGGCTCGCCCTCGCCGTTCCCCTCCGCGTATGCCTTAGCATCCCCCTCTGCATCACGGGGTGCGAAGAACTCGCAGGTATAGAACTCCCACCGGTCGGCGAGAACGGCGAGGAGAAGATCAAGCTTCCCGGCGAAGTGGTGGTAGATGGCTCCGCGCGTCACTTCGGCGTCGCGCGCGACGTCGCCCAGGGAGCAATTCTCCCATCCATCACAGGCGAAACGGCGAAGTGCCGCGCGAATAATGGTTTGCCGGGTCAGTGCGGCATCGGCCGCTGTGCGTTTCATGCGATACATACAATACTGTATGTAAAACTCTGTCAAGCGTCGTACGAATACGCCAGCATCGCCTAGTCTTCTTCCTCGCGCTTCCCCCGAGCGCGCCCGGCAGCGAAGATCAGTAGCACCAGGACGGCCCCAACACCACCGGCAACCCACAATGCGCCGGCAAAACGCGACTGCGCGGTCATATCGTGTGGCGGATCTGGAACGGCCCGCCCACTTGTGGCGTAGGCGCTGGGAGACTCTCGCTCGGGAGAGCCCGGTCCGGGAAGTGCGCCGTCGTCGATCAAAGTCATGGCGGCATACGGGTTCACGATCCCCCAGCCGAGTTCGTCAGTGCGTGAGGAGGGGTCGCCGCGGCGCGCCGACTGTTCGAGGCGAAAAGTCGTCATCTCCGGGCTTTCGGAGGGATCGTTGTACGACATGGTAAGCGCGGCGGCGCCGGCGACGAATCCCGTCGCGTACCCGGTTGAGACCGCATTCGTAGCCGCCAGGCACGTCCCGGCATCACCGTTGGCCACCAGTACGTTCGTACCCGGTCCGGCCAGATCCACGGCTTCCGATTGCATGAGATCATCGGAGACATCCGAGGTTGCCGTTACCGCAGTCACTCCAATAACCCCATCATAGGCAGCGGGATAACGCAGGTTCGCATCCGTATCCTCGGTGGCACTCTCTGTGGCCGACGGAGTCGCATACGCTGAAACCAATTCGTCGGATGTGACATCTCCGGCAGCGGCGATAATGAGCTTGCCCTGGCCGACCGCATGCGCGACGGCTTCCTTCAAAGCAGGCGAATCTGTCTCGAAGGCGAGTGGGATCGCGATGATATCGATCGAGGGGTTATCCGCCGCCCAGATGACGCCACTGATCACCCGCTCGCGAGTCTCATTGTTGTAATTGGCGATTTCTTCCTCGCTCGCCCCGGAGCTCGGCTTGGAATCAATAACCTTGACGGGAACGATTGACGCCTCCGGTGCGACGCCGTCGATCGGCGCGTCGCCGTTGTTCTGTCCGGCAATCACCGAGGCAACGGCTGTGCCGTGGCCGTCATGGTCTGTGAGGGCGCTGCCGCTGTCGGTGAAGTCATAACCCGCTTCGATTCGGGCTCCCGCCAGTGCCGGGTTGTTCGACTGCACTCCCGTATCAATGATGGCGATGGTGACTGTGCCGCCACGTGACAGCTCGTGCGCCTCTGGAAGGCCCAGAGTGTCATTGGCGATAACAAAGTCATCGGCCTCCAGTTCCTCCCGCTTCAATATCGACGTGTCGCCCTCCTGGCAGGTGCCGTCATCGAACCAGAAAGGAGCAACATAGGAGCGGCTACCCTCTGGCATCCGAATGGGCGGCGTCTGTTCCGTGGCGGCCACCGCATTGAGGGAAAACACAGACGGCATTGCCATTCCAGCGGCAAGAACCGCTCCAGCGAAGCGGGTACGACGTCGCCCGTGGCTACCGTGCGCGGAGAAGAAAGACCGGTGCGTCGAGCGCGAAGGGTGAACCCACCGCTGCGGCAGATGAATGCCCGGCGTACTTTCGCGGCGCACGATGCCGGGAAGTTCGCGGACGGCTCGTAGCCACCTACCCATCACATCTGACCTCGTCACGAACTCGAACTCCCGCCACTGCTCTGCGACTCCCGCGCCTCCTCGGGCACGGTGGCCCATGCCGCGCTGCCTGACAATAGCGGCATCTCGGTGTCGGAATCGCTGGAGAAAAGACTCACCCACGCGGACGTCGCGCGTAAAGGCGTGACATCCGAATAGCCGAAGGACTCTGCCGTATCCGAGTAGCTTCCCAGCTGATAAGCGAGTCCATCCTCGTCAATTAGGAAGTACAAGGAACCGCTATCACCGGGTTCTGCCACCAATGCACCGGATTGGGAGGCGATCTGCACAGTATCGGTGCTCACATGAGGCACATTCGTGCCGATCACCAGCGAGGTGCCGTCCGGAGTGAGTTGCGCACATGCCGAGTGTGGCTCGGTGATCAACGCCGTAATGTCATCGGGCCAGGTAGAGCGCAACTGGTCCGACGCCAGCGTCGCACGCGAGAGCTGTGCGGTGGTGATCTCCATCGTCTTCGCTGTTTCGCCCCCGTCGCTCATCGCGTACATGTGCTCCATGACGGGAGTCATGGGCTCCAGCACGGGGCCGGGGCGCACCAAGTAGGTGTCGCCCTCGTTTGGCGCGTTGGACACACGCAGGATTGTTCCCACATCCACCTCGCCCAGTCCCTCGATGGTGCCCGCGGGCTTGCCGACGTCGTCGATCTCCAACGGGACGAGCGCCTCGCCCTCCTTGAACAGGTTGAGCCATGCGCTTGGTGCGTCCGTCGCTTGGGCGTAGGGGAAGCCGAACTCGTTCATAACCGCACGGGCTGCCGCGGCCTGATCAGTGGTGAAATTGGTCTGCTGGAAGGCGTAACGATAGCCGTCGGCAATGAGATAGTAGTCCTCGCCGTTCTTAACCAATGCCATCGTCCCCTCGGCATTTTGCGTGGTTCCCGTGCCAACTCCGGTCCAGGTGTGGCCGCCTCCTGCGACGCAACTGGTGAGGGTGTCAACAAGGTTATCGGCGGAGGGAACCTTATCGGGTGCGCCTGGAATACCGACGACGGGGCCGAGGGGGGCCTCCGACAGCGCGCTCTCCGAAGCATCGACCGTGGTGAGGTTGGCGCCGAAGAGTAGGTATGCGCTGGCGGCGTTGCGCACCGGGTAAAGAGTGCCATCGATGGAGACGTAGCGTGAACCGGAGTTGGAATCGATCACGAGTGCGCCATGATCCCAACCGTCCGGCATGGAGGGGGCGAAGAGCTTTGATACCCATGCTCCTCCCACCAGTAGTGCGGTGAGAACGATTCCGCCGATAATGCCTCGCCACGGGCGTACAGGCGTCATCTCTCGCCCGCCGGGCATTCCGGAAACAAATGCCGTAACGAGACGTTGCCGGTTGAAACGTTGCCCATCAAGGATGTCTCGAGTGGATGCCATATCACCACAACCTCATAGCCAGCACCGCAGCGGGGATAATCACGATGCCTGCAGTCGCTTCAACGACGTCCGCCAATTGCCGCATCCAAGGCGGTGTGGCGCCGATAACCAGTCCGAAGGCGATGAGTCCAGCGGCTAGAACGCACATGACGATGACCAACACCGGCCACCACAGCGGGTGGAGGATGGCGACGCTGACGCAGGCGACGGTCAAGATCACCAGGGCGAGCACGTATTGAGACATAACGTCCATACGGCCGAACGAGGTGCGTGAGCCGAGCGTGAGAATGACCAGCAGCGCACCCAAGATAACCAGGCTCCATGGGCCCTGCGCCACCACCCACGGCGTGAGAAGCGCCAAAGCGGCACCCGCAGCGATACGCACCGCGAATAGCGTGCGCCGCCCGCGCAGGTAGTTCTTCCGCACTTCCTCGCCCGAAACGGCGACCGTGGCGGAGCCGGTCGCGGGGCGCTGCATTGGGCGCAGCAACGGATCGTTGTTCTCCAGACGACTGGTTCGTAGCGCGAGTTGCGGCAGCACGAGGAGAAGCACGCAGAGCACCGCTGCGGCACCAACAGCCACCCGGTCCTGGTGGTCACCGAGCACAATGTCGAATGCCCCGACAGTTCCGAAGGTAGTGCCGAGGACAACCGGAATAAGCGCCAGTTCTCTCCACTCGGACAACATGACGAGTGATGCTCCTCCGGCCAGCGCCAAGCCTAATCCTGATAGCGCAAGCGGTGTCTGGGCAACGGGAGCGGGCATGAATGTCCATCCGGCCCCTCCGACGAGCAGGCAGGCGGTTAACGCCAGCGCCACGGCGTGGGTGTGCCGCTCCGCCCGTTCCAACACCCAGATCACGCCGAAAAGCAGCGCGGCCAGTCCGGCGAAGGTCAACGGAACGAGGATACCCGCGGAAGGCCGGGCCTGGATCAGAAGTACCGTGGCAGCCACCAGTAGAACGACCGTACCGGCACAGGCCAGCCCTGCGGAGTCTGTGGGTGTCCACTCCCGATTCGTGCTGTCCACCGCGTCGGCCACGGCCTCGACGACGTCGTCGTAGCGCTTCTGCGTTTCGGGAGTGCGATGCGTCAGCTCAAAAATCGCGCCGTTGTGGAAGTTCTGCTGATTGAGCGACTGCGAGCGATCAACAACCGTGCCATCGGCCGTGGAGAGCACAAAGCCGCGCAGAGCCGCCGGTTGATTGGGTGCCGCCAGACGCCGAATGATGGTGGGAATGAGTTCCGCAACCGGAAGCGCTCCGGGAAGTAGCAGATCCGCCTTCTTGTCCTCGTAGATCACCGTCGCGCGGACGAAGGTATTCGCTGCAACCTCAGCCACGTCAGTCATGAGGTCCTCGCTTCCCGAGTAGTACGTTGTGCCATGATCTGAGAAGTCATCCCAGGCCTCCTGTCCTGATGAGCGTAATGAGTCCGGCGCCCGCCAAGGAAAGCGGTAGAGCGAAGGTACAGGCGAATCCCTGCAGAAGATCGCCGATACGGGTAAAGATCAGTGCGTGCCAACTGCGGAAAATCGGAATCGACACCACCGCGATAAGCAAAGCCGCTGTGCCGATCACCAGTGCGGCGACCAGCGTGACATCTGCGGTTGATGAACTGCCAAGTGCCGCAGTCGCAGCGAGAATCAAGATGCCGGCGGTGGCCCGCGGCAACAACCGCACATGAAGCGCTGCGGCGGTACGGGGGACGAGAAGCAGAGCGAGGATTACGCAGACGATGCCGCCAGCGGCGACCGGACCGCGCCAGGAGCTATCTCCGACGTGTGAGGCCACCGACGGGAAACAGACGAGCACTGCCGTGCAGATCAGAATCGTCCACAGGCGGTTGCGGGCCACGCCCGCCGCCACAACCGCATCAATGAAATTGGGGGTAATGGGGTCCGGCGCCTTCGGCTCTGCGCCTCGCACGGAGGATGCCTCCCGAACGATTTTGGCCTCATTGATCAACTGTGCTTGGTCAACGGACACGGAGAATCCGGGCAGCGCCAGCAACAGTGGAGCGGAGAGACCGAACAGAGCCGCAGCCAGGAGTGATATGTCCACACCGGCGAAAAGTGCGGCGAGTGCGATAACCGCTAAGGACAGGCTGAATACCGCGCCATCGGTGGTTGCCTGTGCCGTTCCCGCATTCTCCCGCCCCCGCCAGGCCCAGCGGACTGCCGAGAGCAGCCCCGCAGCCGCCGCAGCGCCTATCAGTGCCTGATAGGCGTAGTCATCGGGGTTACTCAGCGTTGTCAGCACGCCAGACGCCGCCCCGCAGGCCAACGGTGCGCCGGTTTCCAGCACAGGACGTCCATGCCCGGGCAGAAGTGCGAAGATCAGCCCAAGGACGAAAGCAAGGCCCGCCAGAACCAGGGCCATTGAGGGTGAGGTGAGAACGGCGGCATCTCCGAGCAGAAGTCGGCCCAGAAGTGTCCACAGCGCCGCCAGTATGCACACGGTGATTCCAGTGGTCAGTACATAGGGAGAGAAGGCTATGCGCAGGCTGGTCTTCTTGTCTGGAATACGGGTGATGGACAGCTTGGGCGCATACGGCTGTGAATAGAGGACGATTAGAGAGCCGTTGCTGATCTCACGCCCGATCACGAGCCCGCCGGGCAGGCGTTCGCCACTGGGTGTGTAAGGGATCAGATCTGCAGGAACGCGTCGCAGATCAAGAACTTGCTGCAACGTCATCCCGAAGGGGGCCGCGATGTCCTCGCGTCCCCCCTCGAAGGCCAGTGTGAGGTAGGAGACGGAAGAGTATGTAGCTGTCATAGTCCCCCGATCCATCGTGAGCTCAAGTGAGAAGCAGATCCCTTGCTATTATTACAGCATATCCAATCGATATCACCTCAAGGTTACAGCAGGACCGAACCAAGGAGTTTGAGTGGCCGCAGCAAATCGTAAGGCTCCGCAGGCGCCGTCGCTAACCCAAGTTGAGTTGCAGGCACCCCCGCAGATTCAACGTTCAGAGGGTCTGACCGGCGCGCTCGCGATGATTCTGCCGATGTTCGGATCTATGGGCATGATGGCGGTGATGGCTTTGTCCGGACGCCGCTCACCCATGATGATCCTCATGTCTGGCCTGTTCATGGTGGCCATGCTCGGCGTGGCCGTGCTCAACATTCATCGCAATCGAACGCAGTTCCGCGCCTCGGTGACGGGAGCACGCCGCGAATACCTCACGTACATCGCCCGAATGCGCAAGCAGGCGCGGGAAACCGAGGAGGGTCAACGCGAGTTTGCGCGTTGGTTCTTGCCCCATCCGGCCGATCTTCCACTCATCCTCGACCTGGGGTTGCGTACCGGAGAGCGGACAAGTAGCCAAGGTGAGTTTCTTCTCACACGTGTGGGGTTGGCGGACCAACCGCTGTCGCAGGAGATGTACCTACCTGAAGATGCGACCCTTTCCGAGGTGGATCCGGTGGCGGAGTCGGCGGTGGAGCAACTTATCACCACCTATGCCGAGGTGAAGGATCTACCGCTGGGTGTGAACGTTGGTGGCGTCCCACGGGTTTGTTTCAGTGGCCCGATCGCCGAGGCGCGCTCCTTGGCGCGTTCGATGCTGATTGAGGTCTGTGCTTTTACCAGTGCGACGGAAGTACGTGTGGCAATTCTCGCCTCGGAGCGGCTACTACCCGAATGGGAGTGGGCGAAGTGGCTGCCGCACGTTGCATCGGACCGGATTTACGACGCCGTCGGCCCCGCCCGCATGATCGACAGCGATCCGAATCGGCTCACCGACCTACTGCCGGAAGGCATTATCGACCGCCCGCGCTTTACCCCTACCGGTTCGAGTATGGAACTGCCGCATCTCATCATCATCAAAGATGGGGTGGATGTACCCCCGGACCATCCGATCATTTCGGATGACGGTGTTCTCGGTGTCACCATCTTCGATATTGGCGCGACGTTGGAAGCTCAGCAATCCGATTCAAGCGCCTTCGGCACGGTATCGAACGACTACACGATCCTCCTCAGTCACGACGACGAGCGTCGAGTCCGTTTCCAAGCGGGCGAAAACGCCTTTGCGGGGCTGCGAGGTCTGGCCGATCAGATTTCCGTTGTGGATGCCGAGGCTGTGGCGCGGCGTCTCGCCAGCCGCGCGGCGGTACAGACGGATGCGGCAGGTACGGGTAAGGCCGTTGAGGCGCCCGGTGAAGCCTCCGCCGAGATCACGGATTTGCTTGGAATTCCGGATATTCACGAGCTCGATGTGACGGAGACGTGGAAGCCGCGCCTATCCCGAGATCGTTTGCGTGTACCGATTGGCCTGACGCCTGAGCATAAGACGGTCTTCTTGGATATCAAAGAATCCGCGCAGCAGGGCATGGGCCCGCATGGTCTGATCATCGGCGCTACGGGTTCCGGTAAGTCGGAGGTGTTGCGCACCCTCGTACTCGCGCTCGCGATGACGCATTCATCGGAAGAACTCAACTTCGTCCTCATCGATTTCAAGGGTGGTGCAACCTTCGCAGGCATGTCCGATATGCCGCACGTGGCGGCCATTATCACCAATCTCGGTGAAGACTTGACCCTGGTCGACCGCATGGAGGATGCCCTTCGCGGTGAGATGGCGCGTCGGCAGGAAATGCTGCGTGCCGGCGGAAATTTCAAGAACGTCGCCGACTATGAGAAAGCCCGAAAGGCCGGGCGCACTGACCTGGAGCCTCTGCCCGCACTACTGATTGTGGCCGATGAGTTCTCGGAACTCTTGGCTGAGAAGCCCGATTTCATCGAGATGTTCGTGGCCATCGGCCGTCTGGGCCGTTCGTTGCAGATCCATCTTCTCCTCTCCTCGCAGCGTTTGGAGGAGGGCCGCCTACGCGGTCTTGATTCGCATCTGTCCTACCGGATAGGCCTGAGGACCTTCTCCGCGCAGGAGTCGCGTTCCGTGATCGGTGTCACGGATGCCTACGAGTTGCCGCCGATCCCCGGCGTCGGCTATCTGAAGCCGGATACGACGCAGCTGGTGCGATTCCGTGCTTCGTATGTCTCCGGCCCGCCCCCGCGGCGCTCGCTGACGGCCGGTGCTGAGTACGCGGAGGAGGCGAGCCGTGATATTGAGATTCTCGACTTCACCGCCGCGCCGCTGCGCCAGGAAGAAGCCGAGGAGGTTATTACCGAGGCGGCGAGCGCAGAACAGAAGGAACAGTCCGAACTGGACGATTCCGGAATCCCCGGCGTTCCCAACACGACCTTCGATATCGCCGTCTCCCGTATGGCGGGCCGTGGTCCGGCGGCGCATCAGGTGTGGTTGCCACCCTTGGATATTCCATCCACGCTTGACTCCTTGATGCCCGACCTGACGACGACGCCGGAGCTGGGGCTGCATTCACCGAGGTGGAGAACGGCTGGAGCCTTTACGATTCCTGTCGGCGATGTCGATCGCCCGTTGGAGCAGCGGCGCGACACGATGGTGCTCGATTTGGATGGCGCGGGCGGTCACTTGGCCATTCTGGGTGGTCCGCAGTCGGGTAAGTCCACTTTTGCGCGTACCGTGCTCGGCGCTCTGGCACTGACGCATTCACCGCGAGAAGTGCAGATGTACGTGATGGACTTCGGTGGCGGAACCTTCTCCGGACTGCGCGATCTGCCGCATGTGGCGGGGCTCGGCCTACGTGCCGACAGTGCCCGCGTGCACCGCATCTACGCCGAGGTGGCATCGATTGTGGACGATCGTGAGAAGTACTTCGCTGCAAACGGTATTGAGTCCATGGCTGCCTACCGCAGGTTACGTGCGGAAGGTAAGGCCGACGACGGCTACGGCGACGTGTTCCTCTTCGTCGACGGTTGGGCCACGCTGCGCGCCGATTATGAGGATGTTGAGACTGCGCTGGGCAATCTGATTCCGCGTGGCTTGAACTTCGGCCTGCACGTCGTTGCCACCGCGCTGCGGTGGATGAACTTCAGAACCCAGACGAAAGATCTGTTCGGATCGATTGTTGAGCTGGCGCTGGGCGATCCTTCGGAATCGGAAATCTCCCGCAAGGGTGCCGAGGGGGTTCCCTCGGGTGCGCCCGGTCGTGGCCTCGAGCAGTCGAAGCATCAGATACTGGGCGGGCTGCCGCGCATCGATGGCAATACTGATGCCGAGAGTCTGTCGGAAGGTGTTGCGCACTTCGTGCGATCGGTCAAGGATGCGTGGACCGGTGGCAGCACGCCGAAGCTGCGTGAGTTGCCAGAACTCGTCAATATCGAAGAGCTGAACAAGCAAGTCGCCCCGGATGACCATCGGATCATCCTCGGCGTCGACGAGTCGCGTCTGGAGCCCTTCGGCATCGATTTCAACAAGCAGGACCATTTCTTCTTCTTCGGCGACCGCCAGAGCGGAAAGACCTCGACGCTACGGCTCATTGCGTGGGAGGTTGCGCGTTTGTATTCGCCTAAGCAGGCGCAGTTGTTTGTGGTTGACTACCGACGGTCGCTTCTGGGCGAGCTGCCGGACGGCTACCTGGGTGGCTACTACACAAATGCGGAGCAGACCGCGGAGAAACTGACACAGCTGTACAACTTCCTCAAGAGCCGCATTCCCGGTTCGGACATCACCCCACAACAATTGCGAGAACGGTCCTGGTGGACTGGCGCCGAGGCATTTGTGCTCGTCGACGACTACGACATAGTGCAGACGACGCAGGGTTGCCCGGTGCATGTTCTCCAAGAGCTGTTGCCACAAGCGCACGACCTGGGATTGCATGTGATCGTCGCTCGGCGCTCGGGAGGAGCGCAGCGGGCGATGTTCGATCCGATTATCCAATCGATTAATGATCTGGCGAATCCGGGAATGCTGCTGCCAGGCAATCCCGAGGAGGGAAATCTGCTGGGGCGTCTGCGCCCGCAAGCAGGCAATGCGGGCCGGGGGCAATTCCGCTCTCGGGACGTTCCGCGAGAAGTCCTCCAGGTTGCATGGCGTGACCGACAGCTGGACTGATCACCGGCAATCGGATGGCTTGTGTGGCGCGGAAAGCCGACCCGCCCGCCGCCGAGTCAGTGCTGGCAACCCGGGCACCAGAAGAGGCGGCGCCCAGCAAGCTCCGTCTCGCGGATTATCGCCCCACAGCGCAGGCACGGCCGGCCGGTGCGGTGGTAGACGGCGAAACGCTCCGCCTCGACGTCGTCGGGTGGAACGGGGCTGGGGCGGAGATCCTCGGGTACGGTGCGGATAAGGCCGGTGCCGACGTCGGCGCGCATGACCGTGACAAGATCGTCCCACAGTGCTCCGAGACGGGCTGCCGAAACGTGTGCGGCGGGGCGTAGGGGCGCAATGCCAACGCGGAACAGGCAGTCGGCCCGGTAGATATTGCCGGGGCCCGCCGCCACCGATTGGTCGAGAACAACCTGCCCGATCGGTGCGCGGCGTGCGCGGGCAAGAGAGATGAAGCGCGCACGGTCGCCCGGCTCGTTACGGATGGGGTCGGGGCCGAGCCTATCCAGCACGGCGCTTACTTCCGCGCCGGTCAGAACCTCGCACCGCGCCGGACCGGTGAGGTCAAGCACGGCTTGGTCCGTCTCGAGGCGGAGGCGGACCGTGGGGCGCGGTGGTGGAGGGAAGGCGCCTTCTGACGTTTTGGTTGGCCCGACGACGACGCCCGAGTCCTCCCCAACACGGCCGGACTTGCGCCCGATGGCCCCGGCGTCGAGGTCGCCTTGGCGGGGAGTGTGAGGGGCGATTGGGCGTATGCCCGCTCCGGATAGGGTCTCGGCCCGTGGCCCGGCGAAGGACCAGCGTCCGTAGAGTCCCAGATGCACGTGGAGCCAGGAGGCGCCGTCGTCGCCAAGAGGCAGCGAGGCAATGCTGGGCGGTGTGGGAGAGGTGGATGTACCTTCGCTAGCCGGTGGAGCCTCCGCTGCGGATGGCGTCCCTGCGTCCGCGGGGCGTGCTGGTGCCTCAGGGGACGAGTGAGCGCTGGCGGACGAATGAGTATTGACGGGGATGTGACTTCCGACGGGTGTGTGAGCTCCGACGGGGATGTGAGCTCCGACGGGCATGCGGCTTCCGACGAACGGCAGGAAGAAGTGTTTTCCCCATGCTTGCGCTTCTAAGGCGGTCAAACCGGTTAAGAGATGGGCGCCGGCGGTGAATCTTCCCTGTGGCGATGAGGCGACCACATGCTGGCCTGCAACAAACTGGCTGATGATTCGGGCGAGGCGGTGGATCGCTTGGCCTTCAGGCATGTCTCTCCTCATGAGCAACCACGGTGCGGATCGTCATTATCGTAGCGGGTGGGAATGCTGGACGGAATGGGGAGCAGAGGACGGCATAGTGGACGGCGGCCTGCGCGGACGGAATGGGGAGTGCGGAGGACGGTGCGGTTGGCATGGTGGATGACGGAAGGCGCGGACGGCACGAGGATGCTTCCGGCAGGATCGCGGACGTCGGGCACGGCATGACGGGCAACGCACTGAATGGCAGAAGGAGGGGACTGAAACAAACGGCGCCGCGCCGCGGATTAACGGCTAGGATTATTGCGTATACCCGCTAGCGGGGAGGACCTTTGACCACCTTGGATAGGAGGAGAGGCCATGACAGCCGAACTGCCTGATTCCGATCGGGGGAGCAGCGTGAATAGCCAAAGAGATCTTGGCGTTCGCGCAGGCTCTACACGTAGGGGTTATCTCGCTGCTATGTGCAGTGTTTCTGGGGTGCGCGGAGCTCGCTGCTTCGCTTGGCATCTGCACTGTTGGCGGGTGCTCTTGTGTTGGCGGGGTGCTCCCTTGATACGGCGAAGGTTGCCGAGCCACGCGAGTCTGATTCGGTGATGCCGACTCCAACACCGGATCCCACCCCGGCCCCAACTCCAACCCCGGACCCGTTCACGACGTCACCCACCCCGGAGCCAACACCTACCAGTAGTTCTGCGCCCGCAACGTGGTCGTATGACTTAGAGTCTGCCGGGTGGACTGTGAGTGACAGTAGTTCCGAGGGGTTGATACTGGCGTCGAATAACACTGGCTGTGTACTGATGCTTGTGGAAACTGACGAGTCAGAATCAGATCGATATTCCAGTGATCGGGCGGCAACGGAGGCGCGTGCTGAGATCTTTGAATCCGCTAAGCCGGATGACTACACGGAGACATCCCGTACGCCGCGCGGTACCGAGACGATGCTCGGAGAAAGCGGCGGTGAATCGATTGAAGGCTTGGGCTACGAGTACACCTACGAACATGGCGACTTCGGTTCCGTTCAGGCGTGGTTCTGGATACGCGTATTCACCAGTCCTCAAACTCCACGGGTGACGTACGCTTATCTTCAGTGCCCACACGACAGCTATTCCGAGGATGTTGTGAATCAGTTGAAGAATGACGCTCGGCTTGCCATTGTTGGTGGTGAGCCCGCCAAGCTTGATGGCTGAGTGACACACAGCAGCTTTGGAGGTGCTTGCCGCCCGTGGCTGCGTGGGAATCGTAGAACGAGTACTGGTCCGTTGATTGAACGCTAGGATTATCGGCAACGCCGCTTAAAGGAGAACTTATGCATACGGGACTAGCCGCCTCAGTCTCACAGGGCGATCGCGCACGGCGCCGCGATCGGGTGGTTCGATGCCAAGGTGCCGGTTGGCGCCTGCGCGGGATGTGCGCGCTGGCGGTCGCCGCGCTGGCTCTGGCGGGGTGTTCTTTTGATACGGCGCAGGTTGCCGCGCCACACGATTCGCAGTCCGTGACGCCGAGCCCCACACCGGAACCGACGCCGAGCCCGGAGCCTTCCACTACGATGCCCTCACCGGAACCAACGACAACTGGTGATGCAAGGCCCGCGAGTTGGTGGGTTGACTTGGACGAAATCGGATGGACTGTGGAGCCTCGTTCCACTGGAGGAGCGGCGGCATCTAATGATGACGGTTGTGCCCTAGTGACGACGGAGATGGATTACTCGGCTCCGTTCTTGCAGGGTGACGATTATGGAGCGACAGAGGATTTCAGCGGAACCATCATTAACGCCACGGCGGCGAACTACACGCTGACATCCCAAAACTCGCGAGGTATCGAGACGATACCGGCCAAGGATGGTGGAGAAGCCATCGAAGGGCTGAGTTTTGATCTTGTTTATGAGCACTCCGAGTTGGGCACACTGAACTCGTGGATGTGGATGCGCGTCTTTACCGATCCGCAAGCGCCACGAGCTGTGTATGTGATTCTCCAGTGCCAGCAGGACAAGTATTCCGAGGATATTCGGAATCAGATCAGGGATGACGGTTACCTCACGCTGGTTGGTGGGCAGCCCGCCTCTTTTGATCGCTGAGTACCGTAGGTACCGGCTTTTGGGACGGTACCTATTGCAGGTGTGAATGTGCCGAGGATGTCTGCTAAGGCTGGCTTCGCAACGCGTTTCCCCTACCTTGTAAACAAGACGGGTCGGCACCGCTGGTACACACTCTGGCTTCGCAACACGTTCCCCTACCTTGTAAACTTGAGCGGAATAGACTCAACTTCAAGGGCGTTGACCTTCATAGACATTTTGAAGGAGGAAATTGCTTATGGACAAGCTGACAACCAAATCGCAGGAGGCGTTGGCGGATGCCATTCGCCAAGCGACTGATGCTGGCAATCCACAGGTCGATCCGCTCCATCTACTGCACGCCCTACTGCAACAAACCGGGGGCGTCGCCGTCGCCCTACTCGATGCCGTCGGGGTGAATCGGGCCGATGTTGACTCCCGGACAACCGCAGCGCTTGCCACTCTACCCGGAGCAGAGGGGGCATCCGTGGCGCAACCGCAGGCGTCGCGTCCACTTTCTCGCGTGATCTCGGATGCGGGGAAGGAAGCAAGTGCGCTGGGTGATTCGTACATCTCCACCGAGCATCTTCTTTTGGCGCTCGCGCAGTCGCAAGCACAAGCCGGCGAGATACTGCGCTCCGCAGGAGCCTCACGCGATCAACTGGCGGCCGCACTTCCTAATGTGCGCGGCAGTGCCAAGGTGGACAACCCAGATCCTGAGGGTACATTCAAGGCTTTGGAGAAGTACGGCAGCGATCTGACGCAAATGGCGCGCGAGGGAAAGATGGATCCGGTGATTGGCCGTGATACGGAGATTCGCCGCGTCGTTCAGGTACTTTCCCGCCGTACGAAGAACAACCCGGTGCTGATCGGGGAACCCGGCGTGGGCAAAACCGCCGTCGTCGAAGGCTTGGCACAACGCATGGTGAACGGCGACGTGCCGGAATCGCTGCGGGGGAAGCGCCTGGTACAGCTCGACGTCGCCTCCATGGTGGCGGGAGCCAAGTACCGCGGTGAATTCGAGGAGCGCTTCAAGGCCGTGCTGCAGGAGATCAAGGACGCGGCTGGGGAGGTTGTGACCTTCATTGATGAACTGCATACGATCGTGGGCGCCGGTGGTGGTTCCGAAGGTGCCATGGATGCCGGGAACATGCTTAAGCCCATGCTGGCGCGCGGTGAGTTGCGGCTGATTGGTGCAACCACTCTTGACGAGTACCGGGAGCGCATCGAGAAGGATCCGGCACTGGAACGGCGTTTCCAGCAGGTGTACGTGGGGGAGCCATCGGTTGAGGACACCGTGGCAATTCTGCGTGGAATCGCCCCGAAATACGAGGCGCACCACAAGGTAACCATTTCCGACGGTGCACTGGTTGCAGCCGCAACGCTCTCCGACCGCTACATCCCCGGCAGGCAGCTGCCGGATAAGGCGATTGATCTCGTCGACGAGGCGGCGTCGCGCCTGCGCATGGAGCTGGACTCCTCGCCCGAGGAGATTGATGCGCTGCAACGCCAGGTCGACCGGCTGAAAATGGAGGAGGCCTACCTCGTCGAAACGGATGCCGACGACGACGCTGCAGCGGCCGACCGTCTGGAGAAGTTGCGTGCGGAGTTGGCCGACAAGTCCGAAGAACTTGCAGGTCTCAATGCGCGCTGGGAGGCGGAGAAGGCGGGCCGAAACAGGGTGGGCGACTTGCGTGTCCGGCTCGATGAGCTCCGCACGGAACTGGACCGCGCCATCCGCGAAGGCCGCTACGAGGACGCCGGACGGTTGCAAAACGGTGACATTCCCGCCGTCGAACGAGAAATCGAGGCGGCGGAGGCGGCAGAGGCTGAAGGAGCCGATGCGGACCTTGAGCCCATGATCGCTGAGCGAGTTGATGCCGATGAGGTAGCCGAGGTCGTGGCGGCCTGGACGGGCGTTCCGGTCGGTCGTTTGCTGCAAGGGGAAACCGAGAAGCTGCTGTCCATGGAGGAGGAGATCGGGCACCGGCTCATCGGCCAGAAGGCGGCCGTGCGCTCGGTGGCAGATGCGGTGCGGCGTTCACGCGCCGGGGTTTCCGATCCGAATCGCCCCACCGGATCCTTCATGTTCCTTGGGCCAACGGGCGTTGGCAAGACGGAACTGGCGAAGTCGCTGGCAGACTTCCTTTTCGATGACGAGCGGGCCATGGTTCGCATTGACATGTCGGAGTACGCGGAGAAGCACACGGTGTCGCGTTTGGTGGGAGCGCCGCCCGGATACGTCGGATACGAGGAAGGCGGCCAGTTGACCGAGGCCGTGCGCCGCCGCCCCTATTCCGTCATCCTGCTGGACGAGGTGGAGAAGGCGCACCCGGATGTTTTTGACATCCTGCTGCAGGTGCTCGACGACGGACGACTGACCGACGGGCAGGGCAGAACCGTGGACTTCAAGAACACTTTGCTCATCCTGACCTCGAATCTCGGATCGCAGGCATTGACGGACCCGACGCTGGATCAGCAGACTCGGCGGGAGACGGTTCTCTCCGCCGTGCGGGAGGCCTTCAAGCCGGAGTTCCTCAATCGCTTGGACGACATCGTTGTTTTCGACGCTCTGACGATGGAGGAAATTGGCAAGATCGTGGATCTGCAGGTGGCGCAGGTATCCGAGCGTTTGCAGGACCGCCGCATCACCCTGGAGGTAACCGATGCTGCTCGCGACTACCTCGCCTTGGATGGATATGATCCGGCGTACGGCGCCCGGCCGCTGCGTCGACTCATTCAGCGAGAGATCGGCGATCAGCTTGCCCGCATGCTGCTGGCCGGCGAGGCGAAGGATGGAGATACCGTGGTGGCCGATGCGCGCGGTTTCGACATCGAGGCGCTGGTGGCGGCGCCGGGTGGCGACGCCGACGGTGTCGGTGGTAGTGCGGCTGGGGCGGCTGGCTCGGCTGGGTCGGCCATGGCGAGCAACGCGCCTGGCGAGCAGTCGGGCCTGGTGTTAACCGTGCGGCGCGAGGCGGTGCAGGAGCGCTGAGGGCTCGGAAGTGGGCGGCATCCGTCGGGATGCCGCCCACTGTCATGCCTGTGAGAGGGCCGGGGCCGCTCGGGGCGGAGGCAAAGCTGCACCGACGGCCCACAGGGCGGCTGGCTCGGCGGTGGAGGTTGTAAGAGCTCGGTGCAGGTGAGTGGCTCAGGCTGGCGCTGCACGGAGAGGCTCAGGCTGGGGCGACATGGAGAGGCTCAGGCTGGGGCGGCAAGAAGTGTCGGGTTTTTCAAGAAGTGGAGCGAATAACCCGACACTTCTTGAAAAACCCTGCATTTCTCGGAGTGGAAAGGGCGGTGCACCAGTTCGTGGAGTGGCAGGGGCGGTGCACCAGTTCGTGGAGTGGCAGGGGCGGTGCACCTTACGGCTGCCAGGCGCGCATAGCATTCGTTAGCGTGGGCCATCCTGCCACATGGGCTGCCCCGAAGCGTTCCGCACCAAGGAAGATCCCGGCTCTCCCGGCGCCGTCGTCGGCGATGGGATCGACCCAGAGGAATGAACCCGATTGACCGAAGTGGCCGAAAGTGCGTGGTGAGAAGCTGTCGCCAGTCCAGTGCGGTTGCTTGTGGTCACGTATCTCAACGCCAAGTCCCCAGTCGTTGCTCTGCTGACGTCCGTAGCCCGGCAGAATACCCGCGAGGCCCGGGAATTGCACGGTTGCTGCAGCGGCCAGGAGCTCTGGGCTTATGAGGGTCGGATGTAGAAGCTCGACAGCGAAGAGGGCCAGATCGCTGACCGTTGAGATTCCTGAGTGCGCGGGAGAGCCGTCAACGTCCGTGTCCGCCATGCCGAGAGGAAGTAAAACAGACTCCTCTATCCATTCTTGGAAAGACTCACCGACTCGCGTGGCGGTGTAATCGCCGAGGAGTTCGAAGCCGTAATTCGAATAAATGCGGCGCTGCCCGGGCGGTGCGATGGGTTCGCCGCGTTCGGCGGGGAGTCCGGAGGCGTGTGCCAGCAGGTGCCGGACGGTCGAGTTGGGAGGCCCTGCGGCGTCGTCAAGAGTTAGGAGACCGTGCTCGACGGCGGTGAGCACGGCCCAGGCCGATAGGAGCTTTGTGACGGAAGCCAGTGGGAAACGAGCGTCATTGTCCTCAACGGTGTGAAGGATTCGGTACGAAGAAGAGGCACCGGTAGCTGCACGGGGATGCCTCGTCGGCGGTGTAGAAGTGCCGCCAGGCTGTGTGACGGGTTGAATACTGCCGGGTTGTCCGCTGATGGACCGTGTGCTGATCAGTTGCGAGCCGCGTGGGTGTGTGCAGGCAGGCTGTGTGACAGGTTGTGCACTGCCGGACTGGGTGCCGAGGGATTCTGTGCCGACGGCGCAACCGCTGGATGGGCCGGTGCGAGGAGTTGCTGCTCGTTCGCTGGTGACGACGGCGAAGGCATGGGGGAAGTCGAAGCCAGACTGGGAGGATGCGGTCATACTCCCAGTCTGCCACGCGTGAATAATCTGTATAGAGTCAAGGGCTGTGTGAGTCGCTGGAAGGGCGGTATGACCCAAGCGAAGGACCCTCTGAGGCAATGGTCGGATGCGATGCGGCGCAGATAGGTGCGGGTTGCGTTCTCATAGCGGGAGGTAAGCGGTGAGGAGGCACGGTCCCCGCAGGCCATGGGTGTATGGCGGGTCCCAGAGGTTATGGATCTGTGTGGCAGGGACCCGGAGGTTATGAGTCTGGGTGCTGGAAACCCGGAGGTTATGAGTCTGAGCTACGGGGAGAGTCCCGCCTGGGCGGCACGCGAAAGCAGACCGAGGGTGCGGAACTGTGTCGTGCACCGTTACGTCCGGCTCGGCCAGCACCCGGGAACAGGCCGGCCACCAGGCGGTGGCAGCGTGCTACATCGGGCGTCGTGTTCGCTGTCAGGACAATGGTGACCGGTATCAAAGCGCTGTGATCCAGCTGCCACCGGTGGGGTGAAAGCGCAGTAAACACGCGACGTCGTCGCGCGAAAAAGTCACCCGAAAGGGCGAGTCGCACCACAAAACGGTGAATTGGCGGGCTTTCGCGTTTCTGACTGCCGCGGCCGGACCGTAACCTAGAGGCATGCGAAAGATCAAGAATTGGCTGACAGATATGGACGGGGTCCTTATCCACGAGGAGAAAGCCCTCCCTGGCGCGGCGGAGTTTCTCGCGACTCTGCACGAGCGGGAGATTCCTTTCCTTGTGTTGACGAACAATTCGATTTTCACGCCTCGCGATCTCTCCGCCCGGTTGGAGGTTGCCGGGTTGAATGTGCCAGAAGAGCACATCTGGACTTCAGCACTCGCGACAGCTGACTTTCTTAAGACTCAGTCGGAGTCTCGGCGTGCGTATGTCGTGGGCGAGGCCGGCCTGACAACGGCAATGTACGAGGCCGGCTTCACAAATACGAATGTTCGCCCGGAGCTCGTGGTACTCGGCGAAACGCGCACCTACAGTTTCGACGCTCTCACACAGGCGATTCGCTTGATTGAGGGCGGCGCTCGTTTCATCGCCACAAACCCGGATGTCACCGGCCCATCGGCGGAGGGATCCATTCCGGCAACGGGCGCTGTTGCCGCCATGATCTCCGCGGCCACCGGGAAGGCGCCGTACTTCGTAGGCAAGCCGAATCCGGTGATGCTCCGCAGGGGGTTGAATCGAATCGATGCTCACTCGGAGGAAACCGCACTGGTCGGGGACCGGATGGATACGGATATTCTGGCGGGGATGGAATCCGGGCTGGAGACGCATCTGGTGCTATCCGGATCCACCACACCGGAAAAGATGTCGGAGTACGCGTTCCGACCCGACGCCGTCCACAATGGCATTGGCGAGGTCGTAGACCTGATTCGCTAGCGCGTTCGGCTAGTCAGTGCGGCTGGCGCGATCGGCTAGTCAGTGTCGGTGCCATGACCGGCACGCTGGGGCCGGCTGAGGGATGCCCGAATGGGTTCCACAACCGGCCCCGACCTCTCTACACCACTTGGAGCAGAGCATTCTCCACAAGCTCGGGCATTGCCGGGTGGATCCAGTACTGGTTACGCGCGATGTCGCGTGCAGTTTGGCCCGTACTCATCGCCTGGATCAG
>SUUB01000018.1:21823-27268 GCA_015062745.1 Actinomycetaceae bacterium
GGCATTGCCGGGTGGATCCAGTACTGGTTACGCGCGATGTCGCGTGCAGTTTGGCCCGTACTCATCGCCTGGATCAGCACCTGAATCAGAGTCGAGGCCTGCGGGCCGATGATATGAGCACCGAGGATCCGCGTGCTCTCCTTCTCGGCGATGATCTTGGCGAATCCGGTGGTATCCTCCATGGCCCAGCCGTAGGCGATATCGGCATACGCCTGCTTTCCGACGACGATGTCGTACCCGGCTTCACGAGCGGCTTCCTCGGTCAGACCCACGGAGGCTACCTGCGGGTTACCGAAGACGGCATGCGGCACAAAGCGATGGTCGGATGCCCGTAAATCGTCCGGATGCAGGAGATTGTGCCGGACCGTGCGAGCCTCGTGGTTGGCGACATGTTTGAGCTGGTAGGGAGAGCAAATGTCGCCCAATGCCCATACGCCGTCGAGAACTTCGCCACCTCCGATGACGCGCTGATATTCATCGACGACGATCCTGCCGTCGTCGTGCGTATCGATACCGGCGGCGGCAACATCAAGGAGGTCGGAGTTCGGTGTGCGGCTGACCGCCACCAACAGCTCATCGGCCACCAGGGTCTCGGTGCCGTTCGGCGTCGTTCCGGTGATTTCTACGCCCAAGGGCGTGCGGTGGACTTCGGTGGTCTGGAAACCGAGATGCACGTCGAGGTTCTCGGATGCCAGTTCTGTGTAACGTTGTGATATGTCCTGATCCTCCTTGCGCAACAGGGCGTTGGAACGGGCCAGGATGCTGACGTTGACTCCGAAGGAGGAGAAGACATGTGCCATTTCGGCGGCGATGAAACCGGACCCGAGGATTGCCAGTGACGAAGGCAGATGCTCTAGGCGCATGATCGTATCGGATGTGTGAGGCAGGGCTTCTGCGAGTCCGGGAATCGGCGGGATGACAGGCCGTGCACCGGCCGCAATCACGACGTGTTCCGCAGTGATTTCCTCGTCTTCGCCGTCGATGGTGACCCGCATGGTTTTCGGACCGATGAACCTGCCTTCGCCCGGGAAGACGGTCAGATTCTCATTGTCCGGATGAGAGCGCCGGTACTCGGCGCCGCCGTCGGAAATCGGGTCGAGGCGCCCGAAGATGCGGTCGCGTACGGCGGGCCAATCGACGAAGTCGAGGGTCTCGGAGACGCCGTAACGTGCCGCTTTGGCCGGAACAGCCGCTAGCTCGGCAGTATGAACGAACATTTTGGTCGGGATGCACCCGACATTCAAGCACGTGCCGCCGAAGCGGCCTTTCTCTACGAAGGCGATGGAACGGCCGGAAAACTCTGGGCCCGGGATGGTATTACCCGAGCCGGCTCCCACAATGAGTAGGTCGAAGTATCGCATGGCACCACACTAGCGGGTCCAATGGTGCTCTGCACGGGTTCGCGCCGTGGGCGGGTGGACAATGCGTGGGGCGGGTGGGTGATGCTTGGTGTCGTGTGGGAGGGCGATGCGCCGCTGGGCAGGAGGACAATGCGCTGGTGCGTGGGCGCGAGTGTTGGAATGTTGGGTGAGAGGGGCAACGGCGCTGGCCTGGGTGCTGTGTCGTCGGCCCGGGGTTGTGCCGACGCCCGGGGTGCTGCGTCGTCGGCCCGCCGCCGTATGAATCAGTCCGCCAGTTCGATGATGACCGGTACGTGATCCGATGCGCCCTTTCCCTTGCGCTCATTCCGATCAATGTGTGCGGCGGTGACTCGCTTTGCGACGGCGGGGGAGGCCCACGCAAAGTCGATCCGCATCCCCTCGTTGCGGGGGAAACGCAGGCGTTGGTAATCCCAGAAGGTGTAACTCGCTCCATCGGCTTCACGAGTTACTTCGGTCAATCCGGCCTCGGCGAAGGCATTGAAGGCGGCGCGTTCCGCCTCGGTGATGTAAATACTGTCCGCGAATGCGGTGATGTCCCACACGTCTTCGTCACGTGGGGCGACGTTCCAGTCGCCGCCTAGTAAGAGCGCGGCATCGGGGTTACTGCTCAGCACGGCGTTCGCGGCTCTGTGCAAAGCGGCAAGAAAATCGAGCTTGTACTGATAGTGAGGATTGTCGATACTCCGGCCGTTAGGAACATAAATGCTCCACACGTCGATGCCGCCGCAGTTTGCCCCCAAAGCGCGTGCTTCCAACTGTGGCGCGTCCAGCAGACTGTCCCCGTTACTCTTTGCGTAAGGTGGTTGGCCCGGGAACGACGTACGTACGTCGTTCAACCCCTGTCGTGAGATGATCGCGACACCGTTCCACTGGTTCAGACCATGGGCTGCCACCTGGTATCCCGCGCTCTCGAAGGGCTCGCTTGGGAACTGGTCGGGTCGGCATTTCGTCTCCTGTAGGAGGAGGACATCGAGGTCCCAGCGCTTGAGGGCATCGAGGGTGCGCTCGGTGCGGGCCCGGATGGAGTTCACATTCCACGTTGCTATGCGCATGTCATTAGCCTAGCTGGCCTTCCGCCGCATGTGCGTGGCGCTGGCATGGCCTTGCGTCAGGGCTTGAAGGGCGGACTGTATCCTGCCGCGGTGCGCAGCCTGGCTTAACCCGCGCTTGCTCTGAGCTGCGGACCTGTGCCCGTGATCTTTGCGGTGTGCCGGCTGCGGTGCGGGTGGCTGCGGCGTGGGTGGCGCACGTGGCTGGCGCGGGTGGGTGGTGCGTCAGGCGCGAGGGTGGCTGGAGCGGGTGCAAGGGGGCTTGCGGTGTGGCCGTGACAAAGGGGTTTGCGATGGCGCTGGTGCGAGGGGCATGGTGCGTGGCTGGCGCGGGGGTGGGTGATGCGTCAGGCGCGAGGGTGGGTACATGTGGTGTGGCTGGCGTAAGGGCACTTGCGGTTGAGGAGGAAGAGCACCGTTTTGTAGTCGGTGCAGCGTAGGCTTAGCGCATGGGAAGCGCATTGGTGACCGGCGCGACGTCGGGAATTGGATTGGAGATCGCGTGGCAGCTTGCCGCCGAACGCAACGACCTGGTGCTGGTTGCACGCACCACTGCGCGGCTGGAGGAGTTGGCCGAGCAGATTCGGCAGGTTGCGGGTGTGCGCGTGGAGGCGCTGTCGGCGGATTTGGCGACGTCGACCGGCGCGCTCGCGGTGGCAGATCGGTTGCGTAGTACAACGCGGCCTATCGGACTGTTGGTCAATAATGCGGGTTTCGGCCTTGGGCAGGACTTTGTGGGCGGCGAGCTCAGCCGCGAACTCGCTGCGTTGGATGCGATGGTGAGAGCGGTGCTGATAACCAGCCATACGGCGGCGTCTGAAATGGTGGCACGTGGCCGGGGTGCAATTCTGAATGTTGCGTCCATGACCGCGTTGACCGCACAGGGGACGTATTCGGCCCACAAGGCCTGGGTGCGAACATTTACCGAAGGGTTGGCGGCCGAACTGCGGGGAACAGGAGTGACGGCCACGACCGTTTGTCCGGGCCTGGTTCGCACCGAGTTTCATGAGAGGTCCCATGTCGACGCAGGGCAGTGGCCAGCATTTGCTTTCACGACGCCGGCACATGTAGCCGAGGTCGCATTGGAGGCAGCTCGGCGCGGCAGGGTCCTTGTAACACCGACTCTGCGATACAAGGCAGTGGCTGCGGCTTTGAAGGTCGCACCGCGTTCGGTCGTCAGACGGGTTGCTGGTCCGGGGCTGTCGGGGCGGGATGAGGCAAGCATGCGGTCGGCGTCTGTGCCGGGGTAGGCGTGTTGCAGGCCTGATTCGCGAGAAGTAGAGGGCATCGCGAGAAGTGGAGGGTTTTTCGCGGAGTTTCTTGAAAAATCCTCCACTTCTTGGGGCGGCGGCACGAGCGGGCCGGCGGGATGAGCGGGGCGGCGGGATGAGCGGGGCGGCGGGATGAGCGAGGCGGTTGGAGCGAGGCAGGCGGGCGGCCGTCAGGATGAGCGGGGCGGTTGGAGCGAGGCAGGCAGGCAGGCGGCGGGCGCCGTCGTCTCCACAGTTCGGAAAAAGGCGAATCTATCCACAAGCGCTTGCGCGGCGGTCCCATAGCTCGGCTGAGGAGGGCAAAGTGGAGACATGTCTTCCAGCCGAGCTGAGTCTTCCGAACAAATACCGCCAAGTTGTGGCGCGCCGCAGCGCAGGCCCAATGTGCTTCCGGCACCTGCGGGAGGAGTTTCTAGTGTGCCGTCGCGCGAACTTGTGGGCGCAAGCCAACCCGTGCGCTCAGAGGAGCTAGCGGGCTCAGAAATGAGTTCCCGTGAAGAATCGCAACAGAGGCGGCCTCGACGACCAGTAGCGCCTGTGCCGTCGAGTTCCCCCGCAGGCTTGTCTGAAGCGAGCGTCTCGCAGCACCAGGCGACCTGCGGTCAAGATGGTGCCCAGGTGCCCCAGGCCATGCGCCCTCCCAGCCGCATGGACGAGACTCCTAGCTCGGCGATGCGGCGGCACAGCCGTAATCCGTCGTCGACGAACCGGACAATCCCGCGTGTATTGCTGACGTCCCGTCTCGCCGCCGGGGACAAGTCGGAACTGGCCAACGGCAACTGGCTCCATCTTGGGAATGGTCTTTATACCGAGCCTCTACCGGCCGATCCCCGCAGGCCTTGGCTTCGAGAGCGGCATTTCTTCCTTTCTGAGCTTCGAGTGCTAGCTCAGCGAACCACGGGCGATCCGATAGTCATTGCTGGTGAGGCGGCGGCTTGTATATGGGGAGCCGACCTCTTGAAGATGCCTGAACATATTGACTACTACCAGTCGGGAGGAGCTACGGCGCGGGCAGTTCTCAACTACGCGCACCGTCTTCATCCCCGGCGGCATAAGAGCCTTGGAATCCCCGGGGCTCATGTATGTGAAGTCGACGGAGTGTATGTAACTGACCGCTTGCGAACCGCTCTCGATGTGGGGCGGTGGTCGAATACCGAGCGGGCGGTGGTGGCGATTAGTTCGCTTATGCGGCAACTCATTGATTCGGACGATTGGTGGGACAGACGTAGTGCCGGGCTGTTACGGAAAGACGAGGCGCGTATCAAGGAGCAGATCATCGGTACCCTCGACGGCGCAGGAACAAAGGCTGGACTGGCGCGGGCTCGGCGTCGTGTCGTCTGCTCTTCGGCACTATGCGATTCTGCAGGCGAGAGCAGATTGTGGTGGATTCTCCAGTTGTTTGGTTTTCCTCTTCCTGAGCAGCAACATCTCATCGTGACGGAGGAGGGCCTCCGGTTCGCTGATTTCGCGTGGCCGCAATGGAAGAGAATTGTTGAGTTCGATGGAATGGAGAAACTCCAACAAGCGGGTGGCAAGGAAGGTCTTGAGCAACTGTTTGCGCGCGAGGATGCTCTGCGGCGTGCAGGTTGGCAAGTGATGCATGTTCGATGGCGCGATCTCTCCGATCCCCATTCTTTGGCCCGCCGCCTGCACAGATTCCTGTCTCCTGAGGCATCTGTACGCATCCGCGTACGCAACGAACTACTTTGAACTGGCGGCGGGATCGATGCCGATCCAAGTAGG
>SUUB01000018.1:27368-28858 GCA_015062745.1 Actinomycetaceae bacterium
AGGCCGTCATTCACCAAAGAAGTGGACGAGGCCGTCAAACAGGCCGCCACGCCAGCAGGCATACCCGTGTCCGCCGGTGTACTCTCGGTACCTGATCTCAATGCCATGGCGGCGCACGATGTCGCGGAACTTCTGGTTGCATCCGAGGAGATGACCTTCGAGAGTTCCGACCTCGTGAAAGAAGCTCACTGCGGGCGTGGAGTCCACATCAACGGCTTCCCACAAGCGCAATTCTTCATCCCCGGCTTGGCCGTCCTCATCCATTGGCCACCAGAACGACCCGGATTGCACAATCGCCTTGGAGACGAGGTAGGGATGCGTGCGCACGATGTCAGCCGCCGCCAGGCCGCCTAGAGAGGCGCCCGAGATGACGCGTCGAGAACGATCCGGCACAGGAATCGAGAGCGATGTCGCCCAGGGAAGCAGCTCCGAATTAATGAACTCTCCCAGTGAAGGGTTCATGCCGAGCAGGTCTGATCGCAGTTGCGGGTTTGAGGATGCGAAGCCGAGCAGAAGTGTCGGCGCAAAGGCCCGAGCTTCATGCGCACGGTCAAGCCCACCCAGTATTGATGCTCCTTTCACCAGCTTGTCGGCGTCGGTGGCGATGAGGAGATTCCGCACTTGCCCGTAACAAGTGTTTGGCGCGTAGCACCACACATCAATATTGATCCCGAGGATGTCGGAAACGAGTTGGCCGCTGTGGAGCGTACCGGGGCGCCCTTCTGGTAAATCGTCTTCAAGGAAGGGCTGCGGTAGAGCGTCGGGCAAGGAGACGACTGTAGATAACGCGCCGTTGACATTCAGCACCTCCCGCGAGAATGGAAGTGGCTCGGTGCTACGGCTGGCCTTGATCCACGCTTCGCGGTCGCGCCCTAGCTGCAAGTCCAGATTCTTTCCGACGAGCAACCCCACCGATGTGCGAAGTGTGCGTGGAAGGACGAATGCGCCGATATGAACGACGGCGTCGTCGGAAACAACCTGCTCGAGCGCGAAGGGACTGAGATCCTCCCGGCGCATATGCGTGATGGTGTCAATCATCGCGACGACGGTTTCGTCGTTGCCGGTTGCGGACCTGCCGAAGGTGACAGTGCAGCTGTCGGGCCCGGGGCCGTCTTCGAGGAGATAACCGCCGCTAGCCGCTAACGCCTTGAACAGTGGGGCCGCACCCTGACCCCGAGACAGGAGGCTGTGTGCCTGCGCAGGGTACACACGCGGCGGCAGCGGCGGAAGAAAGTCGGGCTCCATAGCAGGTGGGAAGGGAACACGATGTGGCTTACCCTGTGCTGTCGCCGATGCCACCGGAACAGGTGCCCGATCGGAGTCGTTCACATTCATCTTCACATTCCTCCTCTATTTCTTGGCTTGACTGTTTCGTCTCTCCGGTGCCCTTCGACGGCCGGGCGGGGTCTCTTCCACGGGTCGCTATCTTGCGGCGGGCAGGGGCCCATGGACTGGGCCGGTGCCGATCGGTAGGGCTGGCCGGTGCCCTT
>SUUB01000018.1:28958-32536 GCA_015062745.1 Actinomycetaceae bacterium
GGGCTGCCAAACTGTTGACACGCTTTCGCCTGTCCGTTTAGGTTAGGTGAGGCAGACCTTAACTGCAAGTGTAGCGAGGGTGGCTATTGTGAAGCAGACCAAGCGGTACGGGTTCCGGTGGAGAACGGTACGGCTCCTGGTGGCGAGAGCAACGGCGCCCAGTGGAGAGAGCGGGCCCGTGAAGATGGTTGACGCCCCGCCGCCCGTGAGTGCTCGCAGTCGCCATCGGCACGAGGTGAATCGCGGAAACGATGAGCGTAAAGGAACCCATGGTGCACGTGCTCAAAGAGGTCGACGTTCACTGATCATTCTCGTCGTTGCGGCACTTCTCATGTTGTGCATCGCCGCCTCCCTGGCAGTCGGTTCCTCCACGCTCCCGGTAGGAGCCGTCTGGAACTATCTGCTGCATCCGGATGGAACGTACGACAGCTACGTCGTGCATACCCTGCGAATGCAGCGCACGGCGATCGGAATACTGGTCGGCGCCTCGCTCGCGGTGGCAGGTGCGATTATGCAGGCAGTGACCCATAATCCCCTGGCGGAGCCTGGGTTACTTGGTGTTAATTCGGGAGCTTCTCTGGCTGTGACCATCGGGGCGGTTGCCGCCGGGCTCACATCGATTCCCATGCAGTTTGTGCTGGCATGTGCCGGGGCATTCCTTGCCGCCGTAATGGTGTACGGCCTCGCAGCGATTGCCGGACCGGCAGCGTCGCCAGTGCGTCTGCTTCTGGTCGGGACGGCCTTCTCCGCCGCTGCAAGCGCAATTGTTCAAGCGTTGATGCTAAGACATCCGGAGGCCTTCGATGCCTTTCGATATTGGGACGTGGGTTCGCTGAGCAGGCGTAATGTGCCGATAGCTGCGGTGAGTCTCATTGTGCTGGTGGGTATTATCGGGGCGGCGCTTTCTGCCCGGGGCCTGACTAACATCTCCCTGGGCGACGACGTCGCTCGCACGCTTGGCACCCGTGTGACGACGTTGCGCGTGGTCAGTATCGCGATGCTGACCATTCTCTGCGGTATCTCCACTGCCGTTGCCGGACCGATTGGTTTTGTTGGCCTCATGGTGCCGCTTTTCGCGTCCTGGCTGATGGGCGAGCACAGGGGGTGGATCATCTCGCTGTGCCTTCTGCTTGGACCGGTGCTTGTACTGGCGGCCGACGTCGTGGGGCGCGTCATCGCCCGGCCCGCGGAGATGCAGGTTGGGCTGCTCACGGCCTTTGTGGGATCACCTGTGCTGCTGCTCATGGTTATGCGCTTGCGGGAGAGAGCGGCATGAAACTGCCGAGCCCTAGGAGATCGACCGGCACAGGCACGGTGGCGGACGCGGCGAGCGATCGTGCTGAAAAAGCGGGCGCTGCAGTGAATGAGCCTCGAGCTGCGACGGGTGCGATTCCTGCGGTGAACGAGACTCGTCCTGCGTGGGATCGTACTGCGAATTCGATCCACAGAGTGGGTGAGGGCCGTGTGGCGGCGAATGAGATTAATGGGCCCCATGCGGCAACGATTTCGGTGAACGAGACTCGTCCTGCGACGAATCGTACTGCGAATTCGATTCACGCGGCGAGGGGAGCGACGCGGCGCTGGTGGGTGCGGACGAGGCATTGCAGTCTCTTGCTCAGGCCGCGCAACCTCATAACAGGTGTTGTTCTTCTTCTGTGCGCGCTGTTCCTTGGCGTGATGGCTTTGCGCATTGGGGCGATGGACTTGGGCTGGAAGCAGGTACTGGACGTGCTTGCTGGTGGTGGAGACCGGGGGACACGGCTCGTCCTCCTCCAGTGGAGACTTCCACGTATCGTACTGGCCCTCAGCGCTGGTGCGGCGCTGGGTCTTGCCGGGCATGTCTTCCAAGTCATCACAGCAAATCCACTCGGCTCGCCCGACCTCATCGGTTTCACCATGGGGGCTCAAACCGGGATTCTCGTGTCCGTGCTGCTGCTTCCGGCAAGTGTTCTATCGGTATCGTCTGCGGCGTTGCTGGGCGGCGTCGCCGTCGGGTCGCTGATCTACCTGCTGTCATTTCGGGGTGGATTCACCGGATTGCGTCTTATTCTGGCGGGGATCGCTATCAGTTCGATGCTGGCGTCCTTCAATCGCTGGTTGTTGCTACACGCGGATGAAGATCTCGCTTTTGGGGCGACACGGGCAATAACGGGCACATTGGCCGCCGCGCGATGGTCAGTTGTACTACCCGCTGCGGTGGGGATTGCTCTTACTACCATCGCCGTTCTACTTCTCGCGCGTCACCTCCGGATCATGCCGCTAGGTGCTGACATGACGACGGCGCTGGGAAGTCCGACTGGACGGATCCGTGGCCTTCTAGTTCTACTCGGAACCATTCTGATTGCGCTGGTGACGATGTCGGCAGGGCCGATTGGCTTTGTCGCCTTGGTTGCTCCGCACCTGGCACGTGCATTAACAGGTGGCCCCGAGACGCATGTTCTCGTCTCTGGTGCGATGGGTGCGTTACTACTGATCGCTTCTGACGTGGGGAGCCAGTTGTTTCTTGAATCGATGCCTGTGGGGGTGTCCACTAGTGCACTTGGCGGGGCGTACCTCATTGCCCTACTGGCGGCTGACGCATTTCGAGGGAGACGAGTATGACGGAGCAGTGCAATGAACTCTGAGAGTGGCGCAGCCGTGTCGACGCAGGCACATCTTCGTGCGCATTCAGTGACGTTGGCGTATGGCAGGCATATTGTGGCGAGGCGTCTGGACGTGGGGATTCCGACAGGGGCTTTCACGGCCATAGTTGGCCCGAATGCATGCGGAAAATCAACACTTTTGCGGGCCTTAGCGCGCTTGCATCGTCCAGCGGGTGGAAGTGTGCTGCTTGATGGGCAGGACATTGCTCGGTTAAACACCAAAGAGGTCGCGCGCCGAGTCGGGCTACTGCCGCAAACGGCTAGAACACCGGAGCGGATGACCGTAGAAGATCTCGTTGCTCGTGGGCGTTTCCCGCATCAGAGGCTCTTGAGTCAGTGGTCCGACGATGACCGTGCAGCCGTACAGAGGGCTATGGACTTGATGCGCGTTAGTGCATTGGCGCAGCGTCCGGTCGATGAACTCAGTGGCGGGCAGCGCCAGCGCGCATGGCTGGCCTTAGTTCTCGCGCAGGATACGGAGACAATTCTGCTGGATGAGCCCACCACGTTCCTTGATGTTGCGCACCAGATTGAGATTCTTGAACTGTGTCAGCAGCTCAACGCCGAAGGGCGCACCGTGGTGGCTGTACTGCATGATCTCAATCAGGCCGCCCGCTGTGCGCAACACGTGATCGCGATGAACGCGGGGCAAGTGTACGCGGAGGGAGCCCCAAGCAGTGTGGTCACGGAGGACCTTCTCAACGACGTCTTCGGCTTACCTGCTTTGGTGGTTCCTGATCCTGTGGCCGGGACCCCGATGGTTGTGCCGTACGGTCCGCTTCCGAGGCGTACGTCGTCGACGGCGACTGTCCAAGACTCGAGTAGTGCCTGATTCATGCGACGGGTACGGCTCGCACTCGTAAGTGTGGTGCAGACAGACGCGGTTGGCATGGGAGGTGGTGCGAATAGGGAAGCCGGCGGCCTAGGGGAACGCCG
>SUUB01000018.1:32636-34424 GCA_015062745.1 Actinomycetaceae bacterium
GGAGGCGCAACGAACGTACCAATGAGTTCACAAACACAATGAAAAGGAAAGGAAGTCCAATGGACGGTAAAAGGTTCTCCGGTCCTGAAAAGGACACAGGTAGGCTGTCTCGGTGGTTCTTAGGGCCTCGATTGGCCCACTCCAGAGATGTGGCACATTCCGATAAAGGGAAGCCGTGCAAGATGAAGCATTCCGATAGGGGAAAGCCGCGCAAGAGGTCCGAGCAGGCCAATGGGTCCAAGCCTGCAATCGCCCTGATGGCCGCACTGGCTTTGGCGTTCTCTCTCGCGGCGTGCAGTTCGAATTCGGACGGCACCGGTGGCACAACAGGTACCGGGAGCAGCGCCGATGCTTCCGCCGGGACCACCACCGGTGGCTGGCCACGCACAATCAAGACTGACGACGGCGAACTGACACTCGACAAGCAACCGGAAACGATTGTCTCAACCTCCGTGACACTTACGGGTTCTCTGCTGGCCATTGATGCACCCGTGGTGGCTTCAGGTGCTACGGGCGCCAATGTTGCGGGTCTGAGCGATGAGAATGGATTCTTCCTGCAATGGTCGGACGAGGCTGCACAAGCCGGCGTCGAAAAACTCTACGAGAACGCGTCTCCGCAGATTGAACGCGTTGCTGAATATGCGCCGGATCTCATCGTTGTCTCGGCAACCGGTGGCGACTCCGCCATGGACCAGATCGAGCAGCTGCGAGAAATTGCCCCGGTCATCGTTGTTGATTACGGCTCGCGCTCGTGGCAGGAGACGACGGAGTTATTAGGGCTGGCAACAGGGCATGAGGAGGATGCGCAGAAGGTGATCGACGATTATGAAAGGAGGGTGGCTGAGGTGAAGGAGAATATCACCTTGCCGGAAGGCACCACATCACCGTTCACGATCTTTACCGATGGTTCCGGCGCCGCCGCTCTCACCGAAGAGTCTGCGCAGGGACAAGCGCTTATTGAACTGGGCTTTACCCTCGCGGAGATTCCTGATGAGGTGCGCGGTGATACCTCCATGGGACAGCGAAGTGACATCGTGGAGCTTTCGACGGAGAACATTCAGCGCGGGCTCACCGGCGATAATTGGATCGTGGTGGCTGCCGACGACGCCTCCATGGATGCCGTTGCAAATGATCCGGCTTTCAACACAGCGCCTCAGGTTACCGAGGGGCGTATCGTGTATACGCCTAGTACCACGTTCCGGCTCGACTACTACTCAGCGCTTCAGTTCATTGATGCCATAGAGGAGGCATACCAGAGCTAGCAGGAGCCGAAAGGTACGGATGGGCAGAGTTGCGGGTTCCTTTGGCCGAGAAGTGGAGGCCGTGGCGAGAAGTGGAGGGTTTTTCACGGAGTTTCTTGAAAAACTCTCCACTTCTTGGGCCGACTGGGCTTGATAAGGCGCACGAGGCGCACATGGAGCATGACACGGGTCGCAACGCGGTGCACGAGGCGCACACAGCGCGCGAGGCGGCGCACTAGGTGGAGCACGACCGAGACGCATAAGGCGGGTCATAGCACAGCGCCCGAGTGAAGAGGTTGGCCCATGCGTGGCAGGTAGTTGTCCCGCCTCGGCATCGAGCGGGTCACGGCGAGCAGGCCGACCCACGCGTGGCAGGTAATGGCCTGCCCACGCACGTGAGAAACGCATGTTGAAGACCAGCTCGACGCCGTTGCCGCCTATGGCCTGCCCGCGCACGTGAGAAACGCATCCCCCCAGGGCAGCCCCATGCGTGCTAGGTAGTGGTGTCACGCCAGTCGTTCGGGGACGTGATCGGGGACGGTCGGCC
>SUUB01000018.1:34524-37209 GCA_015062745.1 Actinomycetaceae bacterium
CCGGAACTCAGTAGCACCATCGGGTCGGCGCCCGCCTCGTCGCCCGTCGGAAGGCCGCGAGACCCTGGAATCGAAGAACGCGCACTGATGTGTGCCCTGGAGATCTACGCCCGGTTGGGCTGGTCGGGGTTCACGATCGGCAAGGTCGCCAAGCGGGGGCATATGGGCAAATCGTCGCTCTATCTGCGCTGGCCCACGAAGGAAAGCATCCTCCTCGATGCATTCAACGCCACTGACGCCTTCTTCCAACGGCACGAGGCTGAACTGGGCGATATCCCCTTCATCGAGCGCATGTTGTTGATCGCGGAACACCGGGTTCGCACGTACTACACACCTGTCGGTCAGGCGGTTATTCGCCTTAACCTGGAGAACCAGATGCTGCCTGAGGCCGTCGGTGAATTGTGGCGGAAATCCGTTGGTGGCGCCGTTATGCGCACGCGTCATTTGATTCAGGGAGGTATCGACAACGGCGATCTACGGCCGGAGACGAACTTGGTGCAGCTGGGTGACGCCTTGGAAGGCGGAATGACCATGCATGTACTCGCTACGCCGGCCGAGTTGCGCGACCGTGCCGTGGCTCGGCTGGATACCTATTCGAATGAGCTGGTGGCGGGCACGCTTGGGCCGTGGCTGACTGAGCAGGCGCTGAGAGACGTAGAAAGGCGTGGCTCGCAACGCGCGGTAGCCCTTTTGCCGTTGATAGCGTTGGCCCGCCCGACGGAGTAACTTGGCCGACGGTCTGTTTCTGACGCGGGGCGGGCCTGGTTCGACGCGGGGCGGTTTGTCTCTGACGTGCCACGGCCGGGTCCGTTGCTGACGAGTGACGGTCAGGTCTGTTCCCGCAGCGCGATGGTCAGCTCTGCCTCTGCGGGTGAACTATCAATCCGACGCCGAATACCACGGGTCGCCCGGGGAGTGTGAACCGGCAACGAGTTCCTGCAGGCGCTGGCGGTCAACCTTGCCCGTGGGGCCGAGCGGTAAGGCGTCGATGGCCTTGAGATGTCGGGGGAGTTTGAATCGCGCGATGCGGCCATCGAGGTAATCGCGCGCCTCGTCCAGTGTGAGCGGATTGTTTGCATCCCGCGGGACGACGACGGCAAGCGGCGTCTCACCCCACCGCGCGTCGGGCACGCCGATCACCGCCACATCCACAACGTCGGGATGCGTGCGTAATTCCCGTTCGATCTCCGCCGGGGAGATGTTCTCTCCGCCAGAGATAATCAACTCCTTAATGCGCCCGCGAATGTAGAAGAAGCCTTCCTCGTCGCGTTCCGCCAGGTCGCCGGTGCGGAACCAGCCGTCGGCGGTGAATCCGAGATCGGGAGTGGCTCCGAGGTGCCAATATCCCCGTGTCACATTGCCGCCGCGTACCCAGATCTCACCGACGTTTCCGGGCTCGACGTCGGCTGCCTCGGGCAGGGAAACTGTCCCGTCCGGTCCGCTACCACCAGCGCCGTCCGCCGTGCCAGCTGTTTCATCCTGTGCCGCGCTGCCGTCATTCCGGTTCGCGGGAATGCCGTTGGCCGGCGGGCCGAAACCGTGGCCCGAACGGGCCTCATGCGTCTGGGCGCCTGCCGCCACGCTGGCAGGGTCAACAAGGCGGATCTCCGTGTGCGGGTATGCGCGACCGACGGAGCCAACGTGCTGCCGCACTTGCGATGGTGGCAGCATCGTTCCGCCTCCACAGGTCTCCGTCATTCCCCATGAATTACACAGTGGAATGCCGCGTTCAGCGTAGGCTTCGAGCAGATCGAGGGGCGCGGTTGCACCTCCGACCACCGCGACGCGCAGACTGGAGAGGTCCCGCCGGGCGAAGTCGGGATGGCGCCGCATGGCGTCGAACATCGTGGGAACTCCGAACGTCGTCGTAACGTGTTCACGTTCGATCAGTTCCAGTGCCTGCCCGACGTCAAAAGTCCGTTGAATAACGACGGTTCCGCCAGCGAGCATGGTCTGCAATGTGAATGTGTGCAGACCTCCAACGTGTCCGAAGGGTGCCACGGTCAGAGTGACATCATGTGAGCAATCACCGAGGGTGTCAACGACATTGGCCCACGACGTCCACAGATTCCGGTAGGTAATGGTCACGCCCTTGGGCTGACCGGATGAACCGGAGGTGTACTGCAGAAGAAGTAGATCGTCGGCGGCGACCGCGACCGGAGGCAGGGCGGGGCGATCAAGTTCGCCGCCCGGCATCTCACTGAGGCGGTGCCAACGCGCGGAGAGTGAATCTGAGACGGGATCCGTCGTCGGGTCCTTGTCGTCCACTATCCACGTTATGCGTGGCGAGTCAGGCCGGGTACTGGGCGACGCCGAATCCATCACGCCGTCGAATTCATCGGCATGGCGTGGTCCGCAGATGACCACGGAGCAGCCGGCGTCGTCAATGATTTTGGCGGCCTCGCGCGCCGGAAGGCGGAAGTTGAGTGGAACGAGGACCGCGCCCAGCCGCGCCACGGAGAGCATCGCGATCAGGTAGAGAGCGGCATTACGGCGGATGATACCGACTCTATCGCCGCTCCCGACGCCGAGTTCGGCCAGCCGCGACGCCGTGCGAGTGGCGAAGCCATTGATATCGGCCCGGCTCCAGGTGTGTGTGAGCACGCTGATGCACGGGTGGCTCGGGTCCTCCGCGGTCAGTCGATCGAAGACTGCCGCCAGGGACCCGTCCGGGGGCATTACGGC
>SUUB01000001.1:0-1975 GCA_015062745.1 Actinomycetaceae bacterium
ATGGGCTCGTGTGCGGATGGGCTGCGGGGTCTGGGCTGCGGGGTCGTTGTGCGCGCACGTTCGGGCATGGGCTCGTGTGGGCGTGGCGTGGTGCAAGCGTGGAGAAGTGTAGGGAATGTCAAGAAGTGTCGGGAAAATCCCTACACTTCTTGAAAAACCCGCCATTTCTTGCGAGGCAGGACCCTTGGATGGTGGTCACGGCCCGCCTGAGCGCGGCACTTCTTAGGATGAAGTGGGCTTCGAACTCGCGATCGCCGCCATCCCGCCTGCGATCCGGCCACCGAGCGCCCGGCAATCCCGCCGATTGACGTCGAAGCAACCAATATTGGGATGACAGCCGCCATCCCGCCATCCCACCTGCAATCCGGTCGCCTGGCACCCGCCATCCCGCCACCCGCCAACCCGCCCGCAATCCAACCACCTGAGCGCCCGCCTGATCGCTGCCTGTGATCACTCTGTGCGAACGAGGGGGAGTAAGAGTCCCGTCACTGCCTATATTGTCTGCATGACAAGTGGATACGATGACGCTTCCCAGACCGTGCAGGCCGACCTTCTCGTCCTCGGCTGGGGCAAAGCCGGAAAGACTCTTGCCCGCGACCTCGGCTCGCGCGGCCAGCGCGTGGTGCTGATCGAACGCGACGATGCCATGATCGGCGGCACCTGCATTAATGTAGCCTGCGTTCCAACCAAGGACCTGATCGATTCGGCCGAGCACCGCGGCGACGCCGAGCCATCCGCCTATCTGCAACAGGCCATCGCCTCGCGTGACTCGCTGATCGACAAGTTGCGCGCGGCCAACCGGAAAATGCTGGAGAGCGTTGATACCGTAACGCTGATTAGCGGGGAGGCGCGTTTCGTCTCGCCACACCGCGTGCGCGTACGCGCCGGAAACGATGTGCTCGACGTCGTCGCCGACTCCATCGTTATAAATACTGGGACATCGCCGGCGCCGCTGGATGTTCCCGGCGCCGATCTGGGGCACGTCCACACCTCGCAATCCATCCAGCACATTGCGCAGCTGCCGGAGAATCTGGCGATTATCGGCGGTGGTTTCATCGCCATGGAGTTCGCCAGCATGTTCGCCGCGTTTGGATCGAAAGTGCGGATACTGGAGCGCTCGGAAGTCTTCGGCGCTCGCCTCGACGACGACGTGCGCGACGCCGTCGTCGCCACGCTGAGGGACCGCGGAGTCGAAATCGTGACCGAGGCGCAGGTGCAGGCCATTGAAGCGGACGCCGTTGTCACCTCGGCGGGCCGTATTCCCGCCGACGCCGTGTTGGCGGCCATTGGACGCGTTCCTGAAACAAAGGCTCTCCACCTCGATGCAGCGGGCATCGTCACCGATAAGCGCGGTTTCATTCAGGTGGATGAACACCTGCGCACGAACGTGCCCAAAGTGTGGGCGGTGGGCGATGTCAACGGTGGTCCTCAATTCACCTATATCTCGCTGGATGACTACCGGATCGTGCGCGATCAACTCATCGGCGAGGGTAAGCGTTCAGCTGCGGACCGCATCGCGGTTCCGACGACGACGTTCATCACCCCGCCACTGGCGCAGGTGGGGTTGATGGAACGTGAGGCGCGCGAGCGTGGCATTGAGTACCTGGTGGCCGCCAAGGATATCGCCGCAATTGCCGCCATGCCGCGCCCGAAGATCGTCGGTGAAACCCATGGATTGATGAAGTTCCTCGTTGATCCGGCTACCGACCTACTGCTCGGTGCGACGATCTTCAGTGTGGATGCGCAAGAGCTGATCAACCTGTTGGCGCTCGCCATGCGGGCCGGTGTTACCGCAAGCGAGCTACGCGCCGGCATTTGGACGCACCCCTCCAGTACCGAGGCCCTGAATGAGGTACTCGGCGGCTTGCATCCCGCGGGCCAGGCGTAGTTCCCTGTGAGGTTGTGAACGCGTTGGTTGTGGCGATTGCGCCTGTGGGCTGCGGGTGCGCCGCGCTCGTCGTGGAGCCCCGCCGGG
>SUUB01000001.1:2075-13150 GCA_015062745.1 Actinomycetaceae bacterium
GGTTGTGAACGCGTTGGTTGTGGCGATTGCGCCTGTGGGCTGCGGGTGCGCCGCGCTCGTCGTGGAGCCCCGCCGGGTTGCTGAGTTCCACTGAGGTGCTGAGCTCGGCCGGGTTGCTGAGTTCTACTGAGGTGCTGAGCTCGGCCGGGTCGCCGAGTTTCACTGAGGTGCTGAGCTAGGCCGGGCCGACGCGGTTCATGGTTCGGGGCCAGTGAGCTCCATGCAGGTTTCCCACGGGTCTCCTGTTCAGGTTTCCCGCGGGTCTCCTGTTCAGGTTTCCCGCGGGTCTCCTGTTCAGGATTCACACGGGTCTCCCTGTGCCGGTTCCGCGGCTCGCTCTTTGTTCCGCAGGAGCGGATGCAGGAAGGAGAATGCCGTGGCGCATGCGATAAGTACGACGATCGCAAAGAAAGGTACGGCCGAGTTCCAGCCGTACACACTGGTGGAGAGGATCGGCGCAATCGCGTAGGTAACGCCGTTATTGGCATTGATCAGGCCCGCCACGGACCCCTGTTCGTCACGCGAAAGCTCCATCGTTGGCCCCGTGTTATACCCCGGGATCGCCATACCGATTCCGAAGCCGCTCACGGCCGACCCGGCGAACAGAAGAATGTACGACGACGACGGTAAGAAGCATGCCATCCCAATGGTCGTCAGCAGGAGGCCATTGCGTAGCAGGCGCTGCGAATTCCAATGCAGACGCGGGACAATCCCTCCCTGCATCGCCACCATCGAGACTGAGAGGACCACCATGACCGCGGAGGTGATACCGGCTGTAGCCGAAGAATCCAGTCCAAATCGATCCTGTATGGCGAAACCCAACAGGGTCTGCACCGAGGAGAACGCCAAGAATAGGATGAAACCGGCGATGAGATAGGGGAACACGCGCGGGTCGCGATAAGCGATCTTCTTCGGATGCTCCACGCGGCTTGTTACGCCCTCGGGTTTGAAGAAGAATGCAACCACCAGTACACCAATGATCATCAATGAGGGCATAACTGAGAGGGGCAGAAGTAGGCCACCTGCAGCGGCGAGTGCACCGCCAAGAACACCTCCGATGATTGTGGCCAAGCCCTGTGCCGCGCCGGCGGCGCCGAGTAGTTTCACTCGCTGGTTCTCACTCTTGGCATGGGTGACGAAATAGGTCTGCGTCGTCGGGAAAATGGCGGAAATTCCTGCGCCGTAGAGCAGACCTCGAGTCAGGACCACGCCAATCACGACACCATTGCCCGCCCAGACGCCTCTGATGCCCAGCCAGGACAAAACGGCAAAGGACACCAACGCGAAAGAGCCAATACACATCGAGACAACGAAGATCCGCTTCGGTCCGACGATTTGTGACCGCCGCCCCCAGAATTGACTGAGGCAGGCAAGGGTGATGGCGGCCAGCGAAATCGTGGCGCCGATATGCCACTCTTCAAGGCCCATCTCACGCGATAGTGGGGCGATAATCGGGTTGAGGATCATCTGACCCATGTAGGCGAGAAATACCGTCATGAGGACGATCCGGACCTGGCTTCCGTCCCTGTGGTCCTGCTGCTCGGCTGATTGCATGTGCTTCCCTTCCTGTTCGCATCTGTCCTGCGACGGCGTGCGGTGCCGCCGGCTGTGTTGACCACCGCTACCGGATGCGGCAGGCGTGATACGCGACGGCCGCCGTCGTGCACGTGGCCGCCGAAACGGCAGTCCCGTCGTGCACGTGGCCGCCGAAACGGCAGTCCCGTCGGGCGTGTGACTAGCGCCGAGGCATACTTGCATGCCAGCACGTCGCCCGCAGGGTGTGTTTCCGCGTCGGTACTTCTGCGCCACCGCAGAACACGGGCCACCGCGGCGGCTCACGCACCGGTACTAGATCGCCGTTCTAGTATTCAAAGTAGAACGGTGTTCTAGTCCTGTCAAGGGGGTAGACTAGCCGCATGGCGTCGGAGGGCAACGTTGAGATAGGTGGGGCAAAACCCACCGCTCGCCGCGCGGGTTTGAATGCGGAGCTTATCGTCGCGCAGGCCGTGCAGCTGACCAAACAACGTGGTTTGGACGGCTGGTCGATTCGCGATCTGGCGCTTGAGCTCGGCGTTGTTCCCTCGGTTGTCTACCACTACTTCCCGAAGAAAGATGATGTAGTGGACGCCGTCGTCGAACACGTGTACTCGCTCGTGAAACTTCCCGATCCGCACCTCGAATGGAAGGAATGGTTCATGGAATTATGCCTCGCCATGCGGCCGCTTCTTCTTAAATATCACGGTGTCGCGGATCGGTTAAGCGTCGGTTGGCTGGCTGAAAGTGCACTACCCGCCATCGACCTGGCTGCGGCGAAGTTACAGGATGCGGGTTTTGGAGCCCTGACACCGCTGGCCTACTCCATGGTTTTCAACGTGGCCGTCGGTGCGATAGCAGCGCGCGACCGGCGCTCTCCCAAGGCGAAGAACCCGCAAGACATGGAGAGCATGATCGCGCGCCTCCAACCCATGGCAGAGCAGTCTCCAGGTCTGAATCTTATGGTGCGCTCGCTCCTCGAACCGTTAACCGATACCGCACGGGCGGCTGACGTCTCCGACGAGTACTTTCGCCTGATCGTCGAGTCGCTGATTGACGGCGTCGAACACGTGGTTCTGCCGCGAGCGCGGCGGCAGGCACATGTGATCTAGCCGCAGAATCCGTGAGTTAGTACCATGCCATGCGGCCAGCGGCTAGGCTGAAAGAGTGCGTTGATACGCGGCATTCGGCTCGCGAACCGATAACACAGGCACGTGAGCAGGCCGAAGGGGAACGTTGATAGGCCACGTTCGGCTGGAACGACGTCGTCGGGAATGTAACAAAGAAGGACGGACATGAGTATCGGGTCAATGAATCCCGTGGAGTGGGACGAGTTCTATCGCATGGCGAAGGACCGTGGCGTGACACTGCCACTGGAACAGACGATTGCCTGGGATGCTTTCGACGAGGCAGTACCGGGGCGTAGCCCGTGGGGGCGTGTCGTTTACCGTGGCGCCGACGGCGAGCCGCGCGCGCTTCTCGCACTGACCCGGATGGAGGTGCGCGGTTTCCCGTACCTGTGGGCGAAACATGGACCGGTCTGGCTGGGTGATGATCCGAGCGCCGAAGAAGAGGCCGACCTGCGCGAACTGCTGATCCAGGGTGTCCGGCATCGTGATCGCTCCGTTGTGTTCATCCGCCTGCACGCCTTGCATCAGGCGCCCGATTGCCGCGAGTTACTGCAGACGAAGACGTATGACCGCACGATTATTCTCAATCTGGATCGCGACGACGACGAAGCGGTTTTGGCCTCATTCAAGTCACGCGGGAGGCGCGATGTGCGCAAGGCGCTGCGCAATGAGTCTCTTACCTTCGCGGACGAGACGGCACGTGCGGAGGAGGTCTTCGACGAGCTTTACGCCATTCTGACCGAAACGGGTGAGCGTGACGGCTTCCGAGCAGCGCCAAAGGAGACCTATCTGACGATGCTGCGCGCGCTTGGCCCTGATCATGCCCGGCTTTATGTGGCGCGCGAGAACGGTGGTGAGGCGCTGGCATGGGGGCTGCCGGTGCTATGGGAAGACCTGGCCACGTATTACTACGCCGCATCCTCGCATCAGGCCCGGCGCATGCTGGCGGCGGATGCCCTGCTGTACAAGGAGGCTTGTTGGTTGCGCGCGCTGGGCGTGCGTACCTTCGACTTGATGGGCATTGATTCTGAGCGGGCACCGGAGCTGGCCGGTGTGCGCATGTTCAAATCCAAATTTACGCAGGATGAGCCAGTTGAAGTAGCCGGCGCCTGGGACGTTCCTGTGCGCCCGCAGGTGTACGCCGCATTGGTTCGCGCGTTGGGAGCCAAGCATGCGCTCAGCGCCTTGCCCGCTAAAATCCGCGGCGCCGCAGGAAAAATACCCGAGGGGATACGCGCTCTGGTGAGTAAGGCCCGTGCAGAAGAAGATGCGGTACCGGAAGAACTCGCCGACGACGCCGCAGGGTCCAGCACGACAGCGGGTGATAACGCGCGGTGACGGCTCCTCGTTCAAGACCCGGCGGCCTCCCGTGCGGGCTCATCATCAGCGGCCTGCTTGCCACCGCCCTCACGCTATTTTCCATGTTCTTCGGCGCGGGAAATCTCATTTTCCCGCCTCTGCTCGGAGCACAAGCGGGTACTAATTTCTCCCCGGCCATTCTTGGCTTCCTTATCGGTGGAGTGCTTTTACCGGTGGCATCGATTGTCGCCATCGCCGTCTCCGGTACCGATGCGCGTGATCTGGCCAGCCGTGCTGGAGCGCGCTTCGGCCTCATCTTCTCCGTGCTGTGTTACCTGTCAATCGGTGCTTTCTACGGACTGCCTCGCACGGGAGCGGTCAGCTTCTCCACCGCTATTCAGCCGCTGACCGGATGGAGTTCCGGCGGGGCCTCGGTCGCCTTCAATGCCGTATTCTTTGCCGTTGCCCTGGCGCTGGCCTATAACCCGCGCCAGGTCGTCAATCGGCTGGGCAAGGCACTGACACCCGTGCTGCTGATACTGCTGGTATTACTGGTATCCCGTTCCGTTGGTGGCAACTCCACGGGTAGCGGTGCGGAGCAGGCGGCCGACGCCGTCGCTACCGGCGCATACGCTTCGCATCCACTGTCAGCCGGGCTGCTGGAAGGCTACATGACCATGGACTCGGTGGCCGCGCTGGCTTTCGGCATTATCGTCGTGTCCTCGTTGAAGTACCGGGGGATACGTGAGGGGCGGCCGGTTGTTTACGGCGCGGCGATTGCTGCGGCGATCGCCGGAGCCTTACTGGTATTCATCTACCTGGGACTCGGTTTGATCGGCCGCACCATACCGAACTCTGCTTCGTACACCGATGGTGCTACCTTGCTCTCCGATGCCGCTGGCTACGCTCTCGGCCGCCCGGGTCAGGTCATTTTCGGCCTTATCGTGGTTCTCGCCTGCCTCTCAACCGCAATAGGTCTACTCGCCGCATCCGGACAGTTCTTTCACCGGCTTGTGCCGCGGGTCTCGTATCACGTGTGGGTTCTTATTTTCGCCGCTGTTTCCTTCGGGGTAGCGAGTCTTGGTTTGCGCACGGTTCTGCACCTGGCGGCTCCCTTGATTTCCTTCCTCTACCCGGTGGCGATCACGGTAGTCTTTGCGACTTTGCTCGATGCGCTGCTGCGTGCAGTCCTGCCCGCACGCCGCCCGACGCGGTGGGGATTCACCCTAGCGGCATGGGCGGCAACTATCTGGTCCGCCTTGGTGCTATTGGAAGGTTTTAGCTGGGTGGAATCGGTGGTAGCACCATTGGTCACTTGGGCGCCGCTGGCAAGCGTGGGCCTTGGTTGGCTTCTGCCGGTGGGCCTTGCCCTGCTCGGCGGGATGATCGTTGACGCCGTCGTCGGCCGCACGGACATCCGGGACGACAACCGGCAGGGTCAGGTACAGTGCGAGTCACAGGGCCGGGTGAAACGTGAACTGCCAGGCCAAGTCAAATGCGAGTCGCGGGACCATGCGCAGTGTGGATTATGCGGTCAAGCGCAGCTCCAACCATAAGGCTAAGTGCCGACACGACGCGCAGACCAACTACTGGGATGGCTCCCAGGTAATGTTCGGTTAAATACGTGATGTCGTGCAGTTTGATAGTGGAGAGTGACAGCAACCCCGAACTGGGGGCACAACATCTGATACAAAAACGGAGAGTAGGTTAAGCCCGACGGCGACTAGTCATCCGGATTGCGGCTTGTTGCGACAACAATGGTCTGCCGAGTCGTGGTGCTGTCTGTACAGCCAGATTACTGTCACTTTACGGTAGGCAACCGAGTCGCAGCGCTGCATGCCTAGCCAGATTCCTATCACTTTGCGGCAGGCAACCGTGGATGGTGTGTTAACCCTGGTGAGGATGATTGAGAAGAGGGATGATGAACAAATGAAACGGAAAAGACTGCCCATGCGTCTCACGGCGCTTGTGATGGCGGGAAGTACGGCCTTCGCATTATCCGGGTGTACCGGATCCAGCGATACGGGTTCAAACGCTACGGCAACGGCGTCGTCGTCGATGGACTATTCGGCGCTCGGTATTGACGAAACTGCCTGGCAGTATGACGAAGCGAATGATGTCTACTACCAGATCGGTGTCAGCTACGTGCTGACGCCGCAGGCCGAGGACTATGAGACACTCGGCATTTACGTGCCCGGTGCCTATATGGACGCCACGGATAACGGAGACGGTACCTATACCGCGAGCATTAGGTCAGACGGCGCAGTCGGTGATTTCACGGCGACGACGGCGCCGATCGTTTTCCCGGTCAATACACCGGGCTATGCCGCGCAGAGTGCGCCAACGGAGTACGACTACGACAGCATCTCCGAGTACATGGAGGCCGGGTTCATCTACGTGTGGCCGGGCCTGCGAGGCCGGGACTCCAACACCGATGACTACACCGGCAATGCTCCGTGGGGTGTCACCGATCTGAAGGCCGCCGTGCGCTACGTGCGCTACAACAGCGACAGCCTGCCCGGTAACTCGGAAGCCGTGTACGTCTTTGGGCATAGCGGTGGTGGCGCGCAAAGTGCCGTCATGGGCGCGTCCGGCGATTCCGAGCTGTACACTCCCTACCTCAACGAACTTGGCGCCGCCATGAACGATGCCGATGGCAACGCGCTCTCTGACGCCATCGCCGGTGTTATGGCCTGGTGTCCGATCACCAACCTTGATGCGGCGGACGCCGCCTACGAGTGGAACATGGGGCAATTCTCGGATTCCGGTACGCGGGCCGAAGGTACCTGGACCGCAGCCTATTCCAGTGACTTGGCCGAGGCATATGCACAATACATCAACGGGCTCGGTCTGACCGATGAGGACGGTAATGTGCTCATGCTGGACGAGTCCGATGAAGGCATCTACCTTTCCGGGACTTATTACGATTACCTGGTCTCGACGATTGAGGGCTCGCTGAACAGTTTCTTGGCCGAGACCGAGTTCCCGTACACGCCGTCGAGCAGTGAGATGGCGGGTATGGATGCGGGTGGTCCGCCTTCCGGTGGCGGACCCTCCGACGGCGAGGACTCGGGGAGTGGGCCCTCTGGGGAGGCCTCTTCTGATGAAGTTTCCTCCGATGGTCCGCCTTCCGGAGATCTTCCCGACGACGCCAGCGGCGCCCCGGACGGTTCGGCCAGTGGGCCGAGCGGCGATGGGGGCGCTCCTAGTGGTGGCGCACCCGGCGATGGCAACTCAACGGAGGATGCCACCACCTATGAGACGGCGCAAGACTATATTGATGCGCTGAACGCGGACGGCGAATGGGTCAGCTATGACGCCGATACCAATACCGCGACGGTGACAAGCCTGGAGGGCTTTATTACCAGCCAAAAGAATGCGTCGAAGGATGTCGGTGCTTTTGATGGTGTTGATGCCTCCGCCACAGAGAATGTGGTCATGGGTTCCGGTGCGGATGGTCTGCACTTCGATACCATCGCACGTGATCTCATTGCCGAAAATGAAAACGAGTATTCCTCGTACTCCGACTGGAGCGCGGATTACGCAGCGGATCAGTATGACTCCGACTTCGAGACGACCGACTCGCTCGGCAATGATGTTGCGACGCGTATGAATATGTACAACCCGATGTACTACCTCAGCAGTAGCTACGACGGGTACCAGAGTTCCGAAGTAGCGCAGAATTGGCGCATTCGCACTGGCATTACGCAGGGCGACACCGCCAATACCACCGAGGTTAACCTGGCGCTTGCGCTGGAGAACTATGGGGTGGAGAACCTGGACTTCGCGACGATCTGGGGTCAGGGGCACACCATGGCGGAGTTGAGTGGAAATGGCACCACGAACTTCATCCAGTGGGTGACCGAGATTGAGACAGGCGCCTAAGAGCTAGGTGCTGGAGCTCGTTCAAGGCACAATGCGCTGCCCGAGGTGACATGCCCCGGGCAGCGCATTGAGTCAGCAGCTGTAATGCGGCGGTGACGAGCGTGGAATGGGGAATGGGATACCTGCCGCTTCGCGTAGGAACTGGATTCTCGCAATTTTGCGCGAAGAACCGGCGAGCGAACAAAAGCGCGGCGGATCTCGGGGTAGCTCCCTTCGTCGCTCCCACGGCAAGCTATCTCACATGTGCCAAGTCCACTGCTTGCCGCGGCATGCGATCCTGCTTGTGCACCAAACTCACTCCCGCGGCAGGCGGTCGCGCTGTGCGTATGCCATGAAGCCGGTGATAACCACGACGACGATTGCGCCGAGCGCTATCGCGAACACCGTGCCGAAGCCGCCCCAGTGCTCTGCGACATAGGGCCAGACGACATTTCCGGCAGCTCCACCCAGAGTAACCGCGACGGAAATCCGCGCGTAGAACACCGGATAGTACTTGCCAGCGCCGAAGATACGGCGAGCGACCATCGGGCAGAGGACCAACACGCCTGCGATGAAGAATCCGAAGATGAGACTGCCGATCGGAAGCAGGATCGTCGAGGGGAACTGCCACACGAAGATGATTCCGAGTGCCCCGGCACCAGAAAGAACGGCAATGGCACGGCTGACGGATAGGTCGGAGAAGAATCCGAGGCCTATCTTGCCGATGGCGTTGCCTGCCTGCGCCACGGCAGCAAGCGTCGCGCCTGCGATGAACGCCTTTGTCGCAAGTCCCGAATCAGCCTGTTCATTGATCCAGCTGACATACCTCGGGAAATAGCCGGGGATCTGGCAGACGAGGTTGACGAAGAAGCCGAACACGATAACGATCCAGAACACGCTGGAGCGCATGCCGACCGATGGTCTGACGGAGGTGGGTTCTGCGACGTTGCCATCGCTTGAATTGCGCGCCGCCTCGGCAGTGCCATAAGGCAAAAGGCCGCGTTCGGATGGATTGGAACGCACGCAGATAAGAATCACCGGAATCGTGACAACGAAAGTGATGATGGCGAAGGTTAGATAGGCGGTCCGCCATCCATGCGTGGCAATGATTTTCTGAGCTAATGGCAGGAACAGTACTCCGCCAAGGCCCGTGAAGGCCGTGCAGAAGCCGATAATGACGCCAACGTGGGTCTTGAACCAGCGATTGACCAGAGTAGCAGTTGCCATACCGAGCAGAACAATGTTCGAAAGCCCCGCGAGGAAGCCACCGACCCAGAACATCCATGGGCCTTGGGAGACGGAGAACAAGGCGAAGATGGCAGCTTCGAGAGTGGCTCCTGCGAGCAGGAGAGGACGGATGTCATATCGTGCGATAAGGCTGCCCATCAGGGGAGAGAAGATCGCACACGAGATCAGCATGCACGACATCCACACGCTGATCCTTGCTATCTCGACATTGAACTCGTTGGCGATTGGCTCGTAGAACACAGACGCCGAACTGATGAGGATTGCCGAGGGCACGCCGCACATAGTGCAGCAGGCGATGATGATGGGGAGATAACTGGCGAAGCCCTTCTCCGTCAGTTGTTGGTCGGTAGTGGTCTGAGACATGATTGCTTCCTTGGGTCACGTGGAATGTGAAGGGACATGGGGATACCTAGTGTGTGGGGTGTGTGCCGTACATTGTGTGCGTTCACGGCAGGCTCAGTCCTCAATTAGCCTCAGGTCGGCTGGCAGCGGTGTGCGATCATGCGGACCATCCCACAGGACTGCGTCGATGAAGTCGATGATATGGTCCACAACCTCGTCGGTTTTCATTGATGGATGCCCATGCCCGGCGCCGCTGAAGGACTCCAGTTTTGCCCGCTGCTCGTGGCAGGTCTCGTTGACCTTATTGGTCATCGCGGCGGACTGGGAGAACGGCACGACCATGTCTTCCGTACCGTGTAGGAAATACGCCTGTGGGAAGTTTTCGGTGACGAAATGGATGGGACTGCCGTACGCCGCCGCCTCGGGGTTACGGGAACACTTGAAGCCCATGATCAGGTTGTGCGGGAATGCCATGCCCTCAGCGGCGGTGTCGGCCGCGTTGAGTGCCGATCCGGGAGTCACATCGGCGACGGCGGATTCGGGCAGCACGTTGCACAGGTCGACTTGGTACATGTCGCTGGGCGCATAGAGATTGACGAGCCCCTGAATCGCGTCGGATTGGTCCGCGTTTCCGAGGTGCTCGCCGCGCTGGATGTTGCGCCCGCCGAGCGCAGCCACCATGTTGAGGATGTGGCCGCCGGCCGAGTTGCCCCAGGCGACGATCTTGTCGGTCTTGAGGTGATAATCCGATCCGTGCGCGCGGAGCCAGCGGATGGCTGCGCGCACATCGAATAGCGGGGCGGGCCAGGTCACCTGCGGCGCGAGGCGGTATTCGATGCAGGCGACGGCGTAGCCCTGCGAGGGGAGTTTGAAGACCCCTGGCATGGTGTTTTCGCGCTTGTCGCCACTGATCCAGCCGCCGCCGTGCACGAAGACGACGAGCGGGAAGGGGCCGTCGCCGTCGTCGGGGAGCCAGATGTCGAGTACTTGGCGTGGGTCCTCGTCGGCATATGGCACGTCAAGCCAGTGCCGCGAGAACTGCGTGGGGTCAATTTGATGGAACGGCCCTGCCATCTGTGGTCCTTTCATTCGGCGTCATTGTCGGTTGCTCCAACCATACGTGTTACTGCGGGGCGATTCTAGGCTTAACGAACTAGATACTACAGCGCGAGAAGTGGGCTATGTCACTGTTTGAGAGGTGGGGTGGGTGTTTGTGTGGGTGTGTGCGTGGAGGAATGGGTGAGATGAACGTGGGCATGGAGAAGTGTGCGTGTGGGAACACGCGTGACGAAGGCGGGCGACCGGGGCGCGTGAGGAACGGGTGCAAGGAAGGCGGGCGACCAACGGGTGCGAGGAACGCGGGCGACCGACGGGTGAGAGGAACGCGGGCCAGGAACACGTGCGACCAACGCGAGCAAAGAACACATGCGAAGAAATGGAGGGTCTAGCAAGAAGTGTCGGGCTTTTCGCGAAGTTTCTTGATGAATCCTCCACTTTTCTTCACCGTCGACGACGACGGCGGGCGTTTGCATGGGGTGTGTGCGTGAAGGGAGCTCGGTGAGACAAGCGCGGGCATGGAGAAGTGTGCGTGTGGGAGTTCGCCGAGAAGGAAGGAATCGTCGGGTGAGCGCGGTGCGAGTTGGCAGAGCGCCGTCGTCG
>SUUB01000001.1:13250-17067 GCA_015062745.1 Actinomycetaceae bacterium
GTGTGCGTGTGGGAGTTCGCCGAGAAGGAAGGAATCGTCGGGTGAGCGCGGTGCGAGTTGGCAGAGCGCCGTCGTCGGGAAGGAAGACCAGTTCGAGCCCGACCGACAATCCGTGCGAGGCCGGGGCAGTCGCGGTAGAGAATGGCGGTGCGGAAAGGCCTAGCCTGCTGCGGCGCATGACGGCTGATAGGCTCAGGTCATGACAGGAAAGAAGCTCGGGCCATGACGGGAGCCGACCGGACGTTCATTGCAGACAACGATCGGTACTTCGCCGATAACCGATCCAACTGGGATGACCGCGCCGCCTTGCACGAGGCCAGCGGTTACGGGATCGATGCGTTACTCGCATCTCCGACGGCGATCTCCGCCGACATTGCCCCGGACCGGGAACGTCTTGGCGACTTGACCGGACTAGATGTGGCTCATCTGCAGTGCCATCTCGGAGGAGACACCGTGAGCTTGGCGCGCATGGGTGCGCGGCGCGTCGTTGGTCTGGATTTATCGGGCGAATCTTTGCGCCGTGCGCGCTCCATTGCCGAGCGTGCCGGTGCCGACATTGAGTTCGTAGAGGCCAACATCTATGACGCCCGTCGCGCACTTACGGGGGATTTCGACCTCGTCTACACATCCCTCGGTGTTCTGTGTTGGCTGCCAGACATCAGAGCTTGGGCAGGCGTTGTTGCCTCACTACTGCGGCATGGCGGGCGCCTGGTGCTGCGCGATGACCATCCGGTTTTTCAGGCTGTGGGAGACGATACCGTCGGCGGCCTTACTCTCCACGAACCTTACTTCCAGCGCCGCGAGCCGATGACCTGGGAAGATGAGGCGTCGTATGTGCAGACCGATGCCGATGCCCCCGCCATCGCCCACACCGTGAGCCACCAGTGGAATCACGGAGTTGGTGAGATCCTGACCGCGCTGCTCGAAGCGGGCATGGCCCTTGATGAGGTGACCGAGACGCGCTACTCCGCATGGTGCCGCTGGCCCGAGCTGATGGAGCCCTGTGCGCAGGGCTATCGCTTCATTGATCCGGCCCTGCGCGATCGTCTTCCGCTGCAGCTCGCCGTCGTCGCTCACCGGTCGTGCTGAACCTGACCGGCGCAGTGAATCGTGCACTTGTGCAGCGGATGTGACCCCTGGCCGACAGGCCGTAACTTGCTTCGAGCGAGCTGCGCAGTAGACCCGAGATCAGGTTGCCGTTTGTATCGAGTGGGCTGCGCTTGTCGCGCGAGAGTAGCTGTGATTTGCACTGAGCGGGCCGCGTCTTCGCTGGAGAGCGGCCCGTGCTTTTCGCTGCAGAGCGGCCCGTGACTCGCGCCTGCACCCAATGACCGTCCTACACCTCGATATCGAACGCTTCAATCAGGTCCTGGCCTGATTTCACAAACACCACGTGCTCGGCCAATTCGGGCGGCAAATGCTCCCGCTGGCTCTCCCGTGTGATGCAGGTGGGGGAGCCGGGTGGCAGGATCACCCAGTCGGCGGCGCGCGCCGCTTCAACAAGTAGGTCGCAGACCCGGTCACCGCCGAAACGCTCCGCCGTCATGGCTTCCTCGAAAAGGCCAATATCTGCCTTTATCTCCGGACCTTGCAAATGCAGGTGGAGGAAGCTCTTGGGGGCCTTTACCTGTTCCTCTGTCACGATGTACGGGCGTAGGACCTCGTAAGCCTCGGCTTTACCGTCGCCGCGCACTTTGCCGTCATAGAGGCCACCGGCAACGATCATGAACGACACGATTCGCATCTTACAGCTTCGCGCCTCGTGCCGGGTGTGCGTTGGGTGTGCGTTGGGGTGCGTCGCGTGTCGGGTGTGCGTTGGGTGTGCCGGGTGCCGTGGGTGCTGAGGTGCCCGGTGCGCTGGGTGCCGTGGGTGCTGAGGTGCCCGGTGCGCTGGGTGTATAGGGTGTACCGGGTATACCGGGTGCATTGGGGTTGAGAAGTGGAGGGTTTTTCAAGAAGTGTCGCGAAAAACCCTCCACTTCTTGCTAGGCCCTCCATTTCTTGGTGCACCCACGCGCCTGCGCGGGCTTTCTCGGCGCGCCTACCCGCCTAGGCGGGCTTTCTTGGTGCACCCACGCGCCTGCGTGGGCTTTCTCGGTGCACCCACGCGCCTGTGCGCGCTTTCTCGGTGCACCAAACCGCTTATCCGCACTCATAGCATTCCGCTTTGCTCGGCGGTACCGCCCTGCTGGGTCGACCGCCTGCGCCCTGATAGCGTTAAGACCCGGAACAGGGCCGGGAGCCGAAGGCACTACCGCCCACGTACGCGCTGATAGCGTGTTTTGACTTCGTAACTGAGGAAGAGCACTAACAGCCAGATAGGTCCAACCACCACGGCCACCTGGGAGTCGGGGAGCACCGCCATCAGCACGGCGACCACCCCCAGCATGCCCAACGCCAAGACCGTAGCCAACCGCCCTCCGGGCAGTTTGAACCGCAAATGAGCAACTTCTTGCGGCGTGAGTGACTGTCGGAACTTGAACTGGGTGATAAGGATCATGGCCCAGTTAATGAGCGCCGAGGCAAGCGCCGTCGACATAAGAACAGGGAAGGCAGTGTCCGGTTCTGCGAAGGCAAGAATAACCGCCCCCACGGTCACCACAGAGGAGACGAGCACGCCGAGGAGCGGAACGCCTCGCCCCGATAACTGACGGAAGGAGCGTGGCGCATTGCCCTGCCAGGAGAGCGAGTACAGCATGCGGCCATTGGAGTACAGGCCCGAGTTGTACACGGAAAGGGCTGCTGTGAGCACCACCAGATTGAGGATATGTGCGGCAACGCCTATCCCCACGGAATCGAAGATCTGTACGAAGGGGCTGATCTCCCCGTCGATTCTATTCCAAGGTACTACCGCCATGATGATGAGAAGCGCGCCGATGTAGAAGATGAGGATCCGATACACCACCTGGTTGATGGCACGGGGGATGGAACGCTGCGGGTCGTCCGCCTCGCCGGCGGTAATACCGATGAGCTCAATGCCGCCGAAGGAGAACATGACCACGGTCAGCGATTTCGCCATACCGCTTACGCCATGAGGGAAGAAACCGCCCTCGTTCCACAGATGGGCGAAACTGGGCGTCGGCAGGCCCGCTCCGGGATTCGTTCCCATAATGACGACGACGATACCCAGCACGATCATCCCAATAATCGCGACGACCTTGATAAGCGCAAACCAGAACTCGAACTCGCCGAAAGCTCGCACACCGACAAGGTTGACGAAGGTGATAATCAGCAGCACGAGCGCCGCCGTCACCCCACGCGGGACGGAGGGGAACCAATAGTTGATGTAGACGCCAACAACAGACAACTCAACCATGGAGACGGCCACATAATTGAACCAGTAGTTCCAACCGGAGATGAATCCGGCCCGCGGACTCCAATACCGGTAGGCGTAGGCACTGAACGCGCCGGAAGTGGGGGAGTGCACGGACATTTCGCCCATCGCCCGCACGACGAGGAAAATCGTCACTCCGCCCAGCAGGTAGGCGATCAGAATCGAGGGACCCGCGAGAGAAATGGCATCGGCGGAGCCGTAGAACAGCCCGGTACCAATAGCTCCTCCTAGAGCGATCATCTGGATGTGACGGTTGCTCAGCGCACGCCGCAATGTTGGCTCACTCGTACTTCCTGATTGCTGCGCATTTCCAGATTTCCGGGCACTTGCCGCGTGTGTGGAGGCAGCTGAGTTGTGCTCCTCGGCTCCCGTGGTACTCATGGCAGTTTCTCCTCCCGGTCAATGGACTACCAGTCTGCCAGTTTCACACATTGTGCTAGCAACCTGCCCGACTGGTGGTGGGGACTCGTCAAGCCGTGTCCT
>SUUB01000001.1:17167-30646 GCA_015062745.1 Actinomycetaceae bacterium
ATGCGTGATGATCTGCTCGTAGTAGTCATCTGGGTCGAGACGCCGCAGTTCTTCCATCAGGCAGTCCTGCACGGAACGAGTCGGCAGGTTGACATCCGCAGTCTCAAAGCCGGGGCGATCCAGCTGCGCGACGGCGGAGTCGGCCCGGCGGCTCAGCGTTACCCGGGTGCCGTCGTCGAACTCGAAACTCACCGCCGTGATTGTTTCGGCCTCCGGATCGGTCTCCCGGATGGTCTCCACTCCGAGCTGTCGACGCAGCCAGGCAGCCATCAAGAAGGAGGACGGGTGGGTTTCGTGCCCTCGCACCACTACTCGCGCCGGCATCTGCTCAAGCTGCTCGACGACGGCGGCCAGCAGGGCGCGCCACAGCGTGACGCCCGCCCAGCTCAGGTCGGTATCGCCAGGCGTGTACACATCCGCAAGTTTCAGCAGGGCTTGCAGTGCGGATCCACAGGTGCGTGAATCGGTAATACGCCGCGTGGCGATTCGTCCGAGCGGATGCTCGCCCGGGTTGTCGGGCGGTGTGTCCGGCCAGTAGGTGACCACCGGTGTATCCGAGAGGAGCAGCGGCATGACCAGCGAATCCAGGTCGCTGGCCGCCCCTCCGCGCGGTTCGAGTACGACCACATCGGACGGCCCGGCCGATTCCCCGGTGCGGATTTGCGCATTGAGCCGCGCCGGGGCATCACGTTCAGCGGTATCGACGACGACGATCACGCGGCACGGGTGCTCCCGGGAGACGGCGTCGGAAATCTCAATTGCCCGATCAACGTCGATCAAGTCCGATACAACGATGATCAGGGTGAGGACTCGGCCGAGGGCGGCCGATCCACGGTCGGAGCGCATCTCGACGATATGCTGCGCCACATCCGACGTCGTCGTGTTCTTCAGAGTTGTAATCACGGAATCCTCCATGCGCGTCCATCGCGGGCCATCATGTCATGCGCGGAAGCAGGGCCCCAAGAGCCCGGCTTATACGGCTCGGGCGTGCTCTCCTCGGCCCAGTACTTCAACACCGGGTCGAGCACCTGCCAGGACAGCTCAACCTCCCGCTGGTGCGGGAAAAGCGGAGCCGACCCCACCAGGGCGTCGAGGATCAGGCGCTCGTAGGCCTCGGGCGAATCCTCGGTGAAGGCATGGCCATAGTTGAAGTCCATGGTGACGTCGCGCACCTGCATTTCCGTGCCGGGTACCTTCGCACCGAACTTGATGGTCATGCCCTCGTCCGGCTGGACCCGGATCACGAGCACATTCTGCCCGGATTCGGTCAGATCTGAGTTTTCGAAGGGCACGTGTGCGGCGCGTTTGAAGACGACGGCGATCTCGGTAACGCGCTTCCCGAGCCGCTTGCCGGTACGCAGGTAGAAGGGTACGCCGGCCCAACGGCGGGTATCGACGAACAGCTTCAACGCGGCGAAGGTCTCCGTGTGCGAGTCTCCGGCGATACCGTCTTCCTCGAGGAATCCATTTACTTCGGCGCCTCCCTGCCAGCCGGCGGCATATTGCCCGTGGGCCGTGGTGGATGCCAGATCGTCGGGTAGCCGTAGTGCCGAGAGGATCTTCTCCTTCTCCGCGCGCAGTGCCTCCGGCGTGAAGCGCACCGGCTCCTCCATAGCGGTCAGTGCCAGAAGCTGCAGTAGGTGGTTCTGGATGACGTCGCGAGCCGCGCCAATCCCGTCATAGTAACCGGCGCGCGTGCCGATTCCGATTTCTTCCGCCATCGTGATCTGGACGTGGTCAACGTAGTTGGCCTTCCACAGCGGTTCGAACATGGTGTTGGCGAAGCGGATCGCCAAGATGTTCTGGACGGTTTCCTTGCCGAGGTAGTGGTCGATGCGGAACACATCGGATTCGTCGAAGGCCTGCCCGACGACGTCGGCGAGTTGGCGCGCCGAATCCAGATCCTGGCCAAACGGCTTCTCGATAATGACCCGGCGCCATGCGTTGCCATGGCGTTGGTTGAGTCCGTTGTCTGCCAAGTGCTGGCAGACGACGGGGAACCACCGCGGCGGAATGGACAGGTAGAAGGCATGGTTTCCGCCCGTGCCGCGTGATTGATCGAGTTCGGCAACGGTTTCGGCCAGGCGCCGGTATGCCTCCGGGTCGTCGAAGGAGCCGGAGACAAAGCGCAAGCCGGATGCCAGTTGCCGCCAGGTGCGCTCGTTGAACCCGGTACGCGAGTAGCGCTCAATCGAGGCGCGGACGAAGTCTTCGAAATCCTCCCGGCTCCAGTCGCGCCGCGCAAAACCGGTCAGGGCGAAGGCGGGGCTGAGAAGGCCGCGATTCGTCAGGTCGTAAATGGCGGGGAGGAGCTTCTTTCGCGCCAGGTCGCCGGTGATACCGAAGAGCACGAGCCCGCATGGCGGCGCCATATGAGGAAGCCGCCTATCGCGCGGGTCGTGTAAGTCAGGGATGGGAAATTCTAATTCCACCAAGGTCCTTCCATAGGTTGATGCACGGGTATGTTATGCCAGGCGTTCATGCCCGGTGCGAGAGCCACACACGCACTCCGGGTGGAACGGATATGTACTCACGGCGCCCACGTGTTCGCTCGCATTGCCCGTGTGCTTGCTCGCAGTGCCCGTGTGCTTGCTCGCAGTGCGTACGTGCTCGCTCGAAGAGCTACGGCCACGCGCACCCCCGGTTTTCTAGAGGCATTTCGCCGCGCTTGTACCACGTATGAGTATAGGCAACCGGCGCCGCCGCGCCAGCTGTTACCGGATCTGCTTATTCTGGTGCGACACCTGTTTATTCTGGTGCGGCACAGGCCTATCGTCGGGCCGCTTGCACGGGCCTGGCAAAAAGGGCACGCGCCTGGGACGACGATGCATGCGCCCGACGCTACCGAGCATGCGGCTCGGGCGCGTGTACGCCTAGCCGGGCCGGAGCGCGGGCGACTGGCCACGTGCACATTGCACATAATGCGCGTGCAGCGTGGCGAGGAGCGCGGCTAATCGTCAAGAAGCTCGCGCAGTACTTCTTCGGTTGCCGCAGCCTGCGCCTCTCGCGCCTCGCGGTGTCCACGTTGCACCAAGGCGGTAACCGAGGCGATGAGCCCGCCCCAGATGATGAGAATGGAAACCAGCATGCAGACGATTGCTTCGGGGGCCATATCAATTCACCTCCGGGTGGCTGGTATCGGGCGCGTGGGGCGCCGCACTCGCGGCATTGGAGTCATCAAGCGGCGGCGTGGTGTGCGCCTCGTGGCGGGTGACCGTGCGCCGAGCCGGCCGGCCGGCACTCAAATCCAGAGGCACGAAATCGTCAACGGGTGTGCGCCATGGCAGAAGCGTCAAAACCGCTACTATAACGGCACCCACAAAAAGCATGCCCCAGCCCAATACGAGTTCGAAGCCTGGCGAATACGCGTAGCCATCATGCACATAGGACCAGGCGGTTTGCACGAACATGTATCCGAGCAGGATCGGCACGACGACGGAGACCAGGATCCGCCACCACGCGCCGATCAAGTGCGTCTCCGACACGCGGTTGAGATGCCGCTGTAGGGTCCGGGCTCGCCGCAGCACAATGCCTACGCCGATGCACATAATGATCGCGGAGCTGACTACGCCGATATTGTTGATGAAGGCGTCGACAATATCAAGGTTGTATTCGCCCGACGCCGTTCCGAACAGAACGAATGACAGCACGGCGGCCGGGAGGCTGACTACGACCGTGGCGACCGGAGTCGTCAAGCGGAACTTCTCCGCGATGGCGGGGGAGACGACCTGAATAATCGAAATGAAAGAGGTCAGCCCCGCCATGGAGAAGGATGCGAAGAAGAGCACGCCGAAGATGGCGCCTCCCGGCATCTGTGAGATGACTGTCGGGAAGGTGATGAATGAGAGGGAGATGCCGCTGATGCCGGCGTCGGCCAAGTCAGTGCCCTGCGCCTGCATCATGAAGCCGAGGGTTGCGAACACGCCAATGCCTGCCAGAATCTCAAACGAAGAATTCGCGAAGGCGGCCACGAGTCCGGTTCCCACCAGATTTGAGCGTTTCCGCAGGTAGCTGGCGTAGGTCAGCATGATGCCGAATCCGACTGACAAGGAGAAGAAGATCTGACCAAAGGCGGCCATCCACACTCGATAGTCGGAGAGCGAGGACCAGCGCGGAGTGAACAGGGCGTTCAGCCCATCCATGGCACCCGGCAGGAAGAGGGCGCGGACCACCAGAGCCACGAACATGATCACCAGGATGGGCATGAAGAAGCGATTGGCGCGTTCCACACCACGGGTCACGCCCAGTCCGATGACAACGATGCCGAAAATCCAGACGATTGCCAGCGGGATCGCCACCCCGGCGACGGGCGAGGCCGAGAAAACGGGGGTGCCGGATTCGCTCAGTTCGCCCACGCTGATAAAGCGGGAGAAGAACCCTTCGGCGTCGTTGCCCCATGCCTCGTTGACCGCGAAAAGCGTGTAACGCAAGGCCCACGCCACAATCACCGCGTAGTAGCTCATGATGATGAAGCAGATGAACACCTGCCACCAGCCCAGCCACTCGAAGCGGCGCGAGAGGCGCCGGAACACCGCAGGCGCGGAGCCACGGTAGCGGTGCCCGAGGGAGTAATCCAGGAAGAGAATGGGAATGCCGACGAAGAGCAGAGCCACAATATAGGGGATGATGAAGGCGCCGCCGCCATTCGTGTAGGCGACGCCGGGAAAACGCCAGATGTTGCCGAGACCGACCGCAGAGCCGATAGCGGCCATCAAGAAGCCGAGCTGGCTGCTCCATTGTTCGCGGCCGGCATCCGCCGAAGCGGACTGTGAAGTGCGTATAGACATGTGCTCTTTCGGTGCCGTAGCGTTCTAAACCAGGCAGAATACTACGCGTTTCACCACCGCGGCGCTGTGAACTGGCACGCTATGAACGCATGCGGCCTCCCGTTTACGAGTTGCGGGCCTGATCGGACTCCTCGCGCAGGATGACGGAGAAGTCATGCTCGCCGAGTCCCGCGCGTTGTGCACGCACCAGGGACTCGAGTGCTGCCGTTGTTGCCGGCAGCGGCGCGTTCGCCGACTGCAGCATCAAACGGGTGTCCTTCGCAATGGCGTTGGTGCTGAACTGTGCGTCGGAGGTATCGCGATCCAGCGCAAAGTCACGCTTGAATCCGGCCATCCAGCCGAGTGATGTGCCGGCGAGCAGGTCAAGCACACGATCTGGGGCAAAGCCCTGCGAGGCTCCCAGGCGGATCGCTTCGGCGACTCCCTGTGCGGTCACGGCGAGGGCGAGATTGGCAAGTAGTTTGGCCGTGGCGGCTTCGGAGGCAGTTTCCAGCAGGCGTAGACGGGCCGGGTCGGCGTAAGCGCCGACGGCGGTGGCGACGAGTTTCCGCGCCCGCGGGTCGGTACCACCGACGTATACGCCGAGTTTCCCGGCACGCGCTGGACCGAGTGTACCGACGACGGGCGTGTGGACGTATGTGACGTGGCGCTCCTCGGCCCATCGCGCCTCGGCCGCCGCATCGGCCGGCGAGATAGTGGTGATGTCGGCCCAGGTGGTGCCGGCTGGCAGTATGTCCGCCTCAAGAATGACTTCCCGCACCGTGTCCGGCCCGAAGAGGCATGTCATTACGAGGTCGGCATCGACGACGGCGTCGGCCGGATTCGCGAAAGTAGCGCCGGCGTCGAGCACGCGCTGCGCCTTGGCCGCGGTTCGGTTCCAAACCCGGAGTTCGTGGCCGGCAGCAAGCAGACGCAGTGCCAGTTCGGTTCCCATTCGGCCTGTTCCAAGAAAAGCAATTCGCATAATTGCAGCGTAGGCAACGATCAGTCAGCGAGATAAGCCTTCCACGATACGGAAACTCGCGCGGTGAAAGATGTAATGAAGACTTCCGCGTGCGCGAGCGTGTGCGCCAGGTGCGGCGAGATCTGGCCGATGAGCAGCGCTGTTGTTCGCGCGGACTGATTGGCTATAAAACACGTCTATATGTGTAGTCGATGTGATATAGGGGTGTACAACAGGGTGGAAATGTGACTAAGCTGACGTGTGGACGGTGGGTCCGTACTCGTGGGCGCAGATGCCGACGGCGATCCGTCCAGTTCATATTCCATTCGTGCAGTACAGGCGGCATCGGTGCCGACGCCGGGGCGGCGCAGCCCCACGAAGAGGTGCCGATGCGGACAACGTTCGGCAGTGTTGCTGTGGCGTAGTGCTGATTCCGGTGGCCATATGCGGGAAGCATCCTGGTGGCCACATGCGGGAGTAGTGCTATCCGCGGGGCCGGAGGCAGGGCCGGGCGCCGGGAGGCACATGCGCCGAGATGGGCACATGGGCCGAGGCCGTGCATGGCGGCCGCGTCAAGGCGAGGGTGCCCGCCTCTTGCGTTGTGCCGCGGTACTGCCCAATGAAAAGGGGGACCTCGTGGTAACTACCGATGAGGAAAAAGCCCGGCTGGCGCGTCAGATCCGGGGCACTAACATCAATTCCACACACATACCCGCGCACTACCGTGAGCACTACTTGAATCAGGTCACAGTGGAGCACCGTGCTTGCACCACTCGACACGGCGAGTTGCCGTACGACCTCATTAATGCGGCGGGAACTACGAGAGATGGTCCGGCGGATGGTGCTGCCGCTGCTGCCGAAAGTGCGGCAGGTCCGCGCAAGAGTGCGGGAGGCCCGAGCGAGAGTACGGCAGGACGACACGAGAGTGGCGCAGACCGATACGAGAGTACGGCGAGCCCGTGCAAGCCCGTCATCGTCAATATGCATGGCGGTGGATTCGTGAAGGGACACCAAGAGCAAGACACCGTCATCTCCGCGTGGTTGGCCGTCGAAACCGGCTGTCCGGTGCTCGATCTCGACTATGCATTAGCGCCGGAGCATCCCTACCCGGTGGGTCTGGAACAGTGCATTGACCTGGTGGGCCAAGTGCTTGAAACCAGTGAGGCCATTCTGGTGGGCCACTCGGCCGGTGCAAATTTCGCTCTCGGCATCGTTATTGATGCCTTGGCGAAGGGCGGGGCGGTGCCGCTCGCCGTCGTCGCCGATTATCCGCCGGTTGATAACGAGACTGATCCGGGGGAGAAGCCCGGCATCGTCACCGATGTTATTCCGCTGGATCGTATGCGTGCCTTCAACGAGCTGTACTTCACCGAAAGCACGAACAGAGGCGAGGTTCTCTGTTCGCCCATCAACGCGGAGAACGAGCAGTTGTCAGGCTTTCCGCCCACGCTGATCATCACCGCCCAACAGGACCCCCTGATGCAAGAGGGAGAACAGATGGCGCTCAAACTTGCGCAGGCGGGTAATGAGGTGACAATGCGGCGTTTCCTTCATGCGCGCCACGGATTCGTCACCTATTTCGTCGGTGACGAGTGGCCGGCTGCCCATGAGCTCATCATCCGATTCCTGCGCGGAATTCTTGGAAGGAGTGCAGAATGATTTCCCTACAGGCCAACTGCGCCAGTTCCATCGACGACGATGGCCTGCGCAACATTCAAGGTCAAGGTATCGAGTACTTGGCGGTGAACTTCCTTCCCGCCGATGCCACCGCCTCAGGAGTCGTGGCATTCCAACAACGAGCAGCACGATTCGGGCTGCGCGTGGCGGACGCAGGATGCCCGCCCCTGCAGAAATGCCCGCAGATTCATTTGGCACAGCCCGACCGAGACGAGTGGATCGCAAAATACAACGAATTCACCCGCGTGCTCGGTGGTGCTGGGATTCCCGTGAACTACGTTGCGTGGCAGCCCAACGGCATTTACCGCTCGCGGATCGGTATCGGGGCACATACGCGTGGGCAGAATGCCATGATCTGCGATCTGGAGGAGCTGCGGTCGCGTCCGATCGCCAATGACCGCGCTTACACGAACGAGGAGATCTGGAAGTCCTTCGAGTATTTCGCTGAGCGAGCTCTGCCGGTGTGTGAGGAAGCCGGCGTGAAACTCGCCCTGCACCCGAACGATCCGCCGGTTGAGGAAGTGTGCGGTGTTCCCAGTTTGATCTGGAACAGCGACTGCTACCGGAGAGTCTTCGATTTGGTGGGCGATAGTCCCTACCTCGGCATCAAGATGTGCTTCGGATGCTGGCTGGAGGGAGGCGCGGACTTCGGAGACATTCATGCGGATATCCACGAGTTCGTTCGCCGTGGCAAGGTCCTTGTGGTGCACTTCCGCAATGTCAGTTCGCCTCTTCCCGTTTTTGAAGAAACGCTGTTGGAAGACGGCTACGCCGATATGCCCGCGCTGCTCGACGAGTTGATCGCGGCAGGGTATGACGGGCAGATCAATATCGATCATCCGTTCTTCACTCACGACGGAGCGGGTATGTCTCCGCTGTCTGATGCCTATTACAACGGTTATCTGAAAGGACTGCTACATGCGGCCTACCGTTCGGCGGGTGCCCCTCAGCGCGGAGCAGCGAGCACGGCTGCCCCGCAGCGCGGAGCAGCGAACACGGGTGCCCCGCAGTGCGGAGCAGCGAACAAGGAGGTAGACGCATGAACCTCGCGATATCCATTGGCGTATTGGTACTGGTCGTTGCGGGTTTCATGAGCGGAAAGTGGCGCCTGGGCCAGGTGGCGATGGCCGGTGCCCTGCTGCTGCTCGTCTTCCGTGTTCTCACGATCGAGGAGACCTTCGCGTACTTCGCGAATGAAACCATGGCAATGATCGCCGGCATGTTCATCATGTCTGGCGCTATTTTGAAGACGAACCTGGTGCCGCGTTTGCGCGCTTTCATGTTGCGGCGTGCCGGTACAGGCGGTGTTCTGGTGTGGATCTACCTTCTTGCGTGCATGATCTTGATCCAATTCGTCCTTCCGACGCCGTTGATCGGCATGATGTTACCGTTCATGGCGGTGCTGGACAAGGACAGTCCGGTGCAGCCGAGCCAACTGTTGATACCTGGAACCGTGATGGCCTTCGTGATGCAAGGCATGACACCGATGGGAATCGGTGTTGGCTTTTACGGCATGCTCAACGGTTTCCTCGAAACCGGTGGCGCGGACGAGCGCCTGCAGTTGCTGGACTATGGCGGGTGGGAATTCTTCCGGCCTTCGTCATGCTGGCGTATTTCGGCCTTGTCGGTTGGCGGCGTTTCCCGCGGAACGAGGCGGACACGTCGTCGTTGCAAGCCGGCGCGCTGAGCGAATCGACGCTCAAACGCTGGCAACAGTACGCGGTGTACATTGTGTTCGTCGTCGTAATTGGGATCATGCTGCTCGGCGATTTGTCTCCTATACCGATTGCCGCGATGCCCGCAATCGGAGCGGTGGTGCTGCTGTTCTGCGAGGTCCTCGACATCAACGATGTCAAGAACTACATCAACCTCGACATCTGCTTCATGATCGCGGGCATCATGGCGATTTCTTCGGCGGTACAGAAGACCGGTGCGGGAGATCTCCTGGCAGATAAGCTCTTGGGCGTGCTCGGCGGAAATCCCTCCGGCTGGGTGGTGCTCATCGTGTTCTACATGGCGGGAGCACTATTGAGCCAGTTCATGAGCAATATTGGAACGATGGGGATCTTTGTGCCTATCGCGGTAGCCACCGCGCTCAAGCAGGGGCTCGATCCGCGCGCCTTCTGCCTGGCTATCACCGCCGGTTGCAATGCCGCCATGCTGACACCTGCAGCCTCGCCGTCCTCTGCGGTTGCGTTCGCAGCGGGCCGTTATCGCATGAAGGACCTGTTTCGGGTGAATGGCCCGGCGTGGATCCTATACGGAGCATGCGTGATCCTCATGGCGAATATCGTCTACCCGATCTCTGGGTAGGAGGCAACGCGCGTGTGCCGCATTGGCGGCAGAAGTCTCGCGTGAGTGTTCCGGGCTTAAGGTTTCTCGTGAGTATTCCGAGCTTAAGGCTTCTCGTGAGTAATCCGGGCCTAAGACTTCTCATGGGTACTCCGGGCCTAAAGCGGCGCTGTGGGGTGGGACGTGTGCCCACCCCACATGCGTGCGTGGTCCCGCCGATCGCCTGGAGCATGGGCGGCGCGATAGGCCCCCCATATACGCGGACCGACGCTCAAGCGGTTCACGGATCGCCCGGTGCCGTGAGGCTAGGGCCGCTTGTTCCGCTCGGCTATCGCCCCTCGTGGAAGGGAGACTGCGGGCGTTGCCAGTTCTGCGTTTGCTGGCCCGCACCCTGCTGGCTCCACGCACTAGAACCTTGCTGCGCCTGCGGCGGGAGACCCTGTTGCGGCTGTACGCCCTCAGGCTGTGCTTGGGGCGCGTAACCCTGCGGTGCCTGTTGCGCGGTCACGTTGTAGGGCTGCTGTGGGGTGTAGGGCTGCGCCGCCGGGCCTGTGGGTGCGTTGCCGAAGGCCTGCGCCTGCATCGGTTGGGAGACGTTGGGATTCTGATAGGCCCCATGTACGCCACCAGGCGCCCCCTGCCCCTGCAAACCGGCGCGATGAATGAGGAAATTCTGCAGTTCCGCGTTATTGGGCCAGTGCCCGAACTGCTCGGCAAACTCATGCCGGATCTCCAGAGCCGAGACGTCGAAGGTGCGTTTGTTGAGTGACAGCTTCGTCCCGTCACTCGACACGACGGTGAGCTGCGGATTTCCGTATTGGGTCACCACCCGGTAGGTGGTGATGTCCGCGTAGCGGATACGTTTCTGCCGCCCGAAGGCGGTGGAGAAGTCGATGGCGTCGTCGCCCACGCTGATCCACCAGTTGCGGTACAGGAGCGCGAAGAGCAGGCCACCCATTACCATCGCCAGGCCGGCGATGAACATGCCGATCCAGGCGTCGTCGCCGTTACTCGCTGCCGCCACGGCTGTCGCCACGAGAAGCGTGCCCATGAGCAGGAACAGAATCCCGATGATGAGAACCAGGCGCGGCTGCCGAATGCGGCTCGGATCCTTCGCCGATCGATTCGGACGGCGGCGCGCGAGCACACCCACCAAGAAGCTGACGCCGACGACTAGTAGAATGATGAGTAATCTGAAGAGGATCTTATCCATCCCTCCACCATACAGGGTGTGCCAGATTCGCGACAGTACGGGAAATGCGGCAGTGCCTAGTGTTCGTGCCCGCCCAAAGAACAGTATCCCGTCTCGTAGAAGGGAATAGCATGTCAAGACTACGCACCACAGAGCCCGCCCGGCGGAACTTCCGCGTGGCCTTCCTCGTCGGTCTGATCGCCGGAGTGTTCTCGGCCATCGTGAAGTTCGGATGGGAGGTGCCCTTCCCGCCGCGTACTCCGGAGCGGAATGCCACGAATCCGCCACAGCAGATACTTGAGCAGCTCGGTTTCTCCTCCGACTTCACGCACACCACGATCGGGTTTAACGGCAACGAACTGCCGATTATCTCGTTCATCATCCACTTTGGCTTCTCGATCTTCTTTGCGCTTCTCTACTGCCTGGTGGCGGAGAAGTATCCGCAGATCAAACTGTGGCAGGGCGCCGCTTTCGGCCTGTTCCTCTGGATCTTCTTCCACGTGGTGCTCATGCCGGCAATCGGCACGGTTCCAGCTCCGTGGGATCAGCCGTTCGAAGAGCATCTATCCGAAGCACTGGGCCATATGGTGTGGATGTGGAGCATCGAAATAGTGCGGCGTGATTTGCGTAATCGGATCACACGCCAGCCCGACGCCGAGGTTCCGCTCTCCGAGGCGACTCGGTAGCGGAGAAGACGCTGATTAGGGCGGCAGCCTTACTCGGTGGAAGTAGCGAAGAAGGCGCACCAACGCGCTGACGTTGCCGGGGTATGCCTGGCCTGTTCGGCAGCGGCGACGAATAAAGGGGAGAGATGAGTAAATCGACGGCGTTACCAACCGCGACACGTGAACAACTCTGGGCAACTTGGCTGTGGCGGCTGCTAATCGCGGTGGCCTCGGGCGTAGCGCTATACCTTATGTTTAGCGACGACTTCACTCCAGGGGGCGTGCTTGACCAGATCCTCTACTTCACGACGTTGTCCACGCTGATGGTGTTCCTTGTAAGCGTGGGGTATGTTCTGCGCCCGCTTTTCCTACACGGCACTCCGCGCAGCCGAATCGAGGGCAATCTTCCCTGGCTGCGCGGAATTGCCACCTGCATGACGGTGTTCACCGGCATTATCTTCTTCTTTCTACTAGGGGGAGAGTATCCGGACCTGTCCGGCAAACTTGCGCATGTTGCCTGCCCGATTATGATGGCCGTTGATTGGCTGTTTGTGGGCCGAAACCAGGGGAGGCTGCGTGCCTGGGTACCGCTCACGTGGTTGGCAGTGCTTGTGCCGTATCTGTTCGCATACTCCTGGGACGCGCATCGCGACGGCGCACCGATGTATCCCTTCCTCAACCCGCTGGAGCCGGGGTTCTTGAAATGGTGTGCGATCATGATTGCTGCCTTCGCTGTGCTCACATATGTGGTGTGGGCACTCGGGCGGCTACGAGGAAGAATCCTGACGAAGTAAAACGGGATTGCGGCCCGTGGGGGAGCGACGGCGGATGGCCTCGTCGAAAAATGGACCTGTCACCGCCGGGCCAGGGCCCCTCGGAAATCGAGGCCGGGGCGCGCCTGGACTGCTGGCGCGAGCAGTCACTGCGGTACATCACACGGGTAACGGCATCTAACACAAGCTCTTCGGTGGGTGGCACAGACCCAGCGGCCTGACGGACTACAGCGGGCCAGCAGACTGTTTGTAACGAATGCGTCGAGGCAAGGAGGATCATGCGAATAGCGCTCGTACTCGGTTCGGGAGGCGCTCGCGGTTATGCTCATATCGGTGTTATTGATGAGCTGAAGGCGCGCGGCCACGAAATCGTCGCGATTGCGGGGACGTCCATGGGAGCCGTCATCGGCGGGTTGGAGGCAGCCGATGGCCTCGCGGATTTCTCGCAATGGGCACAAAGCCTGACCTATTTCTCCATGCTGCGGCAGATGGATGTGACGCTCACCGGCGCCGGAATGGTTAAGGCGGACCGGATCATCGAGAAGATCAACGAGTTTTGCGGAAACGCGCGCATCGAGGACCTCTCCATTCCATTCACCGCCGTGGCCACGGATATCACGGCGTACCGCGAGGTCTGGTTCCAACGTGGCCCGCTCGCCTCCGCCATCCGTGCCTCGATGGCACTGCCGGGATTCATCACGCCCGTCGTGATGAATGACCACATCCTCGTGGATGGTGGAGTCTACAATCCGGTTCCGGTTGCTCCCACTTTCGCGGTACCTTCTGACCTAACCGTCGCCGTGTCGCTGGGCGGACGGCCCGGGATGGCCGAGCCCTCGGTATCCAACGCGGATGCTGCGGACGTATCCGACGACGCCGGCCGGCTTTCAGACGGCGGTATAGGGCCTTTGCGCCGAGAGGTCTTTCGCGAACTTGCCGCCCGTTTCTCCGGCCCGCGTTCGTCTGCGGTTAGCGGGACCGAGTCGGATTCCGCGGCGGCTGATTCCTCCGTGCGCTCCGCCGCAACGGGATCCAAACCGAGCGCTATTGAATCCGCGGAGATGACGCTCTCCACCAGCGACGTGCTGCATATGTCTCTAACGGCCATGCAGGAAATGATCGAGCGCTTCCGTGCAGCAGCCACCCCGGT
>SUUB01000001.1:30746-44149 GCA_015062745.1 Actinomycetaceae bacterium
ACCAGCGACGTGCTGCATATGTCTCTAACGGCCATGCAGGAAATGATCGAGCGCTTCCGTGCAGCAGCCACCCCGGTTAACGTTCAGATCACCGTTCCACGCGGGGTTGCCAGCACCTACGATTTCCACCGGGCGAGTGAGATCATCGCGGTAGGGCGAGGGCTTGCGCGGGATGCCTTTGATGCAGCAGGAATCTAGTACCTGACGTCAGCAGCACAGCCGGGGAAGTGCTGGCGGGGCAGCAGAGCTCGGGTAGTGGAGTGGAGGCCGGGCACTGGCACTAGGGGAACACCGACGCGGGTGCGCGCTCGAGGACTACCTCGCGGCGATGGTCGGCGAGACCAGGGGAACACCGACGCGGTTCCGCGGCTGCTATTCGGCGTGGAAATCAGCGAAGTGCAAACGCGGAGGCACAGGCGTAGAGGCACAGAGGCAGGGGCACAGAAGCCGCACGGCAGCGGCAAATACGGCGAGAGCAGTCAACTCTTTGCAAGCGAAAGGGCTCTGGGCCCGTGTATGGGGATACGCGGGCCCAGAGCCCTTATGCTGGGCTGTGCCATTCACTGCGGGGTCCGCCGGCATGCTCGTCGCTGCGGGATCCGCAAGGAACGGCATTCGCCGCAGGATGATCCGTGTGGCACGCTCGTGCGGCCTCGGGTTCCCGGCGCGCCTCAGCAGCAGCCGGTTTGCACGTTCTCCTCGTCCTGCCGAGCACGCGCTCGCCAGAACTCGCGTTGCGTCATGGGTGGATGATCGGGGTGCTCGCGCCGGTGGCGCTCCACATACCGGTCATACGCCGACTCGCCCGTGAAGTCGCGCCAAAGGGCGCGACCATTGCGCAATGCGCGGCGAAGCTTCCCGCTCTGAATGCTCATAATCAATTCTCCGCTGCGGGGCCGACATCCCTGCCGTTAGCCGCGTCAGCGGCGGCAGATCCGCCCGGATCAGCAGCCCCCGAAGAAACCGCAGTGCTCGCATCCGCGACGGTATTGACCTGGCGTTGGCGCTCATCAGCCTTGAGACCTGGGATGAGATTGGGATCTCCCACCACGGCGTACTCGGTGACGAGCTTCTTGTCCAGCGAAGAGGCGAAAAGCGTGGTGGGCGCATAGAAGTTCGACTCCTGGTAGGCGTCCTCCGACGTCGTCGTATCGCCGGTGCGCAGCGTCTTCACCACGCGCAGGCACGCGCATATCATCACGAAGGCCACCGCCACCACGAACACGATTGACAGTGTTCCTTGAATGAAGGTGTTGCGGATAATCGCGTGCTGGACGTTGATTTCTTCCGGATCGGTCAGCGTTGGCAAGAGCTCGCGTGCGTCACGCCACTGCTGCCAGTACCCGACCTTTGCATCCGTGGAGAAGATCTTCTGCCACGAGGCGGTGAAGGTCACCGCAGTATCGAAGGCTAGCGGAATCAACGGTATCCACGCCCACTTCGCGTACCCCTTGCGTATCACCATAACCGTGACAACGAGCAGAGCAACCGCCGCTATCAGCTGATTAGCGATACCGAAGAGGGGATAGAGAGTCTGGATGCCGCCGCGTGGATCCGTGACACCCATCAAGAGCAGCGATCCCCAGGCGGCAACAACCACGGCCGTGGACACCCAGGCGCCGATGCGCCAGGAGGGATCGCGGAACTTCGGCATGAGATTACCGAGGGCGTCGGACAACTGGAAACGTGCCACACGGGTGACGGCGTCGACCGCCGAAAGGATGAACAGGGCCTCGAACATAATGGCGAAGTGGTACCAGAAGCCCATCATGCCGCGGCCTCCGCCCACTTGGTGCAAGATATGCGCCATGCCGACGGCGAGTGTTGGGGCGCCGCCGGTACGCGAGACAATTGATGGCTCGCCGACGTCGGCAGCCACTGCTTTCAGCGCGTCTGCGCCAGTGAGCGTGACTTCGTTGCCGTCGTCGTCCCACGTCTCCCAGCGCGGCTCGATCTGGTTGCCGTGGGTGTCGGTAACGCCCAGGTTCTCCATTGCGGCGGCGGTGATTTCCTCGCGGTCATCCGTCGTCTGGGTGATAGCGGTTCCCGCCAGTTGATTAACCGTGGCCTCGGAGGTGTTCATGCTGAAGTAGATTCCCTGGTTGAGGGAGACGGCGGCGGCCATCGCCATAATGGCCACGAAAGATTCCATCAGCATGCCGCCATAACCGATCATGCGGGCCTGGCTCTCCTTCTGAATCATCTTCGGGCTGGTGCCCGAGGAGACCATGGCGTGCATGCCGGACAGGGCGCCACATGCGATGGTGATGAACAGGAAGGGGAAGAGTTTACCGGCGAATACGGGACCGTCGGTATTCGAGGCGAATTCGGTCACCGCAGGCATCTCCACCAGTGGGCGCACAATGACGATGCCGAGTGCGAGGATCACGATGGTTCCCACCTTCATGAAGGTGGAGAGATAGTCGCGCGGGGTCAGAAGAACCCATACCGGCAACACGGCGGCGAAGAATCCGTAGATGATCATGGCCCACACGAGTGTTGTGGGGGAAAGGTGCAGGTACTTCTGCCCGAAGTCGGATTCGGCTACCCAGCGGCCTGCGATGATCACAATAATGAGGAGGGTGCAGCCGGCGACGGAGACCTGAGTGATCTTGCCGGGGGAGATGTAGCGCAACCAGAGGCCCATGCCGATGGCAATCGGAATGGTGCAGCCGACCGAGAAGACGCCCCAGGGAGAGGATGCGAGTGCATTGACGCACACCATGGCGAGCACGGCCAGCACGATCATCAGCATGACGAAGACGATGATGGTGGCGACGGCGCCGCCCACCTTACCGATTTCGTCGGTCGCCATCTGCCCGAGTGACCGGCCACTGCGGCGCATGGAGAAGAACAGCACCAGCATGTCCTGGACGGCTCCAGCCACGCAGACACCGAAGATGATCCACAGCGTGCCGGGAAGGTATCCCATCTGTGCCGCGAGAACAGGGCCGACCAGCGGGCCGGCACCGGCGATTGCGGCGAAGTGATGACCGTAGAGGACGACGCGGTTTGTGGGGTCGAAGTCCTTGCCGTTATTGATACGCTCGGCCGGAGTGGCATTGGAATCGTCCGGGCGCATGATTCTGCGTTGTACATACAGCGCGTAGAAACGATAGGCAATGGCATAGGTGCAAATGGCGGTCACAACGAACCAGATTGTGTTTACGCTCTCGCCGCGCACAATTGCCAGCATGGTCCAGCCGAGCACTCCCAGTGCCGTGATAACGACCCAGAGAATGACTTTCTTGACTGTCCATTTGTTTTCGGGGCGTACACCTACTGGAACGCCCTCTTTATTACGGATAATGAGCTTCTCCTCCTCTTCTGTGTAGGAAGGAAGCTCTTGTGTGGTTGATTGGTCGGACATTGCTCGCTCACCTATTCGGTTAGTCGATTATGGACCCGCTGTACCTCATCTTTGCGTACAGCTGTTTTTAAGTATAGGGAAATCCGTGATTAAGAGCGGGGACCTTAGTGCAGGGCGGTGAAGGCGGGCTGGCGCAGGGCAGTGGAGCGGGCTGGCGCAGGGCAGTGGAGGTGAGCTGGTGAGGGGCGGGTGAGGTGCTGCTGCGCGGCTGAGTGGCGCTGAGTGGCGCTGGGTGACGCTGGGCGGCGCTGACTACGCGCATAATGCAATGAACGCGACGGCCGGGAGACCATCGTTGCTCCCGGCCGCCGCGTTGCACGTAGGCGTTACTCCTTTAGTGTGTTTCGACGGCGTCGGCCTCGGCGTGAGTGCTAGCCGCAGTCAGGGCATCGGCACCTTCCGGCGCCTGCTGTTCGGAATCGTCCTGCGCGAAAAGATCCTCAGCGCTTGCGGAGCGGTACTGCTCCTCATCGAGGATGTGTTCCCGCTTTGCCACGATAACCGGGACGAGGGCTTGACCGGCCACATTCACCGCCGTGCGGCCCATATCGAGAATCGGGTCGATCGCCAACAGCAGGCCCACACCCTCCAGTGGCAGTCCGAGCGTGGAGAGCGTCAAGGTCAACATGACGGTCGCACCGGTGACGCCTGCGGTAGCGGCCGAGCCAAATACCGCGACGAAGGCAATCAGCAGGTAGTCGGTGAGCGAGAGCTGCACACCGAAGAACTGTGCGACGAAGATCGCGGAGATGGCCGGGTAGATCGATGCGCAACCGTCCATCTTCGTCGTCGAACCCAGCGGAACGGCGAAGGATGCGTAGGCACGGGGAACACCCAGGTTACGGTGTGTGACTCGCTCGGTAACGGGCATGGTGCCGATGGAGGAGCGGGAGACGAAACCGAGTTGGATAGCGGGCCACGCACCACGGAAGTAGCTGGCGATGTTTAGGCCATGCAGACGCAACAGCACCGGGTAGACGACGAACAGGACCAACGCCAGTCCGAGGTACACGGCGACGGCGAAGGTACCGAGACTGGCCAGCGATCCCCAGCCGTAGCTGGCAACGGCGTTACCAAGCAGCCCAATGGTGCCCAGCGGGGCGAGTCGAATGATCCACCACAACACCGTCTGCACGATCCGCAGCAGGGATTCGTTGAAACTCAGGAAGGGTTCCGCCTTCTTACCCGTCTTCAGCGCGGCAACACCGACAGCGATGGAGACAACGATGATCTGAAGGGCGTTGAAGTTAATGGCGGATGTGATGCCGGAAATGGCTCCGGAGGCGTCGACTTCGATCGCGGAGCTGGCAGAGATTCCGAGGAAGTTGCTGGGAATGATTCCGTCAAGGAAGTCGAGCCAGCTGCCGGTATGCGAGGGGTCAGCGGCGGCGGAAAGGCTCACGCTGGTATGGGTGCCGGGCTTCAGCACCAGCCCGAGGATGATTCCGATAGTCACCGCAATGAGTGCGGTAATGGCAAACCAGAGAATTGTTTTGGCGGCGAGCCTTGCCCCGTTCGCCACGCCGCGCAGATTCGCAATGGAGGCGACGATGGCGGTGAAGATCAGCGGCGGCACCACAGCACGCAGCAGCGTAACGAAAGAAGAGCCGATCGTGCTGAGCGTGACAAGAAGCCAGTTGTCGGTGCCACTGCTGGTTGGTCCGATTTCGAGGGCGGCCCAGCCGAGTAGAACGGCTACTACCAGCGAGATGAGGATTTGTGTGGAAAACGACGGAATGAAACGGCGCCATGTATGCGCTTTCGTGTCGGTCACCTGAGCCGGGGTTTCCTGCTGGGCCGATTGTGACGAGGTGGACATAGTCCCTTCCTTTGGGTCGTTGGTGTGTATCCGCGCCCGTATGCCCTTGGCGTTTCATAGCCGCATGTGGCGACCCACTTGTGGCGGCCTTACTTGTGCGGCTCATTCGTGGCGGTTCGTTGCGTTTAACGGGATGCCTGCCTGGATTGCTCGTGTCCGGGACAATGCGCCGGTTGGAAGAGAGCTTGTGGGCAGGGACGCGAGAGTTGATTGCCTGTGTGCTTGTGCCGAATCATCCGGGAAAGACCGCGGGCCTTTCCCTTCATTGGGCAGGCAAGCGGCGTCGACTGGTGGTTGAAACTGGAATCTGCCGGAAGCCGGGCATCAATCCGAGGACTGCGCACCTGCGCGGTGCGAACTCGGAGGATCCGGCGGCTACTTCATCCGTTCACGCGAGAGCAGACGCCTTCCGCATACAACAACACATGGCCTGTGAGCGTTGCGCGGTGGCCATCATGTTGCGGCGGAAAGCGATCACGAGTTCTCCAGATCTAGAGGCGTAACAAGCGCGGATGGTGCTGCTGGCCGACCGGCACAACCATCTGGTCGCCTTCGTGCCGTTCCAGCGGCCAAGACAGGAACTGCCCCGCACGATTGCGGTTCGCCTGCCAAGCAGCTGCGGCCCGAAAAGCCCACCAGCGGTTGCTCGGTGATCGTACTAGCCGACATGCCAGTTGAACTGTAGTCTGAACACACCATCGCCACTTGTGTGCATCCGGCGGATGCGCGTCTAACTTAGACGCACCACCTGCAGGAATACAAGTGCGCGCGTCGTATCTCACGTTTCGAGAGTGGGAGAGCATCTGGGCGGAAGTACTGCCATCAGCACCACTGGGCGTAGAGTATCCGGGTACATGCTTATTAGTCCAGGTAGTACAAACCGGGTGAAGCGTCAACTGGCGAAGCGCCAACGGGCGAAGCGTCAACAGGTGCGGGAGGCGCAGGGGAAGCGGGTGAACTCGGAAACAAGGGTCGCGGAACAGCCAACGGGCGAAGCGCCAACGGGCGAACCGTCAACGGCCGAACCATCAACAGGCGCGGGAGGCACACGGGAGTACGGGCAACCTGGGCCGGTGGCACAAGAAGAAAGGCACCTATGACTCGGCGTGATTTGAACAACGAGGCCATTGATGTTGTTGAAGAGGCGGAGGCCGCGCAGAACAGCGAGCATTTGCGGCGCAGCCTCTCCAACCGGCATATTCAACTCATTGCCATCGGTGGCGCCATTGGCACCGGCTTGTTCATGGGGTCTGGCAAGTCGATTCATACGGCGGGTCCCTCGATTCTGTTGGTCTACACCATCATCGGCTTCATGCTCTACTTCGTGATGCGAGCGATGGGGGAGCTGCTGCTATTCAAGCTGGAATACAAATCGTTCCAGGATTTCGCGGCCGACCTGCTCGGACCCTGGGCCGGCTTCTTGCTGGGGTGGACCTACTGGGCGACGTGGACGGTGATCGGCATGGCCGACATCATCGCGATTACGGGGTACTGGAATCACTGGGTGAAGAACCAGACGATCTCGATGATCCTCGCCGTGACGCTCATGCTGGTGCTGTTGGGGATCAACATGCTCACGGTCAAACTCTTCGGCGAAATGGAGTTCTGGCTTTCCATTATCAAGTTGGTTGCCATCGGAGCGTTGGTCGTTGTGGCAGCGTGCATGGTTATCACGGGCTTCACCTCGCCCGATGGCACCAAGGCCTCCGTGGCGCATATCTGGAGTCATGGCGGTCTGTTTCCCACCGGGTTCCCGGGCTTCCTGGGTGGTTTCCAGCTGGCCATCTTTGCTTTTGTCGGCATTGAGCTTGTCGGCACCACCGCTGCGGAAACAAAAGATCCCACGGTCACGCTGCCGCGGGCAATCAACTCCATCCCGGTGCGCGTTCTGCTCTTTTACGTGGTGGCGCTGGCCGCCATCATGTGCGTGATTCCGTGGGATGAGGTCAATCCGAACAAGTCGCCATTCGTGAACCTATTCACCTTGATGGGCCTGACCACGGCGGCCTCGCTCATGAATTTCGTGGTGCTTTCCAGTGCGTCGTCGTCGTGTAATTCCGGCATCTATTCGACTTCCCGCATGTTGTACGGATTGGCGCATAAGAAGATGGCACCGCAGGCATTCGGCAGGCTGACCCGGCATGGTGTGCCGTGGATCGGTCTGATTCTGACGGTGGCCCTGATCTGTGCGTCGTTGGCATTGACGGCGAGCAGCGGGATCATGCGGGCGTTCACTATCGTAACGACGATATCCTCGGTGCTATTCATCGTCGTGTGGGCGATTATTCTGGTGTGCTATCTGGTGTATCTGCGCCGGTATCCCGAGGCGCATCAAAACTCCGTGTATCGGATGCCGGGTGCGCGCGTGATGCCGTGGGTGGTGCTCGCCTTCTTCGTGTTCGCCCTCGTGGCGCTGGGATTCGACCACGACACGCTGATCGCCATGGCGGTTACGCCCATTTGGTTCGTCATCCTGGGGATCGCCTGGTTCCGAGTGCGGGGCAGGGTTTCAGCCGACGACGCCAGCGTGGACGATATCGTTCCGCAGCAGTCCTGATTGGAAAGGCTTGTGTGGCCGGGCGGCATCGCGTCGCCCGGCCGGGCCCCGCGGAATGCGGGGCCCGGCCCGCATTAGGCAAGTAAACAAGTCCCTGCGCGGCCCTGCGGGAAGCCCGCACGGCTATGTATCAGCTGTCTGCCCGCATGATCTTGCAGAAACCCGCGCTCTCAAGAGCGGCGGACGTCCTGCTCGTCGGCGTACATCTTGTCGATCAAGCCCTGGTAATGCTCGATAGCATGCGAGCGGCGTACCTTCAATGTGGGCGTGGCGGTGCCGTCGTCGACCGTCATCTCAGCATCAAGAATCTCGAAGCGTTTCACAGTCTCCCAACTGCCTAGTTTCGAGTTGGCCTTGTCGATATCGCGCTGCAGCTGGCGGCGCACCTCCGGTAGCCGCACCGCCTTGGAGTAGGACATTCCGGCGTGCTCGTGGGTGGCGCACCACTCGGAGAGCCATTGCGGATCCAGCGAAACAAGGGCGACGCAATACTTGTGGCCTTCGCCGACCACTACCGCTTGGGAAATAGCCTCGGAATTGCCGGTCAGCATGGCCTCTACCTCCGACGGCGAGACGAACTTCCCATTCGAGGTCTTGATGACGTCCTTAATCCGGTCGGTGATGTAGAGGAAGCCGTCGCCGTCGAGTCGCCCGATATCGCCGGTGTGGAACCATCCGTCACTGATCACTTGCGCAGTCAACTCGGGGTCGTTGTGGTAGCCGCGCATCACGCACGGACCCTTAATGAGGATTTCACCCGTTCCCTCGTCGACACGTACCGCCGACCCGGGAATAATCCGCCCCACGGAACCGAAGGTCAGATCCTGGGGTCGGTTGTAGAAGGTCACTGCAGCGGTTTCGGTTACGCCATAGCCCTCCAGAAGCGGAATACCCAAGTTGAAGAACCACCGTTGCAACTCCGGGTTGAGCTTGGCGGAGCCGGAGATGACGTACTGCAGTTTTCCGCCCAGTTGTTGGCGGACGGTGGAGAACACGAGGCGGTCCGCCAGCTTGTACTGCGCTGCGAGGCGGGCAGGCATCTTCAGGTGTTGGGAACGGTAGGGGAAGGACTGTTCTCCCACCTGCATTGCCCACTTGAGTATCTTGCCTTTGGCGGAGTTCTCCGGCGCGGCGTTGAGCACTCCGGAACGTACCTTCTCGAAGATACGCGGGACCCCGCACATAAGCGTGGGATGAACCTTTGCCATGTTGGGCACGATCTGATCAATGCGTCCGTCCAGGGCGTTGATTGTGCCCGTATACAACGAAATGAGGATCATACACTTGCCGAAACCGTGCGATAGGGGCAGCCAGATGAAGTGGATGTCGCGGTCCTGAATGGTGTTGTTGGCGCCCCAGCCGATCGCCTCGTAAATCCACGTGCCCTGCGTGATTTCCACACCCTTCGGCCGCCCCGTGGTGCCCGAGGTGTAGATGATGGTGGCAAGGGTGTCATGCGAGGTCGCGGCCATGGCGTCACGCACGCATGACGGGCGCTCCTTCAGCTGGCGCCGTCCGTAGGCCTCAAGCTCCTCCCACGTCAGAACGCGCGGATCCGATGACGTGTTCTCACCCTCCATTACGATAATGCGGCTGATTTGGTCATTGAGGTCCTCGTGCATAGCGACTTTTTCAAGGATCTGCTCATTCTGTACGAAAATGGCAGTGGCGCCGGAGTCGCGCAGAATGAAGTCGATATCGTCCGCGCGGGTGTTGGGGTAGAGCGAATTCGTCGTCGCGCCGATAACGGACAGTGCCATATCGGCAGCGATCCAGCGTATTGATGTCCCGGCGCAGATTCCAACGACGTCGCCCGTCTTGTACCCGAGAGCCAGCAGACCCGCACCAAGAACATGCGTCCAATCGCGGAATGCGCTCCAGCTCATCTCCTGCCACTCACCCTTGTCATCCGGATACATCCAGCCGGTCTGGTCGGGGTTTGTGGTTGCCTTGTCATCTAGTGCTGCTCCGATATTGGGCCAGGCGTTGTCGAAAGCGTCTTGGATATCGGCTGCGAGATCGTGGGTGACGTAATCCATGCTCTAACAATACGCTCGTTCAGAATTCTTGAAGGGAACTCGCGGTGCGGGCAGGGCGAGCGCTGGTTGCAGCCGCGAACGTCGGGACTGCGGTTCGGTTCACTCCACATCCTGCCGGATGGGCGGCCCGGCCCTTTGCCAGTGTTAGTGCCCGCTGCTTCACTCCATATCTTGCGGACCGGGCGCCTACCGTGCCGAGTCGATCGTCGCCGTGCTATTTCCAGTTGATCGCGTGGTAGAACTCTGCGAGTTCCGCGTCGGTAATCTCGGGCGGGGTGCCCGAATCACTGTAGGAGAGCATGGCGGCGAGAATGTTGACATCGCCTTGCGTAACGATAATGCCGCGAATGCACATGTTGCCGCTGCCCTCATCCACGGAACAGAAACTGAACGTCGTGCCGGGCACGCCTTGCAGGTCGCCACTTCCCAACTCGATAAGAGAGCTGGCGTCGCGTGAGAAGCTGGCAATGTAACTCCGAGCGATTTCTTCGGGCGTTGAGCCGAGCAGGTCAACATCGGTGGTGACGGTAGCGGCGAGACTCCCGCCCTTCATATACGCCCGTGTTGCCTCGTCAGACCCGGCGTCTTCGTAACCCTCGGGGACGTTGATAGTCAGCAGTGTGTCAAGGGGAACGTCCGAGGCCGCTGCGGAAGCCTGGGCGGACGTCGGGTCGAGCATGGTGATCAGCGGTGAAGCGCTCGCGGTGGGCGTCGCGCCTGTGTCAGAGGTTGCGGCCAGGGTGGAAGGTGACGGCTGCGTTGTGCTGGCGGCTGAATCCGGCTGGCCGCCGCAGGATGAAGTAGCGGCGGCCAGAATAATGGCGCCAAGCATTCCTAACAGACGTGTGAACTTCGGACGGCCGGCCTTCATACTCGCCTTTATAGCCCATGTCGGGCTTGGAGTGCCAACGCCGGTGACGTTCACGCTCGTCGTCGATCGGTGCGGCAGCCGCGGCACGAATGCGCCTGCAGCGAGGCTGCTCCCTACTTCCACTTGAAGGTACGTGCCCTACTTCCACTTGATGTTGTCGGTTATCTCCGCGAGCATTTGCGGTGTTACTTCCGGAGCGTTGCCTGAGTCACTGTGAGTGAGAACAACGGCCAGCACGTTCTGGCCATTATGCCCGACGACGACGCCGCGCGCGCATATGTGGTCGGCGCTCGGCGTTCCATCGCCGCTCATGACGAAGCCGCAAGCGGCGAAGGTGCCCCCTTCTTCTCCTGCCATTTCACCTGTGCCGAGCTCCGCGGTCAAGGAGTCGTTGTCGGTGATGTAGGGCATGACGGTGCGGGCGATCTCTTCTGGAGTTGTTCCGAGGGTGAGTGTATCGGCAGTGATCAGAGCTGCTTGGTCTGCGCCCTTCGAAAAACTAAGAGCATTCTCATCGGAGTTGTCGTCCTCGTAGCCATTCGGGATAGTGAAATCGACAAGCGATGTGATGGGAGCAGACTCCCCGGTACCCGTTGAAGCAGATCCGCTCGGTTCGGAACTGGAGCTTGGTGAAGCAGAGCCCTGAGGGGCCGCCGAATCACGTGCAGTTGAGTCAGGCGAGGTCGCGGAGGATGCCGCCGTCGGCGTCGTCGAAGCTGACGTGGAGGAACCACTATCCGGGTCAGAACTCGAACACGCCGAGATCGCCAGGGTGAGGGCGGCCGCAGCAGTGAGCAGCGTGACGCGTAGAGACTTCATAGGACCTTCCTTCGGAGGTGTCATGTACACGGGCTGTGTGCTGAGACTAGCACGGGTGCAGCGTAAAGGCACGGCGGGTGAAACGGTCGCGCGGAGCGCTGGCCTGCCCTTCCAGCCCGCTGCGGTCAGTTGTTGGGTGGACAGGTCGGGGGGCGGTCGGTTGTTGGGTGCACGCGGGTGCCCGGAGCGCTGGCCTTTGCGCCTGGCAGCATTTTATTGGCGTCCTGGCACCGCCGCCGACGTGGCGCGGACGGCAGCGCTTGCCACACGTCGTAAGGCAGAGGCGTCCAGTCGCTGGTCAATGGGAAGAGCCATCACATCCGGCCATACGTGCGGGAAACCGCTGGGGCGTGGCCAATACATCGGAGTGTAGACATGTTCCTGTGCGAGGCGCTGTGCCGCTTGTTCGGCGTGAGGCGTCCGAAGGGCAACGGTGTAGGCGCTGGCCGCGATGATGGCCTGGGCGGGGACGCCCGCGGCCTGCAGGTAATCAACAAGGATTGCGGCGTGCTGACGGCGCCGTCGCATGATCCTAGCGATGTCCAGTGCGGCAAGCAGGTGGCGTGCTGCCGCACTGATCGCGGTCGGCTCCCGGGCCGCGTCGACGGCCTCTTCGGCTTCCGAGCTCGGGGTGCCGCGTAGTCCGGCGAGCTTCAGCGTGGTGACGCGATCATCTGGTGAAGGCAGAGTCGGCGTAGGCAGCGCAGCGGCGCCGCGGGCGGCATGGGCCCAGGCGCCGTCGGGAATCGGTAGCCATTTGCGGAGCGAGAGAACAGTGTAGGTGGCGAAGTCCGGCGGCGGGGTGCCCGGCCCGGCATGAGTGATATCGGCTACGATGGCGCGGCCGCGTTCGGCCTGCACGCTCAGGAGTGCTGCGAGTGCGGGGCGCGGGGTATTACCACAGGTGGTGCTGAACAGAATCGCAGCGCCTGGGGTGTGTTCGGTTGCGGCATGAAGCGCGGCGGGATCCGGTAGTAGATCGGTGCCGACGGGCACGTGCTGGATGCTGATGCCTTCGAGTTGGAAGGGTTCGATCATGGTGAGGCAGTAGTACGCGGGTACCAAGATACGGTTGATTCCGCGGTTTCGCAGCACCCTGGCGACGAGGCCGAGTGCCTGCCGTCCGGAAGCGACGGCGACGGCGCCTGCCGGGAATGCGGTGGGCTGGGCCAGCGCGACGTCACGGGATGCGGAGAAAGCGAGGGCTGTGGCACGTGTTGCCTGGCCGATGCCGGGCGAAGCCGGGTTCGCAGCGGATGGCGCGGTGGAAGCGAATGCCTCAGTAGCATGGCAGCGCAGGGGATCAGTCGGCGATATGTAGCGCCCGGGGAGGAAATCCTCGCAGGGCGCCCATGTGAAATCACCACCAATATCCACAGCAGCAATTATGAAGGTCTTGGTCCGCTTGCGATCGTGGGCGCGCAGGGAGCTTGGGTAGCTGCCGGAAAAGTCAAAAAGAGGTCGGGTGATCGCTTCGTTGCGCAGGGAGTTTGGCGGTAGTGACTATGCGGCCTTGGTGGTCATGGTTGCTCCAAGCTGAGCGAGAACGCCAAGCCGGGCCAGAAGAAATGGGAAGCTGAGTGAGAACGCCAAGCCGGGCCAGAAGAAATGGGAAGCTGAGTGAGAAGTGGAGGTTTTGGTGAGAAGTGTAGGGTTTTTCGCGAAGTTTCTTGAAATGCCCTCCACTTCTCGAAGCTCTACACGGTCTCGAAAGTCCACTGGGCCTTGCGGGTTCGCGGGGTCCCGCAGGTTTACTGGACCCTGAAGGATCGCGAGGTCCCGCAGGTTCACTGGACCCTGAAGGATCGCGGGGGCCCGCACGTTCACCCGGTCGCGAAGGCCTCAGCTCGGAGTTCACAACTCGCGCCGAGCGAAGGTGCGAGCACCAAGGGCAAGCGCGCAGCAACCAACAAGCAGCCCGGTCAGTG
>SUUB01000001.1:44249-48097 GCA_015062745.1 Actinomycetaceae bacterium
AGTTCACAACTCGCGCCGAGCGAAGGTGCGAGCACCAAGGGCAAGCGCGCAGCAACCAACAAGCAGCCCGGTCAGTGCAGGCACCGCCAACGCCACCGTCCCGCCACCCGCCAGCGTGTTCGGCGCTCCGACAAGCCCGAGCGGAGTGTACTTCGCCAGGGTCGTGAATCCGCTCAGCGCTGCGCAGAGCACGTAGCAGCCCAGCGAGCACCCGGTTGCGACGCCGGGCGAGGTCACCGCAGCGGACAAACCACAGGTCAGTGCCAGGAATACAAGTGCGGTTACTACCCACGCCGCGCTCGCCAAGAGGAGCTGGCGCAACGGGGCATCGGCAAAAGCAAGGCGAGTCAGGCCGTACAACAGTGCCACACCGCAGATGCAGCCGACGGCGAGCACCAACGCCCGAGCGGCGAAGGCTGCCATCGGCTGTGCCGAGCGGTCGACCGGGCGCACGGCGAGGAGGCGAGCGCGGCCGGATGAGACGAGGCTCGCCGTCGACCCGCCCGCCGAAACGATGACGGCAATCATTGCCAACTGCGCCAGGTTCTTCGTCCACTGCGCGTATGTCTCGGCCCAACTCGCAGCGGGAACGACTCCCGCGTAGGTGTCGCCTATAACGGCTTCAACAAACTCAGGGCCGAAACGTCCAATGAGGACGGACATGACGGCCAGGGCCAGGAAAACGCCGAGCATGATGCGCCCGAGCCAGGTGCGCCGTGCGGCATTGAGTTCGGTGTGAAACAGGGCGGGGAATCCAATCATGGTTGCTCCGTCAGATGAAGGAAGACGTCCTCTAGAGTCGGTGATTCGGAGGTAAGGGAATAAAGCGCGACGTTCGCGGCCGTGATAAGCGCCGGTATGCGCTTTGCCGCCTCGTGCCGTCGAGAGCGTCTTGTATGCGCGTTGCCCGCATGCGAACTGCTCGTTCGCGAATCGCGGGGCCCGAAACCGCCGGTCGGTGAATCACCTGATCCCGACTGGCCTGCCCCCGAATCATCCGATCCCCAATCACTTGATCCTGGAGCCCTCGATCCTGAAGTGCTCGACCCCGAATCGCGCTGTTCGGCGCCCTCCGGCCAGAAAGTGGCAGCGGAATCGTCGTCGGCTATTCCGACGACGACGGCAGCACCCTGCCGAATTGCGGACCGGCACCACGATTCGGCGCGCAGCAGGGGCAGCAGTGCTTCCGGATCAGAGCACTCGATGCGCAGGCTGTGCCCGCCCACAGATGTCCGTAGTTCGGCCACGGGCCCGGAGAACAATGCGCGTCCGGAACGAAGGACCAGCGCATGCGAGGCGACTCTGGCGACGTCGGACAAGTCGTGAGAGGAGAGGATGATCGTCGCATGTTCGCTCAGCTTCGCGATGAGCTCCAGGACAGCATGGCGGCCTGCCGGGTCGAGCGCCGAAGTCGGCTCGTCCAGCACCAGCAACTCCGGCGCGCCAATCAGCGCCTGCGCCAGGCCGAGCCGTTGACGCATGCCCCGCGAATAGCCGCGAATCGGGCGCTTCGTGGCCTTCTCCAGGTCCGTCATTTCCAACAACGCCGGGATTCGCTTTGCTGCAGTGGCGGGGCGGACGCCGGCCAACCGCGCCGCGGACTCCAGGTACTCGTGTGCCGTCATCCACTCGGGGAATGCCGGGACATCCGGGAGATAGCCAAGAGCCCTCCGGGCGGCGCGCGAGCCGGGAGAGGAACCGAGAATCTTCACGGTTCCCGCGTCGGCGCGTGCCAGGCCCAGTAGGATTCGCAAGGCCGTGGTTTTTCCGGCGCCGTTTGGCCCAAGCAGGGCGAACACCGAGCCTTTAGGTGCTTGGAAGCTGACGGTGTCAAGCGCCTTCACACTTCCGAAGGAGCGCGAGACCGCGGAGAACTCAACGTCCGTCATTGGTGCTCCTCTGCGGGGCTGTCGGCGTTAAGTGCGGGGCTGTCGTCGTACAGTGCGGAAACGCTCGCCTGGACTTTTGCGGCGGCAGATGCGTGTGCGGCGGCAGAGGCATCTGCGATGGTGGAGGCGTCGGGGCGGGTGGAGGCCCCGTGGCCATCCACTGCTGCGGCATCGTCCGCCAACTCCGCCATCAGACGGGTGTGGCGTGAACGCATGATGAAGAAGATGATCGGCCCGACGAGTTCGCCGAGGATGATAATGACCGCCCAGAGCAGGCGTGTTCGGCGCGAAGGGTTGCCCCGCGAGGTCATACCTTGAGAAGCCTCCGTGCCAGCCACGCCGGTCTCCACCTCGTCGTTCCCGTTGGTGCGGTCCCCGGGTCCGCTAAGGCCCGATGCAGGTGCGCGTCCGATCGGCGGTAGCAGATCATCGGGGGTGCGTGCCAAGGTTGCAAGGGCCACAATGGCCAGCGTCAACTGTACGACCGCCAGGCAGGCAATGAAGATCTTCGCCGCGGTTGGCAGGGCGAAGAAAGAATCGAGTCCGTTCATCGCGCCTCTCCCGGATCCTGTGCCGAGCTGGCATCGGTGGTGTGGTTGGTGTCTGCGGCGGGGTTAGTATCAGCGCCGCGGGAGGTGCCAGCGCCGCGGGAGGTATCAATGACGTGCCGCAGCCCGGAGCGTGTGGCCAGAATGAGGAGAAGCGGCTCAACAGCCAGGGAGGCGGCGCTGGCGCCAATCACCCACGCTGGATGAATACGTCCGCCACGCGACTTCAGCCCAAATAGGACCGAGCTGAGCCACGAGGCGTTCAGCAAGCTGCCCATGGACCCACGGATTAGTGCATCGCGGATGCCATCGCCCTTGCGGCCGGCCCAGATGGCTGTGCCCGTGCTCGCCACGCCGACAAAAACGGTGCCGAGTGTTGGATTAAGCGCTGCACGGATTTTCCCTGTGAGGGAGATGTTCAGCGGGATCGGCTTGCCACGCCGTCGCGCGGTCAGTGCTGCCGCAACGGTTCCAGCCGCCAGTGCCCCCGGGAAGAAACGCACGAAGCTTTGCATGTGTTCGGGAATAGCCGCCAGGACTTCGTCGTCGACGTCGTCGGGGCGGACCAGGCCGAGTTTGACGGCGACGGCGCCCATGTTCAGATCAGCTCCAGCGCCGAATACTCGCTTGACGAATAGTCGTGGGGAGCTGGGATCCCACAGCAGGGCGCGTGCGTCCGCGCTGAACAGTCCGGAGAAGTTCAAGTCCAGGTTCGGGTTTGCGCCGCTGCCTTCGTCGTCGAGATCAGACTCTGCCCCGGGAGAGGCGGCGGCCGCGAGTTGCTCGGCGAGCCGTGCGGGGGCGCCTAGCGATTCTGGGGTTGTGCCGTCGCTCAGGAGCGATTCGACCTCGCGCAGGATGTCGGTGCGGCGCGGTTCATCGATCTGCCGGTGTTTCAGCTCGTGATCAAGTTCTTGTAGGTACAACTGTCCGTCGAGATTGTCAGGCATCGATACCTCCGAGTAAGGAGTTGAGGGCGGATGACATGGCCGTCCAAGCGGCTCGTTGAGCTGTGAGGGCGTCGCGGCCGTTGGCGGTCAGTCGGTAGTACTTGCGCGGTGGTCCCACTGGGGACTCCTGCCATTTCGTGGCGAGAAGACCGGCTTTGGCAAGCCGGGTCAGGATGGGGTAGACCGTTCCGGCGCCGGAGTCGAGCCCGGGGTGGGCCGCCAATGCGGCGACGATTTGCCCGCCATAGGCGGGCTCTTGCTCCAGCAGGGCAAGGATTGCAAGTTCAAGAACGCCCTTACGCAGTTGCGTTGCGCCGGTCGCGCCTGTTGATTCGCCAGCCATGGTTCCTCCTTTCACGACGTGTAGCACGCCGGATACGACCATCATAGAGGCAATGCATAGTAATATGCAAGGCCAACTAGTGGGCGATGCATAGTTCCTCACATGCGGGCGAGGCTGG
>SUUB01000001.1:48197-49793 GCA_015062745.1 Actinomycetaceae bacterium
TCATAGAGGCAATGCATAGTAATATGCAAGGCCAACTAGTGGGCGATGCATAGTTCCTCACATGCGGGCGAGGCTGGGGGCCGGTGCTACGAGGCTGGCGGCCGGTGCTACGAGGCTGGGGGCCGGTGCTACGAGGCTGGCGGCCGGTACTACTAGGCTGGGGCCGGTGCTACGAGGACGAGAGCGGCGGTTTCTCACATGCGGGCGTACGCTGGGGTTATGGCAGTCTTTCACGTCAAACGTGTTTACGACGACGTCGACCGGGCAGATGGCTACCGGGTGTTGGTTGACCGGATCTGGCCGCGGGGACTCAGCAAAGAAGCGGCGCGCATCGACGAGTGGAACCGCGATGTTGCCCCCAGCACCGAGCTGCGACGTTGGTTTGGCCACGACCCGGCGAGGGCTCAGGAGTTCTCTGCGCGGTACCGTCGAGAGTTGGAGGCAAGTGGTGCGGCTGCGGCGCTCGCGGCGCGCCTGCGTGATCGCTCGGTGGTGACGCTGCTATACGCGGCGAAGGACAGGGAGCATAACAACGCCGTCGTCCTTTGCCAGCTACTCGCAACACTGTGAACCGGGCGGAACCGGCGTGAGCAGCCGGTGAGGTGACACTTATCCCGAATGAGGAAGGCTATCGAAAGCCGTCAAGGATGAGGAGCCAGCATCTGGCGTTTTCCAAGAGTCAGTCAATTTTCGCCGATCAGTTAGTTAGCGCCCAGGGGAGGCGCTTAGACTTGTCCCTATGCGTAACCGAAAACAGCGCCTCGCGGCTGGTCCGCAGCTAGACCGCGACGCTTCAACCACGAGCACGGATGCGCAACTGGCACACGCGCGCGACCTTGCCGAATTCATCTCGGCATCTCCGGTCTCATATCACGCGGCGGAAGAGGGAGCTCGGCGCCTTGCAGCGGCCGGGTTCGTGCGCCAGGACGAGACCGAAGCCTGGGATGCCTCACCCGGCGGGCATTATCTGGTTCGTGGTGGAGCCTTGTGTGCCTGGTGGGTGCCGGAGCAAGCGGGGTCCGGCAGTGCCTTCCGGATCGTCGGAGCCCACACGGATTCACCCGGTTTCAAGCTCAAACCGAACCCCAACTCTTCCGCATACGGTTTCGCACAGGTTGATGTTGAGACCTATGGCGGGCTGCTGCGCAACTCCTGGTTGAATCGTGACCTGGGAGTGGCCGGGCGAGTCACGACGTTGGACGGCGAAGTCCACCTTCTGCGCACCGATGCGTTGATGGTGATCCCGCAGTTGGCAATTCACCTTGACCGCGGAGCGAACGAGCGCTTTACTCTTGATCCGCAGCGGCATCTCCACCCCGTATGGGCGCTTGGCGAAGGCGACCTCTTCCAAGTGATAGCCGATGCGGCCGGTGTAGAACCGGACCAGATTGCGGGCACGGACCTGTATGCATTTGACACTCAGGCTCCACAGATCATTTCCAACACTTTCCTCGCAGCCGGCCGGCAGGACAACCTGGTCTCGGTACACGCTGGCATTGCGGCGCTGTGTACTGCTGTGGCCGGGGTGGGAGTCGCGGCCGTGCCTGAGACGGCTCCGCATGAGAGGCGCCGATTCCGTCGTGGGGCGACGCCCGC
>SUUB01000001.1:49893-72230 GCA_015062745.1 Actinomycetaceae bacterium
GCCGGGGTGGGAGTCGCGGCCGTGCCTGAGACGGCTCCGCATGAGAGGCGCCGATTCCGTCGTGGGGCGACGCCCGCACAGACGCCCGCGCGGCCGGCCACGGGGGCAGACACAGTGGCTCCCTTTGTCCATGGCGATATTGCCGTCTTCGCGGCGTTCGACCATGAGGAAGTCGGCTCCGCCACCACAACCGGGGCATCTGGTCCATTGTTGGAGGCGGTGCTGCGCCGCACAGCGCAAGCGCTCGGCGCCGATGAGGACGGTTTCTATCGCATGCTCGCTCGTAGCTCCTGCGTGAGTTCTGACGTGGGGCACTCGATAAACCCGAACTATCCGGAGAAGCACGACCCGGACCATTATCCGGTGCTTGGACGAGGCCCGATCATCAAGATCAACGCATCTCAGCGCTACGCTTCAGATGCAGTGGGAGAGTCACTCTGGCTACGTGCCTGCCAGGCTGCGGGTCTGCCGACGCAGGAGTTCGTCTCCAACAATGCTGTTCCCTGCGGCAGCACCATTGGCCCGCTCACGGCCACGCGCCTGGGGATCACCACGGCTGATGTGGGTATTCCGCTTTTGTCCATGCATTCTGCCCGAGAGGTCTCCGGGGTTTATGATTCTTGGGCACTCGCCGAGATTCTGAAGGGGTACTGGACCATTGCGTAAGCTTCCGATTTTCAACGCGGCCTTCACGCTGGACCGTGCCGCCTTCGACCATCCGGATCGAGTGTCATTGACCTACGGCCAGCAGTCGTGGACGGTGGCTCAGGCGGCAACGGCGACACGACGCCTGGCGCAGCTTTTGGCACAGGTGGGGGTGAGTGCTGGTGATCGCGTCATGCTGGTCTCTCACAACTCGCCATATCATCTGTTCTTCCATATTGCTTGTGCGCGGCTTGGCGCGGTCTTGGTGCCGGTGTCGTTCCGTCTTACGCAGTTCGAGTTGCAGGCCCTGGTGGACTTCTGCTCGCCACGGGCGGTGGTTTGTGAACCGGAGGTCGCGGCCAGAGGCTCCTTCACCTCCACCGGAACGCTTATGCATTTCGTCATAGACGACGACGTCCAAGCCGGCCCGTTGACCCCCGGATTAGCAGGCGGATACCTCGGCCTGACCGCAGCCCTTGTTGCCTTTGATGGTGATTTCATCGCCGATGGCGCCGACGACGGACCTCTTGAACTGAACCGACATGACTACCCGGAGGGGCTGGCCGATATCTTCTTCGTCGCCGGTACCGCCGGCCAACCGCGTGGTGCGGAGCTAACCCACGAGAATCTTTGGTGGGGGTCCCGGAACCTCCGCGACGCCCTGAGCTACGACAATGACGATGTTGCGCTGGTGGCGGCACCGCTGTCGCATGTCAGCGGCTTCAACTGCGTGACACTCGATCTGTTTGCCAGTGGCGGGCATGTGGTAATCACCCGTGACTTCGATCCTGGCGCCGTGCTGCAGTTGATCGAGTCGCATCGTGTGACTGTCTTCTTCGGCATTTCCACCATGTACTTGGCGCTGTCCGGGCACCCCGACTTCGCAACCCGTGACTTGAGCTCCTGGCGCCTGCCGCTTGTGGGAGGCACGCACGTTCCGCCGCCCCTGTTGGGGAGACTCGCCAGTCGGCACCTGCGGCCCCTGCCGGTGTGGGGGTTGCCCGAGACTGCTGCCGCCATTGCCTACCTGCCATTTGAACACTGCGCAGAGTATCCCGGTGCGGTGGGAAGGCCCTTCCCGCATGTCGCGATGCGGATCGTTGATCCACACACGGGGGAGGACCTGCCGGAAGGGCACGTGGGCGTGATCGACGTGCAAGGTCCGGGGGTGGCGGCCCGGTACTGGCACAACGACACCGACACGCGCGAGATCTTCCCCAACGGTTGGTTCCGCACCGGCGATTTCGGGCAAATGTCCGACGGCGTCGTCACCGTCACCGGGCGCTACTCTGACGTGATCTTCTCCGGTGGCGAGAGCTTGCTTCCCGACGAGGTGGAAGACGTACTCATTCAGTACCCCGGGGTGACAGAGGCCGTTGTATGTGGCGTCCCGGACGCCACCTGGGGTGAAAGCGTTGCCGCCGCGATTACGGTTGACAGCGGTAATCCGCAGCCTGATGTGCACGATCTACTGGCTTTCGCGGGCCAGGTATTGGCCGGGTTCAAGCTTCCCCGGCGCATTATTGTGGTCGACACCATGCCTACCGCCGAGAATGGAACGGTGGACCGGAGTGCCGTGCGTACCTTGCTGGCCGATGTGCCACCGACGCCCGCGGCGGAACAGGCAGGTGCTGGAACCGGCGCTATCGCGCTGACGGCCGCCACCGTGCCCGGCCCTGACCCGTCGGTCGCTTCGCCGGGAAAGGAATCTTCGCTGACTGAGGATCTCACGCCGAAGGATTCTTCGGCGGGCAGCGGCGGATCGGTGCCGGTAGAGGGCTGATAATTCCCGGTAGCGCGGCGATTGGTTGAAACTGTCGGGAACGGATCGGTGAACGAGCGCGGACCAGGTCCAGACGACGTCGGCTCGGTTACCGAGGGCTGTGACTCGTTGAGTGGATGTGATCGATGACGCACTAGCCGGTGGTCAAACGACCAGGGATCGGCGGTCTTGCGGTATTCTCCTGCAGTGCGGACAAGCGGCATGAGATCAGATTTGGGAACGAAAGTGCACGAGTCGGTCGGTGTTGGGTAGAATTTCTCCGTTGTGTCTCAGCGGGATCCCGGTGGGGCACAATCGCGCACCATACGATCACAACACCGGTCATGTGCGGTTGTCGGGTTGCGTATGCAGGTTCCGCGTGTAAACTGCACACACTGCACTCAGAGCTTTAGCTCTGCATCTCATGGGAGGCCACTGCTGTGGTTAGATACCTTGTTCGAAGGGCATTGAGTTGGTTGGTGATGATCTTCATCGCCACTAACCTGGTGTATTTCCTTTCCAATATCTTCCTCCATCCGCGTGCCAACTACCTTGGCCGTCGGCCGCCGCTGCCTGAAGAGCAGGTGGACGCGACGCTGGCGGCGATGAATCTCAACGATAAAGATCCGCTGCTGGAGCGTTGGTGGACATGGCTGACGAATATCCTTCGGCACTGGGACTGGGGTCAAGGCTTCGTCGGTACGGGTGATGTCAACGGGGAAATCGCACATCGTATGTGGGTCTCCGCAGAACTGGTGCTTGGCGCAACGATCTTGTCGGTACTCATTGGCGTGGGCCTCGGCGTCTACACCGCAGCGAGGCAGTACAGGCTCTCTGACCGGATTTGGCAAGGCATATCCGTAGTCGCGATGAATACACATACGGTGGTCATCTCCCTCGTGCTGGTTCTATTCGCCATCAAGGTGAACAGCATGTCTGGATCCACTGTTTTCTACGTGACCGGTGGCAGAATCTCCGCTGATGGATTCTTTGCTTCAGCCGTTGAGTTGTTGCAGCGGTTGGCCTTGCCGACACTGTCGCTCATATTCATCTCGTATGCGAGCTATCACATGACCCAGAGGTCATTGCTGCTTGACAACATTGAGATGGACTACGTTCGGACGGCCCGGGCTAAGGGCCTCACCCGCAACCAGGCCATTCGTAGGCACGCATTGCGGACGTCCATTATTCCGGTTGCTACGTCCGTGGCGTTTTCGATCCCCAGCGTTTTCACTGGTGCAGTTATGACGGAGACAATCTACGCCTGGCAGGGGATGGGGCAGTATCTTGTGCAGACGATTTCTAGGAATGACATTCACGGTGTGGTGGCCACGGCCGCGTTTTCCGCGCTTTTGACGGCTATTGGCGCCATTCTCGCCGATATGCTCGTCGTGGCACTGGATCCACGAGTGAGGGTGAGCTGATATGAGAAATCAGGACAGTGAATTAGGAAGCGGTGCGCCCGAGGTCACGCTCAGCACCGTCGAAGAACTGGTCGAGGCTGAAAGTCCTATTCTCGTTGACAAAGAGCTTCGTATTGATGATGAGTCGGCAGTTTCCGATGAGAATGCGGCCACCGAGGAGAAGTCGCTGAGCAAGATGCGTCTCTATACGCGACGTTTCTTGCGTAACCGGCCAGCTGTCTGCGGGCTGGTTGCACTCATTGCGCTCATTCTGTTCGCACTGTTTGGCGGAAGGTTCACTGACTGGGACTACAAGACACTTGATCGCATGAGCTTGTCGCAGCCTCCCTCAGCCGAACACTGGTTCGGTACCACGAGTGCTGGTGCTGACCTCTATGCGCAGGTGGTACATGGACTTGGCCGCTCACTTATTATCGCGATAACCGTTTCGTTGGCTACTACTGTGATCGCGGCTTTCGTCGGGTCCGTAGCAGCCTATCTGGGTGGCCGACCGGAGAAGGTCATCCTCACCATCATTCACTTCTTGCTGATCATCCCCTCGTTCCTGCTGATCGCGATCATGGTGTCCGGATCGGGTGGCGACTGGAAGATTCTTATCGTGATGTTGACCTTGTTCGGATGGATGTACTCCGCGCGAGTCATCTGGTCGCTGGCCATTTCCATACGTGAGCGCGAATATGTGCAGGCGGCTCGATTCATGGGCGTCTCCGGTGTGAAAACGGTTTTTCGCCACATCATTCCGAATATCGGTTCGCTGCTTATCATCTACGCGGTGCTCGGCGTGGTGAATGCCGTCATGTCGGAAACCTCGCTATCCTTCCTGGGGCTGGGCGTCAAGCTGCCCGATGTGTCGTTGGGCAATCTCCTAACGGAGGGGGCCAACTCCATCCGCACAACAACGTGGGTATTCTGGTTCTCCGCAGGCGCCCTCATGCTATTGACCATTTCGATGGCATTGATTGCCGATGGTCTACGTGACGCCCTCGATCCGAACTCGTCTGCTGGAGGCCAGGCATGAGTGAACCCATCCTTTCCGTACGTGATCTGTGCGTGTCTTTCCCGTCGGAGGCAGGGCGCGTTGACGCAGTGCGCGGTGTGAGTTTTGATCTTTACGAGGGTCGCACACTCGGAATCGTCGGCGAATCCGGCTCCGGTAAGTCGGTGACTTCCTTGGCGGTGATGGGGCTGTTGCCTCGGTACGCCGCCATTACCGGATCGGTCGTGCTTGGCGGCGAGGAACTGATTGGTAAGTCTGACGCGAAAATGTCCGATGTTCGCGGCAAGGATATCGGCATGATCTTCCAGGACCCTCTCTCCGCTCTGACACCCGTCTTCGACGTTGGCACGCAGATTGTTGAGGCTTTGCAGGCGCATGACAAGAAGATCTCGCGCAAGGCGGCCTGGGCGCGGGCGGTTGAGCTGCTCAGTCTGGTAGGTATTCCGAATCCGGAGTCTCGTGCGAAAGCTTTCCCCCACGAGTTTTCCGGTGGCATGCGGCAACGTGTGGTCATTGCGATGGCGATCGCTAATAATCCGAAGGTTCTGATTGCCGACGAGCCGACAACCGCTCTCGACGTGACGATTCAGGCGCAGATCCTTGAGCTGATTGAAAAGGCTCAGGAGGAGACCGGTGCTGGGGTCATCATGATCACTCATGATATGGGCGTCGTTGCCGGTACTGCCGATGATGTTATCGTCATGTATGCTGGCAAGCCCGTAGAAACCGGCACGGTTGACGAGATCTTTTACGAGCCGCATATGCCGTATACGATCGGCTTACTCGGATCGATCCCGCGTGCCGATCGAAAACGCACAGATCCCTTGGTGCCGATTCAAGGTAATCCGCCGACGGTTATCGATTTCCCAGATATCTGCCCGTTCGTGGAGCGTTGCCCGGTTGCTGTCCCGGCGTGTTCCGAGGCCGAACCGGCACTTCTCCCTGTCGATGAGGCAGTCGGAGCCGCTGCGGAGACTGCGGCAGAGGAGGCCGCCGCTCCCGAAATCGCCGAGAATGACGGCACAAAAGTCTTCACTCACTCCGCGGCATGTGTTCGGGCAGGGGAGATCGAGGACCGCCAGATTGACGGAGTCGACCTTTTCCCGGTACCTGAGCTACCCGAAGACGCATTGGCAGGTGTTCCGCGTGAAGAGCGCGACACTGTGCTGGACGTCCGGGACTTGGTCAAGACCTTCCCGCTCATGAAGGGGTCGTTGCTGAAGCGACGCGTGGGCTCGGTATATGCGGTCAATGGAATATCCTTTGATTTGCGACGTGGTGAGACTCTCGCGATCGTCGGTGAATCAGGCTCCGGTAAGTCAACCACGTTGCTCGAGATCATGGATCTGGGAGCCGACAGACATACTAGCGGCACCATTTCCGTTGGTGGTACAGAGGTCACGTCGCTAAACGCGCGCTCCCGCAGACAGACGAGGCGGCTCATCCAGATGGTCTTCCAGGACCCCATGGGAGCACTCGATCCACGTTTGACAGTCAAGGACATCATTTCCGAGCCACTGGCTTCCTTCGGTTACGAGGGAAATACTGTTACGCGCGTGCGTGAACTCATGGATCTGGTAGGCCTTAAGCCTGAGCAGATCGATCGCTTCCCAGGAGCCTTCTCCGGTGGACAGCGGCAACGTATCGGCTTGGCACGTGCGCTGGCTACTAATCCGGACATTATCGTGCTCGACGAACCAGTCTCCGCACTCGATGTCTCCATCCAGGCCGGTGTCATCAACCTGCTCGACGAACTGAAGTTGAAGCTCGGCCTGTCTTATCTGTTTGTGGCGCACGATCTTTCGGTTATCCATCACATTGCTGATCGGGTAGCTGTCATGTACCTCGGCAAATTCGTGGAAACCGGGGAGATTGATCAGGTCTTCGAGCATCCCCAGCATCCATATACTCGCGCGTTGTTGTCCGCCGTACCCATCCCCGATCCGGAGGTGGAACGTAACCGCAAGCGAACCATTTTGGTAGGAGACCTACCGAGTCCGACGGACGATGCTCCGGGATGTGCTTTCCGCTCTCGCTGCCCGCTATATGCGACGTTAACGGACGAGCAGCGTAAGGTATGCGATGAGGCGACTCCGCCGCTGGCGGCAAAGGATCCTTCGATTGACCATAAGCAGGCCTGCCATTACAGCTGAGCGAATCAGTGCGGTGGCGCGGCCGGGAGTGTGGTGCCGGTGTGAATCGTGCCCCGGACGGATTGTGCTAGCGGCTGACCATATGATGGTGTCGGGTCGCGCACCTCGGCAAAATCACTCATAATATGTTGCACTAACAGCCGCCACCATCAGGTCGGCTGACAACTAGACCGAATGAAGGGAATAGTTATGAAGAAGAGAGGAGTTGTAGCCGCTTTTGCAGTGGCTGCACTGGCGCTCTCGGCGTGCGGTGGCGGGTCCTCCGATGATCCGTCGTCGAACAGCTCGAGCGGCGGTGCCACCGAAGTGAAAGCAGCCGACTACCTACACGCGGAGTATTCGGAACTCCAAGACGGGGGTACCCTGACCCTCCCGCTGGTGGAAGTCTCGGCACAGCAAAATCCTTTCCACCAGGATGGAACCGGCTACACGACGCGACTGTGGTACTGGTATAACCCGCAGTTGGCCTTGTTTGACGACGACGGCGAATGGTACTTCAATCCGGACTACTTCGACGACGTGACCGAAGAAGAAGTCGATGGCAACACCGTCATCACCTTCAAGATCAAGGATGAGGCCGTCTTCAATGATGGCACGCCCATCGATGTCAACGCGTTCCGCGTGACATGGGAAGCGAACAATGGGCAGAATGAGGAGTACGCTCCCAACTCGACGGACGGATATGAGCGCATCACCTCCATTGAAGCGGGCGAGTCGGACAAAGAGGTAGTTGTCACTTTCGACGGAATCTATGCGTGGTGGCAGGGGCTGTTCAACGACATCCTGCATCCGTCGATTGACTCTCCGGATGAGTTCGCCAACCATTACTTGAACAATATGGATGGAGATCTTGGCGCTGGGCCGTATAAGCTGGAGTCGGCAGACTTCCAGAGTGGCACCGTCACCTTCGTGCCGAACGAGAAGTGGTGGGGCGATCCGGGCAAGCTCGAGAGAATCACCTACCGTGCCATGGAGGACCAGGCATCTCTCAATGCCTTCCAGAATGGCGAGATTGATGCAACAACTGCCGCAACAGCAGAACGTTACTCCGCAGTACAGGGAATGTCCGGCATCGAAATCTACACGTCGATGATGCCTTACAACAGGCTCATGATGCTCAACTCCGGCAGCGAGATCCTGGCTGACGATGCCGTGCGGCATGCGATCATGCAGGGCGTTAACCGCGAGGCGATCGCGAACATCATGTTCCAAGGGATTGACTACAGTGAACCGCTTCCCGGCTCCTTCACGCTGTTCTCTTCCCAGCCAGGCTATAACGACAACTTCTCCGAGGCCGTGACATATGATGTTGACGCAGCGAACGCCTTACTTGATGAGGCAGGCTGGGTGAAGGGTTCTGACGGAATCCGCGAAAAGGATGGTCAGAGGCTGACCATCAACTACCCGGTGCTTGGCGATAACACCACTATCAAGTCCATGGCTCAGTCCATCCAACAGGATATGCAAGAAATTGGCGTTGAGCTTCAGATCTCCGAGCGTCCGAGTTCCGAGTTCTCCGAGATCTACACCAACAAGGACTTCGATCTGTTTACGATGGCGTTCTCGTCAACTGATCCCTTCGGCGTGGCCTACTTCGGGCAGATTTACGGTTCCGATTCCGGACTGAACCTCTCGGGTACAGGAACAGAAGAAATGGACCAGAAAATCGCCGAGTTGCAGAACATCTCCGATCCTGAAGAGCAGATTGCAGCTGCTAATGAGCTTGAGGTAGAGGCGTTCCAACTGTACGGCATTATGCCGCTGTACAACGGTCCGGACATCTACGCCGTCAAGGAGGGGCTCGCAAACTTCGGTTCGATGGGCTTCGCGGTCGTCCCGAAGCAGAACATCGGCTACGTGAAGTAAGCTCCACCTTCCATACAACTTTGACGGGGGTCTGGTCGCGGCCAGGCCCCCGTTTGATATCGGGGCGCGCTCTCCAGGTTGCTGTGACCCCAGCACGTACCTGATGGTGGATAGACCCTTCCGTGTCCGCATTGCCGAGTGTTAAGGTGATTTTGTCAGCATAAATGTGTTGTTGATACAAGAACAAATGGAAGGTCTAGATATGTCTACTGCGACCCTAAATGATATCGAGACCATCGACATTGCCGATGAGCTCCTGTTCCCTTCAGAAGACACTATCCCGGTCACGGATGCCGACTTCGCAGCGTACAACTGTGATCCAAGCGCCGCACGGATGTTGGTGACAACGGCATGCGGTCCGCTGGGTACCCGGCGGTGGGGTGTCTGTGGCTGCTGAGGTGTTCCTCGGGTTTCGGTTGGAGGTCGTGTCTTTGCCGCGGAAGTAGTCGTAATGGCTTTGCAAAGGCCGGCTCTCTCTGGAACGCAGGTAGTTTCGCCAACTGCGGGCGAGTTCGTGACCGATGTTGGCGGAGCCTACCTTGATTGGGTTCTTGACGATGTGGGCGAGCAGGACGAGACGCTTGCCTGCGCCGCCAAGTATCCATCCGTCTATCGACAGTTGGCAACTGATTGCGGGACCGCCCTGGCGAGGAGTCAACTCGTCGAACTGTATAGGGCGGGCAGTTGGCATCTACCAAAGACACGGGCGAGCTATGATCGGCTGATCGCGACTACTCGCACGCCGCAGTGGAATCAGTACATTGAGCAGCAATATGGTCATGTAGCTACGCTCCGAAGAGCCATAGTAAAGAGACTCTCGTACTTCAACTGGCTGCGTGAGCAGTATGACAAGGACTTTAAGCGTCTGTGCCTTTCCTTCAATGCGGAGTTCTCGGGGCATATCAAGGATATTGAGCCTTTGGGCGACTTCCACAACGGATGTTGTGCCGTGGTTCTTGAAGACGTCAAAGGTGCTCGTACCGTTTTTAAGCCACGGAGCAGTGGTCCAGACGCCTTTTACACGGGCCTGGTCGGTCTGGTAGAAGATAAAATTCGCTATGGTCTCAGGACCGCCAGATTCCTTCCAACTGAGTCCGGATTCTGGCAAGAGTACATTGAATCAGGTGACCCTATCGAGAGGTCCCAATACCTGTATCAACTCGGTTCATGGCTCGCTCTCGGTTATTACACGGGGCTGACAGATGTTCACCGCGACAATGTCATTGACTCCGCTGACGGGCCGGTATTGGTGGATCTCGAGTGCTGTTTCACGCCGCATGTATTAGCCCAACATCCTTCATTGGAATCGATTTCGGCGATGACACTGGGGTCTGTCGGCATTCTTCCGTCATCCTTTGCTTTTGGAGAAGGGGCGGATACCGTCGATTGGAGTGTGCTGGCTGGCGATCGCGGCGCAGACTCGCCCTCGTGGGCGAGTCACTTGGTACGTGATGATGGACTCCCCACCGTACGATTTGTCGAGTCGCACCCTGCCAAGGCAGGCCCGCAAGAAAGAAAGCAACAGCATCACGCTGTCACCGCGCCCGCCATGAAGAACGTGGAGTATGAAGAGTCGTTTTGGGATGGATTTCGAGATACGACCAGTGCAATAGCCGGTGTCGGCGTTCAGACGGTGATGAAGCATGCTGTGGAGACCCTCAGTGACGTACGTCTGGTGTTGCGCGCTACTCAGCAATATGCAAACTGCCTTCGGCGGTCGGTTTACCCAAACTACATGACGACATCAGTGAGCCGTAAGCAGCACATAGCCAACTGGTTAAATACGACAAGGCTGGTGCCTTTGCCCACTACGATTCGGAATGCTGAGGCAGACGCACTCGCCGAGTTTGACATCCCTGCTTTCTATGTGTCCCCTGCGTCATCCTTGATTGACGGTCTTCATGTTACGTCGGGTTTCGCCATTGCTACGAAGAGACTTTCTCGGATAGGTCTTGTGGCGGAAAGAGAGCGCAGTCGACGATACATTCGGCAGGCATTTGAGGCAATGCGGCAGGGTCCGGTCGCTTTGTCGTTAATGGATACGGATCGCGAGACAGGCGGTATGGCACGCAGCGGCTTGCTCTTGACGCAGCTCGCGGAGCGGATGTGTCAAGATGGCTATCGAAGTGAGAGCGTTATAGGCTGGACAAACCTACAAATGAACGGGGTAGGCCGGTGGCAGGTAGCAGAGAGTGACCTCGGACTTTATCACGGTGCTGCAGGTATGTATCTGTGCTTGGCGGCGCTGGAACGATGCGGCATGGCCTCAGAGAGAGTCCGCACTGCCGTAGAAACGTTGGAAGACATGCTATGCGACGCTGCTCGGCGCACGGAACCGTCGCATCGGCTGGGACTATTCGACGGTGCATCCGGTATTATTTATGCCTTAATCAACGGGACAAAGAGGGGAACACAGAGGGTCGCAACGCGAGACTACTGCGACTGCATCCTGGAGGGCGTGGAGATGCTCGGGCACGATGTAATCTCCGGTGTCTCCGGCGTTCTATTGCTCACCTCTGCGATGGCGAGGCTCAGGCCAGAAGACCATGCACTTGCTGCGGTGCGTGAGGCGTGTGTTGCCCGGTTGAGGGAACTGGCGCATACCGACAGCAACGGCATCGTGAGCTGGGAGGACGACGAGGAGTGGTTGGGCGGCCTTAGTCATGGCACAGCAGGAGTTACATGGGCGTGTCTTCGGAGTGCTGATATTGAAGGCGCGACGGCACTTGCTCGCGACGCCTGGCGGAGCCAGAGAAGTCTGCTTCGCAGCGATGGAATATCGTGGTGGTCGGGCGCGGATCGAAGCGGGGAGGACATATACGCGTGGTGTCATGGTGCCGAGGGGTTGACGATTGTTCTTCGCGAGAAGGAAGATGAGGCGGAGCTCTATAGAAAGCATCGCAGGGCGCTAACGGAAGCGCCACTGCCGAGGAAAATCAGCTTGTGTCACGGTCTGGCTGGTCGCGCCATGGTGCTCGACCACCTCGGCCTAGCCTCCAGTGCGAACAGAGCCTACGATCTTTTGTGGAGCCATCTCTCAGAGTTCCGTGAACGAAATGACTTCCTTGACGATTCTCTTATGCTCGGCACAAGTGGAGTGATCCTCGCACTGCTGAAGTCACGTTTTCCTGATAAGGTCGCCAATCCGTTGACCGTGGAGATCAAAGGGCCGTGGAGGAAAAAGTAGAGTCACACAACGGTGAAGTCATAGGTGCAGGTACCAGCTACTGAACGGCCAGCGTGACTCCAAGTATTAGGCAGGCGAAAGCGACTGCAGCCAAGGAAATACTCTCCCAACTCCATTGCCTTGTAAACCGAAGCTCTCGCGCCCGCGGGTTACGACGCGGCGGGAACTCTGCGAGCATGTCGTCTATCAAGTTGTAGGCCGCTCGGGTCGACACTGTCATACGCATGGAGCCGCTGTGCACAACCGGGATTTGCTCGCCCGTGGCCTTATACTGCCGCGAGCTACCGGATCCGCTAAATGACCGGACCGCATACGTCTTTCCGTTCGCCGCAGTCAGGCGCAAACCCCAGCGGGTCTCGGTCGCTGCGAGTTGCCCGTACGGGATGAAGACGCGCGTGAACGTGTTGTGAATGACGATGCCGTCGCGGTTCACCTCGAGATTCGGCATGAGGTAGAACACCAGAGCGATCACGAGGACGCCGATGGCGAAAACCGCAGTAAAGAAGAGGTCACGCAGGCCCGTCTGGATGACCTGTACCACTAGCAGGATCGCCGCGATGGCACCTAATATTCCTGCGGTAACATACTGCGATGTCGTACGTAGATAGTAGTTGGGTTCCATGGGTCAATCATGGCCCAGAAGCGCGTGCTCTCGGAAGGCACCGCGAGGGGTGTCGGGTGTTCGCCATGGTTCGTCGGGCTGACGGGGCTAGGCTAAGTGCCTGGCACAGTTGCGTGCGATTATTTTGATCTAGCGCTGGAGTTCTATGCTTCGCACATTCGGCCCTAACGCGGGCAGCATGCTGCTGACGGCGTCTATTGCGGCGTCACTGGGTGACATGCTGTTTGACTTGTACATCTCCTGGTCTTTGGCAGCTAATCTCGGCTCGGTGATGGCGGCAGCCGCCGTGCTGGGGTCTTCGGCCGCTTTTCAGGCCGTCGTGGCACTCGTGGTCGGCAGTCTCGTCGATAGATTTCGCCCGCGCACTGCCATGCTGGGCGGACTGTTAGGTTCGCTCGTCGTCCTCGCCGCCTTTGCGATGCTCGCTTCGGCAGCAGTACGGAGTATTCCAGTCGCGGTGACTCTGGTGCTGATAAATGACTTCTTCCAAGACGTCTTTGGCCGAGCATGTGTGTTGGCCGCTTCGCGCTCCCTGACGGGTGAGGGATTCGTCAAGTTTCAAGCCCGTAATGGAATCGCAGGTCGTGTGGTTGGAACGGTCGGCCTACTTGGGTCGGGAGTCTTGGTGGCCTTCGGTCATCCAGCAGTTATCGCTGCGACGGTTAGTGCTTTCTATGCTTGTGCGGCGCTGGCGGTGATTCCGGTCCGCTTGTCGGTCGCCGGCAAACCAGCGCAGAAGCGGTCCGCCCTCCGCGCCGCGGCGGATGATCTCCGTTTGGTGGGTCGTACCTTGTTCCTCGATCCCTTCCTACGGAGTTTCACACTGATCTTGCTGATCGCGAATCTGGCTTACGGCTTCGTGCCGCGAATGTTACCGCTTGCCATGTCACTGCATAGGTCGGTTAATGATCTCACCGCGATGCGGGTGGCCATCGCTATCGGAGAGCTGATTGGGTTGGTAGTGGTCGACCGGCTGGCAAGGAAGATTGGCCCGTTGTTCAGGGTGAGTATGGTAGGTGCGGGTCTCGCCGTCGTCGTCGCCACGCTCGGCTTGCCGCAATGGGTCGTGTTGGTGGCATTCGGGTTGTACGGTCTGTTTGATTCGCTCAGCCAGCCCTTGTTCAGCTACGCGATTACGCGCATCGACCCGGAGTCACGCGGCCGGGTGCTTGGCGGGATCGATGCGATTGTGCTGCTCTCACCGAGCATCGGTCTGTTCATCGGTTCCTTTCTAGCTGAGCGCTCGCTGGTGCTGTCTGGTATTTATGTCATGGTGATCTTCGCCATCTGTCTAATGATTGCTCTAGTGAACCCAGAACTCGCCCACCCGGAGTTCGCCGATGAGGAGACCGCATAAGCGCACTAGCTGATCCGCAGGTGCGGTGCGGCGTGCGGAAGCGGCAATGTGAAATACGTGGGATAAGGCGCTTTCGGCTGCGGCCCGGCGCCAAGATGCGCGTACTATCGGTACGCGACTTGTGCGCTCCTTGGGGAGCGGTCGGCACGTGGGATGGAGGACACGGCTTCGGCTGCTGTTCGAGCGCGCGCGTATGGAGAGACCGCCGGGACTTGGCTTGCCCTGCGCATGCTCTGTGCCGCCGGGCGCGTTGCGTCCGATGGCTGTCGAGCCCGACGGCTGTCGGGGCGTGAGTCTGATAGCTGATCGGCACGTGAGTCCGATGGCTGCCGGGGTGCGTGCCTCGCAGTGCTGGGCACGAGTCCCATAAGCCGCGGAGCGCGTGAGTCTGATAGCTTCCGTGGGCGTATGCGCACGGTGTGGAGAGGGGAAGTTCATTACATGAGTACGCGCAAGGATCTGCGTAACGTCGCAATTGTCGCCCATGTGGATCACGGGAAGACCACTTTGGTGGATGCCATGCTCTGGCAGTCCGGCGCCTTCGGGGAACGCGCCACCGTGGAGAAAACGGGTGAGCGCGTGCTCGACTCCGGCGACCTGGAACGTGAGAAGGGGATTACGATCCTCGCGAAGAACACGGCCGTTACTTACACGGGACCGTCGGCTGCAGCTTTTGGCGCCCCGGACGGCGTCGTTATCAACGTTGTCGACACCCCTGGCCACGCCGACTTCGGAGGCGAGGTGGAGCGCGGGCTCTCCATGGTGGATGGCGTCGTGCTGCTGGTCGATGCCTCAGAAGGGCCGTTGCCACAGACACGTTTTGTGCTGCGTAAAGCACTGGAAGCCCACCTGCCGGTGATCACCGTCGTCAATAAGGTAGACCGGCCGGACGCCAGAATTGACGAAGTCGTCAACGAGACGCAGGACCTGCTGCTCTCGCTGATGGCCGATTTGGAGGAGCCCGACGACGACGCCCTGGACCGCCTCCTGGAGATCCCCGTCATCTACTGTGCTGCGAAGGCGGGCTATGCGGACACTCGACGTCCGGGCGACGGCGAGCTACCCGCCAACCACGACCTGGAGCCGCTTTTTGAGGCCATCCTCCACTACATTCCCGCGCCCACCTTCGATGCCGAGGCTCCGCTGGCGGCTCAGGTGACCAACCTGGATGCCTCACCATTCCTCGGGCGTCTGGCTCTAACCCGCATCTACTCCGGCGAGCTGCGTAAGGGCGCCTGGGTGGGGTGGTCGCGCCACGATGGCAGCGTAACCAAGGTTCATATTTCCGAGCTGCTGGCAACCCGCGGCCTCGAACGTGAATCGACGGAGTCCGCGCGCGCCGGTGACATTGTTGCCGTGGCGGGGATTCCGGAGATCACCATCGGTGATTCGCTGGTAGACCCGGAGGATCCGCGCCCATTGCCGCTGATACACGTGGACGATCCGGCCATCTCGATGACCATCGGTATTAATACCTCCCCGCTGGCGGGCGGCGAGAAGGGACACAAGCTCACCGCCCGGCAGGTTAAGGATCGGTTGGATAGCGAGCTGGTGGGAAATGTGTCAATCCGCGTACTGCCAACCGACCGACCGGACCAGTGGGAAGTACAGGACCGCGGCGAGTTGGCCTTGGCCATCCTGGTGGAGCAGATGCGCCGTGAGGGTTTTGAGCTTACCGTCGGCAAGCCGCGGGTGGTCACCCGCACCATCGATGGCAAGCTCTGTGAGCCGATGGAGCGCACCACTATTGATGTGCCGGAGGAGTACCTGGGTGCGGTCACGCAGTTGATGGCCGCACGCAAGGGGCGTATGGAAACTATGTCGAATCATGGCTCGGGCTGGGTTCGCCTGGAATTCGTCGTTCCAGCGCGCGGCATGATCGGGTTCCGTTCCCAGTTCTTGACTCGTACTCGCGGCACCGGCATCGCCTCGTCGATCAGCGACGGCTACGCGCCCTGGATGGGGGAGATTGTTTCGCGTGCCACCGGGTCCCTGGTCTCCGATCGGGCCGGACAGGCGACGGCGTACGCGCTGCAGAGGCTGGAGGACCGCGGCACCTTCTTCATCGAACCGGGGCAGGAGGTATACGAAGGGCAGGTTGTGGGCGAGAATCCGCGCGATGAGGATATGGATGTCAACGTGGTGCGCGCCAAGGAAATGACCAATATGCGCTCCTCGACGGCAGACGTGTTCGAGCAGCTGCAGGCGCCGCGGCATCTGACCCTGGAAGAATGCATCGAGTTCGCTGCCGACGATGAGTGCATTGAAGTCACCCCGCAGGCCGTTAGAATCCGTAAGGTGATCCTCGATTCAACCGAACGTTACAAGCAGGCGGCCCGCCAACGGCGGGGAGGGCACTGACCCGTGCAACAGGAGCGCTGTCTTCCAGACTGCGGTGGTAGACATATCCGCCACCGCGCCGGGTTAGAGTTGTTGCCGGGAGTTCCGATGCTGAATCGGAGTTCGGCATCCCCGCTAGCCGCCGGGTTACAGTGGGTACGGCCGTGAAGGAGAGAATGTGAAAGTACTGCAGATCGCCCTGGGCGTGCTTGGGGGGCTCCTGGTGGGGATGTTGGCCACGGTAGTCCACAGCGGCCCGGTGGACTTGCCCGTCGTCGGCCTTGTCCTTGCGACGGGGCTCGTAGCCAGCGGTACGTGGTTCCTACTGGAATGGAAGAAGCCGTACGTATGGTTGGGGTACGCACCGGGTGTGATTGGTGCAACGATTTGGCTGCTTATGTTCCCGCCGGTCAACGATTCGGTTCTTAGCGTTGACCAGTGGGTGTCGCAACTCTGGTTGATTCTCGCTCCGGTAGCGGCGCTGGTCCCGAGCCTGCTGCTGGCGTACCGGAGGCCGGACTCAACCTCTGGCGAGAAGGCTGCAGATTAGCTCGGACTGGGGCGGCGAGCTCTTGAGACGCGGCTTTTCGCGGCTCTATGTGGCGAAAGATACGTTGCTCGTGGTTGCGCCAACTCCTGGGTGCGAGTGTCTGCCCGGTAAAATCAAGCCGTATGTCTAGTAATGTTGGAGGCTAGTTGTGGCGGAAGACGACGACACGACGACCGGAAAAGACGCGGCGGGCACCCAAGAGGCGCCACACGATGCTGCGCCAGAATCTACAGCTACCACCAAGGCCACGACCACGGATGTGGTGGAAGAGGACGCGGATTCGTCCGCTGCCGAAAGTACCCGTGCCGATGCAATCGAGAATGGTGCAGCTGCAGCGGCCACCAACGGCGCGCCCTCGGCGAGTACTCCCCACGGGGAGGGCGAGAGCGATTCCTCTTCGGATGAAGGAGGTACGCCGGTGAAGAAGCGCCGTCGTCGTTGGCCTTGGATCACCGCAGCGGCAGTCGTCCTGTTGGGCGGCGCTTACGTTGGGGCGGCATACTACTTCGCGGAGCGAATTCCGGCGGGTACAAAGGTGGTTGGCGTTGACGTGTCCGGTATGACGCGCAGTGAAGCGGCAGCCGCCCTGGAAGAGCCGCTGCGTGAAAAGCTCGATAACCCGATTCAGGTAACCGTCGCAGGTGAGAGCTACACGGTTGACCCCGCCTCCTATTCGCTTGATCTGGACGAAGAAGGCACTCTAGATTCTCTTGTCGGTTTCTCCTTGGATCCCCGCCGCCTGTGGGCGCATATCGCCGGGGGCCGCAACGTTAAACCGGTCCTGACCGTTGATGAGGCTGAGCTTTCCTCCGTCGTCGACGATCTTGCCGAAAAGACTGACACCGAGGCCGTCAACGCAGATATCGTCTTCGACGGCACCACGCCGAGCGTCAAGCCGTCGGAACAGGGAATCGCGCTGGAACGCGAGGCCGCACGTGAGGTGTTCTCCACGGATGCGCTCACCGCGACTCAGCCGATCAATCTTGAGGTATCCACGATTGATCCGGTCATTGATGACGAGAAGGCACAAAAGGCTCTCACCGAGCTCGCCGAGCCGCTTGTCGCAGACAAGCTGTCCGTAACCGTACAGGAGAAGCTTGTCGAGTTGACGCCGGAGCAGTTGGCGGCCGCAGCGAGCTTCACGGAGAACGACGGCGAACTCGCCCTGGTACTGGACTCCGAGCAGCTCGGAGACATCGTCCGTGAAACCGTTCCCGATATTCTCACACCCGGCACGGATGCACGCATTGAGATTGTCAACCACACGACCCCAACCATCACACCGTCGGAAAACGGTGTGGGCATTGACGACGAGCAACTCGCCGTCGATGCGGTCGAGGCGGTTGTCTCCGGAAATCGCACGGTTGAGGCACCCACGAAGGAAGTGGAGGCGGAGTTCAGCACGGCGGATGCCGAAGCGCTGGGCGTGACGGAAGTTGTCTCCCAGATTGAAACTCCGCTGACTGACGACGCCGTGCGGACCACCAACCTGGAGGTTGGAACGGCGAAGATCACCAACACCTTGGTGATGCCCGGTGAAACCTTCTCGCTGTTGGACGCGCTCGGTCCGATCGACGCCGAACACGGTTTCGTCTCCTCCGGTGTGGTGGCGGATGGTTTCAACTCCACCGCCATGGGTGGAGGACTTTCCCAGCTGTCCACCAATACCTTCAACATTGGTTATTTGGCAGGGTTCACAGACGTGGAGCACAAGCCGCACTCCAAGTACTTCTCGCGCTACCCGATGGGCCGTGAGGCCACACTGTGGGAAGGGCAGATCGATATGAAGTGGACCAATAACACCCCGTACGGGGCGGTGATCGATACCTGGGTTGCCGACGGGCAGGTGCACTCGCAGTTGTGGTCGACGAAGTATTGGGATGTCACGACGTCGACTTCCGATCCCTACGCCTACGTGGCGCCCAGTACCAGCTACAACCCGGCTGCAGACTGTGTGCCTTCGGGTGCGGGCGGCTCCGGCTTCACGGTGACGGTGAGCAGGACCGTGGCACGGGAGGGCACGGTCGAAGAGGAGTCGAGCTACGCGTGGACCTACGCTCCCGTTGACGCCGTCGTCTGCAGTCCGACGGGCTGAGGTAGCAGTGTTCGGCAGCGCGGGGTTATATTGGCTCTCGCGTTCTCATGCGAAACCAGCGATAATAAACACGTAGATATCCGTAGAAAAGGAGTTGGGATATGACGTACATCATCGCCCTGCCCTGTGTGGACGTGAAAGACCGGGCGTGTGTGGATGAGTGCCCGGTGGACTGCATTTACGAGGGCGAGCGAACCCTCTACATCCACCCGGATGAGTGCGTTGACTGCGGTGCATGTGAACCGGTTTGCCCCGTTGAGGCCATTTACTACGAGGACGATGTACCGGAGGAATGGTCGGTGTTCAAGTCGGTGAACGCCGAGTTCTTCGACGACCTCGGCTCACCGGGCGGCGCTGCCGCCGTGAGCCCCACCGGCAAGGACCACCCCTACGTTGCGGGGCTGCCCCCGCGTGACGCCAGCGAGTAACAATGCCACTAGATGCCTCCCGACTTCCCGACTTTCCCTGGGACTCCATGGTTCCGGTGCGTAAGCGCGCCGCTGCTCACCCGGGAGGCTTGGTTGATCTGACGATTGGCACGCCCGTCGACCCGGTGCCGGAGATCATCCAGCAAGCACTGCGCGAGGAAAGCGACTCGCCCGGCTATCCCGCGACGATTGGCAGTCCGGAACTGCGCGAGGCGATCTTCGGATGGCTGGCTCGACGCCGCGGCGTTGGTGCAGGTGCCTCTCTCGGCGGGGCGGCAGGTGCCTCCCTCGGCGTCCTTCCCACCATTGGTTCCAAGGAGATGGTCGCGCTGCTGCCGTCTCTGCTCGGCCTGGGAACCGGCGACGTCGTCGCCTTCCCGCAGGCCTCATACCCGACGTACGACGTCGGTGCTCGCCTTACGGGCGCTACGCCGTGCCCGATCGACACCGACGCCAACCCGGACTCGTGGCCCGAGAATATTTCCATGCTGTGGCTCAATTCCCCCGGAAACCCGAACGGGCACGTACTCGGTGTGGAGCAACTGCGCCGAATACTGGCGTGGGCGCGTGCGCGTGGGGTAGTGGTGGCATCCGATGAGTGCTACGCGGAACTGGTGTGGGAGGTTCCCGAGGCGCCGTCGATCCTTGACCAGCGCGTGTGCGACGGCGACTACCGCGGTATCTTCTGCTTGTATTCCCTGTCCAAACAGTCCAATCTGGCGGGATATCGCGCGGCATTTCTAGCCGGCGACCCGGAGCGTGTTGCCGCAATCACCGAGATTCGCAAGCATGCAGGATTCATGATGCCCGCGCCGGTGCAACACGCGATGGCGGTGGGGCTCAATGACACCACCCATATGGAGGCCCAGCGCGAGGTCTATCGCCGTCGCCGGGAGGCCTTGCGCGGGGTGTTGGAGGCGGCGGGTCTTATCGACGATCCGGCTTGTGTGGCGGGACTCTACTTATGGGCCGCCGACCGGCGCGGTAGCGCCGATTGCTGGGAGATTGTCAATGCCTGCGCCCGCCTGGGCATTGTGGTGACGCCGGGAGTCTTCTACGGAGAAGCGGGGCGCAAGCGGGTACGCATTGCGTTGACGGCTCATGATGGTGCCATCACTGAGGCTGTTCGCCGCTTGCCCTTACTGCCCGAAGAACTGGAGCGCGTCCGGTCATAAGACCGCCCATACGCGGCGCGGGGGCGGCGCGATGACCGCCGTATGCCCCAAAGTCTCATCCCCGCCGCCTCGACGATCGGGCCGCCGGGAACGTAGTATCGTGCATCAGAGGAAATCTCACGGCCCCGCCGGGGTCTGAGCGGCGTGAGCCGCAAAATGAGGAGGTCACGATGACTGAGAACAATGCCCTGGGTCCAGCGCGCCTGGAAGTTGACGGCACAGCCATGGAGCTTCCCCGCGCAGGTGCGACGGTGGGCCTTGATGGACTACGAATCTCGAAGATGATGGCGACGACCGGTACCGTCACCCTTGATCCCGGATACGTCAATACCGCCTCATGCGAGTCTGAGATCACGTATATCGACGGCGACGGCGGTATCCTGCGCTACCGCGGGTATCCCATCGAGCAGCTGGCGGAGAACTGTTCGTTCCTGGAAGTCGCCTATCTACTGGTGTACGGCGAACTGCCGGACTCGAAGTCGCTGGCCGATTTCACCCGCTCCATCAAACGGCACACGCTGCTGCACGAAGACTTCAAAGCCTTCTTCACCGCATTTCCGGCGGGTGGGCACCCCATGGCGATCCTGCAATCGGGCATCGCCGGGCTCGCCACATACTACGAGCACACCCTCAATCCGCGCGACCCGGAGCAGTTGGACCTCGCAACAGTGCTGCTCATGGCGAAGGTGCCTACCATGATCGCCTATATCGCCAAGCGGGCCACCGGCCTGCCGCTGCTGTACCCGGATGCTTCGCGGTCTTACACGGAAGACTTCATCCGCATGACCTTCGGCCTGCCCTACCAGATGCAGGAGATCGATCCGACAATCGTGAACGCATTGGACAAACTGTTCATTCTCCACGCGGATCACGAGCAGAACTGCTCGACGTCGACGGTGCGCCTCGTGGGTTCCTCACAGGCGAATATGTACGCGTCGGTGGCTGCCGGCGTCGGCGCATTGTCCGGGTCGCTGCACGGCGGTGCGAACGAGGCGGTTCTCAGCATGCTTGGGCAGATCCGCGAATCGGGGATCAGCGTTGCCGAGTTTGTGCGGCAGGTGAAGAACAAGGAGAACAAGGTACGCCTGATGGGCTTCGGCCATCGCGTATACAAGAACTTCGATCCGCGTGCCCGCGTGGTCAAGACGCTCGCAGACGAGGTGTTGGGGAGCCTGGGTGGCGACAACGAATTGCTTGACATCGCCAAGGAACTTGAGGAGACGGCTCTGGCGGATGATTACTTCATCGAGCGCAAGCTCTACCCGAATGTCGATTTCTACTCCGGCCTGATCTATCAGGCGATGGGCTTCCCGCCCAGGATGTTCACGCCGTTGTTCGCGCTGGGACGTTTGCCGGGCTGGATTGCCCAGTATCGGGAGATGATTACCGATCCGACGCAGCGTATCGGGCGTCCGCGGCAGGTGTATGTGGGGATCGAGAAGCGCGATTGGGTGCCGCGTAACCGCCGGGCGAAGCTGCACGATGTGGCCCTGACTTTCGACATGGACATCAAGCGCCTGTAGAGAACCTGCCTGTGTGCGCTCGTGCGGCCCAGCGGCCCCTGTGCGCTCGTGCGGCCCCTGCGAGCCGGTGCGGCCCAGCCGCCCCTGCGAGCCGGTTTACCTGAGCGTGTCGTGCTCGGCGGCCTGGGTGTGGCCAAGAAGTGGAGGGTTTGTGGAGAAGTGTCGGGATTCTTCCTCTGTTTCTTGAAAAACCCGACACTTCTTGCGGGCCTG
>SUUB01000001.1:72330-73635 GCA_015062745.1 Actinomycetaceae bacterium
AGAAGTGGAGGGTTTGTGGAGAAGTGTCGGGATTCTTCCTCTGTTTCTTGAAAAACCCGACACTTCTTGCGGGCCTGTGTGCCCGAGCGTGCAGGCCCGCCCGGCCCAGCCGCCCCTGTGCGCCCGAGCGTGCAGCGTTCCTGTGCTTGGGCGTTGAGCACCTGCGTATCCGGGCGTGTAGCGGCTGTGGGGCGCGGCTTTCGAGCCCGCGCCCGTGCAGCCCAGCCGCACCCCGCGCCTGTCAGTTGGTCTGCATGAACGCCTGGAGCTCGCTACCGTTCGCTCCTGGGCGCGGTAATGCCTCCACGGCGCCGGAGGTGGAATTGCGGCGGAACATGATGTTGTTCAGCCCGGACAGCCTACGCGCCGGAACGACGTCGGGCTCCTGAATATAACCCTCGCGGCCGGGAGTCACACCCCCGGTAGGAAGCAGCGTGACGCGGGTGCCCGCCGTAACGTACAGGCCCGGCTCCACAATGCAATCGTCACCAAGGGCAATGCCGAGGCCGGAATTAGCACCGAGCAGCGACCGCTTTCCTACACGGACGCGCTTCTTCTCATCGGCGGAGAGGATTCCCATGGTCGACGCGCCACCGCCAATATCGGCTCCGTCGTCGACGACGACGCCCTGGGAAACTCGGCCCTCAATCATCGCCCGGCCCAGCGATCCTGCGTTGTAATTGACGAAGCCGGCATGCATCACCGTGGTGCCCTCCGAGAGGTAGGCGCCCAAACGCACGTTGTTTCCGTCGGCGATGCGTACACCGGAGGGGATAACGTAGTCCACCATGCGCGGGAACTTATCGACGGAGAGGATGCGCACCGGCGTGTTGCGTGCAGCGCGGATCCGCATGCGAGTCGCGTCGAAGTCTTCCAGGAAGCATGGGCCCGAACTGGTCCACGCCACGTTCTCCAACACGGAGAAGATGCCATCCAGGTTGATGCTGTTGGGCTGCACCAGGCGCCATGACAGCAAATGAAGACGGAGGTATGCGCCGGCCGCGCTGGAGGGTTCATCATCGAGGTTGATGACGGTTTTCACGATGCGCAGGTGAACGCGGCGTAGCTCGTCGTCGCTTTCAAGCGACAGCAGAAGGGGATCCGGTTGGGCGTCGTCGGGCGGGCTACCGAGCTGAGGATGCGGGTACCAGACATCCAGAACCTTGCCATCAGGGCGGGAGGTTGCGAGGCCGAAGCCCCACGCGGTGTTGTCACTCATGGGGCAAGCCTATCGGATTGTACGGGGTTGCCGTTGACAAGCCGACCAGTGAGCGGTCCGAACGTGCACTCATCTCGCCTCCGGGG
>SUUB01000001.1:73735-75260 GCA_015062745.1 Actinomycetaceae bacterium
TGTAGTGCCGGTGCGCGCCGTGACTATCGCACCTCTGGGGGCATGAGCCCACGTACGGTCTGCCATCCTTCTGCGAACTGCCGATGTAATGTACCCGGCACGCCGGTGGGGATGTCATCGACGTCGAACCAGCGCAGCTCCTGCGACTCGTTATTCGGCGTGGGGGCGACGTCGTCGAGGCATCGCGCCGTGAAGGTGGTGTACTTCCAATCTTGATGATCAATGACGTAGCTGGTCGTAATGGCGATATGCTCCGCACCGATACCGGTCTCCTCCGCGAACTCGCGCAGAGCTCCCTGTTGGCGGGTCTCATCCCATCGCAGCGCCCCGCCGGGGATCGACCAGGTACCGCCGTTATGTGACCACGGCGCCCGCAACTGCAGCAACACCTGCGGGCGTCCTTCGTACCGTCGGAACAGGGCGAGACCGGCTGCCCCGGCCAGACCCCAATGCCGCTGTTTGCAATGGCCGCAGAACACGAAGCCATCGGACTCCTGCTGTGGGCGGAAAGGCCGGGTGTCATCGAGGAATTCACTGCCCCGCCGCGTGAGTGGAACGGACTCCACGCCCTCGCGCGTCCACAGTTGCGTCACGGATAGGCCGAGCTCCGCCAACATATCGCGCAGGAGGCTGAGGGATAATCCAACAATATTGTGGTAGTCCCCGTGCAGACCGTTGACGAAGGGGCCGCCCATGCCGTCGATCATGAAGCATCCCGCCGCATTCAAAGGCTCACCGGTCGAGACATACGCATCGATTTCGGCGTCGGACATACGGGCGAATCGGACGCTTGACTCCTGGACGGCGCTCAGGCTGAACATGGTCTGTGGGCGCAGCAAGCAGTGCCCGGTGTACAGGAGCCCGGACTGCCCGGACATGGCGCGCAACTGTTCGCGCGCCTCGTCGGCGTTGCGCGGTTTGCCGAAGAGTTTGCCCTGGAACTCGAACATGGAGTCACAGCCCAGAAGCAGGTCAGGGAGCGTGGCGGCCGATGCGCTGGCTTCAGCGGGCGTTCTGCCCGCAACTGAGATGCTGCCAGCGCCGGATACGTCGCCTGCACCTGACATGCGGCCTTCACCTGACGCGCGGCCTTCCGCTGATTCGTGGACTGCGCCCGCTCCTCTACGCGAATCGTCGACGGCGGGGCCTGGCGGCGCGTACTGGCTCGCGGTACCGCTGGCGAGGGCTCCGCCTGCCGGATCCCCTTCCGTCAAAGGCCCGGGCGCCTGGATACTGGGCGGCTCAATGTTGGACCGTCCGCTATCCGCTCGGTCGGCGCGTAGCTGCCGGGCGACGGCGCGTGCCTTCGCGGTAGCGAGAACAAGCACCTGCCGCTGGGGGCCGCCTTTCACTCCCGTCAGTATCGATGCCTCGTCCACATGCGAGACGTGGACAAGCGGTTCAATGCCCGCCTGCCGGAGGATCGATAGCCGGGCGGGGGATTGGCTTGCTAGCAGCAGCGAGAGGTGAGGACCGCCCGTGGAACGGCCCGAGGCCAATCCGCCCGCACGCGGAGGCGCACTGC
>SUUB01000001.1:75360-77447 GCA_015062745.1 Actinomycetaceae bacterium
CCCGCAGGCCCCGACGGCACTGCCTCGGCAGGCATTACTGGGCCTCCCGCAGCGCGTCGCGCAACACATCCAAACCGAGGGATCCGAAGGAGAGTGCGCGCATATGCCATTCCTTCAAGTCGAATTCGCGTCCCGCCGCCGCGGCGGCACCCCGAGCCTCCTCGCGCAGCTCGTTCCAAATGCGCTGCCCGATCTTGTAGGAGGGTGCCTGCCCGGGCCAGCCGAGATAACGGTCCAACTCGAAGGAGAGGAATGCCGGATCCATGGCGACGTTCTCCCGCAGGAAACGCCAGGCGGAATCGTGATCCCAGGCGCCGTCGCCCCATTGCCCGGCGGGCTTGCCGAGGTGAACACCGAGATCAACAACGACGCGTGCCGCGCGCAGGCGCTGCGAGTCGAGCATGCCCATGCGATCGGCCGGGTTGTCGTGGAAACCGAGTTCGTCCATCAGCTGTTCGGCATACAGCGCCCAGCCTTCGCCGTGTCCGGATACCCAGCACCCGAGACGGCGCCACAGATTGAGCTTGTCGCGCAGGTAGGTGGCCAGTCCGAGTTGCAGGTGATGCCCGGGAACACCCTCGTGATAGACCGTCGTCTTCTCCTGCCAGGTGGAGAAGTCCGTCACGCCGGAGGGAACGGACCACCACATCTGACCAGGCCGTGAGAAGTCCTCGGTGGGGCCCGTGTAGTAGATGATGCCGGTTCCGTCCAGTTCGACCCGGCAGGTGATTGTGCGCATTGCCGCCGGAATATCGAAGTAGGTGCCGTTGAGGGCGGCGACGGCGTCGTCGGCCGTCTTCTGCATCCATTCGTGCAACGTGTCTGTGCCGTGGATACGGTAGCGGGGATCGGCGTCGAGCCGGTTCATTGCTTCGCGCACGCTGACACCGGGACCGTACAGTTCGCGTGCGATCTCCTCCTGCTGCACCACGATGGACTCAAGCTCCGCGCGCCCCCATTCGTAGGTCTCGTCGAGGTCGACGGTGGAACCGAGGAATTCCCGCGAGAACAACTGGTAGCGATCACGACCGACGGCGTCGCGTTCCGCTGCCCGTGGCGCGACATCCCGGCGCAGGGTTTCGGCCAACTCGCCGTAAGCCGCCCGTGCGGTGGCAGCTGCCGCATTGAGCCGTTCGGCCAGCTCCGGGTAGGCTGCGGCGCCTGCAGTGGCCAGCCGTTGCAGGGAGGAGCGTTCGGCGTCGGCAACGGTGTCGCACTGTTCGGCACAGCGTTCCACCTGCCGTAGCGCGACGGCAGGCCCGGAGTCCAGACGCTTGTTCAGTGACACCAGATAGCCGGTCAGCGCACCGGGAACGGCCTCCAGGCGGCGTGCGATCGTCACCCACTGGTCGGCGGTGTCGCGTGCCATGAGATCGAAAGAATCTCGCACCGACTGGATCGGCGAGGCGATGACATCTATGGTGCCGCCGGATTCTCCCTGCTCGGCGAACTCCACCTGCAGTGAGAGGCGTTCGCGCAGGGCTGCGGCGCTCACGGCGTCGGCACTGTCGCGTGGGGTTAGTTTCTCCAAGGACTGCAACGTAGTGCGTGCCAGCGCCAGTTCGGCTTCCGTACCGGCGGGTGAGTAGTCGTCGAGGGTACCTTCATCGGCTCCCGCCAAGCCGACGCTTGTGGTGAGCGTAGGGGAAAGACGTAGCAACTCTCGGAAGTAGGATTCGCTGAGTTCGTCGATCGCGGAGGGGCCCTCTTGTGCCGTGTGCGGCTGTGCAGTTGTCTCATCGTGTGCAGTCATGTATCCCAGCCTAATGGTCCAGCCCGATCAACGGGTAGGCTCCGCGCGAGCAATATGGACGCCGCTGGCTGTGTTTGCCCGTCAGATCGTGCAAGTACGCTCCGTGCGAGCAATATGGAAGGGATTCGCCGGAAAGTCTCGACGCGGCGCGCTCTGGCCGCTACACTCATTTGTGATCGAAAACACAAGCTGCTACAGTGTCTGCGGTTTGACCTGCGGAAATGCTGTGGTTTCAGTCAGCCGACGCGAAGGAGGAACGGTGGTGGGTAGCGCCATGGACAGCACCATGGACAATGTGGGCGGCGAGGTGCCCGGCCGCGAGGCATGGCCCGGC
>SUUB01000001.1:77547-81881 GCA_015062745.1 Actinomycetaceae bacterium
GCCCGGCCGCGAGGCATGGCCCGGCATTGCATCGGCATCCGGCACTCCGGCATCGTCTCCACGGCCGGTGCCCGACGCGCCCTCCACAGATGGCACACCCTCGGCCTCACGCAATACGGTACAGCGCCACGTTGATCGCCTGCTCGGCGGTCGGGAGATCTATACCTTGGCGGAGGCGGCCCAGATCGCGGGCATAAGTACCCGCCTCGCCCGGCGCATCTGGCTCTCCATGGGCTTCCCGACAATCGAGGACGAAGACAACGATCGCGTATTCGCCGACGTCGATATCGAGTCGCTGCGCCAGCATCGCGACATCCTGGAATCGGGTCTGCTCACCGAAGAATCGCTGACATCACTTATTCGCTCGGAATCGCATATGGCGGATCGTCTGGTGCTGTGGCAGCATGAGGCGCTGGTGGAGTATGCGGAGAACGAACTGAAACTGGACGGGATATCGGCCCGCTTCTGGATCTTGGACCATTTCGGTGATTATGAAGACTTCTTGCGCATGCAGATGAATTACGCCTGGCGCCGCCACCTCGCCTCGCTGCTGCGCCGCTCCGAGGCCGAAGTATCGGAAATGCAGCTTTCCAGCGCGGACGATCTGCAACTGCAGCGCGCGGTCGGCTTCGTCGATATGGTGGCCTTCACGAACCGCTCCAATGAGATTGGCTCGGCGGAGCTCATCGAGTTGATTGAGACCTTTGAATACACGTGCCGCGACGTGATCGCTTCTCACGGCGCCCGCGTGGTCAAGACCATCGGCGACGCCTTCCTGTTCATTGCCGACGACGTCGTCGTCGGTGCCGAGGTCGCCAGCTCGATTGTGGAGGAGCTGCGGCAGGTGCCCGGCATGCTTCCGGTGCGGGCCTCCTTGGTGTGGGGCGGCGTGGTGTCGCGGTTCGGTGATATTTTCGGGCCCACAGTGAATCTTGCATCGCGATTGGTGGATGAGGCGGATACCGGTTCCGTGCTGACCGATCGGAATACGGCGAATCTGCTGCGAGCGGTGAAACCAGGACGCTACACCCTGGTGCAGGCCGGGTCACCCGACCTGCAGGGGATCGGGCGCATCGAGGCAGTGGAACTGCGGCGCATGCCCGCGCAGTAGGCCCGGCGAGCCCGCACGATGAGGGGCGCGATTCGCATGGACTGTGTGGTGCTGGTGGGTTTGGTTTGCCAGGTGCTATTGCCTTCGGTCTGAAAATGTCAAAATCCCGTCCAAACGACAGCAAAGTGGAATTGCCCCATTTAAAGAATGGCGGAATCACGCGGATTTCCAACGGCCACTGCGTCCCGTATGAGTCGTTTGGACGGGATTTGGACACCGTCCGCCGAGTCTAAGGGCCAGCGAACTGGACAACTGCCGGGTCAGACGGCGGGGACGGGTTCATAGGCCTCTTTGGCGTCGTCATCTGGACGGCCGTCGCCCGTGGCACCGTCATTACCGGCGTCGCTCTTGCCGGTGGCACCGTCACCGGCCTTGCTCTCGCCCGTGGCACCGCCCCCGTCCGCATAGTCGTCGTCATCGGTGGCGCGAGTGGGAACAGTGGCATCCTGGTTATCGTGCTGACCGGAGAATACGACGTAGCGGTACATGATGTAACGGAAGGCTGTGCCAAGGGCCAGGCCAACGATATTCGCGGAGATATTGTCGGCGAATTGGCTGCGCAGCCCGAGACCGTAGCGTGAGAAGGCGAGGCAAGCGAGGGCAATGAGCATTCCACCGATGTTGACGAGCACGAACATGGTGAACTCGCGAGTCTTGTTCGCCATGCGTCGATCTCCGAAGGTCCACATGCGGTTGACCATCCAGGAGAATACGACGGAAACACTCACCGAGATGATCTTGGCGGTCATGGATTGGTCGCCCGGCAGGTGTACGAGGCCGGTGTGCGCAAGCAGGTTGAAGAGGCCGACATCAACCACATACGACCCCAGGCCAACCACGCAGAAGCGCACAAACTCAACAAACCATTCGCGTGGTGACTGGCCTTTGAGTAGGCGGTGGACGAGATGTCTAGGGTGAAGCACGTTATCAGTGTAGTGGTTAGGCGCGGTTGTGGCATGCGACCGATGCAACACGGTGAGGAGTGACCCGTGCGTTATGTGGTAGGTACAGGCGCCGAGGCGGCGGCGCCTGCGGTGGGAGTTGTAGGCGGCGGCCAGCTGGCCCGGATGATGCAGGAACCCGCAGCTGCGCTCGGAATTCAGCTACATGCCTTGGTTGAGGCGCTGGATGGTGCCGCGGGGCAAGTCATCCCTCATGCGCGCCTCGGGGAGGCCGACGACGCCCCCGGCGTGCTCCAACTGACTCAAGATGTGGATGTAATCACTGTTGAGCACGAGCACGTGCCCGAGCAGATCCTCGCACAGGCGGCGACGCGGGTGCCGGTGCGGCCCGGTCCACATGCCTTACGCTTCGCGCAGGACAAGCTGGCCATGCGGCAGCGGATGGATGAACTGGGAGTGCCGCAGCCACGCTGGCGCAATGTGGCATCCACAGCCGATGTTGCCCGAGGGTTGGAGGAGTTCGGCGGCGTCGGCGTTCTCAAGATGCCGCGCGACGGATATGACGGCAAGGGCGTGATGCTTATCCGCGACGCCGACGACGCACAGGCGTGGCTCACGGAGGCGCCGGGCGGCCTTCTGCTGGAAGAACATATTGCCTTCCAGATGGAGGTGGCCCAACTTCTCGCCCGGCGGCCCTCCGGCGAGGTGCGTTGCTGGCCATTGGTACAAACCGTTCAGAAGGGCGGAATCTGTACCGAGGTGATTGCTCCCGCTCCGGGCATTGGGGATGCGGTGGCACGCCAGGCGCAGCAGGTGGGGGAGCGCATTGCTGCGGAACTCGATGTAACGGGTATTCTCGCCGTGGAAATGTTCGTGGCGCGTGGAGAGGACGGAAACCTGCGGCCCTACGTCAACGAACTGGCGATGCGACCGCATAATTCCGGTCACTGGACCATTGAGGGGGCAGTCACCAGTCAGTTCGAGCAGCACTTGCGCGCCGTGCTGGATTTGCCGCTCGGCTCGGCACAGCCCCGCGCTCCGTATGCGGTTATGGTCAACGTTCTCGGTTCCGCCCTCGAAGATCCCCGCCGGGCATACGCGCGAGTCATGGCGGAGTACCCACAAGTTAAAATCCATATATATGGCAAGGCCGTGCGGCCGGGAAGAAAGCTGGGGCATGTAACCGTGCTCGGCGAAAGCGCGCCGGAAGCACTGGCAATGGCTCGCGGTGCGGTTGCGATGTTGCAAGGCGATGACGGCATCGCGCCGGGCGCCGACACCGCTACGACGGGGGCCGCAGTGCGGCCGGAAAGGGATGCGTCACAGTGAGTGGGCGGTGAACGCGGGTGGCAGGGCGACGGCGGAGCCGGCATGTCACCGTGAAACCAAAGCCGCGGAAGCAAAAACCGCAAGGACTAAAGAGAACCGCAAGAACCAAAAGCCGCAGGGCCAGAACAAGTCGTGCGGACACGAAAGGATTACGAGCAATGACGCAGACGAATGCCGAAGTCGGCGCACGAGTGGGCATTGTGATGGGGTCGGATTCCGACTGGCCGGTTATGCAGGCTGCTGCGGATGTGCTGCAGGAGTTCGGCGTTGCAGTGGAGGTCGACGTCGTCTCTGCACACCGTATGCCAGAGGACATGCTCACCTACGGGCGGAAGGCGGCCGAGCGGGGCCTGCGCGTGATTATTGCCGGGGCCGGAGGGGCGGCGCATCTTCCCGGCATGTTGGCAGCGGTGACTCCACTACCGGTGATTGGAGTTCCGGTACCTCTGGCACACCTGGATGGAATGGATTCGCTGCTGTCCATCGTGCAGATGCCCGCCGGTGTGCCGGTGGCGACTGTCTCGATTGGCGGCGCTCGCAACGCGGGCCTGCTGGCGGCGCGCATCCTTGGTGCGGATGACCAGGGCATACGGCAGCAGATGGTGGAGTTCCAAGATAGTCTGCGGGCAATGGCAGCTCAGAAGGGGCAGCGATTGCGTGAAAGCTGGCGGGAACGGCCGTAATCGAAACTTCCGAACCTCCACGCCATCGGAACTTCTTCCAAGGCGGTCGGGCCCTTTTCGGCAAGGTTCGCGACGCTCTTGGTGAGACTCACGGCCTTGCGGCAAGGATGACGATTCGGCGAAGCTCGCGGCCCTTTAGCGTGGCTCGCGTGCTTCATGGACGCCAGGTGGGTGGCTCGACGCGGAAGCGGATCGGCGCGGAAGCAATTCGACACACCGCGCCCGCAAGCCGACGTGCGGCGCCTGAACCCCGACACGCGGGGCACGCATCCCGACACGGGTCTCCAACCCCGACACGGGGAACCAGCA
>SUUB01000001.1:81981-86075 GCA_015062745.1 Actinomycetaceae bacterium
GCGCCTGAACCCCGACACGCGGGGCACGCATCCCGACACGGGTCTCCAACCCCGACACGGGGAACCAGCAGCCCGGCGTGCGCCTCCAACCCGACACGCGGTGCCCGAAATTCGGTCTAGTAGCTCGCCTGGTAGAAGTCTTCCGCAGTGAGCGTGCCGTTCTTCATCTTTTCGAAGAAGGGATCGGTCAGCTCCTGATCGAGTAGGACCACCGACTGGCCGCCGACTCGGTAGTCAAGGCTGGCAATCGGCGGTGCACCGATTAGCCCGCCTTCTCCCATCACGGTCCGCAGCGACATTCCCGCACGCACCAGCGACAGCATGGAGGTATCGGGATCGGTGGTCAGGTTTTTGGCGACAGCGCCCACCAGGTTCTTCTGCCTGCTCGGGCTGAATAGCGTATCCCGAGAAACTGCCTTATCGACAACCTTCCCGACCACTTGCCGTTGCCGCATAGTGCGGCCGATATCTCCGAGAGGATCCGCCTTGCGCATCCGCGAGAATGCCAGTGCTGTTGCGCCGTCAGCATCGTGGCAACCTGCGGTCCATTCAAGCTGTGAGTCGGCATCCGAGACGTCGTAGTCGTAGCACAAATTAACCCCGCCTACCGCGTCAACTAGTTGCTGCACTCCGCCCATGGATATTTCAATATAGTGATCAACGGTCATTCCGGTAAGATTCTCGACCGTTGCCACCAGGAGTTCCGGTCCGCCCTGCGAATACGAGGCATTCAGCTTTCCGTCGCCGTACCCCGGGATTGTCACATAGGCATCGCGCGGAAGCGAGACCAGTGCGGGAGATCCCGATTCTGGAACCTGCAACAGCATGATGGTGTCGGAGCGTTGCCCCTCGGTGCCATCGTTGATGGCGTTCTCCTCACGCCGGTCAGAACCAACGATGAGATAGGTGCTACCGGGCGTATCGGCGCGGCCGGAGAGTGCACTGACATGCTCCATTTTGGAGTTGCCGTAGTGCAGCAGGTAGAGTGGCCATCCGATAACAAGCAGCAGAATGATGGCGAAGACGCCCAGCACCCAGGGCCACTTTCTGCGCCGTCGCCGCCTTCCGCTCGGCCTGTCAGAATCGCCGGAGCGAGAGGGGGAGACCGAGCGAGACGTGCCTGGAGGCCGAGACGAGTCGTTGGACCGGCCGGATCGTGCTGGTCGGCTCTCTTCCTGTGCGGGCTGGCGCGAGGCGGAGCCTCCGCGCACGTGCACCTGTGGACGCTGCTGCTGGGCGGAGCGCGCCGTCGCGGCCGCGCTGGAGGTGGAGGGACGCGACGACGTCGTGGAACGCGAGGCGGGTTGGTAGCTGGGCGGGGGAGTCTGGCGGTCCCGCCCAGCGCGGACTTCGCTCTGAGAATCGGGGCTGCTTAGGCTGTTTCCATTCGAATCGCGTAACTTCGGGCGCCGGGAGGCAGCGGAGGCTCGGCCGACCGAGGCAGACGCGGCGTTGTTGGGGCGAGGTGAATTTACCGGTGAATTGCGTGCGCCGTCGCGGGAGCCGACAGTGCGTGCACCATCGGCGCTCGGGCGCGCACGCCGTCGCTTCGGCTCAAAGGACGGTGGCTGTTTCTGGTCCTCAGCCAACGGCATTCTCCTTATTGCAGATCGGCGTCGTCGTACTGGGCGATGGTGTAGTGGGAGGCGGTGTGGAAGCGGGGATCGTCGTCGTGGTAGTCGACGTGTCTACGCCGTCCGACGCCTCGCCGTCTGTGTCGGTGTTCCCAGTGTCGGGATCGTCGGTGTCAGCGGTGTCGGTGGCATTGGGATCCACGACCTTGCCTTCTTCGTTGACCGTGACGGTGATCGGAGTGTCATTCGCGAGTGCTTCCCAGATCTGATCGGCACCCGCCCCGATGGTGACGCGGGAACCCGCCCAGTCCCACGGCATGGTAATCAAGTGGATAGAGTCCAGGTTGATGTCGCGCAGCGAGTTCGCCAAGCTGGCGAGCGTGGTGATGTTTCCCAAGTTATCGCTGGTCGAGAGTGACTTCGTTCCAGCCTCCATCACCTGGTATAGCTTCGGCAGGTCGGTCAGAAGGTTCATCTCGAGGACTTCCTTCGCCATAGCGCCTACCAGGTCTTGCTGCCGTGAGATTCGTCCGACATCGGATCCATCGCCAATTTCTTTGCGTGCGCGTGCCAGTGCCAGTGCCTGCTGGCCGTTGAGCAGGCGGCAGCCGGCTTGTACGTCGAGTCCGGCGAGTGAATCGTACATATCTTCTTCGAAGTACATGGGTACCCCACCGAGGGCTTCCACGATCTCCTGGAAGGAACCAAAATCAACCACGATGTAGCCGCTCAGCCGAATGCCGGTGAAAGCCTCGACCGTCTTCATCGAGCATGCCGCAGCAGAGCCGACATCGCCGGTTTGGCCACCGATGGCGAAAGCGGAGTTGAACATGGCATTGTACTGCTCGTCAGTGTCGAATGTCTCGGTGGAGCCCGGCTCGTTGCGTACCGAGCAGGACGGGATATCCACGAGCGTGTCGCGTGGAATGGAGACGATGTCCACCCGCGAGCGGTCGGCGGAAATATGCACAATCATCGTCGTGTCGGCGCGCATGCCACTGACCGCACCGGCTGCTCCTGCGCCGTCAACGTCGGAGGCGCCGGAGCGAACATCCGATCCCAGCACAAGAATATTCATGGCCTCTGTATCTTTGAGATCCGGGCGTTCCGTGCCGATGAGCTCTTCGGGGTTGTCCTTCGTGATATTGCCTTGCAGGATGGAGTATCCAATACCGACGGTGGAGCCCACCGTGAGAAGGACGGCGAAAAACGCCAGCGCCACGACGCGGCCACGGTGTCGTAGCGAGACCGTCTTCTTCAAATGTGCTGCAGCACGACCCGACTTACTCATCGTGCCCATAATAGAGGACGTGGTGGGCCGGCTGTGTGTATAAGCGCAGAAATTAGGGATGGTCACACTCGGAGATGGAGCTACTTCACAGGTAATCTGTGGCTTCACTACAGTTACTCCCAGGAGCGCGCGGCTTGTGGGTGATTCAGGTTAGGCTTGGCACGTGGAATCCCCGTCCCTGCGAATTGTAACAGTTGCCTTCAACCCGGGTAGTGAACTCGCAGCGCTTGCCGCCTCCCTCGGTGCGGCAACCAAGCTGCCTTACGAGTTCGTCATCGTCGACAACGGTACGGAGAACGGCACCGTTGACGACGTCGCCGCCGCTTACCGCGGTCGCGTTGTACGTCCGGGTTCTAATCTGGGTTATGGCGGAGCGGCCAACCTCGGTGCGGAAGGGTTTGCGGGGCAATGGCTGCTGGTGGTCAATCCCGATGTTGTGCTCAGCCCGGGTTGCATTGATGCCTTGCTGGACGAGGCGCGGGCGTGGCCTCGCGGCGGCGCATTCGGACCATTGATCCGCACGCCGGAGGGCGAGGTGTACCCCTCCGCACGCCATTTCCCACGGCTCATTTCCGGGGCCGGGCATGCTGCTTTCAGTGGAGTGTGGCCATCCAATCCCTTCACTGCCGCCTACCGTGCGAATGAATCGTTGGAGCGCACGCATCCGGTGGACTGGCTCTCCGGGGCCTTTTTGCTCATGCGGATGTCCGCGTTTGAGGAGGTCGACGGATTCGATACCTCGTATTTCATGTTCTTTGAGGACACGCAGCTGGGCGAGGATCTTAAGGCGGCGGGCTGGCAAAGCATCTACGTGCCCGGGGTGGAGGTCATGCATGAACAGGGTGCGAGTTGGAAGGAACGGCCGGCAAATATGATCCGTGCACATCACCGCTCTGCCGCTCACTACATCGATGGTGTCTACCATGCGCCGTACCAGGCTCCCCTGCGCTGGGCTCTGCATGCAGGCTTGCGCGCGCGCGAGATTCTTCAGGTCCGGGGTGCTCGGAGGGGGCAACCGAGCCGCTAGCGCCAAAGCATGCTCGCAGCTGGTCCGCGTGTCGCCCACTTGTCACCCCTGAGACTCGTGTGACAATTGAGATTTTTGGCAAAGATTGTGAATATTGGTGAATCTTCGTACACTGGTCTGCGGAGGCTAACGAAGGGACTACCACTATGAACACATCCCGAACGGCTGCAGCAGCAAGTGCGTTATCGCTACTTCTTGGATC
>SUUB01000001.1:86175-89512 GCA_015062745.1 Actinomycetaceae bacterium
GCGCTTTTCACCGATCCGATTGCTATTGAGGCTCCCTTCGCCGTCGCCGGCGTCACCTGGGATTCTGGCGATCTGCCCGCCGGCTCCGCCGTCGAAATGCGAACGCTGGACGGTGCGGTGTGGTCCGACTGGTATGTGCTGCCCGGCGAAGACTCCGCGGACGGCCGGCCCGGAACGGAGTACTACATCTCGGGTGCTTCGACCGGTATCCAGGTACGAATCAGCAGGGGAGACGGTGATCTTCCGGCGGGGCTCCGCATCGATATTGCGTATGACGCCGGCGGCGACCTCGTTGCCGAGGATGGAACCGAAACCACCGACGTACTGCCCCCTGCCGATACTCTGACCGACGAAGCCGTGAATGCGGAAGAGGTCGGCCTGGTCAGCTCCAGCACCACGGCTGACGCAACAGCCGACGAGGAGGACGTGCAGCTCGCAGGCGTCGTGCAGCCAGCCTCCGCAGCCCCGGCGGGCAGCTACGCAGCGGTGCGGGGAGGCTCCGCCACCACCACAAACGCCGCCGACCTGCTCAGCGGGGTGCTACCGATGGCAAACAGTGCGAATATCAACTCGCGCTCGGCGTGGGGAGCGGATGAGAGTGTCATGACATGGACACCGCAATACGCCACCTTCCAAGGTGTTATTGTGCACCACACCGCAGGTTCGAATAACTACACGCAAGCACAGGTTCCCTCCGTCATCAAGGGTATTTATCGCTATCATGCGGTAACCCGCGGGTGGGGAGATATTGGCTACAACGTGTTGATCGATAAGTACGGTGGTCGCTGGGAGGGCCGCTCCGGGACGCTTTCGGCACCGGCAGCCAAGATGGTGGTCGGAGCGCATGCGGTTCCGCGCAACAGCGGCACCATGGGAGTTTCCGTCATGGGGATCTACACGGAGATCAATCCGTCGACGACGGTTATCAATGCGCTGGTGGATGTGATCGCGTGGAAGTTCGTTGCCGCGGGGATTGACCCCAATTCGACAAGCCCCTTGACGGTGCCGGCAACCAATAATTCGCCGCTGGTAGGTGGCACGGCGCTTCCGCGCATTTCCGGACACAAGGATGTGGCGAACACCGCGTGTCCGGGCAATATCTACAACTACTTCGGCACGATCCGCTCGCAGGTGGCCGCGAAGTACAAGGCAGCCAGGTCGGGTACCACAACAACTCCGACGACGCCCGCGGTGACACCGGGCTGCCCGACCTCATCCACTGGAAAGGTCCTCTGCCTCGGCAATGGCTGGAACACCACATTCAACTCGGTCTTCCAGTACGGCATTGCTGGTGACGAGGTCTACGTCGGTGACTGGAACGGCAACGGACAGGACACCCCTGCTGTGCGACGTGGTGCAACCTACTACTTCCGTGACTCCCTCTCCATGGGGTCCGCAGACAAGGTGATCACTTACGGAAAGGCTGACGACACCGTGGTATTCGGCGATTGGAACGGTGATGGCATAGACACTCCGGCGGTGCGCCGCGGAAACGCGTACTACATACGCTCTACGCTGAGCAGCGGTCCGGCGAATCGGGTGATTACTTTTGGTAAGGCCGATGACGATGTGCTCGTGGGTGATTGGAATGGTGACGGAAAGGACACCCTGGCCGTGCACCGCGGCAATGTGTTCTATTTCCGTAACACTCTTGCTTCAGGAAGGGCTGACCGAATAATCGCTTATGGCGCCGTAGGTGACAAGGCCTATGCCGGGAACTTCAATGGAAAACGGGGCGACTCGTTGGCGGTACGTCGCGGGACGACGCTGCATGTGACGAATACACTGAAGGGCGGTCAAGCAGACCGAACATTCTCGTACGGAACTACGGCGGAGAAGATTGTCGTTGGCGATTGGAACCGCAACGGAACCCAAACCTTCGGCATTGTTCACTAAGGGCACCCGTTGAGGGAGGCGTGGAGCGATCAAGCCATCGGAACCGTGTAGCACATCCGAATAATGTGGCACATCGGAATCGCGCCACACCGCCGAGAAGAGTCGACTTGGGGCCGGGCATCTCAGCCCGGCCCCATCGCTTGTGCTCTTCTTGCTCCCCTGGAGTGGAGGAGTTTCGGGCCTACTGCCCCTGCTTGGCGTACTTGGCCTCCACCGCTTCCTTCTGCGGACGCCACCACGCCTCATTGGCCTTGTACCACTCGACCGTGTTGTGCAGACCGGCCGCGAAGTCCTGGAAGGACGGCTGCCATCCCGTTTCCTCCACCAACTTCGAGTTGTCAATGGCGTAGCGCTGATCGTGACCGGGGCGGTCATTGACATGGTCGAAGTCATCGGGGTCGCGACCGAACTCGGCGAGGATCATCTTCGTGACCTCGAGGTTATTCTTCTCGCCGTTAGCGCCGATCAGATAGGTTTCGCCAATGCGCCCCTTGTTGATGATCTCCCAGACGGCCGAGTTGTGATCGAGCACATGAATCCAGTCGCGCACCTGCTCGCCAGTGCCGTATACGCGCGGCCGCACCCCGTCAATCAGGTTTGTGATGGTACGTGGGATGAACTTCTCAATGTGCTGGTAGGGACCGTAGTTGTTGGAGCAGTTGGAGATGGTGGCTGGTACACCGAAGGAACGCACCCAAGCACGCACCAGCAGATCCGAGGCTCCCTTGGACGAGGAGTAGGGTGAGGACGGCTTATATGGATCGCCGGGCGCAAACTTGCGCGGCTCGTCGATCTCGAGGTCCCCGTATACCTCGTCGGTGGAAATATGGTGCAAGCGCGTTCCATGCCGCCGCACCGCCTCCAAAATCTGGAAGGTTCCCTCGATATTGGTGCGGATGAAGGGGGATGGGTCGTTGAGTGAGTTGTCGTTATGGGATTCGGCTGCGAAGTTGACGACGACGTCGGCATCCTTGACCAGCGGGTCAACCGTATCCGCGTCCGCGATGTCGCCAACCACAAGCTCTACCCTGTCCAATCCGGCAATGGAGTCCGGGTTACCGGCATAGGTCAACTTGTCGAGCACGGTCACCTCGGCATCCGGGTGATTCTCGATGGTGGAATGCACAAAGTTGGCACCGATGAATCCAGCGCCTCCGGTCACGAGGACTCGCATATGTTTCCTTTCACGGTCGGTCCGGCGTTACGTTCAGTTACGTGTTAAGTGTGCCATGAACACCGGGCCGGGGCACCCCGAACTGCGCCGAAACCGCTTCCGGAGTTCGACTCTCCTGCGAACGAAGCATGGCACGGAGAAAACAGACGGCTCCAGGTCGGGTTCCCGCACCTTCCCCCGGCGCGGGTAGCAGTCAGGCGCGACCATCTGAAAGGAGGTGCACTGCTCAGACGGTACCGTCGGCACGCTGACCCCGACCACCTGGGG
>SUUB01000001.1:89612-112020 GCA_015062745.1 Actinomycetaceae bacterium
GGGATTCACTCCATAAGGTGCCGCGTCCAGCTTTAGCGACGGCCGATACCGCGATAGGTCCAGCCGGCGTCCTTCCACTTCTGAGCATCGAGGGCATTGCGACCGTCCAGGACCACTTTTCCACGCGCCAGTGGTGCCAACGCCTGCGGGTCGAGTTCACTGAACTCCTTCCACTCGGTGGCAAGGAGCACGGCATCGGCACCTGTAATCGCCGTCGTGGCGTCGATGGCCACATCAATATCGCCCTGCGCGGCGAGGATCGGGCCGGCACCGGGATCGGTGACGACGACGTCGGCGCCGCGTTCTTCCAACAGACGTGCAATCGTTCGTGCCGGAGAGTGCCGGAGGTCGTCCGAGTTCGGCTTGAATGCCGCCCCGAGAACCGCCACCCGTTTTCCTTCCAGACCGCCGGTCATCTCGTTGAGCGCGTCCACAGCGCGGCCGCACTGTGACTCGTTGATGAGCTCGACCTCTGTGAGGAAATTGAAGGTCTCATCCAGTCCCAACTCCGCGGCGCGGGCGTGAAAGGCGCGAATATCCTTTGGAAGGCATCCGCCACCGAATCCGATACCGGCGCGGAGGAATTTCTTACCGATACGGTCATCAAGGCCGATGGCCTCGGCCAGTTTGGCCACATCCGCGCCGACGGCGTCGCACGCCTGTGCCATCGCATTGATAAATGAGATCTTCGTGGCAAGGAACGAGTTCGCGGAGACCTTGACGAGTTCTGCCGTTTGATAGTCCATTAGCAGACGCGGCGTTGCTCCATCGGCCAGGATCTTCGCATAACAGGTATCGAGGGCAGCCTGGGCGCGCCGGGCGAGTTGAGGATCATTCGGCAGGCCGTAGACGATACGGTCTGGCTCAAGCGTGTCCTTCACCGCGAAACCTTCACGCAGGAACTCCGGGTTCCACACCAAGCAGGCGCCCTTTGCCTCAACTGCTGGCGCTAACTCGGCGGCCGTTCCCACGGGGACGGTGGACTTGCCCACCACAACGTCTCCTTCGCGCAGGTAGGGGAGGAGCCCTTCCACAGCGGCATGCACGTACGTCAGGTCGGCGCCATGGGAGTCGCGACGTTGCGGAGTTCCCACGCCGATGAAGTACAGTTCGCAGTCAGCGGTGGCCGCATAGTCCGTACTGAAGGTCAAGCGGCCAGATTCAACATTGCGGGCCAGGACTTCGTCGAATCCAGGCTCAACGAAAGGAGGATGGCCGGAGGAAAGAAGGGCAATCTTCGCCTCGTCCACATCGATACCAACGACATCGTGCCCAAGCTCTGCCATAGAGGCCGCATGGACCGCGCCGAGGTAGCCACAGCCGATTACGCAAATCTTCATGCTGACTAAGATACCGTGAAAGCGTCACGGACCGAAACGGATGGAGTTAGAATCCCGGGTACCATCCATACAGGACAGGCATGGAAGGTACCGCAGGCTGTCGGTGTCCAGCCTATCGAGGCCCCGCTCCAAGGGAAGAGGGTGCCGACTGAGCGGGCTTGTGGAGTTCCGTGTTACCCGGTGCACCATCCGCGTGAGGTGAATCCACCGCGTCAACGGCGGCGCCCGGTGCAGTGCCGCTTGGGACTCGCCGTGAACGGCTCCGGCTGCGCACAACGGGTACAAACCACAGGCAAAGAAGCACGATTGTGGTAGACACGGTGATGTAGGCGCCAATTCTCTCCGATGGCAGGTCATAGGAAAGAATGACTTCGTGTGTCCCCGCGGGAACAAAGACCGCGCCACCGGCGTGGTCCGCTTCGATAAGCTCAGCTTCATCGCCATCCACCGTGGCCGAGAAACGCCCCAAAACACTCTGCTCCACAACAAGCCAGCCACCACCGCTGGAAGTGACGGAAAAAGACAAAAGATCGCCCGTGTCGACTTCTACGTTGACGCTGCCGGTGGATTCCGCTGCGGGAGTCTGCTTGGGATGCTCGGAAAGAATCACGGAATTCGCGTCAACAGGGCTTTGAGCCACTGCCGTGACCCGCTCAGTTGCATCGTGGATGACGTCGTAATCGGAAGCAAAACGGAATCGGTCCAAGGCATTTGCGCGCTCATAAACAACGGCATTCTCTCCCACATAAACCGGATAGAACGAGTTGTTCCTCCGTATTCCCCACAATCGGCGGGGACTCTCGTTGTCCGTATCAAGCATTACGGTGGTCCCTGGAGACGTGGTGGTGACCGTGACCTCGACGGTCAAGTTCTCCGAGTGCTCAACCTCCTTATTGAGAAGTAGAGGAATGTCGAGCGCAACAGTTCCGGACGTAGATGCACGACTGATAGTGTTGTGTGCCAGAACCCTGCCCTCGGAGTCGGTGACGGTAGCAGAAGCAGAGAACGTGCCGTCGGAATTCACATAAGTACCGACGCCGACGAGGTCTTTTGCGCTGAGTTCTGCCCGGAGAGTGTGTGGGGACGTGGTTCGGACAGGAATCTCGCCCTCGTCATGGTGGCCAACCATGGCATTGGGGACGCCAAGGGCGCCTAGTGTGTCTTCAGATGAACTGGCGATGATATGTGTGACACCGAGGCGATCGAGCCCAGGATTATCGATAAGCGATGTCAGCGCCGGGTTGAGGAAGGAATAGGTTCCACCATTGATATAGGCGATGGGATCGCTAGCCATAAGGACCTCCTTCCAAGCCGGCGTCGCAAACGAGTGACCATTGGCCAGCCGAACGCCGTAAACCGTGGCGACATTGGGCCTTGCTGCGAGCCCCGCGGTACCCGCCTGATTGTGGCCAACGGCTCGGCTGAGGTAGTCGAGTGCCTCCGAGTCCGGATAAACTTCATCTCTGTCTGCAATCGGCCAGAAAAATGCCGTTGGCGCCAGAGCTTGAACAACAACACCGACGCTAAGCAGCGCAACGGCAATGGTTCGCAGGCGCCGAATAAGAACCGCACAACAAATCAGGACGAACGCTGCCAACAACCCGAAGTAGGCCCAACGAAGGTCATCGTTGTACCAGGTGGTGCGCAGATCTGATGCGTACTGGCTGATGTGGACGTACAGCACGGGGAAGGCGAGAAAGAGGGATGTGCCGCCTGCGATGACAAGAGTTGACCGTGAGAATCCAGGTTTCAGCCAGAGGGGTTTCGCCCAGTCGGATTCGCCAGGATCGTTTCGCAACCAGTCGATCCCCATCGCCACGAACGCTCCGAAGGGAATGGCGAGCTGGGCGCGGAACCGACCGGGAGGATTTCCGCCGAAGACCGGCAGCTTCTGCACGATGTCAATCCACGTTCCCTGGCCGATGGTGAGCAGTATGGCAAAACCAATCACGCCGAGGAATAGAGCACTGACCCCTCGAGGGATCCGGCGTCGCAGTGCAGCAGCGAGTCCGAGGGCTGCGAGCAACAGCGCAATGGCCCCGACATACGACGCGTAGTCTTGGAACGCGGCCTTGTGGTCGGCGAAGGAGCGGGGGAGTACCATTGTGAACCAACTGACAATGGTGTCGGAGGACTGCGACATGCTATCGCGATAGGAGAGATCCCCACCTCGTAATGTGAGTTGTATAAAAGGCAGCAGCTGGATTGCTGCGAGCGCTATGCCGAGTACTACGCCGATTGCCAGCCTGGCAAGGTCTGTCAGCGGTGGCCGCCAGTCCGCCCGTGTGCGAGTGCCGATGACCCGGATAACTGCGTAAAGCCCACATACATATAACGTGTGCCCGGCCACCGCGGGGAATCCCCCGAACATGAGTAACCCGACCGCCAGGGCTACGGGGACGACATCCCTCCAGCGGCGCTCGTCGATGTAGCGCTCGACCGCCCAGAAGAGCATGGGAATGATGATCGCCACCGAACTCTGTGCCCAACCGGTCCAGGCAATTGTGAAACCGGTCATGGGAACGACGAAGGCGCCGACGCAGGAGGCAAAGACGGAGAGTTTTAGCCGACGGAGGAAGAGGAACGCGAACGCCATCCCGAAAGCGATCTCGAAGAGTTTAGCCCACGCTGGTGCAACTGTAATCGGTAGCACCAGCCATGCCCACCGGCCAGGAGCCGCGAGCCCCAGGTTCGGGCCGCTGAGCAGAGGTTGCCCACCGGCGACCATGTTGGACCATTGTGGGATCTCTCCGGCGCCGAGGCCCGTTTGGATCTCGGAAATTGCCGGGATGGACGAGTCAATGAGATCGGTCACGTAGACGTTGCTGAGGTATTCGTCGCCAGCGGTGGGCATCGAACTCCAGGGTGTGTAAAGGTCAAGTATGTCATACGCGCCGAAAACCGTGGCTCCTACGAGGCTCTCACCCAGGCGTATCCACAGAAACAGCGCGACGGCAGTCCAGAATACTCCGAGGCAGAGGCGGCGTTTGAGCGCAGGATTCATGGTGGTCCATTCGACAGAAGTACGAGGTTTCTAAGCGTGGATTGCGTTTTGGGGACCATCTTAGTCATATTGTTAGACCTTGTGGGATGCTTCGCTTGTTAGACCTTGTGTGGGATGCTCCGCAGGCTGATCGCATGAAACCGAGGGATCGCATAAAACCGGCTGATGGGCCCGCGGATGAGCGAACCTGGGCGGGACGGTCACATCGGGCGCTGGTTTGCGGTAATCTCCTAGGGACGGTTGGAGAGGAACAGATGAAGGTATTCGTACAGATCCCGTGCCTTAATGAGGAGAAGACACTCCCCCTGGTGCTGGAGTCGATTCCGGACGAGATTCCGGGCGTCGATGAGTTGGAGATTCTCGTGGTTGATGACGGCTCCACTGATCGCACAATCGAGGTGGCGCAGTCCCTCGGGGTGAAACACATTGTTAGGCACGCCCGGAACCAGGGCCTGGCCAGATCTTTCCGCGATGGGGTTGATTACGCGCTTGCCCACGGTGCCGACATTGTGGTCAATACAGATGGCGACAACCAGTACCCACAGGATCGTATTCCGGATCTAGTCGCTCCCTTGATCGCCGGTGAGGCTGATGTGGCAATCGCAGATCGACAGACTGCGAAGATTTCGCATTTCTCGCCCTTTAAGAAGATAATGCAGGCGTTTGGCTCGAAAATCGTGAATATTGCTGCTGGCACACACCTGCCCGACGCGGCGTCCGGTTTCCGGGCCTATTCGCGTGAGGCGCTGTATCGGCTCAATATCATCACGAAGTTCTCCTACTGCATGGAGACGATCATCCAGGCCGGGAATAAGCGGTTGCGGATAGCCTCGGTCCCGGTGACGACCAACCCGAAGACGCGCGAGTCGCGCCTGTTTAACAACATCTTCCAGCACATGGCGAAATCAGCGAGCGCCATAATCAAATCTTTCCTGATGTTCAAACCGCATATCCCGCTTGGTTGGCTCGCGGTGATCACGGGCGTGCTGGGAATTGTTCCTTTTGTGCGTTTCTTGGTGTACGCGATTCAGGGGGAAAGCGGTGGTCACGTCCAGTCGCTGATCTTCGGCTCAGCGATGTTGGTGGCAAGCCTGCTCTCTCTCGCGTTGATCGTTATTGCCGACCTCCAGAAGACGAACCGTGTACTGATTGAAGATGCGCTCGAACGCGTGAAAAGAGTCCAATACGCGGATTGCCGATCGGTTGCGGAACTGGAACCCGAGCCAGGCGACGATGACGGAGTGTCAGATCGCCAGTCTGATAACGCCTAGCTGTCTGTAGGCGGGAGTGAACCGTGCGTCTTCTCGGATTCGGCACTTACGACACTCGCAGGCACCCCCGTGTCGGGGTGATCCTGGATGGTTTAGCCGCGCGTGGGCATCAGGTGAAAGAGGTCAATCGTCCTCTCCGCGTAGAAACATCAGAGCGGGTGGCCGCCTTGCAAAGGCCTGCCGCCGCACTGCGTTTTGGTGGAGCACTTGCACGCCAGTGGGTGGGCCTCATCCGTGATGCGGCGCGTTTCCACGGCGGTAACCGACCGGACGCCGTCATCGTGGGGTATCTGGGGCATTTTGATGTGCTGTTGGCACGTATGCTGTTTCCTCGCACGCGGATCATCCTCGATCAACTCGTTTTTGCCGCGGATACTGCTCAGGATCGCGGACTGCTCGGTCCCGGCGCTTTCAGTAGAGTCAAGAACCGGCTGTTGCACGGAATTGACCGTGTTGCCTTGGCAACCGCTGATGTGGTGGTGGTTGACACGTGGGAAAGCCTTGGCCTACTGACCGATAAGCAGCGCGCCAAGAGTGTTGTTGTTCCTGTTGGCGCTCAGGACATGTGGTTTGACGCTGCCGCGCCCCTTGACGAAGGCTGTGTGCGTTCCCCCGATGGCACCACAGTGAGTGAGGAGACCACACTCCCCTCCGGGGAGCTTTCGGTCGTCTTTTATGGTCTTTTCACCCCGCTGCAAGGCACACCTACCATCGCGAAGGCACTGCGCGAACTGGACACTCGCGGGATTGACCTCAGCGTCACGCTCATCGGAACAGGTCAGGATGCGGATCGTGTGCGCGACCTGCTGCCTGAGGGCAAGCATGTCACAGTGACGTGGCACGACTGGATTGATGCGCAGGAGCTTCCTCGTGTTGCTGCGGCGCACGATGTATGCCTGGGGATCTTCGGGACGACGCCCAAGGCATTGCGCGTCGTTCCGAACAAGGCGTTTCAGGGCCTGGCCGCAGGCTGTGCCCTCATCACCTCGGATACTCCGGTACAACGAGAGATGTTGGGGGCGGCCCCTGTGTACGTTGAGCCCGGTGATGCGCTGGCGCTGGCAAATGCCATCGAACACTTCACTGATCACAAGCGATTGAAAGCGGCGCGCGCGGCCGCGCTCAGGGAGCGGGAGATGTTCCGCCCGAGCGTGGTTGCTGGTCCGCTTGAAACGGTGTTGGGAGATCCAAAGCGATGAGTGTGCCGGATCCGCAACGTGATGAGGTCGCCATCCCGAGAGGGCGCGATACGGATGTGCTTGGCCTTAAGATGGCCTCTGGAAGTCTCCGATGAGGAATACGTGAGATATGGCTGATACGACAGATGTGAGAGCTCCACTCCCGCTGAAGCAGCAGTGGACGCTTGTAAATGCTTTCGGGCAGCGTGACCTCAAGGCCAAGTTCAACGGGACCTTGCTCGGTTGGGTGTGGTCACTGGTCGTTCCCCTCGCGACACTGGGCATTTACACCTTGATTTTCGGTGGTCTCTTCAAGATGGAGCCCCCGCAACTGGCATCTAGGCACGCGGGCATTGGCGTATTCGCGGTGTGGCTATTTGCCGGATTGACCTTGTGGAGTTTCTTCCAGAACTCGATAAATGCCGGTATTAGCGGACTGCTGAGCGCGGGCGGCCTACTCCAGAAGGTCTACTTTCCGGCTTATGCGCCTGTGATTGGTGCTGGTCTCGCCATTGGGATTCAGTCCGCCATCGAGGTGGGTCTCCTCTTGGTGGTGCTGGCTGCACTGGGAAACATTGGTTGGACTTGGTTGCTCATCCCGCTGTTCCTGGCGGTGCTGGTTGTGTTCGTGCAATCGGTGGCGGTGATTCTAGCCGTCTGGAACATTCATGTGCGCGATCTGGCGCAACTTGTGGGTGTCATCCTCCAGCTCATGTTTTACGCGACGCCGATCATCTATGTGGTCACCATTGTTCCGGAGTCGTGGCACTCCATTCCGCTGCAGGGGATCATTACCCATATGCCCGTTGCGGAGTTCATCGGCGTTTTCCGCTCTCTGTGTTACGACTTGAGTCCCGGCAGCGTCCAGAGCTGGGGACTGTGTATCGCGTGGGCGGCGGCGGCGTTTGTAGGAGCGCGGGCGGTGTACCGCAGATGGGGTCAGGACCTGGGGGAGAGGATCTGAGTGTGAGCGAGCAGGCAGAATACGCGATTGTCGTAGATTCGGTCTCGAAAGTGTTCGAGATGCAGCAGGATCGCCGTTCCACATTCAAGGAGCGCTTTGTTCGAGGTAAAGCCCGGGGAAGCAAACAGACATTTCGCGCGCTGAGTGACGTCTCCTTCAAGATCAAAAAAGGAACGACATTTGGCTTGATTGGGCACAACGGCTCAGGCAAATCGACCATGTTGAAGATCCTGGCCGGCGTGTACAGGCCTTCAAACGGTTCCGTCGCCGTCTCGGACAAGGTTGACGCGCTTTTGGAGTTGGGAGCCGGATTTCATGGGGAACTCACCGGGCGCGAGAACATATTCTTAAACGGAGCGATTCTCGGTAGGAGCCGTAAGCAAATCGAGGACACGCTCGACTGGATCATCGACTTCGCTGACATAGGAGATTTCATCGATCAACCGGTGAAGGTCTATTCTTCGGGAATGACGGTTCGCCTCGGCTTCGCCGTCGCCGTCGCGATTAAACCGCGGGTGCTTATCGTTGACGAGATCATTGCAGTGGGCGACGAAGAGTTCCAGCGCAAGTGCTTCGATTACATGCGTGAACTGCGGGATTCCGGCACGACGATCGCATTGGTCACCCACTCTCTCTCACTGGCACAGGAGATGTGTGATGAAGTCGTGTGGCTTGATCACGGCGAAGTGCAAATGATCGGCAGTGCCGACGAGACCGTTACTGCCTACCTTGAGGCGGTTAATGCCAAAGAGGCGCGGAACCGCGCCGCCCAGGCGGTTGACGAGCTTGACGAGTTTCCCGAGGATGACTCCTACAAACTCAATCAGGGCAACGGAGACTGCCGTATGACACGCGTGGAATTCCTGAACGCCGTCGGCGAAGTGGTTCCTTTCGCAACCACTGGAGAGAAAACAACGATTCGGGTCTACGTGCGCGCAAAGAAGGATTTACACGATGTGGAACTCGGCCTCGCTTTCTCGACGGACGGTGGCGTGACGATTGCTGGCCCTAACTCGCGAGCGAATGGACGCCTCTACTCACTGTATGCGGGCGAAGAGACCTTCGTCGATTACACAATGGATCCAATCCGAATCCAACCCGGTCGCTTCTGGATAACCACGTGCTTCGTGCGTGACGGCCTGATGTTCGATTATTCGGACCGGAAGACGGAACTCGTGGTCCGTGGTGGACGTGTTATGGACGAACCCGGGCTGGTCACCTTGCCGTCCGGAAGCTGGAGTAGACGTGCAGGAATCGCTGCGGAGGGAGATAACTAGTGTCAGACGAGACGCATCAAGATGAGGAGATTCGGAAGCTTCGCTCCGCCTTGCGGGAATCGCAGCGGCAGGTGACCGAACTCGGCCAGAAGGTGGAGCAGCTTGAGAAGGATCTACGCATCAGCAGGCGCAAGCTTGCCGGCGCGTGGGAACAGCTTGAGGCGCTCCGGCACTCGTCGTCGTGGCAGATAACGGCGCCGGTACGCGGCGTTAAAACCGTGCTGCGGAGGGTGATCGGGCAGTGATCGGTTTCAGAACTCGCGGCCCGCTGGTTTCAGAACTTTCGCGGGGGCGGGTGCGCGTCGAAAGAGGCCGGAGGCAGGATCTCGTAACACGCGAGCGGGTGGCCATTGTGGCCCAGTTCTCCATCGGACCGGTTCAGTCGCGTTCATTGTCCACGTATCTGATGGCACTGGATGCAGCGGGGTATGCGACGATTGTCGTCTCCACCTGTGAATCTGAGGACCCCCTTGCGTTTCCCTTCGGAATTCCGGAAACCACGGTTGTCATGCGCCGTCCGAATGTTGGTTACGATTTCGGGTCATGGGCCACGGCGCTCGGCTGCGTTCCGGAGATCCGAGATGTACCGGTGGTGCTTCTGACAAATGATTCCCTCCTCGGCCCGTTCGCGCCAATCAATCATCTGCTGGAGTGGGCTGCTAAACCGGGGCCGGACATCCGTGGTCTGACCGCCTCGCACCAGTTCGCCCGTCATACCCAGAGTTTCTTCTTGGCGTTCCGTAGCGGTTCCATAGCCGAGAAACCTTGGGTTGACTTTTTCAACAATATCCGCGAAGAACCCGACAAGGACAACGTGGTGTTGCACTATGAATTGGGCGCTTCACGGCTCTGTTTTTCCGAGGCGTACTCCTCGGACGAATGGGTCACCGGCCCCGACTTGGGCGTTCCGTACGGGAATCCGACGGTCGATGGGTGGAAGAAACTCATTGAGTCGGGTGTGCCCTTCCTGAAACGGACAATCATGACCCACCCAACGACACTGGCGGAGTGCGTGGAGGCGAAGACTTATATCGAGCGGACCTTCAACGTGGATGTCACAGATTGGTGAGAAAGGAAATATCATGCGGCGACTGACGAGTAATGGTCTCCACCGGCGGGTTGTCTACGTTGCAGCGCGAGCGCGTAACGCGGCGGCCAATCTGATCGCCACCGGCAATATCCACGGTTCGCGCGCTGAGCATTGTGCCGATTTCGTGAACTTCGTGCAGAGGCAGGGGGGAAGGCAGGATTCCGGTTTTCCAGACCAATGGAGGGTTGATCCACAGTTCGAGAATCCGGACCCGGCGCGCATCGGCGTGGTGATCCATTGCTTCTACAGCGAGCTCATGCCGGAGCTCTTCGAGCACCTACGCAACATTCCCGTGGGCTTTGATCTTTTCATCACCAATGCTTCAGGTGACGAGATCACCATTCCTGAGATTAAGAACCTCGGCCACGCAGTTGTTGTCAATGTTGAGAATCACGGACGTGATATTTTCCCAACGATTCAGATCGTGAACTCGGGCGCTTTGGATCCTTACGACTTGATCCTCAAACTGCACACCAAGCGGAGCCCGTGGCGTGAGGAACACACGGAACTCACCGGCAACGGCGCCGCGTGGAAAGACCAGTTCCTCCGCGATCTGGTGGGGTCCACTGAAACTGTACAAGACATCCTCAATGCCTTTGCGGATGATGCCGCCCTCGGTATTCTCACTGCGACCGACTCAATTGTTGGCAAGCAGTTCTGGGGAGGTGATCAACGGATTGCCGAGCAGTTGTTGCGGCGCATTGAGCTCTCGCTCGTGCCCGATGAGTTGCAGTTCGCTTCCGGTTCGATGTACTGGACCCGTGGTTTCGTGCTTCAGGGCCTGCGGGCACTCAATCTCCAGGCTGCGGATTTCGACAAGGAGGCCGGTCAGGTTGACGCGACAACTGCGCATGCGATTGAGCGGATCATTGGTATCCTCACGAACGAGGCGGGGTTGAATATCGTCGAGCCGGATCATGTCGCACAGCTCAAACAGGCGGGGTGGCGAAACCCAAACGCTTACCAACGGTTCGAACGTGGCGCGCCACGAATCCCGAACGCGCAGGTAGTACCGTTCTACCTGCCGCAATTCCACGATTCTCCGCAGAATAACCGTTGGTGGGGACGTGGATTCACAGAATGGTCAAACGTTGTGGCAGCGGTTCCGGCCTGGCAGGGGCACTACCAGCCGAAGCAAGCCACGGAACTGGGATACTACGACCTGGCACTTGACACCGTGCGTCAAGAGCAATCCGATCTTGCCGCCGAGCACGGTGTCGCTGGATTTATGTATTACTACTACTGGTTCTCGGGCGAGCGCCTTCTCAACCTCCCGATTGAGAAGCTCAAGGAGTCTGATATTGCCTTTCCCTTCTGCATTATGTGGGCCAATGAGAACTGGACACGACGTTGGGATGGCCGCTCGGAAGATGTGTTGGTTGGGCAGGACTACTCGAAGGTTCCCGCGGAGGATTTCATTGACGATGTGATGGAGTTCCTGCTGGACCCGCGGTATATGCGTCTGGACGGTAAAGCTGTGCTGGCGGTATACCGCCCGGGACAGATGGATGACTTCGCGCAGGTGGTGAGAACATGGCGGGAGCGTGCGAGGCGTGGCGGCGTTGGAGAGCTGAAGATTCTGGCAGTAGCAGTAGCACAAGAGTTCGATGGGTTGGACGATTTTGCGTCGGCAGGCCTTGACGGTACCTTGCAGTTCCCACCGCACAACCTACCCTGGGTTGCCGGTCCTGCCACCGCCGTCGGGCTCGATTCGCGTTGGCGCGGGAACTTCATGAGCTACCAGGCCACCGCCAACGCCTCATTGCATGCCGCTGCCAGCTTGATGGACAACGAGTATCCGGGCGTTATGGTCGCATTCGACAACACGGCGCGACGCCAGTGGAAGGCCGATGCCTGGTACGGTTCGAACCCGTACACATTCCATCGCTGGCTGTCCGGCATGGTGCGTTCGGTTCTCGCGCGTGAACCTGAAGATCGCGTCGTGTTTATCAACGCCTGGAACGAGTGGGCGGAGAGCGCAATTCTCGAACCAACTACTCGCTACGGCAGGACATTCCTGCAGGCGGTTCGCAACGCCGTGTGGAGCTGACGCGGTCGCGCGGTATGGACACGGTTGCGGTATGGATATGCTCGGACGTCTAGCCGGTGAGGGCGGCGGTGCGGGCTTGCATCGCTCCGGTGTGCCCGCACGCGATGTTGAGTACCTAAACTGATTGTTGCACATGCCGGTGGGAGTTGCGGCACCCGTGCGGCGAGTATCAGGTCAAGCGGCCAAGACGCCCCCGGAGGCCATCCCGAATGGCTCGGAGCATCAACCGTTGGCGCTCCCGCCGCCGATTCACCGCGAACGCATTGAACGCAACGTACTTGAGAGCCCAATAGGTGTAGCGGATGCGCCATTTGCGTGGCAGCACCCGCTGCCTGATCAGGGCGACGGTATTCCGCAGAATGTAGTAGTTGCGAACGGGGGTGTGAACGTGGACTGGTTGACGACGTCCGGGAAGCATCACGACCTCGTCGCCGAGGGAATGCGTTAGGCGTGCTGCTGGAACGACAACGAGGCGCCACCCGGCTCTACGCGCGCGGATTCCCCATTCGAGGTCAACGTGGTCGATGAAGAGGTCTTCGCGCATGCCTCCCACACCGTCAAGCGCTTCCATCCGTATAAGGCAGCCAGAAGCGATCAGGAATGCGACATCGAGGCGTTCCTGCTGCAGTTCTTCCCGGGTGGCGCGTTTGGGTGCCCAACCGCGATCGATGTACACGAGCTCGTCGGCGCCTTCTCGCTCTTCGTAGGGGAGGGGACCCGCCGCCGCTACCTGCGGGTCTTCCCGCAGTGCTTCGCTTAGCAGCACGACCATATTCGGCGCTGGCGTCGAGTCATGATCGGAGAGTAGTACGAAGTCGGCGCCGTGTGAACGGGCAAGTGTGATCCCACGGTTCTGCGCTGCGGCAATACCGATATTCTCGCCGAGTTCGAGGAGATGGCTACCGTACTCCCTACATATGTGACGCAGTACTTTCAGGGAGGCCGGCCCAGAACCGTTGTCCACGACGACGACGCCGTCGCATTGCCGGTGCAGGGCTTCCAGTAGGCTTCTCATCGTATCCGGGGGATTGTAGGAGACGATGACCGCTTCGAGCATTACAGTGTCGCGATGAAGGCTTGGACCTCGTCCCAGGTGGGAAGCAACCCCTGCGCGGATGCTTCGGCCAGGGTAGGAGCCGCGGAGTCCTTGGCGGACAGGTGTAGTTCGAGTGGTTGGTTATCGCGGCCCAACTCGGGGAAGGTCAAGCCGATTTGCGGATCGAGTGGGGAGATGCCGTGTTCGCGCCCGGGCGCATAGGGAGCGGAGCACATGTACAGCACGGTTGAGTGGTCTTCAAGGGCGACGAAGCAGTGCCCGAGCCCCTCGGAGACGTAAATGGCCCGGCGGTTGACGTCGTCGAGGAGAACTGAATCCCACTTGCCGAAGGTGGGAGAGCCGACACGGATATCAACCGCGAAATCAAGTACCGCCCCGCGCGGGCAGACCACGTACTTCGCCTGCGAAGGCGGGATATCGGCGAAATGGATACCACGGACGGTGCCGGCCTTCGACACCGACATATTGGCCTGGCGAAGGTCAAGGCTATGACCGATCACCTCCTTGAAAGCGGAGGCCTTGTATGCCTCAAGAAAGACGCCCCGGTCGTCGGGGAATTGTTTCGGGGTGATCTCCCAGGCCCCTGCAATTGCCAGTTCACGGATTCTCATGCTTTTCCTTTCGGTCGAGACCTCTCTTGCCACGCGGCCATCTCCACTATTCTAGTCCGGCGGTGCATGGGCATGTGCGTTGCGTATCCACTCGTTACAATAGGCATGTTCCTTGAGGTCTGAGAGAACGGTGGACACGATGCTCTGGTTGGTTGCGGGTGCAAACGGCATGCTCGGGCATGACCTGGTTGCTCGTATCGGCGAAGAGGGCCACGATGTTGTCGCGGTCGATATTGATGAACTGGATATCACGGACCCGCACAGCGTTGAACGGGTGGTCAAGGGTGCCGATGTTGTCGCGAATGTCGCGGCGTTCACCGCCGTTGATGCCGCGGAAGAGAAGGAAGGTCTCGCTTTCAACGTCAACGCGACGGGGCCGGAGATCCTCGCGCGGCGATGCAGAAAGATAGGGGCCCGGTTCATTCATATCTCCACTGACTACGTATTCGGCGGAGAAGCAGATGAACCCTACTCCGAAGATGGGCTTCTGGAACCAAAGAGCGCCTACGGCCGTACGAAAGCTGCCGGAGAGTGGGCGGTGCGGACCAATACTGATGATTACCTCATCGTCCGCACGGCGTGGCTTTATGGGAAGAATGGAAACAGTTTTCCCGCCACCATTGCACGGCTCGCACAGGAACGTGACGTTCTGACCGTTGTCACTGATGAAGTAGGCCAACCGACCTGGACGGTGGACCTCGCGGATCTGATTGTCCGGCTTGTGAGCTCGGGCGCCCCGGCGGGCATATACCACGGCACGTCCACAGGGCAAACCAATTGGCACGGATTTGCTCAAGAGATTGTCGCTGCGGCGGGTAAGGATCCCGGCATGGTGCATGAAACGACCGCCGCGGCCTTCAATCGGGCCGCTCCCCGCCCGCACTACTCCGTGTTGGGGCATGATGCATTACGCCGCATCGGAGTGGAACCGATTGGTGACTGGAGGGACCGGTGGAGGCAAGCGGCTCCCATTGTTCTTGGCTGAGCTTCTGACGGTAGTGACGATCGGCGTGGAGGCTGCCCCCTGCGACGAATATGGACCGATCGGCATGTAGAAAGCAGGAGCGAGGGGTGGGGATGGTGCTTGCGGTGCGTGGCGGAGTTGGCATACGACGTGCAACGGCTTGCCTTACAATGGCGTTTCTGCTTTGGCAGATCGTTTGGGCGGTGGTGACGCCTGGCTTTCGGACACCGGACGAACCGGCGCATTACAACTCGGTACTGCGTATGGCTACAACAGGCCAATGGCCAGCGCCTGGAGAGGCCGCCCTCACTCAGACAGTGGTGGATGCGGTCCGAGAGTCCGGCTTGACGACTGTCGAACAGGATTTGTTCAGCCAGGCGAACCGCAGTGAGGTTGCAGGCGGAGATGTGCAGGCAAACGGTGGGGATGTTCTGCCGTACCCTGACGCGTTGGTGGTCGAACATGGTCAACGCTCTGTTGGGATGTACAGTGATGCGGAGGCAACGGGTGAAAAGGACCAGATGACCCAACATCCGCCGCTGTATTACTGGCTGGCGGGCAAGGCTCTACGGCTTGCGGGTGGCATGGAGTGGACGTGGGATAGGCAGCTGCTCTTCCTGCGGATTTTCAGCATCTTTCTTACGGCCCCGCTAGTGCCGTGCCTGGTGTACACCGCATGCCGTCTCGGCGCAGGGAGGCGTTGTGCGCTTGCAATTGCTGCAACAATCTTCCTGGTACCCCAACTTGCCTTCAATACCGCTGCGGTGACGAATGACGACTTGGCGATCGGTGCCGGTGCGGTGGCCATCGCGGCGAGTGCTGCAGTAGCTTATTCCGGCTCTTGGTACACCGTTTTTGCCAGTGGAGCGGCATTGGGTGTGGGATTGTGGAGCAAAGGGACCTTCATTCCCATGGGTCTAGTGGTGGGATGCGCCTTCCTTGTCAATCCGCGAATAGGAACACGTGGCCGCCGCTTACTGCGAGCCTTGGCGGCGGGAGGAGTGGGTGTTCTTCTCGGTGGGTTCTGGTGGGGGCGGAACCTGGTGTTGTACGGCGTCTTGCAGCCTGCGGGGCTGGAACGAACCCAGAGCGGCGAGGGGAGCGATGTTCTTTATTTCATCCAGGCCTCTCTCCGCGGCCTGGCGGATACCTCTTGGGGCAGATTTGGCTGGCTTGAGTTCCCTCTGCCGCAACCACTTCTTCTGGCCCTTCAGGTAGGAGTATTGGTCTGCGTGACATGGGCTGTCACACATGCGTGGGTGCCAGAAGGAGGAACGGAGCAGGCCCGTGATGATAGGCTTCGGCGCGCGGTTCTGATACTCTTCTATCCGGCGACCGGCGCCTTGCTGATAGTCCAGGCGTGGACTGCTTATACGCAGACGGGAACACTGCCCGGGTTACAGGGGAGGTACCTTTTCCCTGCTGTCGTAGGCATGCTGGCGGTGGCGGGCATGGCCTGGGCGCCTCGCCTGGAGCGTACTGGCGAGCGTAACTGGCCTTACATGATTCCTGGGATTCTCAGTTCAAGTGTGGCGGGCTACTCGCTCCTCCTCTGGTTACGCGCCTGCTATCCAGCGGAAGAGGGCTGGCTCGGCATCGATTGGTTGCGGTGGTCCGTGGTGTCAGGGCTGGGGCTGTGGTGGCTCCGACTCGCCGTTGTGCTCGGTGCAGTGATGCTCCTCGTGGCCGTATTGACACCGTTTCTGTTTCGAGATGGACGGGCGAGAGGCGATGGCGGTCGCGCCAAGGCGCTGTCACCGGCACCAGCCATACGTGAGAAGGATGGTGATGCCGTGCAGCAGACGGCTAGAGTTGAGCGTCCAGTTCGTGAAGGTTACAGGTCGGAGGAACGCGGATGAGGCAAGTCCCTGCCGAGAAGAGCGCACTCACGGCGGTTATGGTTTTTCCTCTCATCATCGTAGGGGTTGCCGCATGGGCATTGATTTTCCCCGGTAGTGCCGGGCACCTGACTCCTCATATCAATCAGCTTTTGGGAGTCATCATGTTCGGTATGGGGTTGACTCTGACAGTGCAAGACTTCGAGTTGGTCCTCACTCGACCGCGCCCGATTCTGGTGGGCGTAGTGGCGCAGTTCATTTTAATGCCGCTCTTGGCGGTGTTCGTTGCGCATGTGTTGCAGCTATCGCCGGCGGTGACCGTGGGTGTCATCCTAGTTGGTTGTGCACCGGGAGGCACAGCCTCCAACGTCATTGCGTATCTGGCGAAGGCCGACGTCGCATTGTCGGTCACCATGACGTCGGTATCAACGATACTTGCTCCCGTCTTTACTCCTCTACTGACTAAGTGGTTGGCGGGAGCCTATATGCCTCTGGACGCGCTCGGTATGGCCGGCACCATTGCACGGATAGTGTTGATTCCCGTGATCGGTGGACTGACGTTGCGGATGCTGTTGCCTCGAATGGTAGAGCGAGTTCTACCTGTGCTTCCGTGGTTCTCAACCGTAGGCGTGGCACTTGCGATTGCCGGAGTTGTTGCGGGGTCGTCCGCCTCTGTTAAAACGGTTGGAGCGGTTATTCTCCTTGCCGTTGTGATTCACAATCTGCTCGGTTTCGCGTGCGGTTTCGGATTTGCGCGGCTACTTCGTGTGCCCGGGCGAGCTGCGCGAACAGTCTCGATCGAAGTTGGTATGCAGAACTCCGGTCTGGCCGCGGGGCTGGCCACCACATACTTCACACCCGAGGCAGCTTTGCCCGGGGCGGTCTTCTCCATTTGGCACAATCTGTCCGGAGCGGTATTGGCCGTGGTGTATCGCCGCATTGCGGATAGGGAGGCCGTTAATCGTGTACGCGAGCGGAATGTATGGAAGCGCCGCGCTACCCACTCCGGACGTGACAATTGATCTCCCTCGCCGACCGCACTTTCAAGTGCTTGGCATGGGTGAAGATGTGCCGTAGCGAGGGATTCTCGACGGCAGCTATTCAGTTGCATCCGATTCGTTTTTCCGGAGTTCGGCCTCGGAGTGGCATATATCTGTGTTGGCAGTGTCCGCCTTTGCGGGGTTCAGCTCTGCGCGGTGCCCCTTGGCGCGGAGCCAGGTCCTCGCTACCCACCATGTGGAACCGAGGCTCGGGGTGTTACGCGTGGGACTCAATCAGCGGTGAAGGTGCTTGAGAAACTCTTTGTGTGCGCGGACAACAGGCGTGTCGGCTTCGCGACTTCTTGTGAGTGGTTCGAGTCTGTGACGTGCATAGACAGTATAATGTGGTACGCCGTACGCGGTTCAGAGACGCACGTTCAAGTTCCGAAGACGTGTGCTAGGACTCTTTGCGGCTCGGTGCAGTGAAGGGAGTATGGGTGTGGCCGAAACAGGTAGCATGCGCGGAGGCACCACAAGGCGTCGTCCGCGGGTGTTGATACTCGCATCCACTTTTCCGGCCCGTCAAGGGGACGGAACTCCTGAGTTCGTGGGTGATCTTGCATCCGAAGTGGCACGGTATGCAGATGTCCTGATCGTCGTACCCGCAGTACGAGGCGCTGCCGATGAGGAAGCCTACCGTGGCACAACGGTCTCGCGATTCCGCTATTTCCCGGCACCGTGGCAGGACTTGGCCGAGGGAGCCATTTATGAGAATCTACGCACCAAGCCTTCGCGTGCTCTGCAAGTACTGCCATTCTTCGTGGCGGAGTGGTATGCGACTCGCCGCGCGGTACGCGAGTTCCGTCCCGACGTTGTTCATGCCCACTGGATCATTCCACAGGGCCTTGTCTCGTTGTTGGCTGCACGCCGAATCCCCACTTTGCTCACCACACTGGGAGGAGATCTCTACGCTTTGGACCGCTGGCCCGTCAACCGTGTGATGTCACGCATAGTCAAGCATGCGCGTGGGGTGACAGTGATGAACGAGGATATGCGGTCTCGTGTAGTACGTCTAGGAGCCGAATCGGAGCGAGTTCATGTCATGCCGATGGGCGCGGATCTTTCCGGTATACGCCCCGCTGTTCATCACGGCAACCGTGCGGTCCGTCTATTATTCGTGGGGCGGCTTGTCCCGAAAAAGGGCCTTGCCGTGCTCTTGAACGCACTGCACCGCGTGCCGGAATCCGTGGCCTGGCGGTTGACCGTGGTCGGTAGCGGCCCATTACGCGAGGAGCTCGAAGGGGCTGCAGCTGATCTGCCAGTGGAGTTTGTTGGCGCAATGTCCAAGAAACAACTACGCGATGCCTACGCGGATGCGGACGTGATTATCACCCCATCCGTGCCCGCGGAATCGGGTGATCAGGATGGCTTACCGGTCGCTATGTTAGAGGCCATGTGCGCTGGCCTGCCCGTGATCGCCTCTGATCTTCCCGGCATTAACGAAGTTGTTGTTGATCAGCAGAACGGCATTCTTGTACAACCGGGTGACAGTGCGGCCCTGGCCTCGGCAATCACCAGGTTGGCGGAAGATCCGGAGTTACGTTCCGCCTTCGGCTCCGCCGCCCGCGATGTTGCGGCGGAGCATTCCACACAGACTGTCGGGCGCGCGTATTACAGGCTATTACGAGCCGTTGCGACCGGGGTAACACGGTGAATTCGGGCGGATTGCCGCGGCAGGAACACGGCGGGCCGCAGCGTGGGCGCCGGGCCGGCGTGGTAGGAGGACGTGGTTTCCTCGGGGCGCGGATCGCCCAAGGCCTCCGCGACGACGGTTGGTTGGTGGAGGTATTCTCGCTGGAGCAGCCACTTCTGTTGGACGGGGGAGTTGTGACCCCAGAAGCACACGACCTTGACCTGGTCATCTGGGCCGCAACACGCAACACTCCCGCCATCGCAGCAGAGAGGCCCGAGCTTATTCAGCAGGAAATTGACGAGGTAGCTGCGAGCCTCCGGGCACTGAGCGTGGCTGCGCCGCGGGCACAGGTGGTGTTTCTATCCTCCGGAGGAACCGTGTACGGAGGGGGAAGTACAAGCCATCGTGAGGGTGACGAGCTCCTTCCGGAGTCCGCTTACGGACGGCTGAAGGTTGAGCTGGAGAAGGTCGTGCTGACCCTATGTGCCAGAGCGGCCATCTTGCGAGTGGCAAACGCCTACGGGCCCGGGCAGGGGGCGCAGAATGCGCAGGGAGTGCTCGGCTACTGGCTGCATGCGATCCGTGCCGGTGAGCCAATCACGGTGTACGGCAATCCCGCATCCGCGCGCGACTATATCTATATCGACGACATCACGAGCGCCGTAGTTGCCGTGGCCCGGCGTGATACTGCGGCAGCTCCGCAGCGCATCTACAACGTCGGATCGGGCGTTGCAACCTCGCTGGAGGAGCTCCTCACACTTGTCAAACAGGTCGCTCGAGTTCCAATAGACATCGTCTATCAGGCGGGACGCGGATTCGATCTATCATCCTCGAAACTCGATAGCTCCCTGATCGAGCGTGAACTGGGCTGGCGTGCCCAGACGCCGTTACACGTGGGCGTGGCGCGCATGTGGGAGTGGACAAACATATGAGATTGTCGGTGCAGGCCGACGACAGGAGGAGGGAATCGCGCCGATGACGAGACTACTGCGGATCTTCCAATCGCGTGTATTCCGCACCGGCTTCCTCCTGCTCGCACTGGCGGCGGCCATCTGGGCGATTCTCAAGTACCGCGTTGAGGTGGGCGAGGCGCTTGCCCAACTTCCGCTGTGGATAGTGGCTGGCGCGACCTTGGCATCGTTCATCTTCGTGCCGCTGACCATGCTCTCCTGGCGGGTGATCCTCAACGCCACCGGGGCGCCGGTGGGTCGCGCCGTTGCGCGCCGCATCTTCTTCACCTCGCAGGTGGCGAAATACCTTCCCGGTGGTGTGTGGAACTTCGTAGCCGCGGCGGAGGTGGGACGCGATTACGCGATCTCTCGACGGCGTTCCGTCTGTGCCTTGCTGATCTCGATCATTATCTCCATCGTCACCGGTATGATACTGGCGGGCCTGGCGGTTGTGTTTGGACCGTCCGGCTTGCTTTCCCGATATTGGTGGATCGTATTGGCTGTACCCGCCGGCATCGTGGTGCTGCTGCCTCCCGTGCTTAATCGTCTGGTCGGCCTGGCACTGCGGCTCATGCGCCGTGAGCCCCTGGAGACCGACATCTCCTGGTCGGCTACCGCACGTGCTGCTGGGTGGGCGTTTCTTTCCTGGTTCATCATGGGCGTGCAATTGTGGCTTATGCTCACTCACGTGGGGATGGCCGCGAATCTTTCCACCTACATGCTCGCCACGGGAGGGTACGCACTCGGCTGGACGGCGGGCTTCCTCATCTTCTTTGTCCCCGCCGGAGTGGGAGTACGGGAAGTCGCACTGGGTGCTGTGCTGGCCACGGCAGCGGTGAGTCAGGGGGCAATCGTCGTGGTGGTGCTCCTATCGCGCGTATTCACCACCGCAGCGGATATTGTTCTCGGGGTTGCGGCGGCTGCAGGAATGCGGCGCGCGACTGCGAACCACGCGGCTCCGCCACTGGAGACGGACGGCAGCGGCAGCCACTGATGGCCGAAGGCGACGCGCAGTTTTCCTCCGGTGGTGCTTCTACGAGCGGGCCGGAGCCCTGGGCGAGATCCGTGCAAGCGGGCCGACCGGTGGAGAGAATCTCGCGGCGTGCCTTTATCCGCTGCGCGATCCTGCTGACCCTGGCATTTATGACATGGCAGGCAGTGTGGGCCATTGTGACACCTCCTTTCCGTACCCCGGACGAACCGACGCATTACAACTCTGTCTTGCGCGGGGCGGTCACCTTCGACTGGCCTGCGGCCGGCACGGCGGGCATGGAGGAAGGAGTAATGCAGGCGGCCACCGAGGCGGGCGTACTCGTGGATGGAGTGGTGGGTACCTCCCGCCGGGACAGGACGGTCCTGCAAGAAACCGAAGCCGTTCCATCGTTTTACGACGCGGTGATTACGCCGCACAATAACCGCTTACATGTGCGCTACACGGGCAACTCGCGCGCCGAAACCCGTGACCAGATGACGCAGCACCCACCGCTGTACTACTGGTTGGCCGGCCGACTGCTCCGCACGGTTGGAGGGAGTGACTGGGCGTGGGATCGGCAGCTGCTCTTCCTGCGTCTGCTCAGCATCGTGCTGACTGCGCCCCTGGTGCCATGCCTGGTGTACACAGCGCGGCGGATAGGACTGGCGCGGCACTGGTCGCTCACCGCCGGCACGCTGGTTTTCTTCGTCCCGCAACTGGCCTTTGTGACCGCAGCGGTCAGCAATGATTCCCTGAGTATCGGTGCGGGCGCACTGACCATCGCTGCTTGTGCCGCAGCGGCGTTCGGGACCGGCTCGTGGCGTTCGGTTATGGCGACCGGATGCGCATTGGGGCTTGGGCTCTGGACAAAGGGACTTTTCCTACCGATGGGGCTGGTTGTCGGGCTCGCGTTCTTGAGTAACCGTTCAATCGGCCCACTTTCGCGTCGACTGATTCGCGCGACGGCGGCAGGGGGCCTCGGGGTGCTCGTGGGAGGCTTCTGGTGGGTGCGTAACGTTCTACTGTTCGGCCAGCTTCAGCCTGACGGGATGATGCGGGACGCCGCCGACGTGAATCCACATTTGGGCTACTTCTTACGGACTGGTGGACCGACGCTTGTGCACTCTTCCTGGGGAAAACTCGGCTGGCTGGAATGGCAACTTCCACT
>SUUB01000001.1:112120-159794 GCA_015062745.1 Actinomycetaceae bacterium
TTCTTACGGACTGGTGGACCGACGCTTGTGCACTCTTCCTGGGGAAAACTCGGCTGGCTGGAATGGCAACTTCCACTGCCGCTGTTGCTTGTTTTGGAGATCGGTACGGTTGCCCTGGTGTTCGTGGCCTTCATTCGCGGCAGAGAACGCCTACGCCTCGGCGTGCTGCTTGCCTACTATCCGCTGACCCTGCTGGTTTTGCTCGGCGTCTCCTGGCGCGCCTATGCGCACACGGGCGTCGTTGCCGGGGTGCAGGGAAGGTACCTGTTTCCCGGCATCGTGGGGCTGTTGGCCATTGTGGCGGTGGCGATCGCGCTGCCCGATCGGCGCCGCGCAGCGAGGTCGATAACCGGCGTGGCAGACTTGCCTGCGTGCTCGCGTGTGCAGGTCATCGTGGGCGTGGCCGGCTCACTCGTGTCCGCCTATTCCCTGTGGGCGTGGGCGCACGTGTGCTACCCATCCGGTGCCTTCGGTATTGACTGGGACCGCTGGTCGCTGGTGGCCGGATTGGGTCCCGCGTGGCTTGTCGTTACCGCTTGCGGGGGCGTGCTGGCGCTCGCCGCAGCCGCCGTCGTACCAGCGGTGTCCGGCGGCATGCGTGAGCGCAGGCGGAGTTAGGCGGCGTGCGTGAGCGCAGTCAGAAGTGACCCGCAGGTACATCGGGCGTGCGCTCGCCACCGATGCCGCACTGTTCACGAGCGGCCGCGCCGCACTAGTCCTGCTCGAGCAGGCCGAGCAGGTACTGGCCGTAACCCGACTTCACCAGAGGCTCGGCACGCTCCCGCAGTTCATCGTCGCTGAGGAATCCCATCCGCCAGGCGACTTCCTCCGGGCTTCCCACCTTCAGGCCCTGCCGTGCCTCCACGGTACGCACGAATCCGGTGGCATCGGCCAGGGAATCAAAGGTGCCCGTATCCAGCCAGGCCGTGCCGCGTGGCAACACCTCGACCTGCAGTTTTCCGGCCTCCAGGTACACGCGGTTAACGTCGGTGATTTCGTACTCGCCACGTGCCGACGGCTTGAGATCGCGAGCAATCTGAACCACGTCATTGTCATAGAAGTATAGTCCGGGCACCGCGTAATTCGACTTTGGATGCGCGGGCTTCTCCTCGATGGAAAGAGCAGTGAAGCTCTCGTCGAACTCGACGACGCCGTAGGCGCGTGGATCGCTGACATGGTAGGCGAAGACGGCACCGCCGTCGGGGTCGACGTGGCGGCGCAACCGCGTTCCCATTCCGGGGCCGTAGAAGATATTGTCGCCCAATACCAGTCCCGCCGGCTGGTCGCCGATGAAGTCGGCGCCGATAACGAAGGCCTGCGCGAGGCCGTTGGGAACCTCTTGCACGGCGAAGGAGATACTGATGCCGAACTGCGAGCCATCGCGCAGCAGCCGGTGGAAGGCGGGAGCATCTTCCGGTGTGGTAATCACCAGAATGTCCTGGATTCCGGCAAGCATCAGGGTGGACATGGGGTAATACACCATCGGTTTGTCATAGACGGGTACCAACTGCTTTGAGGTGCCCAGGGTTATCGGATTGAGTCGAGTGCCGGATCCGCCGGCCAGAATAATTCCGCGCATGTGGCTATTCTTCCCTATCTGGGCGCGGGGCGTGCGATCTTCGCGCCCTCGATTTGCGCGATAGTCTGTGGATCCGTTGGATGCGCGTCACATTCGACGACGACGAGGCTCCCGCGCCCGAGCTGCCAGGCCGCTGCGGCCAGCGCCTGAGCGGGAGTGGGGGAGAGAAGTAGAAGACGGGAGACCTCGTTCCTTCCAGAGTCGGTAATGAATCGGTCGGCGCGCCGACCGGCACGTTGCCCCAAGGGCATCGAACCACTCCTCCCAGCGGTCGGATTCACATTCTCCTCTTGCCCGTTTTGGTGCACAGCCGGTGCGTTTGTACCTTCCTCCACCGGTGTAAGGGCGCCGCGCTCATGCCAGAAAGCGAAGTTGGATGCTTCGTGTAGTGAGCTATCGAGCAGTTGATCGGGCGCGCCGAGTACTTCCGCGCTGGCATCGTGTACCGCGGGTGGTAGAGGCGGACCGCTCCAGGCAAACGTCAGTGGAGCCAGATCAAGAGCAAGGATTTCGGTGGCAGGCGCGGGGGTGGACTGTGCAGAGGCCCGTTCCTCGGCACTGCTGTCCGCTGCCGCACGTTCAGCGGAGCCGTCCGCCCAGCTGCGCGGTGCCGTATCGGGATATGCCGAGAGCTGCCGAGGCGTTGCGGTCACCAATACGGTGGCAGGTTGGCCGCCGCGGCCAAGGCTTACCACCGTTCCGGCCAGCAGGGCGCCAAGACCCCATAGTACTTGTTTCCAGTGCGCGGGAAGGTCCAAGCGCACCGTCTCACCTGGCGCCACCCAGATGTCATCGGCGAGGTAACCGGCGATTTTCGCCAGATGGTTGGAGGCGACCTTACCGGACAGTTCGGTGCGGCCGTCTTTTCCGTACCAGGTCAGGGCGGGCTTGGCCCCCAGGGCAAGCAGTCGCGTGTACACGCCGAGGGCACCGGCCGCTGAAGCCTTCCCACCGTTCGTGCCAACAGGCAGCGGCCCGGGTGCACGGGGCGGGACCGTGATGCCAGCCGTGCCGGGCATGATCCCCTCCAGCGGCTCGGGTGCGCCGGGTGGAACGCCGTCAGACACGGCTCGCATCCTGCCCGTCACTTGCGCGAAGATCGGGCCGACCTAGTATATCGAGGCAGAAGTTCGCGGCGTCCAAGGTTGCGGCCGCAGCGAAATTCGGCGCCAGCGCGAGGTCACGCCGATACAACGGCCCGTCGTCGTCGCAGCCCACATAAAACCCTCCCGCGCGTTGGACCAGCAGAATGCCTGCGGCGACATCCCAGGGATGCGTGCCCCGGTTGAAGGTCGCCAGGAAATGACCGGCTGCAACCTCCGCCAGGGCGAGAGCGGTGGAGCCGCAGCGACGAGTCGAACGCGCCGTTCCCACCAGTCGCGTGAAGTCAGCGGCTGCCTGCTGTTTGTCGGGAACACGCGGTGAGGGGAATTCGGTGGCCACGACACCTTCCTGCAGGGGTGTGCGCCGCACAGTGAGGCGCTCCCCGTTACGGTAGGCTCCCGAATCATCAGCCCGGTAGAGTATCTCGAGTGTCGGCTGGTAAATAACCGCCGCAACGAGCTCGCCGGCGCGAGCGGCAGCGATTGAGACGCACCAGTGATCGAAGCCGGTGGCGAAGTTCGATGTGCCGTCGATGGGATCGACGTACCACACGACGTCGTCGTCGGTGGCTGTGCGGGCCCGGCCATCGCGGTCGAGCAGGCCGTTCTCCTCCTCGCCCCGGATCAGGGAACCGGGTGCACCGGAGAACAGTGTGGCGCAGATACGCCGCTGCGATTCCTTATCGTGTACGGTGACCACGTCGTGAAAATCGAGTTTCAGATCAATACGGCCGGGATCGAGGAATGCGTCGGTCAGGTAGGGGCCGACGTTGCGGGCGGCCTCCTCTGCAAGGTCCGCCAATTCAACTGCGGTTTCACTCATGCCTCCATCTTCCCACGTTCTTTCGGTGAGAGCGGCCGGTGGCGGCCCCGTCGGGCCGAGACGAATAGGCATATTCTTCTGCGAGGGCGGCCGGTGCTGGTGGCGGGTACTGCCGGAGAACGGGTACTGCCGGAAAAGAAGATTCCCGTGCGAGCCGTGATCACAACGGGCATAAAGACCATGCGAAGTGGACTAGGTCACACTTCAGCTTTGTGCTGACTGTAAATCTCCCTGTAAAGCGGTGCAAACTGTTTCTAACGGGTATGGCAAACGGCAGAGAAATAGGAGCAGAATTGGCTTTCCTCTTGACATTTGGGGGATAACACGGGTGTAATTTAGGTCAGACTTGATTAAACGCACTGAGGAGGTCAGCGTGCGTATTGTCGGCGACAGCGCCCCATTGAGTATCCGCTCGGGCAAAGCGGAACTTACCGCGGACGCGCAGGCGATGATGATGGGCATCTTCGATCTGGGCTACGAGAAATATGCCGGAGAAGAGCTGCACTGGCAGGAATTCGCCCTGTGTGCTCAAACGGATCCCGATATCTTCTTCCCGGAGAAGGGCGGTTCAACGGCTCCCGCCACGAGTGTCTGCTCCGCCTGCGCCGTGCAGAGTGAGTGCCTTGAATACGCGATCTCGCACGATATCCGGCACGGCATCTGGGGCGGAATGTCAGATAATGACCGGCGCCGCATTTCCCGGGAACGCCGCCGCGCTCGCCGGGGTGCCTGACATTTGAGTTCCGAGGCTCCAGCATTACGGGGGGACGTTCTCGGTGTCTTGGTCACCCGGGGCGATACTCCACGCTTGGCGCGGGTGCTTGCCAGCCTTGCCGTTCAAGAGTTGCGTCCCGCACGCCTCGTCATCGTTGTGCGTGGCGGGGTCACCGATAATGTGCAAGAGCTTGTTTCGGCGCACGCAGAAGAACTCCAGGTAGAAATCCATGCCTGCGATGAGCACGTGCCGAACTTCGCCACCGCCATCAGCGGCACGCTGGACGGTGATGAACCTTGGATATGGTTCTTACACGACGACGCCGCCCCCGAGCCGGGGTGCCTCGACGCGCAATTGCGGCTGGGAGAATCGAGCGCCAAAATCGCGGCGGTAGGCGCCAAGCAGGTCGCGTGGGGCAACCCGCGCGATCTGCTCGAGGTGGGGATTCTCGCAACCCGCACCGCACGCCGGGTACCGGAAATCGAGGACGATGAACTCGATCAGGGGCAATTCGATAAACGCCAGGATGTTCTTGGTGTAGGCACGGTCGCGATGCTGCTGCGCCGAGCCGCGTACGAGGAAGTCGGGGGGCTCGACCCGGCTCTCGGCCCTTTCGGTGACGGCTTAGAACTCTCGCGACGGTTATGGGCCGCCGGCTGGCGTGTGGCCGTCGAGCCCCTAGCTCGCGTGGCACATGCACGCGAAACGCTGGGGGAGGACGCGCGTTCCTCCTTCGGTCGGCGTCGTGGTGCACAGTTGTACAACGCACTGTTGGCGGCACCGCGGTTTCTTGCCCCGATCCTGTTCGTCTTTTACCTGCTTTTCAGCGTTCCGCGTGCACTCGCCCGCCTGGCTACGAAGGAAACGGCGCTGGCGCGCGGCGAGCTCTACGCGGCGTGGTTTCTGCTTGCCCACACGAGGGCAGTAATCCGCGGCCGGTCGGGCATCCGCAGTATTCGGAAAGTGCCGGAATCCGTACTGCGTTCGCTGGAGTCATCCTCGCGTGACGTGCGCCGTGCCCGCCGGGAAGCACGACGCGCGCGGGTGGAGGCGGTGGCGATGGCCACGCTGCCGGACCCGTTGGCGTTACGTGAGCAGGCGGCGTGGCGGCGCACCACCCGGGTGTGCCTGCTGCTCTCTTTCCTTGTTGCCCTCGCGGGATCGTTGATCGGACACCTTCCTTTGCTGGCGGAGGGGATGCTCACCGGAGGTGCTCTTCTTCCTGACACATGGGGTGCGGGCGAGTTGATTGCTGCGGCTCGTACACCGTGGCTTCCGGCGGGGGATGGCTACGCGGTTCCGGTAGACAGCTTCTGGGTCCTCCTCACACCACTTGTGTGGCTAACCTCCTCGCTTGGGGCGGCGGCGACGGGATTGCTATTCGTGGCGATGCCCGCGGCGGCGCTGGCAGCGTTCTGGGCCGCCGGCGTGCTGACGCATTCACCGCACATCCGCCTGCTTGCCGCATTGGGCTGGGCATTCGCCCCGCCACTGTTATCCGCGTTGAGCTACGGTCAGGTGGCCGCAGCGACTTGGCATGTGCTCCTGCCCATTGCCTTTGCAGCGAGTATCGCCGCGCGGCGCGCGCGTTCCGCCCCTGCTCTTGGACTCGCATCATTGAGCTTCGGGATTATGGCTGCCGCCGCGCCGATAACACTGCCGCTGTGCATTGGTGTCGCCGTGTGGGGAATGCTGGGTAGCCGCGGCGCCCGTAAACGCTGGCTGTGGCTACCCATCCCGGCACTTACCGCCCTGCTGCCCGCACTGATCGCTGCCGTCCGCGGTAGTGAGGGGTGGCGCATCTTCTTCTGCCTGCCCGGCGCCGCGGTGGATGCCCAACCCTCGATTCTCGGCCTGCTGACGCTCTCACCGGCAGCACGAATCAACCTGAGTACATTGGCAACCGGCAGCTGGTATCTGTTACTCGGCGTATGCGCCGCAGCCATCTTCTTTCTCATATCGGTCCTGGCGCTGTTCCGCCGTCGCAATGCCCGTCGCATTCGCCTGGGATGGCTCATGGTGGCCGCGGGAATGGCGTGGGCGGCGGTCTGCCGCATCGTTCCGGTGGGCGTCGCCACCGATGGCATTGTCAGCAGTGAAGTCGAGGCGTGGACCGGAATCGGGCTCTCGGCTGCCGCATTCGGCCTGTGGGTGATTCTTGTCAATGCCGGCGATGGGTTGCGCACGGACCTCTCGGCACGTTCGTTCGGCACTTATCAGCTGGTGGCGCTCGCGGCGCTCCTCCTCGTGGCCGCCGCGCCCTTTGCGACGGTGGTGAGCTGGGCAGGTCCGGCATTACAGGGGAAGGCCGCCATCCTGAGCGCCGCCGATCAGGTGATTCCGGCCGTTGCACTCAGCGAACAGCAGTCGGAGAACCGGGGCCGCGTCCTCGTTCTGACTCCCCACGACGACGGCCTCCACGCGGCGCTCTGGCGCGGTGCGGGCACCGAGCTCCACGAGGTCGCGATGGGAGCAGGGCTTGCGGATCTTGCACAGTTGCACGCAGCGGCCCGCGGAGATACGGACGACGCCGCCGACCGGGCACTTATTGAGGCCATCGCGGATATCGGCAGCGGTACGACGGTTGCTGATGAGCTCGGCGAGCACGCCATCGCCGTCGTCCTCGTTCCCCCGGAGAGCGGCACCGTCTCTGAGAAGAACAGGCGCCAGATCGTCTCACAGCTCAATGCGGTTCCAGGCCTTGAATACGTCACGGAAAGCGGTGTTGGCACGTTCTGGCGTGTTCGGTCTGCGGCTGGACCGACGGGGCGCGATGCTGATGTTGCGGCTGCGGCGACGTCGCGTCTGCGTGTTGTGAATGGGGATGAGGCCACCGAGGTTCCGGTGGGCATCCTCAACGGTTCGGCGCGGATCGCAGCCGGAGATAATCATCGTACACTCGTGCTGGCGGAGCGAGCGGATCCGGGCTGGCATGCCTACTTGGACGGCGAGGAATTGCCGGCAGTGGAGTCGTCTTGGCAGCAGGCATGGCAATTACCGGCCTCCGGGGGCAGTGTCACCGTGGTGTATGAACCATACCTGGGGCTGATTGTGGCCTGGACACAATTGGCTGTCTTTGTTATCGCAATCGTGGTCGCAGTGCCGCTGCGCCGTAGGAAGCGAGTGCGCGAATGAACCGAATGCAACGCCTTATCAGCGGTGTCGCCGTACTTGCCGTGGCAGCGGGATCCTGTGTGCTGGCACTGGCGCTGCCGCACAGCGATCCCATCTCGGTGGCCGCTGAACGCGTCGTTTCTTCATCGGAGCCGATTACCATCGTGTGTTCTGGAGGATTGACGCGCACCTTCGAGAGTGGACTTGATGTCACAGACGTCAATGAAGACGTCAGTGTGGACTCGTGGGTTCTCGGCACGGCGGACACCGTCGGCGGGGCCGCTCCCGCCGTTACATTTGCGGGGGACGACGTCACCACCGCTGGCCCGCTGGCGTTCGAAGCGTCTACCGGAGCTCTGGAAGGTGTGGTGACGACGCAGGCGGGGGAGAACACCGAGCACACCTTGCTGGCCGGGGGAACACTGCACGTGGCGTCCGACGGCGACCTACGCGGAACAGCGATGAATCCCTGCCAGAGTGCCTCGATGGATCAATGGCTTGTCGGCTCGCAATCCGGTGTGGGAACGTCCAACGAGATTCTGCTCGCCAACCCCGGACTGACACCGGTAACTGTGCGCCTAGCGGCATACGGATCGGTGGGACGCCTCGACCTGGGTTCGTATTCGCAGGTCACCGTGGCTGCCCAGACGTCGCAGCGTGTTTCGCTGGACGGCATCGTGGAAAGTGATAGCCGCATTGCGGTGCATGTGACGACGGACTCCGGGGCGGTAGCGGCCTCGATGCAGGAGATCACCCTTGATGGAGCACGCGCGGCAGGTGTCTCCTTTGTGACCCCCGGCGACTCGGGAACGGATCTGATCATTCCGGGTGTGAACGCGACCGACGGGGAGACTGCGAGCCTCGAGGCCCCGACGCTGCGCATCGTTAATCCGGGATCGGAGCCGGCGACCGTTGACGTTTACACCCGGGACGACGACGAAGAAGAGGAACTGGCCGGTGGGCAAGGACTCACCGTTGCACCCGGCACGGTTCTCGATCTCTCCTTGGCCGGGCTCAGTCCCGGTTTCCACAGTTTGCGGCTGAGTTCCTCGTCGGAGATCGCTGCCGGAGTTGAGCTGCACCGCCAAAGTGGCGACACTGCCCCGCGCGATATTGCCTGGGCGGCGGCGCGGCCTGGGCAGGAGACAGGAGCCGTCGTGACGGGGCCGCTCCATGGCGCGTTGGTGGTCACTCCCACCACGCCCGGGGAGGTGACGGTAACGGCAACGCCGATTGACGCCGATGGTTCGCTCCTCGATGAGATCACCGCTACGGTGCCGGATGCCAGTACAGCTTCGCTATCCCTTCCAGAAGGCGCCGTCGCCGTGGTCTTCAGAGCGGATGCTCCGGTTGCTGCGGCAGCCGTGACGCAGAGCACGGTCACCGATGGAAGTGCCATTGATTGGATCGCGCCATTCGCGCCGGATTCGCAGGTGTTGACGCGCCGGGTCGCCGTCCAATAGTTGGGACATCTTCTAAGGGGACGTCCTCCAAGGGAGTCGGGCCTCTTCCACCGGGGCCGCACGGAGGCACAACGGTGCGTTTTGCACCGCGACGTCGCCGGTTCTACACCTAGTGCGACCTTCTTCCCGTCCGGGAAGCCGTTCGCTGCGTGCCTGCACCTAACGCAGATAATCGATGTCTTCGGGCGCCCGCCCCAAGGCGGAGGCCAATTGTTCGGTGATCACGTCGTGCAGGAATAGACGCGGGTGAGGAGAGCGCGACGCCGCCGCAAGCATGGGAAGCCGGTAAAACACGATTCGCCCGGTGATGCGGGCAGGCCGTTCAAAGGGCAGGTAGCGTGCCAGCGGAACTCCGTGTTCCCAGGGCGCCGGATCCGCCTCCGGTACATCAAGCACTCCGAAGTCCGTGTGGTCCATGTCGGAGCCGAGAAAACGGCGATAGGTCGCCAAGTCAAAGGCAATAAAGTCATCGAACCTATCGGCTCGTGTACGCCACGCGGGTGCTTCGGGCGGCAGTACCGGGCCGCGCAGGCCACGCCCGTGGCGGTCGCGCCGTCGTGCGTGGGAGCGCTGCGGGATAATACTGCGAGGCATGCCCCAACTTTAGCGTGACGACAGCGCGGTAGTGGGACACGAAGCGCCAACGGTGGTACCTTATGTGCCGTGAGTCATGTGCGTCAGTGTTCCCGTCAAAACTGTTATGAACCGGCAGTGGCAACGATGACCTACGGTTACGACGACGCAACCGCCGTTATCGGGCCGCTTTCGCCGGTCGCCGAGCCGGGTGCCTTCGACCTGTGCGCGGATCACGCGCTGTCGGTAACCGTCCCACGCGGCTGGACGATGGTGCGTCTGATGACCGAGTTCGAACCGGCGCCGCCCTCTGACTCTGATCTGATGGCCTTGGCGGACGCTATTCGGGAGACGTCGCGCCGTGAGGTGCCGCCGCCGGTGCGCGCCCGGCGTGAGGTGAGTAGACCGGCGGATATCTCCGCCGATCCAGCACCACGGGCGCGTTTGAGCCTAGTGCCGGAGGCGGACTCGGCCGACGAAGCCGAACAGCAGGGTTAGTCACCGCCGCCTGTGCAATGCAGTTTCGGCTGCTGGCAGTCCGAATCGCGGCTTATGAATCCCCAATTTGTCGGCGCGGCATGAGAACATACTCCTATGAGCACTCGCATTCTCGTCGTGGATGACGATCCCGGCATTTCCGAGATGGTGGCCATCCTCCTCGAATCGGAGGGATATGACGTCACGGTGTGCGCGAACGGGCTACAGGTTCTGCCACTGTTCCGCGCCGAACGTCCCGACCTTGTGCTTTTGGACGTCATGCTGCCCGGCTTGGACGGTGTCGCGGTATGCGCTCAGCTCCGGGAAGAATCCGACGTGCCAATCATCATGATGAGTGCACGGACGGACTCGGTTGACGTGATTGCCGGATTGGAAGCCGGTGCTGATGACTACGTCACCAAGCCTTTCGAGAACTCGGTTCTCCTCGCGCGGGTGAAGGTGCGGTTACGGCGGCAGGAACCTGAGGCGGAGACGCTACGGATTGCAGATCTCACGGTGGATCTGCGGGGGCATCAAGTCCTGCGCGAGGGCAAGGATTTGCACCTGACTCCGCTGGAATTTGATTTGCTTGCCGTGCTGGCGCGGAAGCCCTGGCAGGTGTTCTCCCGCGAAGAACTGCTGGAACAGGTGTGGGGGTACCGGCACTCTTCGGCGGATACGCGCCTCGTTAACGTTCATATTCAGCGCTTGCGTGCGAAGGTGGAGAAAGACCCGGATCACCCTGAAGTCGTCTTGACCGTGCGCGGAGTCGGTTACCGTGCGGGGGCCGTTCAGGAGTGAGTCCGCGCCGGTCCGCGCCGTATACGCCCCACCAACGGCGGAGCTTCGTTGAGGGGCTACGCACCCGCATCGTCGCACTTGGCTCATGGTGGATGTCCTCGGTGACGGTACGAGTCGTCTCTTTGGTGATGCTGGCGGGGATCGTTTCGATGGTCGTGGCGGGCAGCGTCATCGTCAGTCAGGTGCGCAGTCAACTTTTCGACCGCGCGGTAACCTCTGCCGTGGATCAGTTCGAGGCGGCGCGGGCAAGCGCGCAATCGACTTTCGGCACCACCGTGCGCACAGCCGGGCAGATTCAGCAGGCTGCCAATGAGCTTATTATCTCCCAGTATGACCCGGTGCGTTCGATCGTCGGCGCCGCGCTGCTGCGGACGCCGAACCAGGATGAGACTTCCTTCCAGATCGCCGAACCCTCCACGCAATCATCAACGCAGATCATCACGCTGATCAGTGACGAGATGCGGCAGGCGGTACCGGGATCCACGGGAGTGCTCTGGCAATCCGTCGCGCTGCCCAACGATAACGGTTCCACGAGTCCGGGCATCGTTGCGGGAGCGTCCCTCGAGCTTCCCGGCGCCGGGCAGTACGAGTTTTACGTGGCCTATTCCCTGGAGAACCAGGAAGAAACGGTACGGCTGGTCACCGGCATTCTGATGGCCGGTGCGCTGGTGCTTGTTCTCCTTCTGGCGCTGATCACCTGGCTGGTGGTTGGACTTGTTTTGCACCCGGTACGTGAAGCCTCTCAGAATGCGCGCAAGCTTGCTGACGGTGCCTTCGATGCGCGCATGCGCGTGCACGGTGAGGACGAGCTGGCGCAATTGGCGCGCTCCTTCAACCAGATGGCGCAGTCGATTTCGGATCAGTTCACACGCCTGGAAAGGATGTCGAAGGTACAGCAGGACTTCGTATCTGCGGTTTCCCACGAGCTACGCTCTCCGGTGACCACCATCCGCATGGCCGGACAACTGATCTACGACAAGCGTGACGAACTGCCGGCCGCGTTGCGCCGCAGCGCCGAGCTTCAGCACGATCAATTGATCAACCTGGACACCATGCTCTCGGACCTACTGGAGATCTCTCGTTTCGATGCCGGTGCCATGACTCTGGCCACGGAACCCTCCGATCTGGCTGATATCGTGCGGCGTACGATTCGCGCGCAGCTGCCGTTGGCGCAGTCCAATGGTGTCGCGGTATACATGCAGACGCAGGGAGACACCACGGCGCAGATAGAGCCGCGTCGTATCGAACGGATTGTTCGCAATCTGGTGGTTAACGCCCTGGAGCATGCTGAATCCCGGCCGGTGCGCATCCGCGTGGTAGGGGGGCCGACGGCCGTCGCAGTTGAAGTGTCGGACAACGGTATCGGCCTGACCGACGAGCAGGTAGCGCATGTCTTCGACCGCTTCTGGCGTGCGGATACCGCACGGGTCCGCAAGTCGGGCGGAACCGGTCTCGGGCTGACGATTGCACGTGAGGACGCACTGCTGCACGGTGGTCGCCTGCAGTGTGCGGGTGAACTGGGCCTTGGTGCAACCTTCCTACTCGCTGTTCCCCGCGAGGTGGGGCAGACGTGGACCAGCCCGCTCCCGCTGCGCGTGGCGGCGGCGGAGGAGTCGTGGAATGATGACTCACTGTGGGAACGCATCGGCGACGACGACGGAACCGCGCGTGGAGCAGAGGAGGGGGCACCGCCCCTGACCCCGGAAATCGGACGCGTGAAACGTGAACTCTCCGAGACGGGCTCGATACGCGTCGCCTCTCGTGAGGCGCAGCGTCCGAGCCCCGATGCAATGTCGGCGCCTGAGGCTGCTGGCGGAGAAACGAGGGATGCGCTGCCGACCGCGGGGGCAGATCCACGTCTCGGGCCGCATCCGTCGCATGTTGCACGCGAAGTAGAGACGCCGGAACCGAAGGCCCCGGAGACGGGAGGTAAGGCATAATGCGTTCGCGAGTTCTTGCGCTATTGGCCACCTGTGCGCTGATCCTGGCGGGCTGCTCGTCACTGCCGCGCGCCGGTGAAGTACATGAAGTCAACCCATCCCCGACCGAAGCGGGGGATATCGGGCTTACGGCCCAGCCGCCGGGGGAGGGAGACGAACCGGAGAAGATTGTCAGCGGCTTCCTCGTTGCCAGTAGGGCGGGACTCGATGACGACTTCGTCGTCGCCCGGCAGTATCTGATGGATAGCGCCGCCTCGGAATGGAACCCTCTGGCGCAGGTGAGAGTGTATTCGGACAGCCAGAATACGCAGATCTCCACCATTGACAGCGGCGCGATACGGGTCACGGTGGGATCGCTTGGTTCACTGTCCGGTTCCGGCGTCTACACGGAATCGGCGAACGATGCCGTGATAACCACCGACTTCTCGCTGGCGAAGAACGCCGACGGCCAGTGGCGCATTGTCTCTCTGGAAGACGGTATCCTGCTCTCAGAGCACCTTTTCGACCAGCTCTACGTCAAGTCGCCGCTCTACTTTCTTTCTACGGATTCGAGCGCGCTCGTCGCGGATCTGCGGTGGTATCCGCGTAAGACCTTTGCCACCAACGCGGTGGATGGTCTGCTTGCCGGCCCCTCGCAGTGGCTTGCTGGAGGTGTGCACACTGCCTTTCCCAGCGGTACATCGAGGGCAATGGCCGTCGACGTCAATAATGGAGTTGCCACGGTTGATCTCTCCACCGAGGTGCTTGCCGCCAGTGATGCCGAGCAGACACTGCTCGCAACCCAGCTTCAGCGTACGTTGACTGCTTCGACGGATATTCAGAGCGTGCAGATCACAGTGGCCGGTGCGCCGCTCGGCGCGGATGCAAACGCCGATCTTTCCGCGTATCCGTTCGGTTCCTTCAGCCTTTCGGTCCTCGCCGACGGCTTGCCCGCCCAGGTCTCCGGCGGTAGCGCAGTTCCCGCTATCGACAATCCGGCGCTGCAGGAAGCCGATCTCAGCGATCTGGCGGTTGGCTACGACGCCGACCAGACGCAATACGCCGCGTTGGCCAATGGGGGGAAGGACCTCATGTGGATCGACACGCGTGGTGCTTTCGCTTATTCGCTCTATTCCGGGGAACTGCTTATCAGGCCGTCGTTCGATTCCTTCGGTTGGGTGTGGACGGGGGAGACGGCGAACAGTGGCACCTTGGTCGCACTGGAGAACGACGGCACCGTGGCGCAGCTGCAGGCCGGATGGCTTGACGGGGTCAATGTGCGTGATATCGCGGTTTCACGCGAGGGGACGCGCATCGTCGTCGTGTGCGATGTGGGCGGGGAAGCAATGATCTATGTCGCATCAATCACTCGCGATAACCAAGGTGTGCCGGCGGCGTTGGGCGATCCTGTGACCGTGGGCCAGCGGCTGGCCGACGTCACGGAACTGGCGTGGATGGGGCCCGTTACTCTCGTTGTTTTGGGCAAAACGGCTGCAGGTTCGGAGACCAGCCTGTATTCGGTGGAGATCGGCGGACCGATGAGCCGTATCGCCGCACCGTACACCGGCACCATTCGATTGACGGCGGGCCGCGATGAATCGTCAATCACCGTTCTGACCGACAAGGGTAATGCGTACGGGTATGACGGCGGTAGCTGGCGCTCGATTGCTACCGAGGTGTCCGCGGTGGCGTACCCCGGCTAACGAGGCTGTGGACGGGGCTCGCCCAGGAAACACCACTCACAGGCTCGGGCGTATTGCGGCTAACAGGGCTGTGGATTTCCGGCGCACCTGGCCCGGTGTTCGTGCGACGCTCTGCACATGGACATCACACGTATTCCCCTCTCCCGAGCGGCGGCGGGGGTCCTCCGGGTCTTCGCGGATCTCGGGGATCTCATCTTTCCTCGTTCCTGTGCGGGATGCGGGGCGTGGGATACCGTGCTGTGTGCGGCGTGTGCGCGGGCACTATGCGGGCAATGGCAGGATGTTGCCGCTCGGGCTCCCTATCTTCAGTACATCAGACCGGCCGACTGCGCGGTGCACGGTCTCGTGCGGCCCGGAGATCCCGTGCCGTTGTTTGCGGTGTGGAGCCTGGGGGAGTACGCGGGCACGCGGCGCCGGGTGATTATCAGGTGGAAGAACGCGATTAATCGGGAGCTGACGCGCACCGTTGCTGGTATTGTCCGGCGCCGTACGTTCGAGCTGGCGCCGATGATCGCGGATAATGTCACGGCCATCGATGTGGTGCTGGCGCCCTCGCGGCCGCGCCGAAAACGCGATGGTCTTTTCGTGGCCGGGCATATGGCTGCCGCAGTCGCTTCCGGGTTGCGTGATGTAGGTATTGACGCCCGCCTATGCGATGTTCTGGATGCCGGTCGACGGCGCGGGGACGGGCTACTGACCGGGAGACGGCAGAAGACGCGCGGTATCGGCATCGGGCGCGGCGGTCTGCGAGGTGTACCGGTGCTGCTTGTCGACGACGTGGTCACCACCGGGGCGACTCTTGCCGGATGCTGGGAGGCGCTGCGGCATATGCGGGACGGCATCGGCTACGGCGAGGCCTACGCGCCGCGGTGCGGCGGGGAAAGTGGTAATGAGCGGGCACTCGCCCGGTGCAGAGACGTCGATGTCATCGGGGCGATAGTCCTAGCAGCCGCTTCGGATCCGCGGGGCCGTGGCGAAGGTGATTCGGTGCTGCGCGCGCCAAGGGCTGCGTATACCGGCGGCGTGCCCTAAGATATGAGCAGGAACACATATCGGTCCTTCTAGCAGGGACGATGTAGCTCATAAGGAGGTGGTTTATGACGTAGGTGGCACTCGAATCAACGTATGTGACAGTCACCATTTACCACCCGAGGAGGGCATCGTGGAAATCATTGTCAAGGGTCGAAACGCCGAAGTATCCGACCGGTTCCGCGTGCATGTTGAAGAAAAGCTTCAGAAAGTAGAGCAACTCGCCCCTCGCGCGCAGCGAGTCGAGGTAGAGGTTACCCATGAGCCGAACCCGGCTCAGGCGGAAACATCTGAGCGTATTGAGATTACCGTTAGAGACAAAGGGCCGGTGATTCGCGCGGAGGCCTCCGCCTCCGACCGCTACGGCGCCCTGGATCTAGCAATTGGCAAGTTACTGGAGCGCTTGCGCCGTGCACGGGATCGCCGTAAGGATCATCGTCGCCGCGCGGAGGTTAAGCAGCCTCTGACGCTGACCCCCGATGATGTCAACGTCAAGACGCCCGAAGAAGTAGAACCGGAAGCGGCCACCGAACTGGCGGTGCCCACGACTCCTGGCGAGGCAATTGAGACGCAGCTGGGTGACTCTCCCGTCGTCGTACGCCAGAAACTGTACGAGGCGACTCCTATGTCCGTGGATCAAGCACTCTACGAGATGGAGCTCGTCGGCCATCCCTTCTACCTTTTCATTGATGAAGAGACCCGGCAGCCCTGCGCCGTCTACCACCGCCATGGCTGGACCTACGGTGTGATTCGGCTGGATACGCGGACGAACTGATATCGCTTCGCCGGGCCCTCGTGGCTGCGGTGAGCAGTGAGACCGACGCCTGCGGCGGGTGGAGACAATTCCACCCGCCGCAGTTGCATCCATCGGCCGCAACGAAAAGACCGTTGTGCACAACAGCACGTTGGGAGTTACTTTCGGTCACGCTAGGATGGCTAGCGGATTTGTGAGGAAGGGAGCACAGTGGCAGATCGCCGTCTCAATGTGGCTGTTGTCGGGGCCGGACCCGCAGGGATTTACGCCTCGGATATTCTTTCGAAGTCTGATCTCGATGTTTCGATTGACCTTTTCGAGCGACTTCCCGCACCATACGGGCTGGTGCGCTACGGGGTCGCTCCGGACCATCCGCGCATCAAGGCCATCATTAACGCGCTGTATAACGTCCTGCAGCGTGGCGATATCCGCCTGCACGGCAACGTGGACATCGGAACGGATGTGACACTCGACGAGCTGCGCGCCTACTACGATGCCGTGATTATCGCGACGGGTGCCAATGCGGATGCGCCACTCGATGTTCCGGGAGCCGACTTGCCCGAATGCTACGGTGCTGCGGATTTCGTCTCCTGGTATGACGGCCATCCCGACTATCCGCGCACCTGGCCGCTCGAGGCAAAAGAAGTGGCCGTGATCGGCGTGGGGAACGTCGCATTGGATATCTCGCGCATGCTCGCCAAACATCCCGATGACCTCATGCCGACCGATATTCCGGCGAATGTGGAGGCTGGACTGCGCGAGTCTCCGATCACCGACGTGCATATCTTCGGACGGCGCGGACCTGCGCAGGTGAAGTTCACCCCCATGGAGCTGCGAGAGCTTGGCATGGTCCCCGATGTCGATGTCATCGTCTATCCGGAGGACTTCGAGTATGACGATGGCTCTCAGGCGGCCATCGAGGACTCGAAGATGACCAAGCAAGTCGTTGATCAACTGACCAACTGGGTCTTCCAGGAACCGGAAGACCTCAAGGCCTCCCGTCGTATCCACATCCACATGCTGCAGCAACCGGTCGCCATTCTCGGTACGGACCATGTGGAGGGCGTGCGCATGGAACGCACGGCTCTGCAGGGAGACGGGTCGGTGCGCGGTACCGGCGAATTCATCGATTATCCGGTGCAGGCAGTCTACCGGGCCATTGGCTATGCTTCTTCTCCGCTGGCTGGCGCGCCCTTCGACCACGTCAGGCATGTCATCCCGAACTCCGGCGGTCGGGTCATCGACGACGGCGAGACCGTCACCGGCCTCTACGCCACGGGCTGGGTCAAACGCGGACCGGTCGGGCTCATCGGTTCAACCAAGTCGGACGCGCAGGAAACCATCACGAATCTGCTTGAGGACGCCGCAGCCGATAGGCTGCATGCCACCGGGCCGGGAACCGGCGCCGAGGGTATGTTCGCGCTGCTCGACGAGCGCGGTGTGCGTTACACGTCCTGGCACGGCTGGGAGCTCCTGGAGGCATACGAGAAGTCACTGGGAGCGCCGCAGGGGCGTGAGCGCATCAAGGTCGTTGAGCGCGACACCATGACGGCGGTATCGCGCGACGAGGAGCACGACGGAAAGCTGTACTGACAGTTTCAGCACGTACTAACAGTCTTTCGGTAGATCCGGGCCGCCGCCATGCTTGGACACCTCCAGTTCCGAGCAGCGGCGGTTCCGGCTACCGCTGACGCTACCGGTAGTTCTGGAAGCTATCGGTAGTTCTGGAACTGGAGCGCGCAGTCGACGTCGGCTCCCTTGAGCAGGGCGATGGTTTCCTGCAGTGCATCACGTGATTTTGATGACACGCGCAGCTCATCGCCCTGAATCTGTACCTTGACACCCTTCGGACCCTCGTCACGGACCAGCTTGGAGAGTTTCTTCGCGTTTTCCTGCGTCAAGCCCTTCTTCAGGTTCCCCGTCAGCCGGTACTCCTTGCCGGACTGTTTCGGTTCGCCGTCGCCCACATCGAGTGACTTCAGTGACACACCGCGCCGTACCAGTTTGGTTTGCAGCACGTCATAAACCGCCAGGCACCGTTCCGGCGTATTGGCGGCCATGGTGATGGTCTCACCGGATAGCGCAACCGAGGCGCCGACACCCTTGAAGTCGTAACGTTGTGCGATCTCCTTAGCGGTCTGGTTGACGGCGTTGTCGACCTCTTGGCGGTCATATTCTGAGACGACGTCGAAGGATGAATCTGCCATGTTTTACTCCTTAGAGTTCCTGGTGACACGTTGCGGGTGGGCAGGCCCACTCCGCCTTAGTTTGACAGTCTACGGGGAGAAGCTGGTAACCTCATCTGGCGACGTTTTCGGAGCTCTTCCCGTGGGCGAGGTTCTGAAGCGCGCAAGAGGCGGGTTTCCCGAGCGGCCAAAGGGAACTGACTGTAAATCAGTCGCGTAATGCTTCGCAGGTTCGAATCCTGCACCCGCCACTGGATATGGCCCTGTGTCGTGTCCATGCCGGAAGGCAAGCGGCTATTGACGCGGCACGAGCGCTCCGATGTGGTGTGCGAGTGTTGTTCTTGATAGGCTAGTCCGCGCTGCCCCGATAGCTCAGTCGGCAGAGCGTCTCCATGGTAAGGAGAAGGTCAAGGGTTCGATTCCCTTTCGGGGCTCGAACGCCGGTGTCACGCCGGCGTGTCGACGATGTACCGATTCCGGTGCGGCGTCGGCAAGATGAGGCGGGGTAGCTCAGTCGGTCAGAGCGCACGACTCATAATCGTGAGGTCGCGGGTTCAAACCCCGCCCCCGCTACAACAGGAAGCGGTTCTCCGCTTCGTTACGGACCAAGGAGCTGAAAAGTGGCAAGCAAGTCGGCAGACGTTCGCCCGAAGATCACCCTCGCATGCGAGGACTGCAAGGAACGTAACTACATCACACGTAAGAACCGCCGGAATACCCCGGATCGGCTCGAACTGAAGAAGTACTGCCCGAGGTGTCATAAGTCGACGACGCACCGCGAGACACGCTGAACGCGGTGCGGCGCGCAGGCCGGGATACCTTCCATTAGCTATGCGCGTCGGCCCACGGTTTTGATACCGAAACGCCCTGCGGCACAGGCCGCGGGGCGTTTCATGTTTCCGCGGCCGATATTCCGCGTAGTCAGATCGTACGCGCGCCTGCGGCACTGCTACGCTCTTGTTGTGAGCTGCAGTATCCCAGAGCATTCAGGCGCCCCTGTCGATGTCATTCCGCCGGTTCCCTCCGCGCGGCAACGCGAGGATGCGACGTCGCTAGGCGAATTGACCACTATTGGCGTGGGAGGTGCCGTCGCCAGTGTTATCAATGCCGCCACGGAAGAGGAAGTGATCGAGGCGGTCCGGCAGGCCGACGAGGACGGCGTTCCGGTGCTCGTGCTGGGCGGAGGATCCAATATCCTCGCCTCCGATGAGACCTTCGACGGCGTTGTAGTGCGCGATACCCGCCGCGATATCCACCTGCTGCAAGAGGGTGGCTGCGAGGGGGCGAATCTGCGGGTGCTCGCCGGTACCCCGTGGGATGATTTCGTGGTTCATACCATCGAGAACGAATGGATGGGCGTGGAAGCCCTGTCCGGCATCCCGGGAACGGTCGGGGCCGCCCCGGTGCAGAATATCGGCGCCTACGGTCAAGAAGTCGCGGGATCAATCGCAAGGGTGCGGGTGTGGGACCGGCAGGCAGGGCGTCCGCGTGAGATTCCGATGGCGGACCTGCACTTCGGCTATCGCAGCAGCATCCTCAAGGAGTCATTGCGGCACGGGTGGGGGCCGAGCCCGCGCTACATTGTGCTGTCCGTGGACTTCCAGCTGCGAATCGCCTCTTTGAGCGCGCCGGTGGCATACAAGCAGCTTGCGTCGGCGCTCGGCGTGCAGATGGGAGCGCGCGTACCCGCGGCTGAGTTGCGGGCTGCCGTACTGGAACTGCGCCGCTCTAAAGGCATGGTTCTCGACGACGCCGACCGCGACACCTATTCCTGCGGTTCGTTTTTCACCAATCCGATCCTGACGGCCGAGCAGGCCGACGCGCTGCCAGAGGATGCGCCTCGCTTCCCGGTGACGGACCTGTCGCACACCTTCTTGGGCAAGGAGTCGCCCGAGGTGGCGGGACTGGTCAAGTCCTCGGCGGCGTGGCTCATCAATCACGCCGGCTTTAATCCCGGATTCGGTTTGCCCGGCCCTGCGGCGCTATCAACCAAGCACTGCCTCGCCCTCACCAATCGCGGCGGGGCAAGCGCAGCCCAGATACGCGACCTGGCACGTACCGTCCGCGACGGGGTTGAAAGTACCTTCGGGGTGCGCCTGGAGCCGGAGCCGGTTCTCGTGGGTGGCGGCCTCTAGGCCGGAAGGGGGCCGAGTCACTCGTACCGTCCAGCGTGCGCGAGGTATCCCGGTGGGCCCGGTTGGTGGGGCGGGGCGTGCCATACCGCCCAGCGTACGCGGGGTCTCACGCTCGAGAGTGGCAGGAGTCATACCGAGGATCGAAATTCCCCGGGGTTTTTCAGCTTCGTTGGATGGTCGTCCAAGGACCGCCTGTTTATATAGAGATGTCGGCAGGAAAGCCGGTGGACGAGGTCCACGGGATTGGTCTCCTGAGTGTGTGCAGGACGAATCCACCGGGCGGATGCTGATTGGGATTGTGTGTGTTGATCCAGGGGTGCAGCAGCGCCCCGTTGACAAGTGAATATAGACCACCTGTTGTGCGGCCCTGCAGCCCCCTTCACTGCGGAAGAGCCCCGGAGGTGGTAGGCGGGCGGCGATGCGTGGATCGCCGCCCGCCTTGTCTTGCGGCATCGTCGCGCCGAGGAGCCAGCGGTACGCCATCGGGGTCGGTAAGCGGTGCCTGCCGTGCAGGTGCCGGAGGCGACAGCTATGTGTTGTGCAGGGCCTGTCGCCCCGGCGTGATGAGCAAAGTCGCTGGTCAGCTGGAAGTTGTTCCTCTTGCATGTTGCTTTTAGAATGCTTCTGTGAGGTAGCACGCAATCACATCTAGTGACGCATAGATGCAAGACACAATCACGGCAAACTCGGAGCCCTCACGGCCGAGGCGCCTCAACTTACCAGTGGAGAGGTAGATGCACAGAAGGAAACCCCACAGATACGTGCTGTCAGCGGCAGTCTCGTCCCTGGCGGTGATAGTCGGCGGATTCGGCTCATCGCTGCCGGCAATCGCGGATGATGCCCCGGCTGCGGCGGAGGGCGCGTACACGATCGCACAGATCCAAGGTGAGGGGAGCGCTTCCCCTCTCGCCGGGCAGACGGTGACCACCTCGGGTGTTGTCACTGCGGTACAGTCCGGCCGCGACGGGCTGATCATCCAGATGAAGACGGCTGAGGTACCAGAGGGCTTCACCGGGTCTTCCGCCCTTTTCGTGCAACTGGGTGCGGATGCCAGCAACTATGCCGTTGGCGATGAACTTTCGGTGGCAGGCGAGGTGCAGGAGATCGACGATGTAACGACGCTGGTTGCCACGCGCGACGGCGTCGAACGCACCGGCGAGAACTCGCTCAGCGAGGTCGACATTCCCACGCTGGCGGCGCCGAAGGCGACGGAGGATGCCGAGGCACGGGAGAACATGATCTTCAACCCGGCGGGAACATACCGCGTGATCGGCAATCCCAACCTCGTCTATACCGGTCAGCTCAGCCTGACCGATGGCGACCGACCGCATCTGCAACCGACTCAGGCCGGCCTACCGGGCTCGCCGGAGGCGGTGGAGCAGGCGGCATACAATGAGGCGCATCACATCATCCTCGACGATGCCAACGCCGCGCGATTCGATGTGCAGTACCCCGACACATCCGAGCCCTCCCCGCCGGCAGAACTGCCCTACCTCTCGACGGATAAGCCCGGGCCGACCCTGGGGGCCACCGTCACCTTCAAGTCCCCGGCGGTGGTCACGTCGGTTAATGGCAGAACCGTCATTGAGCCCACGTTCACGGTCCCGAATGAGCAAGAGTTTGTCGAGTTCAGCCAGGTGCGTGAAGGCACGCCGGCCGACGTCGGTGGTAACTTCAAAGTCGCCACGTTTAACGTCCTCAACTACTTCACGGACCTGGGAGTCGATGACACGTCGGTGGATGCCAACGGGAACAAGATCTGCCAACCGACTCTCAACCTGTGGGATAAGAGCGTTCCCGTCGCGGGAAACTGGGATTGTCCACGCCGGGGCGCCTGGGATGAAGCCGGTTTGAAGCGGCAACAGGCCAAGATTGTCAATGCCATCAACACCTTGGGTGACCAGGGCGCCCAGGTGGTCGCCCTGCAAGAGATTGAGAATGACTGGCTTTTCCAGGACGATATTGACGCCTCGCTGAAGAACCTGGTGGACGCACTGAATGCGGCCGATCCGAGTCAGGGCTGGGACTATGTGCCTTCTCCGCCCACCGGCGAGGGGCAGCCGGCTTACGGTGGTGTCGACAAGATTCGCCAGGCGTTCATCTACAAGCCCGCCGCCGTTGAGCTTGTGGGCAAGGCGAAGTATCTGGACGACGAGGCGTATCAGTCAGCGGCTGATGCGCGGGCTCCTATCGCACAGGTATTCAAGCATCGCGAGTCGGGCCAGAACGTGCTAGTGATAAACAATCACCTGACGTACAAGGGCGGCACCGTCGTCGGCGATGACAACAAGAACCCCGGCGATGAGAAGGGCCTTGCATGGGACACAGGGCGCAATAATGGCGACCGTACCCGCCAGGCTAAGGCGCTGGTAGCGTTCGCTGAACAAGAGAGCGCCGCCAACGACGCTGCGGTAACCCTGCTGGTTGGCGACTTCAACTCCTATTCCTACGAGGACCCCATCCAGGAAATGGTGGCAGCGGGGTACGCCGACCTGATGGATATGAATAAGTACCCGTCGAAGTATTCGGCCACTGACTGGAACGAATACACGTACTCTTACAACTCCATGTTCGGCAATCTCGACCATGTGATGGTGTCGAACGCGGGCATGCAATATCTGACGGGTAATGACACCTGGACGGCGAATGCCTACGAGTCGAATGCGCTCGAGTACAGCCGTTTCATGCACACCGGAACCAACTACTACTCCGACAGTGTGTTCCGCGCCTCGGACCACAACGCGGCCATCGTCGGCTTCGAGCTGCCGAAGGTTGCTGAGCCAACCGCGGGGCCGTCTAGTGAACCCAGTTCTGCCGCGCCTACGAGCAGCGCATCGCCCTCGGTAAGCGCGCCGCCCTCCGCCAAGGCCAACAGTGCAGGCAAGCGCTCCCTTCCGAAGACGGGTGCCAATGTGCTGCCGTTCGTTGTGGCCGCCGCTGCTCTGGTGCTTGCGGGAACGGGGCTGCGACGAGTACGGAGGTCATAGCCCTGAGGTCATAGGCCCAGAAGGATCATAGGCCCGCTCCGGTGAGCGAGCGGATTGGGGTGCGTACTCACTCAGTACGCACCCCAATTGGTCATGCGCCGGATGCGGGTGGTTGTCCGCAGTGGTGTGTTGATCAATACGCACATCCCCAGCGGCGCGCCGGATACGGGTGCCCGCGCGCCTGTCGGGCAACCGTGTGTCAGCAACTGTGCCTTGATCGGGCGCCGGGTGTCAGGTACGCAACTAGGCATCAATCTCACTGAGCCGGGTGTCAGGTACGCGACTAGGCATCAATCTCACTGAGCCGGGTGTCATGTACGCAACCAGCCGGGCGTCAGGTACGCAACCAGGCGTCAATCTCCCGATGCCAGCGGGCCTTGGATTCGTCGTCGGCAAGCGAAGCATCCACCGAGGTGCCGGCCAGGTAGGCGAGTTCATTGTCGCTGAATCCTGCCGCGCGCAGTATTTCGTACTGGTCGTTCAAACGCGAGAGGAAGAGCAATGGGTCATCCGCGCCGAGCGCAATGGTGGCACCCGCGTCCATGAGTTGGCGTACCGGCACCTGTGCTTCTTCCGGGTACACGCCGAGGGAGACATTGGACTCGGGGCACACTTCAAAGGCCACTCCCGCATTGACAATCGCATCCACGAGGAAGGGGTCCTCGCTCGCCCGCACGCCGTGGCCGATGCGCGTGGGCTTGAGATGGGTCAAGACATCGCGCACGTGTTCCGGCCCGAGCAACTCGCCTCCGTGTGGTACGGCGGCCAGTCCGCCGCGACGCGCAATATTGAAGGCAGAACTCCACTCGGCTGTTTCACCGCGCCGCTCGTCATTGGACAGCCCGAAGGCGACGACGTCGCCCGGCCCCGTGCCAGCATACTTGACGGCCAGCCGAGCCAAGGTCCTCGCCTCCAGCGGGTGCCGGATGCGGGAGGCGGCCACAATCACGGCGACCTGCACACCGGTATCGAGACTGGCGCGCCGAGCCTCATCGCAGACGATCTCCAGCGCCGGTGTGATTCCGCCGACGAAAGGTGCATACGAGGTGGGGTCGATTTGAATTTCCAGGCGGCGAGATCCTTCTGCGGCATCGTCCTCGGCGGCCTCGCGCACAATGCGCCGCATGGCCGTCTCGGAGCGAACAACCTTTCGTGCGGCGTCGTAGGCCCGCTGAAAACGGAACCAACCCCGCTGGTCGGCGGGCACGTGGAGGGCCACATTATCGGTGAGATTGTCAGGTAGGCGGATCAGTTCGCGGTGCGCCATGTCTTGCAGGGTCGACACGCGCATGGACCCGGTGAAATGCAGGTGCAGATGGGCCTTAGGAAGAAGCTTGAGATCGCGCACATCGTAAGCATAGTGGTTCGGTGTTCATGCTGGCACGCGAGAGTCGGAGTGCCTGAAAGAAATGCTCCGATACGGTAGAACTGAGTCATGACGAACGGAGCCAACTTCGCACATGAAGGCGAAGACCTCGCGCTGCTCACCGGTAGTACGGCGGGGGATATGCTGCGTGGCGCCGTCGGTGCAGACGCGGTGTTGCGCTCGTGGCAGGTGCATTCGGTTCATCACCGGCCGGGTGCGGGAATCACCGTGGGCTACACCGTGACCGTTGACCGACGGTCCGCTGCGGGAACATGGCAGCGGCAGGAGGAATACCTGTGCGCCTCGACGGCGCGCCTCGCGCATGCCTCCTCGCCGCATCTGACCCATTTGCGCTCCGGTGATACGAGAGTCGCGATATGGACGTACCCGGAGGACCCGGAACTGCCGGGGTTGCCGACGGCGTGCTCACCGGCCCGTATGGCACAGCTGTTGGGACATCCCGTGTCCATTGAACTGATGAGCTACCGGCCCACCCGCCGCGCGGTGGTACGCGTTACGGATATCGACGGCTCGGCATCCTACGGGAAGGTACTCCGGCCGCCGCAGGCACAATCGCTTGCCAAGCGCCACATGATGCTGGAACGTGCCGGTGTTGCGGCGCCCTCCTTACTGCTCAATGTTCCTTCCGGGATCGTGCTAGTGGCAGGTGCCGAAGGCGAACCGCTGGCAAATGCGATTTCCCGCGGGATGGGCAGCCGGGCGGCACAGATGCTTGGAGCGCTCTCGGCGGTGCTCGACTCCCTGCCGGCGGACGCCTTGACCCTGACCAAACGGCCCGCGTGGGCGGAGCGCGCAACCCACTACGCACACGCCGCAGCGACCGCGCTACCGGAGCACGCGCGCCGCTGCCGTGCTATTGCCCTGGAGGTTTCCCACTTGCTCGCGGCAAGTGATCCGGGGCCATTGGTACCGGTGCACGGTGACTTCTACGAGGCGAATATCTACGTGGATATCGCCTCGTCGGCGGTGACGGGGCTGATTGATATTGACTCGCTTGGCCCGGGGCACCGGGTTGATGACTGGGCATGTCTGTTGGGGCATATGAGTGTTCTGCCGCACTTGGCACCGCGTTCGTATCCGCATGTAGCCGCTGACTTGCCGACGTGGCGCAACTTGTGCGAGCGCATGGTGGATCCGGTCTCGTTATGTGCCCGGACGGCAGGGGTTGTGCTCTCGCTAGTTGCCGGGGCGAAACGTGTCGACGGTACGGCCTGGAAACAGGATGCGGAAGGTCGCCTCGCTACGGCCGAGGCATGGCTGACCCGCGCACGTATCTGGGCGAGCGGCCGCGTTCCTGTGCAGTGACCGAGCGATCGCTCTGAAATGTGCATGCGGGGTGCTGGGCCACCTCACCGCGCAGCGCATGTGGTGTCCACTTCCGTATCGCCAGAGGGCTCAAGCATCCGCTTGAACGACCCGCCCACTTGAACGGCCTGCCCACTTGAACGGCCTGCCCACTTGAACAGCTCAGCGCGCGGGGATCCGCCTTCGCGCGGGGCCGCGGCCTTCACATGGGGTTCCGCCGTACGCCTGCCACGGTCACCTGACGGTTTCGGTCACGCGAAGAGCCGCTGCAGGCGGCCGATACCCTCCACGATGTCGTCGTCGCCAAGCGCATAGGAGAGCCGGAAGTAACCGGAGGGGCCAAAGGCTTCGCCGGGAACCAGGGCTACATCGGCCTCCTCAAGAATGAGTTCGGCGAGTTCGATGGAGGTGTGCGCACTCCTTCCGTTGATGTCGCGTCCGAAAAGGCCGCTGACATCGGGGTACACGTAGAAGGCGCCGGCGGGATCCGGCAGGCTCACCCCATCGATCTCGCGCAGCATGTCAACGATGATGCGGCGCCGCCGTGCAAAGGCGTCACGCATCTGGTCAACCACATCCTGTGGGCCGGTCAGCGCGGCGAGCGCGGCGCGCTGCGAGACGTTGGCGACATTCGACGTCGTGTGGGACTGCATGTTGGTGGCCGCCTTGATCGCATCGGCGGGGCCATACATCCAGCCCACACGCCAGCCGGTCATCGAGTAGGTCTTGGCGACGCCGTTGAGCACCAGTGTGCGGTCCGCCAGTTCGGGGACCTCCTGGAGAAGATACCCGGCGCGAGCGCCGTCGTAGGTGAGGTTCTCGTAGATCTCATCCGTGATCACCCAGATCCCGCATTCAAGTGCCCAGCGTCCGATGGCAGCGATTTCATCCGGTGAGTACACGGCTCCTGTCGGGTTGCTCGGCGAGCAGAGGAGTACCGCCTTGGTTCGCGTGGTCCGCGCGGCATCGAGTTCTTCTACGCTCACTTTGTACTGCGACTCGACCGTGGCGAATACCGGAACGGGAACGCCACCGCACAGGCGGATGGCCTCGGGGTATGTCGTCCAATATGGACCGGGCAGGATCACCTCGTCGCCTTCGTCGACGATCGACGCGAAGGCTTGATAGGTGGCCTGCTTGCCACCGTTTGTGACGAGAATATTGTTGGGATCAACCACATTGCCGGAATCACGCAATGTCTTCGCGGCGATTGCCTCCCGCAGCTCCGGCAGGCCCTTGGCGGGGGTGTACTTGTGATTCTTCGGATCACGGCAGGCGGCAATAGCGGCTTCTACGATGAAGTCCGGCGTTGGGAAGTCTGGTTCGCCAGCACCGAAGCCGATAACCGGGCGTCCGGCCGCACGGAGGGCCTTGGCCTTCGCGTCAACGGCAAGCGTAGCGGACTCGTTAATAGCTGCCAGCCGGGAGGAAATCCGGCTACCTGGTGTCGAAGTACTCACGCGGTCATAGTGCCACGCCTCGCCGATTTCTCGCGGCTTGCTTTCATATCCGAAGACGCATCTGCCGGGAACGCCGCCTCGTCGGTTGGCGACAAAACCGCGGAATTACGCCAAATCATCACACGCGCGTGTCAAGATGTGAGATGCCTCGCTCATATCGAGGACGGCTCGACGGCGGAAGGCCGACTCGCTATCCTGGCCGGGGTCCGCAATGGTCCGTGCGGAAACGGCCAGCGTGGATACGCCGCGCGAGGCCTACAGGTAATCTGCCGTGGTCCGTGCGGAAATGGCACTCGCTGGCTGCGATACGCGTTACAGTATGTGGCGCGCAGCCGTATGCGCTGGCGTAAAGGATGCCGCATGGGGCATAATGTTCGAGGCTTCGGCTTTCCGCGGCCCATAGGGTAGTGGCGCAATTGGTAGCGCATCGGTCTCCAAAACCGGAGGTTGGGGGTTCGAGTCCCTCCTACCCTGCCAAGGCGGCTCATTCCAAGATGAGCCGCCTTTGTCACCTAGAGGACATGACCAGCTAGGACATGAAGGAGCGATGTGAACGAGGTTGCTGGCGCACGTGGCGCTGCGAAGGCTAGTTCCGCCAAGAAACGGGGCCTATTCGCGCGCATCGCGCTCTTCTTCCGTCAGATTTTCGGCGAGCTGCGTAAGGTGCAGCGCCCGTCGCGGCGTGAACTCGGCGACATGTTCATCACGGTGATCGTGTTTATCGCACTAGTGATGGTGTTCGTCGGGATTCTCGACGCCGCGTTCGGTCGGCTCACCTTCTGGATCTTCGGTTAACGCAGTCGGCGAATAGCACAGGAAGGCAGGAATGAACGTGCCTGAGGATATCCTCGAGCCAAATGATGCATCCGGTGAGAGCCTCTTTCGCGCTCCCACCCCGCAGGATGACGTGCAACCCGATCGGAGCACGAGCGAACTGAATGAGGCCGACCTCCAGGATGACGCTGTCTTCGACGCGGATGAGGTACCTGTGGACGACTCGGACGCTGTAGCCGAGGATGCTGATGCCGCGGCGGCGACGCCGGAGCAGGAACAGGCGCCGGGTGCGGTCACCGAAGAGGAAGTGCGCGCCAAGCTGCAGGGGCTTGACGGACGCTGGTACGTGCTTCACACCTATTCCGGCTATGAGAAGCGCGTGAAGCAGGACCTCGAAGTTCGTATGCACTCGATGAACATGGAGGATTACATCTTCCAGATCGAGGTGCCGATGGAAGAGGTTTTCGAGATTCGGCGCGGCCAGCGCAAGCTCGTGTCTCGCGTGCGCATGCCCGGCTATGTTCTTATCCGTATGGACATGACCGATGACTCCTGGCGTGTGGTACAGAACACCAATGGTGTGACCGGCTTCGTCGGCAACGGGCGAACCCCGGTGCCTCTTTCGGAAGACGAAGTCGTGAAGATGCTGACGCCTGTTATTGAGGCTGAGGCGGCCGCGGAGGCCAAGGCTGAAGGACGGCCTACCGGCACCGCTCCCGCGACGGTATCGCCATACGAGGTTGGCGATGCGGTTATCCTCACATCTGAGCCGTGGGCGGGTATGCCCGCCACCGTCTCCGACGTCGACGCGGCGAACCAGCGGCTGACGGTACTTATGACTCTCGTCGGCCAGGAAACGCCCGTCGAGCTGTCATTCAGCCAGGTACGGCGCGAAGACTGAGGCCGCCGCCCGGCAACGGTCGGCACCGACCGCGTGGCTGCGAGTGCCAATCGCGGCCGGACGCGCTGGGGTGATGCGCCGCTGCTCGAAGCTGGGTAGTGGCCGCCATCCGAAAAGTGTGAGCAGATCGGATTCGAATCTGCGCTACGAAGCGCGTACTCTTATGAGGCGGCTGTCGCTTCTGCCATTGCGACGGCCAACGAGAAAGAAAAGGACCCTACATGCCACCCAAGAAGAAGGTTGCAGGTTACATCAAGCTTCAGATCCAGGCGGGGGGAGCGACTCCGGCTCCTCCGATCGGCCCGGCACTGAGCCAGCACGGCGTCAACATTATGGAGTTCTGCAAGGCGTATAACGCCGCAACAGAATCCCAGCGTGGCAACATCGTGCCGGTGGAGATCACGGTGTACGAGGATCGCTCGTTCACCTTTGTCACCAAGACTCCGCCCGCCGCCGAGCTCATTAAGAAGGCCGCCGGCGTCGCCAAGGGATCGTCAACACCGCAGTCGGACAAGGTTGGCCATCTGACGGCCGACCAGGTGCGTGAGATTGCGAAGACGAAGCAGCCTGACCTCAACGCCAACGATCTTGACAACGCGGCCCGCATTATTGCCGGAACCGCACGCTCGATGGGTATTACCACCGACGCGATCTAATCAATAGGCGTCAGTTGGACGCCGCATACAGTGCCCACGGGCACGTGGAAGGACCCGCGCAGGTCCGCTAACCACAACTGCGAAGGAGAAAGCAGCAATGGCAAAGCGCTCAAAGAACTATCGCGACGCCGCAGCGAAGATTGCCCCCGGTGTCCTGTACAGCCCACTGGAGGCCGTGACTCTCGCCAAGGAGACCTCGACCACAAAGTTCGATGCCACGGTGGAAGTCATGTTCCGCCTCGGTGTTGACCCGCGTAAGGCGGATCAGATGGTACGTGGCACGGTCAACCTCCCGCACGGCACCGGTAAGACGGCAAGGGTCGTCGTCTTCGCCCAAGGGCCGCGCGCGCAGGAGGCACTGGACGCCGGTGCCGATGAGGTCGGCGGCGACGAGCTGATCGAGAAGGTCGCCGGTGGCTACACCGATTTCGACGCCGCCGTCGCGACGCCGGACATGATGGGTAAGGTCGGCCGTCTCGGCCGTGTTCTCGGCCCGCGTGGCCTCATGCCGAACCCCAAGACCGGCACGGTTACCATGGACGTGGCAAAGGCAGTCTCCGACATCAAGGGCGGGCGTATCGAGTTCCGTGTGGATCGCAACGCGAATCTCGCCTTCATTATCGGCAAGACGTCCTTCACGCCGCAGCAGCTGGTGGAGAACTACGCGGCGGCGCAGGAGGAGATCCTGCGGCTCAAGCCGTCGTCGTCGAAGGGCCGTTACGTGCTGAAGGGGACCGTATCCACCACCATGGGTCCGGGTATCCCGCTGGATACCACCAAGACTCGCAATCTGACCTCCGAGAACGCCTCCTGAGTGAGAAGCGGCTTTGAGAGTGCCCCACTGCTTTGCGGTGGGGCACATTCTTGTATGCGCGTGGTCTTCCTCTTGAAACTCCTGGTTTTCGCCAATTTTTCGCGAGAATCGCGGAGATCGGGCGAAAACCCGGTGATTTGTTTAGGTGGTGGGCGTCGTCGCCAGGCCCCGGCGCGATGTCGACGCTGCGTGCTGCTCGGCCGTGCGGGGCATGGAGGGAGCAGCGAGCGCGCGGCGACGCGATGGGATCATGCTGCTCGGCCGTGCGGGGCATGGAGACTCGCCGGGGCGACGGAGCTTCCGAGCGCAAGCTTGGAGCACTCCCGGACGTGCCTTACCCTAGACGGGTGAACATCGGGAAGCGTGACGGGCTGTTGGCAGTAGTGCTGGTCGCGTTGTCCCTGACGTGGAGCGCGGTTGCCATATCGCACGGGACGCCGTTGAGCCGCTACGACGAATGGACCTACGTGGACTACGCCTGGAAGATGGCCCACGGGCATATCCCGGTCCAGGGGGAAGACCTCGCCGATGAAACGCTGGAGGCGTGGTCCTGCCGAGGCATGGAGGGCTCGATCCAAAGCGTGTATGTTCCCGTGTGCGGGGCGCGTGCGGAAGGCCGCGATATCGAGGAATGGCCCTATCGTGGCGAGAACTACAACGGGTTCCACCCGCCGCTGTATTTCGCCCTCGCCGGGTACGGCGGCACCTTCCTCGCCAGCCACTTCCATACGGATTTCGTCACGGGCGCCCGCTGGATCTCCGCTTTCCTTGTGGCCGGGGGAGTGGCCGCTCTCTATCTCGCCCTTCGGTCGTGGCGTGCCTCGCGCCGAGCGGCCTTCGCCGGTGCACTCTTGGCCTTGGCGACGCCGGCTGTCGGAGCGTCTGCCGGAATTGTGCACAACGATGCAGTCACGTTACTGGCGGGAGCGGCGGCGGTATGGATTGCGGCGCGTATCTTTCTCGATCATCGGCTCGGCAGTGCGGCGCCCGCGCTTGTCATGGCGGGGATTGCCGCAACACGGGTGATATCCGTCGGCGCCCTACTGGCGGTGTTGTGCGCCGTAGGATGCGCGGTGATTCGTCCCGAATCCTTTGGATTCTCCCTCTCCGATCGACGACGCCTGCTCCGGCTCCTTCTGGTCAGCGTCCTCGCACTACTGCTCGTCTACCTGCTGTGGAGCCGTTGGCAGAACGGACGGCGTCCCGAAGATTACGTGCCTGCCATCAGCGGGCTGTCTACCGTCACCCTTGAGGAAGGCGGCTATGACTCCGTGCTGGCGAGCCTGATGGATGGTTACGGTTTGACCGACCCGCGAAGTGATTTCTACCTGCAACCGGGCGTGCGCTCCGGCGTCGTCAAGGTGTGGGCCGCGTTCCTATACCTGGTGTATCTGGTGACTCCCGTGGTGGCGATTATTTTGTTGTGGTCGAGGCGGCGTCATCGTGGTCTGGTGGTCGCAACGGTTGCGGGTCCGGCAGTGGCTGCGGTGGCGGTTCAGACGCGCGAGATTGTGAACAGCGCAGCCTACTTCCGCATAATCTCCGGACGTTACGCCATCAGTACGGTGGGGCTGCACGTGGCTGTGTTGGCGCTGCTGACGGACCGGCGAGGCTGGCGGGATGTCTTTCTCGCCTTCACGGGCAGCGGCTACCTGCTAATGCTCGGCGGTACACTGTTGACCTCAGTCGGGTAGTTACTGCGCGGTTCGTGGTGCACAGCGCCGCCCAATCGCGTACCTTTGGGTAGAAGTCATTCCTCGGAGGTGGGAGATTATGGGGACATTGGTCGTCGGGGTAGCCGGTGGCACGGGAAGCGGCAAAACGACTCTCACCAAAGCACTAATACGTTCCTTCCCCGGAAAGACATCGGTTATCTACCACGACAACTTCTACCGGGAACGTAACGACCTCACCTACGAAGAACGTGCTCGGCTCAACTATGACGCGCCCGAGGCCTTCGACAATGACCTGATGGTTGAGCAACTCAAGCAATTGGTGGCTGGACACAGCGTTGAATGCCCGGTCTACGACTACTCGGTGCACAACCGCTCCTCCGAAACCACCGTCATTCATCCGAATCCCGTCATTATCGTCGAGGGGATTCTCATCTTCGCGGAACCGCAGATCTGCGACCTCATCGACATCAAGATCTTTGTGGATACGGATGCGGATGTGCGTATCCTGCGGCGGATCAAACGCGACGTCGTCGAACGCGGCCGCACCCTGGAATCGGTGGAGTCGCAGTACCTGGCCACCGTGAAGCCGATGCACGAGCTTTACGTCGAGCCGTCAAAACGCAATGCGGACATCATCGTGCCCGAAGGCGGGGAGAACCTCGTGGCGCTCGACATGCTCATCCACCGTATCGCCCACGAAATCAGCTAGTCGGTGTTTGGCGACGGCAATACGACGAGCGAAGTTCGTCACGAAGGCCGTGCCCGGTTTGGCATGGCGGGCGCGGACGATTACGCTATTACCTGCCAAAGACCGCAGGTCTCCCGCCCACCGGCGGGGATAAACCCGAAAGGGGCCAGCGTAGGTGAGATGAGCTGAGCCGAGCAGATTCGGCATGGCCCCGTGCACCTGCGCGGGGCTTTTTTCGTGGGCCTGCGGATACGACCGGAAGGAGGCCCTATGGCACGGACCGACAAGTCTGCAGCGATTGCGGAGCTCAAGGAGAAGTTCGAGAGCTCGTCCGCGGTGCTGCTCACTGAGTACCGCGGCCTGACCGTGGCACAGCTGCAAGAGCTGCGCCGTTCGCTCCGGGCCAACGCGGAGTACAAGGTCGCCAAGAATACGCTCGCGACGATCGCCGCGCACCAGGCAGGTATCGAGGATCTCGATGACCTGCTCACCGGACCGACGGCTATCGCGTTTGTGACGGGTGAGGTTGTCGACGCCGCCAAGGCTGTCCGCGACTTCGCACAGGAGAATCAACAGCTCGTGATTAAGGGCGGCGTGCTCGACGGCTCGCTGCTTTCGGCTGATGATGTCGTCAAACTTGCCGACCTCGAGTCCCGCGAGGTTCTCCTCGCCAAGGCTGCGGGGGTACTCAAAGCCGCGCTGTACCAGGCGGCATACGTTTTCCAGGCGCCTGCCGTCAAGGCTGTGCGCACCATCGACGCGCTGCGCGCGAAACAAGAATCCGCCGCCTGAATCACGGGTGGCATACCAACAGAAATATCTGCTCGCGTAGCAGGCATCAGGAAGGAAGGCCATCATGGCTAAGCTCTCCACCGAAGAGCTCATTGCTGCTTTCAAGGAGCTCACCCTCGTTGAGCTCAACGACTTCGTCAAGGCATTCGAGGAGGAGTTCGACGTCGAGGCGTCTGCTCCGGTCGCAGCTGTCGCTGCCGTCCCGGCTGCCGGTGACGCTGCCCCCGCCGAGGCGGAGGAGAAGGACTCCTTCGACGTTATTCTCGAGTCCTTCGGCGACAAGAAGGTCCAGGTCATCAAGGAGGTCCGCGCTCTGACCTCTCTCGGCCTGACCGAAGCGAAGAACCTGGTTGAGTCCGCTCCGAAGGCGATCCTCGAAGGCGCCAACAAGGAGACGGCTGACAAGGCCAAGGAGCAGCTCGAGGGCGTGGGTGCGACCGTCACACTGAAGTGAGACGAGTAGCAACCAGCAATCGCTAGTTCTCGGTGGGGTGCGGCTCATAGCCGCGCCCCACTTTTTGTGCTCCATCTCACTGAATGTGAGAAAGGTTTGCGTAGGAAGCAGGATTGTGGAACTCTTCTGGTGACAAAGAGGTTCTGCGTGACCCCTTCCACATGGGAACGGGGTGGACTGTTGTACGCCAAAAGAGTACATTTGATACTTGCGCCAGCGTATCTACAGCTATGCCCAGAGGCCGTCTTGGAGGCGACGGTGACGTGCGGATCGGGTAATCCGGCATGTCAGCGGCCCGCCGCCGGGAAACGGGGGTGCTGCTGTGGGCACTGCCGGCGGAATGCCTAACAACGTCAGGGAAGGAACCCCTTTGGCTGCTTCGCGCACCTCTTCACTTTCCGCTCTAAATGGCAAGCCCGCCGTTGACCGCGTCTCCTTCGCCAAGATTCACGAGCCACTTCAGGTCCCCAACCTCCTCGGTCTGCAGACGGAGAGCTTCGGATGGCTGATCGGCTCGGAGGAATGGCGGGCCAAGAACCCGGGAGACCAGTCCGGTCTGGAGGAAATCTTCGAAGAAGTATCTCCGATCGAGAATGCGGCAGGCACGATGGGCCTCGTCTTATCAGCTCCGCATTTGGAAGACCCGAAGTACTCGATCCAGGAATGCCGCGAACGCGATCTGACTTACTCGGCCCCCCTCTATGTGACTGCCGAGTTCCAGAACTACGACACCGGTGAGATCAAGTCACAGACGACGTTTATCGGCGACTTTCCGCTGATGACCGATCGTGGCACCTTCATCATCAACGGTACGGAGCGCGTCGTCGTTTCTCAGCTTGTCCGTTCGCCAGGCGTCTACTTCGAGCGTATTGCCGATAAAACCTCGGATAAGGACATCTTCTCCACCAAGGTCATCCCCTCGCGCGGGGCATGGCTTGAGTTCGAGGTCGATAAGCGCGACGCCGTGGGCGTGCGTGTTGATCGTAAGCGTAAGCAGTCGGTCACCGTGTTCCTCAAGGCTCTCGGTATGAATGAATCCGAGATTCGTGAGGCTTTTGACGATTTCCCGGTGCTGCTGGAGACCCTGGAGAAGGACACCGTCCATACCCAGGAAGAAGCGTTGCAGGACCTTTACCGCAAGCTGCGCCCGGGCGAGCCGCCCACGGCGGAGGCCGGCCGCACGCTGCTGGATAACTTCTACTTCAACACCAAGCGTTACGACACTGCGAAAGTCGGCCGTTTCAAGATCAACAAGAAGCTTGGTCTGCACGCCGAGAGCTCTGCTCGTCAACTCGGTATTGAGGACATTACGGCGTCGCTGCGTTACATGCTCGCGCTACATGCCGGCGAGGCAGAGGTTGTCTGCGCCCCCGATGCCACCCCGGTGCGCGTGGAGACGGACGACATCGATCACTTCGGCAACCGCCGCATCCGCGCCGTCGGTGAACTCATCCAGAACCAGGTGCGTACCGGTCTGGCCCGTCTGGACCGTATGGTCCGCGAGCGCATGACCACGCAGGAGGCCGAGGCCATCACGCCGTCGTCCCTGATCAACATTCGGCCCATTGTGGCGGCGATCAAGGAATTCTTCGGTACCAGCCAGCTCTCGCAGTTCATGGATCAGAACAACCCGCTGGCCGGTTTGACGCATAAGCGGCGCCTCTCCGCACTGGGCCCGGGAGGTCTGTCACGTGACCGCGCCGGAATGGAAGTGCGCGACGTTCACCCGTCCCATTACGGACGTATGTGCCCGATCGAATCCCCGGAAGGTCCGAACATCGGTTTGATCGGATCCTTGGCGTCATTCGCACGGATCAACTCATTCGGATTCATCGAGACCCCGTATCGCAAGGTCGTGGACGGCCAAGTAACCGATCAGATCGATTACCTGCAGGCCGACGACGAGGACGCCGTGATTATTGCGCAGGCGGAGGCGCCGCTGGATAGCGAGGGGCGTTTCACCGAGGAAGAGGTTCTGTGCCGTATGCCCGGTGGTGAGCCCGCGTTGGTCGCGCCGTCCGAGATCGGCTACATGGACGTCTCTGCCCGGCAGATGTGCTCGGTGGGAACCGCCATGATTCCATTCCTGGAGCACGACGATGCGAACCGCGCCCTCATGGGTGCGAACATGCAGCGCCAGGCCGTGCCGCTGATTCGTCCGGTTGCGCCGTACGTGGGAACCGGTATGGAGATGCGTTGCGCCGTCGACGCCGGTGATGTCACCATTGCCCGCGCGGCGGGAACCGTCACCGAGGTTGACGCCGATGCCGTGCACGTGGAGCAGGACAACGGTCAGCATGTCATTTACAAGATGACGAAGTTCGACCGTTCCAACCCCGGCAACTGCACCAACCAGCACGTGGTCGTTTCCGAGGGTGATCGTGTCGAGGAAGGCACTCTGATCGCGGACGGCCCGGCAACGGAGGGCGGCGAGCTCGCGCTTGGCCAGAACCTGCTGGTGGCGTTCATGTCGTGGAACGGCTACAACTACGAGGACGCCGTCATCCTGTCCGAACGCTGCGTGAAGGATGATCTGCTCACCTCGATTCATATCGAAGAGCACGAGGTCGACGCGCGTGATACCAAGCTGGGACCGGAAGAGATCACCCGAGACATCCCGAATGTCTCCGAGGAAACGCTCTCGCATCTTGATGAGCACGGCGTTATCCGCATCGGCGCCGAGGTACAGGCCGGCGATATCCTCGTCGGCAAGATCACCCCGAAGGGTGAGACCGAACTGACCTCGGAAGAGCGCCTGCTGCGCGCGATCTTCGGTGAGAAGGCCAAGGAAGTACGCGACACCTCTTTGCGCGTGCCTCACGGCGAGTCCGGCATCGTGATCGGCGTCCGGCAGTTCACGAAGGCGAACAACGACGAACTGGCCGCCGACGTGAACGAGACCGTGCGCGTGTACATCGCGCAGCGCCGCAAGATCACTATCGGTGACAAGATGGCCGGCCGGCACGGCAACAAGGGCGTCATCTCCCGAATCCTTCCAATTGAAGACATGCCGTTCATGGCCGACGGCACTCCGGTGGATATCATCCTGAATCCGCTCGGCGTTCCCGGCCGTATGAACCTCGGGCAGGTGTACGAGCTGCATCTGGGATGGATCGCCAGCCAGGGCTGGGATGCCAGCAAGGCCCGCGAGGCCGGGGAAGAATGGGCTGTGCGCCTGCCGGAGGAGACGGTGACCGGTGCTGCCGGGCAGCACGTGGCCAGCCCCGTGTTCGACGGTGTGCGCACGGACGAGATCGATGGACTGCTTTCGTCCATCCTGCCCAACCGTGACGGTGACATTCTTGTCAACGGTGAAGGTAAGGCGCAGCTCTTTGACGGGCGCAGCGGCGAGCCATTCCCCGATCCGGTTTCCGTTGGGTACATGTACATGCTGAAGCTGCATCACCTGGTGGACGATAAGATTCATGCTCGCTCCACCGGTCCGTACTCGATGGTCACCCAGCAGCCGCTCGGCGGAAAGGCGCAGTTCGGCGGACAGCGCTTCGGCGAGATGGAGGTGTGGGCGCTGGAAGCCTACGGCGCCTCCCACACGCTGCAAGAGATGCTGACGATCAAGTCTGACGACACGGTCGGCCGCGTCAAGGTCTATGAAGCCATCGTGAAGGGCGACAACGTGCCCGAGCCGGGCATCCCGGAGTCCTTCAAGGTGCTTATCCAGGAGATGCGCTCTCTGTGCCTGAACGTTGAGGCACTGGATGCCACCGGAGAGGCGATCAACCTGCAGGATACGGAGGAGGACCAGTTCCAGACTCCGGAGCCGCTGGCGATGCCTACCGGGCTGGAGGGCCTCACATCCGGAGCTGAATTCTAGCCCCGACAGTATTACGGACAGTTTTACGAACCTGAGGAAGTAGGAAACTTGCTCGACGTCAATCGCTTCGATCAGCTCCACATCGCCCTGGCCACTTCGGAGGATGTCCGAAAGTGGTCGCACGGCGAGGTGAAGAAGCCAGAGACCATCAACTACCGCACGCTCAAGCCGGAGAAGGATGGCCTGTTCTGCGAACGCATTTTCGGCCCCACCCGTGACTGGGAGTGCGCCTGCGGTAAGTACAAGCGCCCCCGTTTCAAGGGCATCGTATGTGAGCGCTGCGGTGTGGAAGTCACCCGCTCCAAGGTGCGCCGCGAGCGTATGGGGCATATTGAACTGGCTGCTCCCGTCACTCACATCTGGTATTTCAAGGGTGTTCCTTCCCGATTGGGCTACCTGCTGGATATCGCGCCGAAGGACCTGGAGAAGGTCATCTACTTCGCGGCCTACATGGTCACGGACGTTGATGAGCAGTCCCGTCACGACGACATGGCAACTCTGCAGTCCGAATACGAACTGGAACGTGCCGCGCTGGAGAAGTCACGGGATGTCGATTTGGAGGCGCGCCAGCAGAAGCTGGAAGCCGATCTGGCCGCCGCTGAGGCGGAGGGCCAGAAGACCGATGCGAAGAATCGGCTGAAGCGGTCTGCGGAGAATGAACTGGGCCGCATCCGTAAGCGCGCCGAACAGGACATCGCCCGACTCGACGAAGTCTGGGAGCGGTTCACCAAGCTCAAGGTCGGCGACCTGGAAGGCGACGAGGACCTGTACCGCGAGATGGAATCCCGGTACTCGGACTACTTCTCCGCCTGCCGCGGCGCCGAAGCCATCCAGAAGCGCCTGCAGACGTACGATCTACAGGCCGAGCACGACCACCTCGTGGAAGTAATTGAGACTGGTACCGCGCAGCGGAAGGCGCGTGCACTCAAGCGCATCAAGGTGGTTAATGCCTTCTTGCACTCCGGCACCAGCCCGGAGGCAATGGTCTTGGACGCCCTGCCCGTGATCCCGCCGGATCTGCGGCCGATGGTGCAGTTGGACGGTGGACGTTTCGCCACCTCCGACCTCAATGATCTTTACCGCCGTGTCATCAACCGGAACAACCGCCTCAAGCGCATGCTTGATCTCGGCGCACCGGAGATCATGGTGAACAACGAGAAGCGCATGCTGCAGGAAGCGGTGGACGCCCTCTTCGATAACGGACGGCGTGGCCGCCCGGTGCAGGGAGCCGGAAACCGTCCGCTCAAGTCCCTCTCCGACATGCTCAAGGGCAAGCAGGGCCGGTTCCGCCAGAACCTGCTCGGCAAGCGCGTGGACTACTCCGGCCGCTCCGTGATCGTCGTCGGTCCGACGCTGAAACTGCACCAGTGCGGTCTGCCGAAGATCATGGCGTTGGAGCTGTTCAAGCCTTTCGTGCAGAAGCGTCTGGTTGACCTGGAGATCGCGAAGAACATCAAGGCCGCGAAGCGCTTGATCGACCGGCAGCGCACCGAAGTGTGGGACGTGCTGGAAGAGGTCATCCAGGAGCATCCGGTGCTGCTCAACCGCGCACCCACCCTGCATCGTCTGGGCATTCAGGCCTTCGAGCCGCAGCTGATCGAGGGTAAGGCCATCCGCCTGCACCCGCTGGTCTGTGCGGCCTTCAATGCCGATTTCGACGGCGACCAGATGGCCGTCCACCTGCCGCTGTCGGTGGAGGCGCAGGCCGAGGCCCGTATCCTCATGCTCTCCGCCAACAACATCCTCAAGCCGTCCGACGGGCGGCCGGTGACCATGCCCGCACAGGATATGATCATCGGCCTGTTCCACCTCACGACGCTGCGCGAGGGACTGGCCGGAGAGGGGCGATACTTCTCCTCGGTGGCCGAGGCGCAAATGGCCGCGGATCTGGGCGAATTGCATCTGAACGCGAAGTGCCACATCCGTTTCGAGGCCGATGTGGTTCCGCCGCGTGATTGGGAAGGCGAGGAGGGCGAGCCCCTCCTGCTGGAGACCACACTGGGGCGGGCGATCTTCAACGAGACCCTGCCGGTGGACTTCCCGTACGTGAATGAGGTCGTGGACAAGGGCGTGTTGGGCGGCATCGTCAACCAGCTCGCCGAACGCTACGAGAAGGTGGCCGTCGGGGCTTCCCTCGACGCGTTGAAGTCCACCGGGTTCTACTGGGCGGGACGCTCCGGCGCGACGATCGCCGTGTCCGACGTCGTCGTTCCGGAAAGCAAGTCCGGGATTCTGGAGAAGGCGGAGCAGGAAGCCGCCCGTATCGAGAACCAGTTCATGACCGGTCGTATTGAAGACGAGGACCGCCGCCGCGACCTGGTGGATCTGTGGTCCGAGGTCACCGATACGGTGGCCAAGGAGATGCGCGCGAACTTCGATGCGACGAACACCGTGAACCGTATGGTTTCCTCCGGCGCCCGTGGTAACTGGGAGCAGGTACGCCAGATCGCCGGTATGCGAGGCCTGGTGGCCGACCCGAAGGGTGCGATTATTCCGCGGCCGATCCGCTCCAACTACCGTGAGGGACTCTCCGTCCTTGAATACTTCATGGCGACGCACGGCGCCCGAAAGGGTCTGGCGGATACCGCTCTGCGTACCGCAGACTCCGGTTACCTGACGCGCCGCCTGGTGGACGTGTCACAGGACGTGATTGTGCGCGAGCAGGATTGCGGCACGCGTCGCGGCCTGACGAAGACCATTGCCCGTCCGAGCGAGGATGGACTGGTTCCGGACGAGATGCTCGACGTCTCCGTGTACGCACGCACTCTGGCGCGTGATATCACGGATGAATCGGGAGAGGTTCTGGCGGCCGCCGGCACCGATCTGGGCGACGCTGTCATCGAGAAGCTGATCGCCGCGGGCATCACCGAGGTGACCGTGCGCTCCGTGCTGACATGCGAGTCGCGCGTCGGCACCTGCGCCATGTGCTACGGGCGTTCGATGGCCACCGGAAAGCTGGTCGACATCGGCGAAGCCGTTGGCATCGTCGCCGCGCAGTCCATCGGTGAGCCCGGCACGCAGCTGACGATGCGGACCTTCCACACCGGTGGTTCGGCGTCGGCCGACGATATCACCCAGGGTCTACCGCGTGTGCAGGAGCTTTTCGAGGCCCGTACCCCGAAGGGCGAGGCGCCGATTGCGGAGGCCGCCGGACGTCTGCAGATCGAGGACGGCGAGCGTACCCGTCGTCTCGTCATCGTGCGCGACGACGGCGACGACGACCTCGTCTACCAGGTGTCCAAACGCGGCAAGCTCCTCGTACAGGAAGGCGGCCACGTGGAGGTCGGCCAGCAGCTGGTCGAAGGCTCCGTGGACCCGAAGAAGGTGCTGCGAATCACCGGACGACGTGCCGCCCAGCAGCACATCGTCGCGGAGGTTCAGGCAGTGTACCGGTCGCAGGGCGTGGAAATCCATGACAAGCACATCGAGGTCATCGTGCGGCAGATGCTGCGCCGCGTCACCATCCTGGAGGCGGGCACCACGAAGCTGCTCCCCGGTGAGCTGGTCGATGTTGCCGTCTTTGAGGATGAGAACCGTGCCGCCATGGCGGAGGGCGGGAAGCCGGCCTCCGGACGTCCGGAGCTGATGGGAATCACCAAGGCCTCGCTGGCCACCGATTCTTGGCTCTCGGCCGCCTCCTTCCAGGAGACCACGAAGGTCCTCACGGAGGCAGCGCTCAACTCCAAGTCGGATCCGTTGTCCGGCCTGAAGGAGAACGTCATCCTCGGAAAGCTCATCCCGGCCGGCACCGGCCTGGAGCAGCTCCGCTCGGCAACCGTGGAGCCCACCACCGAAGCACGTGTCGAGTTCGAGAAGAGTAACGGCTTCTCGCATCGCGACCTGGAAGCCTTCGACGATGGTTTCTCCTACGGCGAGTTTCCAGATTTCGATCTGACAGCGGGTTACGGCCCGTACTGATGTAGCAGTCGCCCCCGGGAAAGTGGTACCTACCACGAGATACCGCCATTCTTTGACGAGTTCCCGGGGGAGCCGCTACTCTTGTGTAGGTTGTCCACATCGAGTTGTTCCATGCGCTCGCCGGACATTTTCTAGAAGAACATTTTGCAGGAGAGATAGTGCCCACTATTCAGCAGCTGGTCCGCAAGGGCCGCTCAACAAAGGTCTCGGCGGCTAAGACGCCGGCGCTGAAGGGAAGCCCGCAGCGTCGTGGTGTCTGCACCCGCGTTTTCACCACCACCCCGAAGAAGCCGAACTCGGCGTTGCGTAAGGTTGCGCGTGTTCGCCTGTCCTCGGGTATCGAGGTGACCGCGTATATCCCGGGCGAGGGGCACAACCTCCAGGAACACTCCATTGTTCTGGTTCGTGGTGGCCGTGTGCGTGACCTTCCGGGTGTGCGCTACAAGATCATTCGCGGTGCACTGGATACCCAGGGCGTGAAGAACCGCCAGCAGGCGCGCAGCCGTTACGGCGCCAAGAAGGAGAAGAACTAATGCCTCGTAAGGGACCTGCGCGCAAGCGCCCGCTCACACCGGATCCGGTGTACGGTTCGACCCTGGTCACCCAGCTTGTCAATCGCGTTCTGCGTGACGGCAAGAAGTCCACTGCCCAGCGCATCGTCTACGGCGCGCTGGAGGGCGTGGCGGAAAAGTCCGGCCAGGACTCGTTGACCGTTCTCAAGCGGGCCATGGATAACATCCGGCCGTCGCTGGAGGTGCGTTCCCGCCGCGTGGGCGGTGCCACCTACCAGGTCCCCGTCGAGGTGAAGTCCGGGCGTGCCACCACGCTGGCGTTGCGCTGGCTCGTGGACTATGCCCGCGAACGGCGTGAGAAGACCATGACCGAGCGCCTCCTCAACGAGATCCTCGACGCTTCCAACGGCCTTGGTGCCGCCGTGAAGCGGCGTGAGGATACGCATCGAATGGCGGAGTCCAACAAGGCCTTCGCGCACTACCGCTGGTAATGACGTTGGGCGCCAGGCGCCCTTGAAGGAAAAGAGAACTAGAACGTGGCACTTGACGTGCTGACGGACCTCAGCAAGGTCCGCAATATCGGAATCATGGCGCATATTGACGCTGGCAAAACCACCGTCACAGAGCGCATCCTGTACTACACCGGCATCAACTACAAGATCGGTGAAACTCACGACGGCGCCTCCACCACCGACTGGATGGAGCAGGAGAAGGAACGCGGCATCACAATCACGTCCGCCGCGGTGACCGCCTTCTGGAACGGTACGCAGGTCAATATCATTGACACCCCCGGCCACGTCGACTTTACCGTCGAGGTGGAGCGCTCGCTGCGCGTTCTTGACGGTGCGGTGGCAGTTTTCGACGGTAAGGAAGGCGTGGAGCCGCAGTCGGAGACCGTGTGGCGCCAGGCCGACAAGTACAACGTGCCGCGCATCTGCTTCATCAACAAGATGGACAAGCTCGGCGCCGATTTCGACTTCTCGGTGCAGACCATCCGCGATCGGCTGCATGCCACGCCGGTGGTGGTCACCTTCCCGATCGGAGCCGAGAACGAGTTCGACGGCGTCGTCGACGTCCTGAAGATGAAGGCGCTGCGTTTCCCGGAGAAGGACGAGAAGGGCAACGACACCAAGGGCATCGTCGTCGTCGAGGAAGATATTCCCGCCGATCTCGTGGCCAAGGCCGAGGAGTACCGCATGGCGGCCGTCGAAGCTGCCGCGGAGGCCAATGAAGAGCTCATGGAGAAGTTCCTGGAGGAAGAGGAACTGACACTGGAGGAGATCCAGGCCGGTCTGCGTGAGCGCACCATCGCCTCCGAGATCTACCCGGTGTTCTGTGGCTCCGCCTACAAGAACAAGGGCATTCAGCCCATGCTCGACGGCGTCGTTTCCTACCTGCCTTCGCCGCTGGATATTCCTGCCACTACCGGTTTCCGCCCCGGCCACGAGGACGAGGGTGCAACCGAGGTGCGCAAGGCGGACGAGAACGAGCCCTTCGCGGCGCTCGCCTTCAAGATCGCCGTGCACCCGTTCTACGGCAAGCTGACCTACATCCGCGTGTACTCGGGCAAGGTGGCACAGGGCACTCAGGTAATGAATGCCACCAAGGGCCGCAAGGAGCGCATCGGCAAGATGTTCCAGATGCACTCCAACCACGAGAACCCGGTTGAGGTGGCGCATGCCGGCCACATCTATGCTTTTGTTGGATTGAAGGAGACGACGACGGGCGACACGCTGTGTGCGCTGGATCAGCCCATCGTCCTCGAATCGATGACCTTCCCGGATCCGGTGATCCACGTGGCCATCGAACCAAAGTCGAAGAACGACCAGGAGAAGCTCTCTATCGCCATCCAGAAGTTGGCGGAGGAGGATCCGACGTTCACCGTGCGGCAGGATGAGGAGTCCGGTCAGACCGTCATCGGCGGTATGGGCGAGCTTCATCTTGACATCATCGTCGACCGTATGCGGCGCGAGTTCAAGGTAGAGGCCAATGTCGGTGCGCCGATGGTTGCCTACCGTGAGACGATCCGTAAGAAGGTCGATAAGGTCGAGTACACGCATAAGAAGCAGACCGGTGGTTCCGGCCAGTTCGCGCGTGTCATCGTTTCGCTTGAGCCGCTGACCGACGCCGAAGACGGCGCAACCTACGAATTCGAGGATGCCGTCACCGGTGGCCGCGTGCCTCGGGAGTACATCCCGTCGGTCGATGCGGGTATCCAGGAAGCCATGCAGAATGGCGTTCTTGCGGGCTACCCGATGGTGGATATCAAGGCGACACTGCTCGACGGTGCCTATCACGAGGTCGATTCTTCGGAGATGGCGTTCAAGATCGCCGGCAACCAGGTGCTGAAGGAGGCCGCCAAGCGTGCCAACCCGGTGCTGTTGGAGCCGGTGATGGACGTCGAGGTGCGTACTCCGGAAGAGTACATGGGTGATGTTATCGGCGATTTGAACTCTCGCCGTGGCATGATCAAATCCATGGAGGACGCCACCGGTGTGAAGGTGGTTCGCGCCAACGTTCCCCTCAGCGAGATGTTCGGCTACGTCGGTGACCTGCGTTCCAAGACTCAGGGGCGTGCGGTCTACACGATGCAGTTTGACTCCTATGCGGAGGTTCCGAAGAACGTGTCCGAGGAGATCATCAAGAAGACCCGGGGCGAGTGAGTCCCACCGGTCCTGTACAATCAGTTTCCGAAACAAAAAGCACTTAAGCCGGGTCTGATGCGATAGCATCTCACTCATCAGCTGAAAGTCAATCGAGAGTCCCAGGAGGGCCCAAGTGGCGAAGGCCAAGTACGACAAGTCCAAGCCGCATATGAACATCGGCACCATCGGTCACGTCGATCACGGAAAGACGACGCTGACTGCTGCGATCACGAAGGTTCTGGCGGACAAGTATCCCGATCTGAACGAGTTCACCCCGTTCGACCAGGTTGATAACGCTCCTGAGGAGCGCCAGCGTGGCATTACCATCAACGTTTCCCACGTTGAGTACCAGACCGAGAAGCGTCACTACGCACACGTTGACGCCCCGGGCCACGCCGACTACATCAAGAACATGATTACCGGTGCGGCGCAGATGGACGGCGCCATCCTCGTGGTGGCCGCCACCGACGGCCCGATGGCCCAGACCCGCGAGCACGTTCTGCTTGCCCGCCAGGTGGGCGTGCCGGACATCATCGTCGCCCTGAACAAGGCCGACATGGTGGACGACGACGAGCTGCTCGAGTTGGTCGAGATGGAGGTCCGCGATCTCCTGTCCTCGCAGGATTACGACGGCGACAACATTCCGGTTGTCAAGGTCTCCGCGCTGAAGGCCCTTGAGGGCGATTCGCAGTGGACCGCCGCCGTCGAGGAGCTCATGGATCAGGTTGACAACTACTTCCCGGATCCGGTTCGCGACCTCGACAAGCCGTTCCTCATGCCGATCGAGGACGTCTTCACGATTACCGGCCGCGGCACCGTGGTCACCGGTCGTGTGGAGCGCGGCCAGCTCAACATCAACTCCGAGGTTGAGATCATCGGCCTGCGCCCGACGCAGACCACCACCGTCACCGGTATTGAGATGTTCCACAAGCAGATGGACACTGCCGATGCCGGCGAGAACTGTGGTCTGCTGCTGCGTGGCACCAAGCGCGAGGAAGTCGAGCGCGGCCAGGTTGTGGCCAAGCCGGGCACGACCACTCCGCACACGGAGTTCGAGGCACAGGTTTACGTGCTGAAGAAGGACGAGGGTGGACGTCACAACCCGTTCTTCTCGAACTACCGTCCGCAGTTCTACTTCCGCACCACGGACGTTACCGGCGTCATCACGCTGCCCGAGGGCACCGAGATGGTTATGCCCGGTGACAACACCGAGATGCGTGTTGATCTGATTCAGCCGATCGCAATGGAAGAGGGCCTCGGCTTCGCCATCCGCGAGGGTGGCCACACGGTCGGTTCCGGCCGTGTCATCAAGATCATCAAGTGATCTTCTGACGTAGAAGCGGGCCCGCTGCCAGACGGTAGCGGGCCCGTTTTTTCGCGCCTGACGGAAGCGGGTGGTGGTTGGGGACTGGGTGGCTTGGTTGGTGTGGCGTGCTTGGTTGGTTGCTGTGGTGTGCTTGGCGCCGTGGCGTGCTTGGCGGTTGTGGTGGCAAGAAGTGGAGGGTTTTTCAAGAAGTGTCGTGAAATGTCCTCCACTTCTTGCGGGACGCTCCATTTCTTGGCGGACGGGTCGCGTGCTCGACTTCTTGGCGGAAGGGTGGCGTGCTCCATTTCTTGGCGGAAGGGTGGCGTGCTCGACTTCTTGGCGGAAGGGTGGCGTGCTCGACTTCTTGGCGGAAGGGTGGCGTGCTCCATTTCTTGGCGGACGGGTGGCGTGCTCCATTTCTTCGCGGAGCGCGGCGTGCTGCCACGCCTCGTCGTTCAAAGGCCGCTGCGAGCTTCCAGTTGAGCGATGAGGTCAAGGCCACGCGAGGTGCCGATCCGCGTCGCGCCCGCTGCGATGAAGGAAAGGGCGGCGTCGAGCGTGCGAATCCCACCCGCCGCTTTTACTTGGACGACGTCGCCGACACACTCCTTCATAAGCTGCACGTCTGCAAGCGTCGCGCCGCCGGACCCAAACCCGGTGGATGTCTTGACGAAGTCGGGACGCACGCGAACCGCGACTTCCGCGACGGAGCGTTTCTCTGCGTCTGTGAGGTAGCAGTTCTCGAAGATGACCTTGGTAGTTACCGCGCTGGAGCCGGCGACGTCGACGATGGCTTGCATCTCGCGTTCAATGTAGGAGAGGTTCCCGGCCTTGAGCTCGGTGATGTTGATGACGTAGTCGATTTCATCGGCACCGTGGGCGATGGCGTTGCGTGTCTCCGACACCTTGTCCTCGATGGTCACCTGCCCGAGTGGAAAGCCGATCGCCGCTCCAACGTGTACGCCTGTTCCGCGAAGGAGCTCCGCACACTGCGCCACGGGGTAGGGGTTGATTGCCACCATGGCGAAGCGATACCTTCGCGCTTCCTCACACAACCGGACGAAGTCTTGTTTCGTCGCGTCCGGTCGCAGATTGGTATGGTCGATCATCGCCGCGAGGCGAGCGGTGGTAATAGACATTGATTCTCCTTTGTATGTCGGGTCGTCCCGTGAACGCATGTCGGCTGGTGCCGT
>SUUB01000001.1:159804-165445 GCA_015062745.1 Actinomycetaceae bacterium
CGGGCGGCGCCGCTGTATGTCGGGTGGTCCCGTTGCATGCGGGTGGTGCCGTGAACGTATGTCGGGCGGCGCCGCTGTATGTCAGGTGGTGCCGTGAACGCATACCGGGTGGTCCCGTGAACGTATGTCGGGCGGTGCCGAGAACGTGTGCCGGCTGGTGCCGTTGCATGCCGGGCGCCCCTATGAAATGCATGTCGGGCGGTGCTGCGAAGGCCGAGTAGGGGAGTACGCACCAGGCACGGCCTACTCCATCGTGGCATGGCGTTCTCGCATTGATTCATCCGTTTCCTGCAACTCGCGCATCAGATCGAGAACCACTGCGTCGAGGGTGAGAAGGAGTACCTGCTCGAACAATGTGCCCATCGGTTGCGCTGATGGGGACGTAGGAATGACAAGGGTAGTGGTGGCACACTGCGCCAGGGGTGAGAGAGGATCCGCCGTGACAGCCACAACCTCGGCACCGCTGGCCGCAGCCACGCGAGCATTATTGAGTGGGCCCGCCGTGCACCCGGATCGTGAAGCCACAATGAGGAGATCCCCGGTGTGGATCGCCGGCGTGGTGACATCGCCCACCCGATAGGCGCTCAGCCCGAGGTGCATCAGCCGATTGGTGAAGGCCGCCAGCATGAGCCCCGAACGGCCGGCCCCACTGGTGAAAATCCGATTGGCCCGCACCAGTGCCCGTTCGAGCGCTACCGCGCCGTCGTCGCCCGCGATCTGCGGCAGCACAGTCGCGAGTTCATTCAGAATCATTCCTGTGGCTTTCATGGCACGATACTTTCTGCCGGCACAGGTTCTTCCGCCCAAAACCCTCCGGGTGCGAAAAGGGAATCGACGACGTCGTCCAGGGTGCCCGTCTCGAAAAGGACGTCCAAAATGGCATAGCGGGAGCGGATTGTCTGCGCCTGGTAATAGGTTCGGCGGAGTTTCTCGAGGGAGATTCCCATCATGGCGGGGTGGTAAGTGGCTCCGACAGCTCTCAGCATGTCACGAATCTCCGTGGCGGGAGGCACCTGTGAGCGCAAGCGGGCACGGATCTCGGGCCACACCTTCTGGATGGAGGCAACTCGCGCCGGCACGGCTTCGCGCGCGATGTACTTGCCAGCCGCCTGCTCAACAGCGGCATCTGCTATCGCCGGTATGTCTTGCAGCGATCGTACCCTGGCCTCATTCTCCTGCGGCGTCGGCCACGACGCCGCGACCGCCGCGGCGTCGACATCGGCGAAGTCGCGGTTCAGCACGGCGTCGTACACCGCTGCGATAGCGATGGTGCCGATGCCGACCTTGGCGCCATGTGATAGCGGTAGCGGCCAGTCGAGGCCGTAACCCTCCATTTCCCACTGGTGGGAAAAGTTGTGCCCCACCCCGGACCCGGGCCGGGAGGATTGCGCTGCTTGAATGGCCAGACCAGCCAGCATCGCCTCTTCCACGAGTCCTTCCAGCGCGCCGCGTTCTCCCGCGCGTGCCGCCGCCGGGCGAGCGAGCGCCTCGCGCAGCCCGTCTTGCACCAGGCCCCAAGCGAATGGAGCAATCGGTTCAATACCGAGCGCATCGGCGATGATCCAGTCGGCCCCTCCCGTGAACTTCTCCGTCAGGTCGGCATAGCCATTGGCAGTCATCATCGGCGGCGCCGTCGCGATGACGTCGAGATCCGCAATGATCCCGGTGGGTGCAGGGCAGGCGCGGGTGATCTTGAAGCCGTCCCGGGAGATGGCGGCGCCGAAAGCCGCATAACCATCCATCGATGCCGCCGTGCAGACATGCACATAGGGGCGGGAGAGCTCTCCCGAAGCCAGTTTCACCAGATCGGATATTGTTCCGGAGCCGATGGAGCAGGCAGTGGCACCGGATTCCAAGAGCCGACGGCGGATCAGCGTCACATTCTCGTATCCGGCATACACCGGAGGTTCCGCCGGGAAGATCAGCGGCTCGGCGAGGGCGATTCCGGAGGAGATCAACGCAGCGCGAACCTTGGCGCCGGCCAGCTTCCACGTCGTCTCATCAGCGATGATCATCGCCTCCGGGGCACCGGTTGTAGCGACGAAAAGCGGGCCGGTGCACGAGAGGATTCCGCTGCCTATCTCAATCCGTCTGGTATCGGTGGCGTGGGCCAGCGCTTTCGTAATCCGTGTGGATGTCATTGCTTCCCTACTCGCTGTAGTGATCGGTGACCCGCGCCATGAGCTCCTTCATCTGCTCGTATGACTCGCGGTAGGCCCGGTAGTTGAACATGTACTCCGCGTGGGCGGCGGGGTCGGGCTGGATGACTTCGGCCACCTTCGTCATGGCAAGCGAGGCCGCGGGGATGTCCTCGTACCAGGAGGCGCCGACCGCGGCAACCATGGCCGAACCAAGGGCCGGCCCCTCCGGGACATCGGTGAGAACCAGCGGCACATTGGAAACATCGGCATGCATCTGTAGCCAGAGACGGTTGTTGGTCGCCCCGCCCGAGACGATGATCTCGTCAACAGGTACGCCTTCGCCGCGCATGGCCTCCAAAATCGCCTCGGTGCCGAAGCAGATTCCTTCGAGAAGAGCACGGAACATGTGCGCCTCCGTGTGGTGGAGTGTCAGGCCCCAGAACATTCCGCGTGAGCGGCCGTCGAAGTACGGCGCTCGATTCCCCTGGAAGTGGTCGAGGCTGAGCAACCCGTCGCATCCAATTGGAATCTCGGCGGCTTGCCGGGTCAGGACGTCATAAATCGATTCGCCGGTTCGCGTGGACTCGGTGCGGGAGGCGCCCGCCAGATTCTTAAGGAACCACTCGACGAGGGAACCGGTGGACGTCTGCCCTCCGTCAATGGTGTAGTAGCCCGGAACCGTGGCACCCGTATATGCGCCCCACAACCCGCGGGTGTGAATCTGTTGAGAGAGCTGGCCGGTGATGACATGCGACGATCCGGTGATAAGAGCGAGGCGGCCCGGCGCGGCCACTCCCAGGCCAACCGCCCCGAGGTATGCGTCAATGCCGCCCTCCACAACCGTGATGCCGGCAGGAAGCCCTAGTTCTTCGGCGGCTGCCCGGGCAAGCGGGCCGACGACGTCGCCCACCTGCAGTATCGTGCTCGGGTACCGCTCGAGAATATCGCCTGCCTGCACGGCTTCGTACAACGACATGGGCCAACCGCCATGGTCGTCGTCGTAGAAGTACTTTCCGGCGGCGTGGGAGACCGACATCGTCCAGCGACCGGTGAGCCTGTGGACGAGCCAGTCGGTTTCGTCGCAAATGGTCTTGGTGCGTGAGAAGGTTTCCGGCTCATTCTCCTTCACCCACATCGCTTTGGGCAGACCCCACTCGGCCGAGACCGGACCCTGCCCACATACGCGCAGGGCCGGATCACCGGTGGCGTGTATCGCCTCCGCCTGCCGGACCGAACGTACATCCATCCACAGGATGGCGGGGCGGGTGATCTTGTCGTTCTCGTCCAGGAACACGACGGTGCAGGAGGTTGCATCCATGGAGATCGCGCGGATGAGGGTCGTATCGATTGCGGCATCGGCAACGGCCGCACGGACGGCGGAAACGGTCTGCCGCCACCATTCGTGCGGGTCCTGCTCCGCCCAGCCGGGCCGCGGATAGGTGGTGCTCCAGGGCGCCGTCCCAAAGCCGAGCTGCTTCCCGGTCACATCGAAGACCCCGGCACGTGCCGAACCGGTGCCCATATCAATGCCAATGACGTATCCGCTGGTGTTCATGGTGGTCCTTTCTGAGTCGCGTCATTGCGCCGTGTTGAGGTATTGGATTTCTCCGGTTGTAATGGAGGTGTTGCCCGCCTGGACAATTTCGACCGCGGCGAGCCCGTCCTCGCCCGTGGCCAGTGGCTCGGTATCGTGAATGATTGCTTCGACGAAGGCGGCGTCCTCGGCGCTGTACGCGTCGTGGTACAGGGTGCGCCACGAGGGGACGGTGTCTCGATATGAGGAGCCTTGCGCGGCGGAGACGACCACCCGATTGGCGTTCAGATCGCCGATGTCAATGCGTCCGGTAGTGCCGTGGATCTCGACCCGGCTGTCGTATCCATAACGCACGCCCTGCGCACCGTTGATATGCCCGAGCGCACCGTTGGAGAACCGTGCGGTGAGCAGGACGGTGTCGTAAAAGTCCGGAAAGCGATCGCGCGCCTCCGCACTGCGGAAGTTCCCGGCGATGGCATAGACGGAGGTGATCTCCGCGCCGGTGAACCAGCGCAGCGCATCAATATCGTGGCTCGAGACCTCGGCCAGCGGGCCGTTGCTGGCCTGCAGATCGTACATCCAGGGGTGGGGGACGCTGGGACCGTGGGTCAGCGAGGTCACCGAGACGATATCGCCGATTGCGCCTTGTTCAATGAGTTCCTTGGCCCGGCGATGGCCAAGGTCGAAACGGCGCATGAATCCGATCTGTAGTTTGACTCCCGACTGGCGGGCGGCGGCGATCATGGCCCGGCATTCTGCGGGGGTGATCGCCATCGGCTTCTCGCACAGGATGTGTTTACCGGCTGCCGCCGCTTTTAAGGCGATGCCGCAGTGGTACCTCGTCGGAGCGGTTATGACGACGGCGTCGATACCCGCAGCCAGAAGCTCATCCTCGTTCGCAACGACCTTTACGCCGAGTTCTTGCCGCGCCGCTTCACGTGCCTCCTGATTGGGATCGCTGAGGGCGATGAGTTCCGCCTGATCGACGTGACGGAGGAATGCCCGCGCATGAATGAGGCCGGCACGTCCCGCGCCGATGATTCCGATATGAACGGCCATCCTTGTCTCCTTCGACTGTGACCGGCGCGGGAGCTGCCTGCCTGTACGCGACATTGCGCCAGTACCTCAGAGCCTACACCTGTACGGACAACCGGACAACCCTTTTTGTTCACGTAATCCACCCGAGTTTCATCTGCGGACGTGCGTGCACCCGCCGTGGAGCGGAATCCTCTGCCGGATCGGGTGCCACCGCCATATGCCACCGCTGCTGTGCGGACGGAATCTCTCGTCGGGGCATGCGTTCTACTCGGGGCGTGCGTTGTGCTTGGGGTGTGCGTTGTGCTTGGGGCGTGCGTTGCACGGCGTGTCGAGGGTGTAGGGGAGATCGGTAGAATTGCACCATGCCATCACAACAACAGGTTGTCGACGCCATCGACACCGCGTCGGCCCTGCCGTACTACCACCAGCTGAAGACGATTCTGCGGGCACGGATCGCGCGGGAGGGGCTCGTGGCCGGTGACAGGCTGTGGTCGGATAACGAAGTGAGCCAGTCATATGGCGTATCCCGCAGCGTTGTGAGGCAGGCGCTGGCCGAACTCGAAAACGAAGGCGTGCTTGAACGCATTAAGGGCAAGGGCACCTTCCTGGCGCGCGAACGCCGCGATCACGGCCTGGCCCAATCGCTGCAGGGCCTGTATGCACATGCGCAAAAGGCCGGCATCACGCTGGAGAGTGAGGTGTTGCGGCAGGAGATCGCGGCTGCCGGAGAGGCTGTGGCCGATGCGCTCCATCTTCCGATACACACGCCCGTTGTAGTGTTGGAGCGAGTACGTCGGGCAGAGGGAGAGCCGTGGGCACGCACGACGACGTGGCTCCCGGCCGAGTTGTTTCCCGGCATTGAGAAGAGAGACTTCCGCCGCGACTCTCTGTATCGGATCCTGTCAGACGACTACGGCATTACGATGGG
>SUUB01000001.1:165545-182007 GCA_015062745.1 Actinomycetaceae bacterium
ATGGCTTGCCTGTTCACCGCGCCTTTTGGCATACTAAACAAGTTGCTCGGCTCGGCCGAGCCAGGAACTTCGCCGGGGCTCCGTGTTACCGGTGTGAAAAAAGGGTTCATCGAAACCTGCAATAGGGCTTGTGCTGGTGGTAACGTCGCGACACGCCCGAGTGCGGGTACCGGTGATCACCACGGTAGAGAGAGGTAGACGACGCCATGGCGGGACAGAAGATCCGCATCCGGCTCAAGTCATATGACCACGAGGTCATTGATAGTGCGGCGAAGAAGCTCGTCGACGAGGTGACGCGTACCGGCGCAAGTGTGGTCGGTCCGGTGCCACTGCCGACGGAAAAGAACGTTTTCTGCGTTATTCGTTCACCCCACAAGTACAAGGACAGCCGCGAGCATTTCGAGATGCGCACGCACAAGCGGCTCATCGACATTGTCGACCCGACGCTTAAGACGATCGACACGCTGCGGCGTCTCGATCTTCCGGCCGACGTTAACGTTGAAATCAAGCTCTGAGGTAACGCACATGAACTCCAAGCAGGTCACTGCCGGTGCGCCCGTGAAGGCGCTTATCGGCACCAAGCTGGGAATGACCCAGCTGTGGGATGAGGCGGGGCGCCTGATCCCGATCACGGTCGTCAGAGTCGGCACCAATGTCGTCACGCAGATTCGCACCCCCGAGACGGACGGCTACTCCGCCGTTCAGCTTGCTTCGGGTGAGTTGAAGACGAAGAACGTGACGAAGCCGCTGCAAGGCCATTTCGATAAGGCCGGGGTTGCGCCGCGTCGCAGCCTCGCCGAGGTGCGCACATCCGATGCGCAGGATTACGAACTCGGTCAGGAGCTGGGAGCGGACCTCTTCGAGGCCGGCCAGCTCGTCGACGTCGTTGGTACCTCCAAGGGCAAGGGTTTCGCCGGTGTTATGAAGCGGCACGGCTTTGCCGGCGTTTCGGCATCTCACGGTGCGCATCGCAATCACCGTAAGCCGGGCTCCATCGGCGCCTGCGCCACACCGTCACGCGTCTTCCGCGGTCTTCGTATGGCAGGCCGTATGGGAAGCGACCGCGTAACGGTCCAGAACCTGCTCGTTCACGCTGTGGACGCCGAGAAGGGTGTCCTTCTCCTTGCCGGCCCGATCCCCGGCAACAAGGGCGGCACAGTCGTGGTTCGCACCGCTGTGAAGGGAGCCTGAACATGGCAGAGTCCCGCAAAGTAGACGTTATCGACGTAACCGGCGAAGTCAGCGGCTCCGCAACGCTGCCGGCCGAGCTCTTCGACGTCGATGTGAATATTCCGCTGATCCACCAGGTTGTCGTGGCCCAGCTTGCGGCTGCGCGCCAGGGTACGCATTCCACCAAGACTCGCGGTGACGTGCGCGGTGGTGGCAAGAAGCCGTACCGTCAGAAGGGCACCGGCCGGGCACGGCAGGGATCGATTCGCGCTCCGCATTTCACCGGCGGTGGCACGGTTCACGGTCCGCAGCCGCGCAGCTACGCCCAGCGCACCCCCAAGAAGATGATCGCCGCCGCTCTACGGCAGGCACTTTCCGATCGGGCGCGTAACGGTCGCATTCACGTGGTCACGGCCTTCCTGGAAGGGGAGCAGCCCTCCACCAAGAGTGCGCTGACCCAGCTGCATCGGGTTGTCAACGAGCGCGACGCCCTCGTCGCAATCGCTCGCGGGGACGAGTTGTCGCAGCTCTCGCTGCGTAACGCTCCCGAAGCGCACGTCATTTATGTTGACCAGCTCAACACGTACGACGTCCTCGTCGCCGACGACGTCGTCTTCACGGAAGATGCGCTGAGCGCCTACGTGGAGAAGAACGGCAAGGAGGAGAAGTGAGCGAGAACGTCAGCTTCTGGAACAAGCATCCGCAGGACGTCATTCTGCAGCCGGTGGCCACCGAGAAGTCGGCCCGGCTCGAAGACGAGGGTAAGTACACCTTCCTGGTCGACCCGCGGGCAAATAAGACGGAGATCAAGCAGGCCATTGAGGCGATCTTCAATGTGAAGGTCGCGTCGGTAAACACGCAGAACCGTCAGGGTAAGACCGTTCGCACCCGCACGGGAGTGGGACGCCGCAAGAACACCAAGCGTGCGATTGTGACGCTCAGCGAAGGCACCATCGACATTTACGGTGACATCGTCGGCTGAGGCCGCGAGCGAAAAGATTGAGGATCTGAACTCATGGGAATTCGTAAGTACAAGCCGACGACCCCGGGTCGTCGCGGTGCGAGCGTTGCCGACTTCGCGGAGATCACCCGATCGACGCCGGAGAAGTCGCTGCTGCGCCCGTTGACCAAGTCCGGTGGTCGTAATAACCACGGTCGTGTCACCACGCGGCATCGCGGTGGTGGCCATAAGCGCCGTTACCGCCTCATCGACTTCCGTCGCTGGGACAAGGACGGGGTACCCGCGAAGGTCGCGCATATCGAGTACGACCCGAACCGCACCGCCCGTATCGCCCTGCTCCACTACGTGGACGGCGAGAAGCGCTACATCCTGGCGCCGAAGAACCTGCGGCAGGGTGACATGGTGGAAAACGGTCCGAATGCGGATATCAAGCCGGGCAACAATCTGCCGCTACGTAACATCCCGGTGGGCACCACCGTGCACTGCGTCGAGCTGCAGCCCCTGGGTGGTGCAAAGATCGCGCGCAGCGCCGGCACCTCAGTGCAGCTGGTTGCTCGCGAGGGTCGCTACGCTCAGCTGCGCATGCCCTCCGGTGAAATCCGCAATGTTGACGCGCGTTGCCGCGCCTGCGTGGGCGAAGTCGGTAACGCCGAACAGTCCAATATCAACTGGGGCAAGGCAGGCCGTATGCGCTGGAAGGGCGTCCGCCCGACAGTCCGCGGTGTCGTTATGAACCCGGTTGACCATCCGCACGGCGGTGGCGAGGGCAAGACCTCCGGTGGCCGTCACCCGGTCAGCCCGTGGGGTAAGCCCGAGGGCCGTACCCGCCGTCCCAACAAGGCCAGCGACAAGCTCATTGTGCGCCGTCGCAAGACCGGCAATCGCTGAGAGAGGATGAGCAATGCCGCGTAGTCTGAAGAAGGGCCCCTTCGTTGACGACCACCTCATGAAGAAGGTGGACGAGCAGAACGAGAAGGGCACGAAGAACGTCATCAAGACCTGGTCACGCCGTTCGGTCATCACCCCCGATTTTCTCGGGCACACCTTCGCGGTGCACGACGGCCGTAAGCACGTCCCGGTATTCGTTACGGAATCCATGGTCGGCCACAAGCTCGGGGAGTTCGCCCCGACCCGCACATTCCGCGGGCACGAGAAGGACGACCGCAAGGGCCGCCGCCGCTGAGCGGGCCTGAGAGAAGAGAGTTAGGCAGGAACATGGAAGCCAAGGCGCAGGCGCGATACGTGCGCGTTACGCCCCGCAAGGCCCGCCGGGTCGTGGATGTCATCCGCGGCAAGCGCGTCCAGGATGCGGTCGACGTGCTGCGTTTCGCACCACAGGGGGCGGCACAGCCCGTCCTGAAGATTGTTGAGTCGGCCGTTGCGAACGCCCGTTACGCGGCGGAGCAGGCCGGTGAGCGTTTCGATGAGGGCGATCTCTACATCCAGGCGGTATACGCCGATGAGGGACCGACGATGAAGCGAATCCAGCCGCGTGCGCAGGGGCGTGCAAATCGCATCCTCAAGCGCACCAGCCATATCACCGTTGTTGTCGGCGACGAACCCGTCGCCACCGGAAAGAAGAGGAGGACCCGATAGTGGGCCAGAAGGTCAACCCGACCGGGTTCCGACTCGGAATCACCACTGATCACCGCTCGAAGTGGTTCGCGGACTCGGTGAAGCCGGGGCAGCGTTACGCCGACTTCGTGGCGGAGGATATTCAGATCCGCCGCATGATTGAAAAGACGCTGGAGCGTGCCGGCATCTCGCGCGTCAATATTGAGCGTCGTGCCGAGCGCGTCGTCGTCGATATCCACACTGCCCGCCCAGGAATCGTGATCGGTCGGCGTGGTGCGGAGGCCGACCGTCTGCGTGGGGATCTCGAGAAGCTGACCGGCAAGTCGATTCAGCTCAATATTCTCGAAGTGAAGAATCCCGAGGCGGACGCACAGCTCGTCGCGCAGGGTATCGCGGAACAGCTCGCATCGCGTGTTTCCTTCCGTCGTGCCATGCGCAAGGGAATTCAATCGGCGCAGCGCGCCGGCGCACGCGGCATTCGCGTGCAGTGCTCCGGACGCCTCGGCGGTGCCGAGATGTCGCGCTCGGAGTTTTACCGCGAGGGGCGGGTGCCGTTGCACACGCTGCGCGCAAACATTGATTACGGCTTCTACGAGGCCCGTACCACCTTCGGCCGGATCGGCGTCAAGGTGTGGATTTACCGCGGCGACATGACCGACGCCGAGTACTACCGCTCGCAGGCCGAGGCCCCGCGTGGGCGCGGCCGCGGCGAGCGTCGTGGACGGCGTGGTGAGCGGCAGGGCCGCGGCCAGCAGGCGCAGCGTTCGGCGCAGAATACCGAACAGGCGGCAAGCGAGGCCCCGGCGGCTGCTCCGGCTGCGGAGGCCGCAGAGGCTACCACCACAGGAACGGAGGCCTGAACATGCTGATTCCTCGTCGCACAAAATGGCGCAAGCAGCACCGTCCCGGGCGTAAGGGTATGGCCAAGGGCGGCACGCAGCTGGCTTTCGGTGATTTCGGCATCCAGGCGCTTGAGCCCGCCTACGTCACCAACCGGCAGATCGAGGCGGCCCGTATCGCTATGACGCGTCACGTCAAGCGTGGAGGCAAGATCTGGATCAACATCTTCCCGGATCGCCCGCTGACGAAGAAGGCGCTCGGCCTGCGAATGGGCTCCGGAAAAGGCCCGGTGGAGACCTGGGTGGCAAATGTCAAGCCGGGACGGGTCATGTTCGAGATGGGCGGCGTCGACGAGACGCTGGCGCGCGAGGCCATGAGCCGCGCCATGCACAAGCTGCCCATGAAGACGCGTTTCATCGCACGTGAGGAGGCTGAGTGATGGCTAAGGGACTGACGACAGAAGACCTTGACGCCATGACCGAGGCGGAACTGCGCGATAAGCTCAAGGAGTCCAAGGAGGAGCTTTTCAACCTTCGGTTCTCCTCGGTGACGCACCGCCTGGAGGACAGCGGCCGTCTCCGTGAGGTTCGCCGCGAAATCGCCCGCATTTATACCATCCAGCGCGAACGTGAGCTGGGCATCCGTACCGCTCCGGCGGCGAAGAAGTGAGGTTTCAGTGAGCGAACAGAACACCGCCGAGGCAACCGCCCGCGCACATCGTAAGGTACAGACCGGTTACGTCGTCTCCGACAAGATGGATAAGACCGTCGTCGTCGAGGTCGAGAACCGCCGCAAGCACTCGCTGTACGGCAAGGTCATTACCCGCACGAAGCGCGTGAAGGCACATGACGAGAACAACGAGGTGCGCGTGGGCGACCTCGTGCGCATCATGGAGACCCGGCCGCTCAGCGCGACCAAGCACTTCCGCGTGGTCGAAGTCATCGAGAAGGCCAAGTGAGCCGCAAGCTCACCGATAGAACCCCATCCGTTCGGCAAGGCTCGCCTGGCGAGAACCGGCACGACGACAGGAGAAATCACAAATGATCCAGCAGGAGACGCGGCTCAACGTCGCCGACAACACGGGTGCGAAGGAGATCCTTTGCATTCGCGTACTCGGTGGCTCCGGCCGGCGCTACGCCGGAATCGGCGACACGATTGTCGCCACCGTCAAGGATGCTATTCCTGGCGGAGCAGTTAAGAAGGGCGACGTGGTGAAGGCCGTCGTCGTCCGTACGAAGAAGGAGACCCGCCGTAAGGACGGCTCCTACATCCGATTCGACGAGAATGCCGCCGTGCTGCTTCGGCCCGACGGCGACCCCCGCGGAACACGCATCTTCGGCCCGGTGGGCCGCGAGCTTCGTGACAAGCGCTTCATGCGCATCGTTTCGCTGGCACCGGAGGTGATCTGATGGCGAAGATCAAGAAGGACGACCTCGTTCAGGTTATCGCCGGTCGTGACAAGGGCCTGCAGGGCCGTGTGCTCTCGGTTGACACCAAGCGTGACCGCGTGATCGTCGAGGGCGTTATGCGCGTCAAGAAGCACGTGAAGGTCGGGCAGACCTCCCGCGGCGGCACGACGGGTGGGATTGAGACGGTCGAGGCGCCGATCCATATCTCGAACGTGCAGCTGGTTGTAGATGGCAAGCCCACCCGCGTGGGGTACCGCGAGGTCGAGGTTGAGCGCGACGGACGGAAGAAGATCGTCCGTGAGCGTATCGGACGTCGCGGTGGGAAGGAGATCGAGCTGTGAGCGTACAGACCGCTCCCCGTCTCAAGACGAAGTACCGCGAGGAGATCGTCCCCGCCCTGGAGTCCGAGTTCCACTACACGAATCCCAACAATGTGGCCAAGCTCGAGAAGATCGTCGTGAACATGGGCGTCGGTGACGCCGCGCGCGACTCGAAGGTTCTCGAAGGCGCAATCGCCGACCTCACGGCAATTACCGGCCAGAAGCCGGCCGTGTCGCGGGCGAAGAAGTCAATCGCGCAGTTCAAGCTGCGCGAGGGGCAGGCCATCGGCTGCCGCGTCACGCTGCGCGGCGATCGTATGTGGGAATTCCTCGACCGCCTGTTGGCGACGGCCCTGCCGCGTATTCGCGACTTCCGTGGCCTGTCCGACCAACAGTTCGACGGGCATGGGAACTACACCTTCGGTCTCACGGAACAGACCGTGTTCCATGAGATTAACCAGGACAAGATCGATCGCGTTCGCGGAATGGACATTACCGTTGTGACGACGGCGACCGATGACAACGAGGGCCGCGCCCTGCTGCGCCACCTCGGATTCCCCTTCAAGGAGGCGTGAGCATGGCGAAGACCGCTCTGAAGCAGAAAGCCGCCCGGAAGCCGAAGTATGGTGTGCGTGCCTACACGCGCTGCAACCGCTGCGGGCGTCCCCACTCCGTGTACCGCAAGTTCGGCCTGTGCCGCATTTGCTTGCGCGAGATGGCCCTGCGCGGCGAACTGCCCGGTATCAAGAAGTCCAGCTGGTAATAACTACGTCGCAGGTCCGCAAGGGAAACCGCGACGAGGAAGGGCACAAGCCCAATGTCAATGACTGACCCAATCGCAGACATGCTGACACGTCTGCGTAACGCCAACTCGGCGTTCCATGAGTCGGTGAGCATGCCGTACTCGAAGCTCAAGGAGAACATCGCGAAGATCCTGGAGCGCGAGGGCTACATCGCCGGCTACACCGTCGACGACGCCAAGGTGGGAAAGACTCTCACACTTGTGCTCAAGTACGGTGCGAATCGTGAGCGTGCACTGGCCGGCCTGCGCCGCGTATCGAAGCCAGGCCTACGCGTGTACGCGAAGTCGACCAAACTGCCCAAGGTTCTCGGCGGCCTCGGAGTGGCTATTCTGTCCACTTCGTCCGGCTTGCTCACGGACCGCGAAGCGAAAGACAAGGGCGTCGGCGGGGAAGTCCTCGCCTACGTCTGGTGAGAGGGGAGGAAGAAGATATGTCACGTATTGGCAAGCTCCCCATCCAGGTTCCGGCGGGTGTCGAAGTGAAGATCGACGGCCAGCAGGTGTCCGTCAAGGGGCCGAAGGGCACCCTGGAGCACACCGTTGCCGAGCCGATTACGGTGGCACTGGACGGCGACGCCGTCGTCGTGTCCCGGCCGAACGACGAGCGGGTTGCCCGGTCGCTGCACGGTCTGACACGCACGCTGATCAACAACATGGTGATCGGGGTGACCGAGGGTTACTCGAAGGCCATGGAGATCGTCGGAACCGGTTACCGCGTGGTGGCCAAGGGCTCGGATCTCGAGTTCTCGCTCGGCTACTCGCATACGATTCTCGTGAAGGCTCCGGAGGGTATTAGCTTCCAGGTGGAATCGCCCACGAAGTTCTCCGTCAACGGAATCAACAAGCAACAGGTCGGAGAGCTGGCGGCCAACATCCGCAAGCTCCGCAAGCCCGAGCCGTACAAGGGCAAGGGTGTGCGTTACGCCGACGAAACCGTTCGCCGCAAGGCCGGAAAGGCTGGTAAGTGATGGCAGTGACCGTCAAAGGCAAAGGCAAGTTCATCTCGCGTTCCCGCCGTCACTTCCGCGTTCGCAAGAAGGTTGTGGGTACCGCAGCACGTCCGCGTCTCGTTGTCACCCGGTCCAACCGGCATATGGTTGCCCAGGTAATCGACGATTCCATCGGTCGTACGCTGGTTTCCGCTTCAACCATGGAGGGCGACCTGCGCTCCACCGAGGCGAACAAGGTGGACAAGGCGCGCAAGGTCGGCGAGCTCGTTGCGAAGCGTGCTCTCGACGCCGGCATCAATGCTGTGGTCTTTGACCGCGGTGGAAACAAGTACCACGGCCGAGTCGCGGCCGTGGCGGACGGGGCCCGTGAGGCCGGGCTGACTCTGTGAGTCAGCGAGCACGAGAACAGAGGATGTACTGATGGCTGCACAGCAGCGAGACCGGGCCGCCTCTAACGGCCCAGACCAGAACGAGGGCGGCCGCGAGCGCGGTGGACGCCGCGACTCGCGTCGCGGCGAGCGCCGTGACCGCCGCTCCGATGACAAGAACGCTTACATTGAGCGTGTCGTGACCATTAACCGCGTCGCCAAGACGGTTAAGGGTGGACGTCGCATGTCGTTCACCGCACTCGTTGTGGTGGGCGACGGTAACGGCACCGTCGGTGTCGGTTACGGCAAGGCTAAGGAAGTTCCGGCGGCGATTGCCAAGGGCACCGAAGAGGCTAAGAAGAAGTTCTTCAAGGTGCCGCGCATCGGTTCCACCATCCCGCACCTGGTGCAGGGTGAGGATGCTGCCGGCGTGGTCCTGCTTCGCCCGGCCGCTCCCGGAACCGGCGTTATCGCCGGTGGCCCGGTGCGCGCCATTATGGAGTGCGCGGGTATCCACGACGTGCTGAGCAAGTCGCTTGGCTCGTCCAATGCGATCAACATCGTGCACGCCACGGTGGCGGCGCTGCGTTCACTCGAGCAGCCGGAATCGGTTGCGGCTCGTCGCGGGCTTCCGCTGGAGCGGGTTGCGCCCGAGTCGATGCTGCGCGCTCGCGCCGAAGCGGATGCCAAGGATCGCGCGGAGAAGCAGGCGGAGGCCGCTCGTGCTGAGAACGAGGCGGCAGCTGCGGGAGTTGGTGCATGATGGCACGGCTGAAGATCACTCAGAAGAAGTCCACCGTGGGTGGAAAGAAGAACCAGGCGGCAACGCTTCGGACGCTCGGACTGCGCCGTATCGGCCAGTCCGTTGTCCGCGAGGACCGCCCCGAGGTGCGCGGCGCGATTCGCACGGTTGCTCACCTGGTTACCGTGGAGGAGGTTGACTGATGGCGGACAACGAAGAGACCACCGGGCGCACCCACGTCCTGAAGGTTCACCATTTGCGTCCCGCCCCCGGTTCGAACAAGCCGAAGACCCGTGTTGGTCGCGGTGAGGGTTCGAAGGGTAAGACGGCCGGTCGTGGTACCAAGGGAACGAAGGCACGCAACCAGGTTCCCGCTCGTTTCGAGGGCGGGCAGATGCCGATTCATATGCGGTTGCCGAAGTTGCGCGGTTTCAAGAACCCGTTCCGCGTGGAGTACCAGGTTGTTAACGTTGGTGCTCTGGCGGAGCTGTTCCCGCAGGGCGGCACGGTGACCGTTGACGACCTCGTTGCCAAGGGCGCGGTACGTGATAATTCCCAGGTCAAGGTACTTGGCGCAGGCGATATCTCGGTCAAGCTCGATGTGACGGTTGACGCCTGGTCGGCGTCGGCAAAGACGAAGATTGAGGCGGCCGGCGGATCGCTGGCGACACGCTGATCTGAGACACCTGCCCCCACGTAACGGTGGGGGCAGGTGTTTATCTGCATTGGTAATTCCAATGTGGGCCAATACGCGGGTATAGTGGACCCGGCGGTGGTGAGGTCTCGGCCTCCCACAGTCCAAGAAGCATGAAAACGCGGAGGGGTGCTCCGCACCAACTGGAGGAACCTTGGTTAAGGCGCTAGCGGCAGCGTTCCGTACTCCCGACCTGCGGCGCAAGCTGCTTTTCACCATGGGGATCATGGTGCTCTATCGATTGGGCACCTTCATCCCCGCGCCGTTCGTTTCGATTCGGAACGTGCGCGAGTGCATGGTGGAGAGCGGCACGGGCGATTTTCTTTCGATGCTCAACCTGTTCTCGGGTGGGGCGATGATGCAGCTGTCCGTCTTCTCGCTGGGCATCATGCCCTACATTACGGCGTCGATTATCATCCAGCTTCTCCGCGTCGCAATTCCCCGGTTCGAGGAGCTACACAAAGAGGGGCAGGCCGGAACGGCAAAGCTCACTGAGTACACCCGCTACCTGACCATCGGACTCGGCGTGCTGCAGAGCGCCGTGGTGATTTCGGTGGCCAATACGCAGCTGTTCACCTCCTGCACGGTGGAACCGATCCCGAATGCCACGCCGCTCAAGATCTCGATGGCGATCCTGACGATGACCGCCGGTACCGGTCTGATTATGTGGCTGGCGGAGCTCATCACCGAGCGCGGCGTCGGCAACGGCATGTCGATCCTGATCTTCACCGGAATCTGCGCGAACTTCCCGACCATGATCGTCAATGTGGTTCGTTCCAACTCGGGTTGGGCCGGAGCCATTCTCATCGTGGCCGTGTTCCTCGCCATCACCGCCGTCGTCACCTTCGTGGAGCAGTGCCAGCGCCGCATCCCGGTGCAGTACGCTAAGCGCGTGGTGGGCCGGCGTACCTACGGAGGTTCAACCACCTACCTGCCGATCAAGGTGAACATGGCGAACGTGATCCCCGTGATCTTCGCATCCTCCATTTTGATGTTGCCGCAGATGATTGCGCAGTTTGGCAGCCAGACCTCTGGCTGGGTGCAGTTCATCATGCGTTACTTCAACTCGCAGTCTTGGGTGTACATGGTCACCTACGCGGCGCTGATCTTCGCCTTCACCTTCTTCTATACGGCGATCACCTTCGACACAGATGAAGTGGCGGATAATATGAAGCGCTACGGCGGCTTCATTCCCGGTATTCGCGCCGGGCGTCCGACGGCGGAGTATCTGCGATATGTCTCCACGCGCATCACCTGGGTGGGCGCCACATACCTGGCGATCGTTGCACTTATTCCCACGGTCATGTTCGCACGTATGGGGATCACGCAGGCGGGCTTCGGCGGAACCTCTATCATGATCCTTGTGGGCGTCGGACTGCAGACGGTCAAGGATATCGACGCCCAACTGCAACAGCGTCATTACGAGGGCTTCCTCAGGTAGGTGGCCCGACGAAGCGAGGAGGCTTTATGGCTGTTCGTCTCATTCTGGTTGGACCACCCGGTGCCGGCAAAGGCACCCAAGCGGAGCTTCTGTGTGCTCGGCTTGGCATTCCCGCCATCTCTACCGGCGCGATTTTCCGCGCTCATGCGCAGGCCCAGGACGAGTTGGGGCGCCTTGCCGAGTCATATTCGGCGCGCGGCGAGCTGGTGCCGGATGAAGTAACAGACCGCATGGTTGAGGAGCGCCTCGCGCAAGAAGATGCAGCCTCGGGCTTCCTTCTCGATGGCTACCCGCGCAATGCGGCACAGGTTGACTCCCTGGACCGGATCCTGCAGCGGCATGGCTGCACGTTGGACGCCGTGGTGGAACTGACTGCCGACGACGACGTCGTCGTGCAGCGGCTGCTGGGGCGCGCAAGCGAACAGGGCCGTAAGGACGATACCGAAGAAGTCATTCGCCATCGCATTGCCCTGTACCACGAGACAACGGAGCCTGTCGTATCGGTGTACAGGGAGCGAGGCCTTCTGGTGCAAGTGGACGGCATCGGCACGATCGACGAAGTCGCGGCTCGAATCACTGAAGCACTGGACGCCTATCTGCAGGCGCGAGCCTGAGAGCGGGATGCGCTAGTTTGGAACATATCGAGTACAAAACCGACGCCGAGATCCGGTCGATCCGTTCGGCAGCATTGGTGGTGGCGGATATTCACGCCGCCCTGCGGGACGCGGTGCGGCCGGGAATGACCACCGGCGAGCTCGACCGGGTGGCGTTGCGAGTGCTGGACGATGCCGGCGCGCGTTCAAACTTCTACGGGTACTACGACTATCCGGGGCAGGCGTGCATCTCCGTGAACGAGGTGATTGTGCACGGCATCCCGGGCGATCGGGTGCTGGAACCGGGCGATATCGTTTCTTTCGACTGTGGCGCGGTGCTCGATGGATGGCACGGTGATGCCGCCTTCACTGTGGTTCTTCCCGGTGGCGATCCGGCGGTTCACGCCCGGCGGCAGCGCCTCGCTGATATCACGGAGGAGGCGATGTGGCGGGGGATTGCCGCTATGGCCACCGGGAAACACGTCGGCGATATTGGCCGTGCCATCGATGACTACATTTCGGCTCTGCCCGACGGGCCTGACATCGTAGAGGGCTATGTGGGTCACGGCATCGGGTCGGCGATGCATCAGGCGCCAGACGTGCCGAACTATCGCACCCGTACGCGCGGGCCGCGGTTGCGGCCGGGGATGGTTCTGTGCATAGAACCCATGCTGACGGCCGGTAGCCAGGAGAATGCCGTGCTCGATGACGACTGGACTGTGGTCACGGTGGACGGCTCGGACGCCGCACATGTGGAGCACGAGGTCGCCCTACACTCCAGGGGAATCTGGGTACTCTCTGCACCGGATGGGGGAGAAGCCGGCCTCGCTCCGTATGGCGTCAGTCCGGTTCCGCTGGACTGAGCGGCAGGTGCGGCCGGGGAGCGTGACGCGGGCATGTGCTTGCCCGGGATTGTCACCCGGCCGGGTGCGGCCGGGGATGGTCGGAGGGCCGGGTGCCGCGTAATCGCGGTCGGGCTGGGTGCGGTCGGGGACGGTTGCCGCGTGATCCAGTGCACCGGAATCTGGCTTTTCCGCTGAACGATACCCGAGTATGATTAACCCTCGGTACGCTGTGTCCACTGGGCACGCGTATACGGTTTCCCGCAATCCGGCGGGGGACCGTAGAGAGTGTTAGCGAGGGATATGGCGAAGAAAGATGGCGTCATCGAGGTTGAGGGAACGGTGGTTGAAACCCTCCCCAACGCGATGTTCCGCGTTGAGCTGGAGAACGGGCATGTTGTGCTCGCTCATATTTCCGGCAAGATGCGGCAGCACTACATCAAGATTCTGCCCGAGGATCGGGTGGTTGTGGAGCTTACTCCATACGACCTGAATCGCGGTCGAATCGTCTACCGCTATAAGTGAGCCCCACTGTGCTATCGCCGTCAGGCGGCAGCCGGACGGCAAGGAAGAACGACAATGAAGGTCAAGCCCAGCGTTAAGAGGATCTGTGACAAGTGCAAGGTGATTCGCCGGCACGGTCGTGTCATGGTGATCTGCGAGAACCCGCGGCACAAGCAGCGTCAGGGTTAAGCCCGGCGTAGCGGGCGGAGCCCGCAAGAAAGCGCATCACCAGCCCAAAGGCAACCTCCGGACCGAAGGCCGGGGCCCGCGGTGAGACCCGCGGGGATGGCGATGCATCATACCTTCGGAACTACAAACAGGAGCTAAGAAATTGGCACGTCTCTCAGGTGTTGATCTCCCTCGCGAAAAGAGGGTCGAGATCGCGCTCACCTATATCTACGGCATTGGCCGGACACGGGCGGCTGAGGCCTTGGCGGCGACCGGTGTGAATCCGGATACGCGAGTCAAGGATCTGACCGAGGACGATCTGGTCAAACTCAAGAACCATATCGACGAGAATTACAAGGTCGAGGGCGATCTGCGCCGTGAGGTGCAGGCCGATATTCGCCGCAAGATCGAAATTGGTTGCTACCAGGGGCTGCGGCATCGCCGTGGCCTGCCCGTTCGCGGGCAGCGCACGAAGACCAATGCGCGCACCCGCAAGGGCCCGAAGCGCACCGTTGCCGGAAAGAAGAAGGCTAAGTAAGCCTCGTCGTCAGTTCGAGAGAGAAAGTAGATTATGCCACGTCAGTCTGCCTCCGGCACCCGTAGGCCCCGCCGTAAGGAACGCCGGAATATTGCAGTGGGCCAGGCCCACATCAAGTCCACCTTCAACAACACCATCGTGTCGATTACCGATCCCACGGGTGCGGTTATCGCATCCTGCTCCTCAGGCCAGGTGGGCTTCAAGGGGTCACGCAAGTCCACCCCGTACGCGGCTCAGCTCGCGGCCGAAAACGCCGCTCGTCATGCCATGGATCAGGGCATGAAGAAGGTCGATGTCTTTGTGAAGGGTCCGGGATCCGGCCGCGAGACCGCCATTCGGTCGCTGACCGCATCCGGCCTTGAGGTCACGTCGATCTCCGATGTGACGCCGCAGGCGCACAACGGGTGCCGCCCGCCGAAGCGCCGCCGCGTGTAGTGCGGTGCAGGCTTCTCAATCACTGCGTTCTCTACCGTGACTACGGTGGAACCGGTGTGAAGCCGCTGGTCACAATCGACTTGGGCCCCATCGTGGGGCCCCGTCGTACGGCTGGACCGAGAGCCGTACGAGTAACGCGGACATCAAATAGCGGGTGTCCGCTGAAAGGAAAGAATCGTGCTGATCACACAGCGTCCTGTCCTCACCGAGGAGCAGGTCTCCGAGTATCGCTCGCGGTTTACACTCGAACCCCTCGAGCCGGGCTTCGGGTATACGCTGGGTAACTCCATGCGGCGCACACTGCTGTCGTCCATTCCGGGTGCGGCAGTCACCTCCATTCGTATCGATGGCGTGCTCCATGAGTTCTCCACCATTGCCGGAGTGAAAGAGGATGTTGCGGAGATTATCCTCAATTTGAAGGAACTCGTCGTCTCTTCTGAGAACGATGAGCCCGTCCTCATGTACCTGCGTAAGCAGGGTCCGTGCGAGGTCACCGCAGCTGATATCACGCCGCCGGCTGGCGTTGAGATTCACAACCCCGATCTTCATATCGCCACGCTCAATGAAAAGGGCAAGATCGAGGTCGACTTGACCGTCGAGCGCGGTCGCGGCTATGTTTCCGCCGCGCAGAACAAGGGAGCCGACGACGAGATCGGGCGCATTCCGATCGACTCCATCTATTCCCCGGTTCTTAAGGTCTCATACAAGGTTGAGGCCACCCGTGTGGAGCAGCGCACCGACTTCGACAAGCTTATTGTCGACGTTGAGGTGAAGCAGTCCACCACTCCGCGTGACGCATTGGCTTCGGCCGGGAAGACGCTGGTGGAGTTGTTCGGACTGCTGGTTGATCTGAATACGGAGGCCGAAGGAATCGAAGTCGGCCCGGCGCCGGTTGTGGAGACGCAGTCCTCCGACCTGCAGCGTCCGATCACCATCTTGAATCTGCCGGCCCGCTCGCAGAACTGCCTGCAGCGCGAGGGCATCCACACCATTGGCGAACTCGTGCAGCGCTCCGAGGCCGACCTCCTGGACATTCGCAACTTCGGTGCGAAGTCCATTGAGGACGTTAAGGATGAACTGGCGAAGCTCGACCTGCGGCTCAAGGATTCCCCGGCAGGCTTCCTCGCGGGTTACGGCGAGGAAAGCTATACCATGCAGTTCAGCGACGACCTGCAGGCCTGAGGCCCGCAGCTTTATAGGAGACAATTACTATGCCCAAGCCTACGAAAGGCCCGCGTCTCGGTGGATCCGCTGCGCACCAGCGGCACATCATCGCCAACCTGTGTAAGGACCTCATCCGCAACAAGTCGGTGCGGACGACGCAGGCGCGCGCCAAGGCCGTGCAACCGTACATGGAGAAGCTCATTACGAAGGCGAAGCGTGGCGATACGGCGAACCGCCGCCAGGCTTTGAAGGTGCTCGGTGATCGCGAGCTCGCCTACATCCTTTTCGAGGAGCTGGCTCCGCTTTTCGCCGAGCGTGATGGTGGCTACACGCGCATCACCAAGATCGGTAATCGCAAGGGTGACAACGCCCCCATGGCAGTTATCTCCCTGGTGACCGAGAAGGTTTCGCCGAAGCAGGCCGTCGTGCAGGAGGCCGAGAAGGCCGCCGCCAAGGCCGCTGCGGCTGAGGAAGCCGCAGAGGAAGTCGAGGAGTCCGAATCTGCTGATTCCGCCGAGAGTGCCGATTCGGCCGAGTCGGCAGCGTCGGCAGATGATGCCGATACGACCGACGACGCCGAGGCAAGCGACGAGGCTGAGAAGTAAGCCGTTCTTATATGGTGGGAGGGCACCCGATCGGGTGCCCTCCCGTCTTATGTCTGCTCCGGTGGATCTGGCCCAGTCGTGCCTTACCCTCCTTGGCCGTTCTGCCCGCCGTCGCCGTCCTTGCTGGGCGGCCAACCCGAGTTGCTGTCTTGGATAGGGCCGAGCGGGGGAGGCCGATATTGCGCGCTGCCCTGTGCCCGCTGCACTGAATTGCGCGTGTCGGTAGAATCTCCGGGTTTTCCTCCAATTTCCGGGTTATTCGCGGAGAACTGGGGAAACCCCGGAGATTTTGGGTAGGTGCGCTCCTGGGCCGGGGTTGCGGGCGGGAGCGTCCTGGGACC
>SUUB01000001.1:182107-188546 GCA_015062745.1 Actinomycetaceae bacterium
GCCCGAGCCTGCTAGCGGTGCGGGCGGGCGAGTGACCAGGCGCGCACGCCACCGTTCATCCCGGCAGCATTGGGAATGAAACTGACATTGTCACCCAGCCGGGCGCGCACCGTCGGCGAGATTCGAGCGCTGTTGCCGCCTCCCAAATAGAGTCGATCCCAGCGAAATACGGGCCACAGATACTCGAGGGCACGCAGCACTCGGCGCGACCAGGCGGAATCGCCGAGCCGGATACGCTCAGCCTCCCCGATCACGTCGTCGTACGTTAAGCCCCACCGCATAGGAGCGTGTGACAACTCGAGATGCGGCGCCAGCTGGCCGTCGTCGACAAGCGCGGAACCCAATCCGGTTCCCAGGGTGATGACGAGTTCGGATCCGCGGCCTGAAACCACACCCGCCGCGGCGACTTCGGCATCGTTCAATACCAAGGCGGGTACTGCGAACCGTTCCTCCAACACCGCAGCCATGTCCAGATGATCCCATGCCTCAGCTAACTCGGGAACAATCTTCGTATGTGGCCCGGAGCGTCGAATATAGTGCGGGGTGTAGACGACCACGCCGTGGCGGATCATGCCTGGCATGCCCAAGGTGATGCGGTCGAATTCACCCAGAGACTGCGCATGGTCGGCGACGATACCGAGAAGGTCGTCGGGCGAGAGGGGATAACGCAGGGCGGTTCGCTGCGGCGGACCGATTTGAAAGCCTCCTGCGTCCAAGATGCAACTCTTGATTCCACCGCCACCGCAGTCGACGGCGAGCGTGCGCGGCTTGGGCGGACCCAGCGGGGTATGGGAGACTTCACTCATGACTTCGACGGTATCGCAAACTGTGCGGCTGCGTCTCGATCTGGCGTACGACGGTGCGGGTTTTCACGGTTGGGCGGCACAGCCCGGATTACGAACCGTGGAAGGAACACTGGCGGATGCCTTGACCACGGTGTTGCGTCATGAGGTGCAGCTCACCGTTGCCGGGCGTACCGACGCCGGTGTCCATGCGCGTGGTCAGGTAGCGCACGTCGATGTTCCAGCGGCCGCCTTCGCCGGCCTTCCTGGCCGTAGCGATCGGGCGCCGACGGAGGCGTTGCGGACGAGGTTAGCAGGCGTGTTGCTGCGCGCAAGCGTTGGTGGTCCGCGGGGAACGTCAGATCTTCTTGTACGTGCAGTGTCTGAGGCGCCCGACGGATTCGATGCGCGCTTCTCCGCGCTCGCTCGCACCTATAGCTATCTGGTGGCCGATTCTGTGACCGCTTATGACCCACTGCAACGGGGCAATGTGTTGTGGTTGCCGGAACGATTGGATGTGCCGGCGATGCAGCGAGCGGCCCTTCCGTTGCTCGGAGAGCATGATTTTCTTGCCTACTGCAAGCCGCGCAAGGGTGCGACGACGGTGCGGGAGCTGCAGCTGCTCGATATTACGCGAAAAGCGGGTCTGGTGGAGTTCACTGTGCGAGCCGACGCATTCTGTCATTCCATGGTTCGTACCCTAGTGGGAAGTCTGTTGCGGGTAGGAACCGGGAAACGTTCCGAGCAATGGCCGGCCGAGCGGCTGGCGGCGCGGACTCGCGATGGCGAAGTGGTGGTGGCACCTGCGCATCCGCTCACATTGGAGCGAGTCGATTATCCGCAGGACACGGAACTCGCGGCACGGGCACGAAGGACACGGGCGATACGGACTTGTGACTGCGAGCCGGGTTAGTACATTATGGGTAACCATGGAGGCCATTGAGGTAGGAGGAGAGATACACATCGACGCGACGAACGAATCAGAACGGTACCCAGTTCCGCGTGAAAAACCACGATACACAAGCGAGGTACGGAAAGTGTCCGGTCGGCGAGGGCCGCGGCTATACGAGACGATTGCCGGTGTGTTCGTTGTTCTAGGACTGGTGTTGGCGTTCTGGTTGGCGGGGCTATTTCTAGTTCGTGCTCTTCCCGGCGAACCGCTGTGGATTGTGTACCTACTGTTATTCTGGGCGTTGCTGACGTACCTTGCTCTTCCGCGTTTGCACCAGCTTTTCACATTGATCTACGTGCCGGACTATTTCATCGGTCGGACACGTACCGGTGACGGGCTACTGGGCGATCCGGTGAATCTTGCTCTTGAAGGCAGTGAAGAGGATATTCACGAGGCTATGCAGGCGGCCGGATGGATTCTCGCTGATGAGATTACCGTGCGTTCTACCTGGGGGATGATTGTTTCGGCTCTGGTGCGCCGCTCATACCCAGCGGCTCCAGTGTCCAATCTGTACCTTTTTGGGCGGCGGCACGCCTTCGCCTATCAACAGGAAGTAGACGGCAATCCTTCGCAACGTCACCATGTGCGTTTCTGGCGTACGCCGGATGGATGGCGTTTGCCAGGCGGTGAAAGAGTAGCATGGCTTGCGGCGGGAACCTATGATCGCTCGGTGGGATTGTCGGCGTTCACCGGGCAGGTGACCCACAAGATCGATGCAGATATCGACGTCGAACGTGACTACATTATCAACACGGTTCGTTACGCCGACCCGAAGTCGAATGTGCGGGTCATTAGCCAATTCTCAACGTCGTACCATTCCCGCAACGGTGGTGGGGATGAGGTTCGCACCGATGGTGATCTTCCGGTGCTTGATGTCACTGGTGCTGCAGAGCGGTTCCCGCTTGACATAGAGAGTGATAGTGAGGCGGGTGGGCGTGCACGTCGATTGCCGCCGGTGCCCCTACTTGGTGCGGGGCTGTTGACTATCGTGTCAGCAATAGTTGCTTGCGGTGATGTGCTGCATGCTCCGGATACCTTGACTGTGGTGCGCCTGGGAGTGCAATCGTTGATTCTGCTTATGTGGATCATGGCGGTCAGGCACAAGCGTTGGGCGTGGGTCACCTACATGGCTATTGAAACCCTCGCGGCGTTTGGGACACTGTCTTTCCCCGATGAGGCAAGTAGTATCTTCCAGGCAGCGCTCGCGGTGCTCGTCGTCTTGGCAGTCACCGCGAATCCGGTGCGTACGTGGGTCAACGAAGGACGCACCGACCCACGAGTCCGATTGTCCCAGGCCGAGTAAATCAACTGCTCCTCGGCTGGCGTGATGCTAGCCGAGGAGCAGTGCGGAAGAAGTCTTAGTGCTTGGCCTTATGCGCCGCCGTCAGTTCCACACTACAGGACGTCAGTTCCAGAGCACGCCCGGGGCGAAGACCTCCTCTTTGATTTCTTCAAAGAGTCCGATCTCTCGCGCGACGTCGAGAACCGTGTAACGCGAGCGGTAGTACATGGCGCGGGGGAATGTCTCGCGAACATCCTCTGCCGTTAACCCGATGTCTTCCGGACGCGACGGCGCACCAGCTTCGGCCAGCATCCGCTGCAGCTCCTTAACGGGCATGAGTTGTCCGGAGACGCGTTCGCGTAGGGTGGGCCAAGCGGCGACCAGTTTCTCGACCCGCGCGCGCAGCCCATCCGCATCAACATACTTTTCACGGGTCTCGTTGATCCCCTTGTCGATCAGCGGCCCGGACATTGTGTTGCGAATATCGGCCTCAATGGCGTCCCAGGACGGCCAGGTGGCCACCACGGCGTCGATATCGAGCGCGGAGATATCGCGCAGCAGGAAACGCTCGTGGAAAGCCGTCATAGCGAGCGTCCCGATCGCCACCTTGAAGCCGTGGCTCAGGGGCGGGTCGAGCTCGGCGCCTAAATGGTTCAGCTCCCACAGGTGACTGAAGTAGTGTTCGGCGCCCGAGGCGGGCCGAGTGCCGCGAGCCACCTGCATGGCCAGGCCCGACATGACCAGGCCGGAGCAGAGGCCCTCGTAGGCCTCGGGTACGCCAGCGGCGAGTTCGGTCGGCCGTGACAGGGCTTCGCGCACGCCGCCTTGGACCAGTTTCCATGCCAGCGGATGAATGGGATCGACACCGACGGCGTCGGCGTACATCCAGTCCGCTCCAGCGGGGATCTTTGCGGAAAGGTCGCCGTAGCCCGACGCTGCCATGGGACGCGGGGCGTCGGCAGCGACGTCCAGATCAAAAATCACCGTATGAGGAGCCGGGCAAGGCATGGTGATCTTCAAACCGTCGCGCGTCATGGGGGCGCCGAAGCCGGTGTAGCCGTCCATGGATGCAGCCGTTGCGACGACGGCGTAGGGCTGGTCCAGTTCCCCGGAGGCCAGCTTTGTCAGATCGTTGAGTGTGCCGGAGCCGATGGCGATTCCGAGAGCTCCGCCCGCTGTCAAGCGCTCTTTAATCTCCACACAGTGATCATAGGAGGCATAGAGGGTTGGCTTGCCGGGGAAAATCATTGGGTCGATGACGGTAACGCCATCCTCTGCCTCCAGATAACCCTGGACGGTTGCTCCCGCAGCCTGCCAGGTATTCTCGTCTGCGACCAGCATGACCGGGCGATTTCCGACACTGCGCAGCATGTTTACGATGACCGGACCAACCTTGGCGATAACGCCGCGTCCGACTTCCATGGCCTTCGTGCTCTCGGCTTGGGCCAACCCTTGTGCGGTGACGTCCTCTTCTGTAGTCATTTCTTTCCTTGTTGTAGTCGGGTCGGCAGCCTTGTTGAGCAGAAGGTGCCGATTGTGTCTGTTTTGATGGTCGCAACTGTGCCGATTGATGCGTGCGAGCCGCGTGTCCCGTTACTTTGTTGGGGAGCCCCGTCAGCCTTCGTTTGTCAGATGGTCGAAGGATGCGTGATGGATCTCGAAGAGTGCCGGGTAGAGTTCCGTGTACTGGTCAACCCAGAAACGGTACTCGTCATAGCGCTCGGGGTCCGGCGTAATAGTCGCCTTCTCATGCACCATCGCCGCAGCCGCTTCGTGCAGATCCTTGTACCGACCGGCTGCAACGGCGGCCATCATGGCTGAACCAAGGGTGGGGCCGTCCTGCACTTCGGTTATCTTAATCTGCAGCCCGGTAATGTCGGCGTGCATCTGCAGCCAACTGGGGCTGTTCAGCGCCCCACCGCATGCCACGATTTCCTCCGGGTGGTACCCCAGCGAGCGCAGGGTGCGCAGGTTCATCTCCAGTCCGTAACAGGTGGCTTCTTGGATCGCGTGGTAAATGTGCTCGCGGCGGTGATTAAGGCTCAGGCCGGTAATGGTGCCGCGGGCACGCGCGTCCGTATAGGGGCTTCGGTTGCCCTGGAAGTAGTCCGTGACAAGCACCCCGTCCGATCCAGGGCCGATGTCCTTACTGGCCTCGTTGAGGACCTCGTAGGGCGACGGGCCACCGTTCTTATGCGCTTCGGTTAGATCGGCACAGAAGGTCTGCAGGAACCAACGAATAATGGAGCCGGTGGAAACCTGGGAGGCCTCGAGCGTGTATTGTCCGGGCACGACGGCGTCGGTGTGGGCACCGAACAACCCCGGGCCGTACATCGTTTGCGCCGACTGGGCGAGCAGGCAGTTGCTTGATCCGGTAATCAGCGCCATCTGGCCCGGATTAAGGACGGCCATACCGATCATCCCTGCTTCCGCGTCAACCCCTCCTTCGGCTACCGGAGTCCCGGCGACGAGGCCGAGCTGCTCGGCAGCTTCCGGCGTGAGTTCGCCGAGGTAATCGCCCATCACCTTGAGATCGCTCGGCATCTTATCCATCAGGTCGTCGAGGCCGAGTTGGGCGTAGAACTCGACCGGGAACCCGCCATGGTCATTGTTGTGGTACATCTTCAGGGATGCGCTGGTGAGATTCACACAGGCGCGGCCCGTGAGAGTAAAACCGATCCAGTCCGGCGCGTCAAGGACCCATTTTGTTCGAGCCCAGATGTCCGGCTCGTTTTCCTTGACCCACAGTGCCTTGTAGATGAACCATTCGGCTGAGGCGGGATCCTCTCCGCCCGCGTTGTACAGGCGTGCCCAGTGGTCAATATCGGATGCGCGGGCTGCCTGGTTTTCGGCGCGTACGTCGGACCACATGATCGCGCGGCGCAGGGGAACATCGTCGTCGCCAACGGCAATGAGTGTGGCGGATGTGGCGTCGTAGCCGATTCCCGCAATGTCGGCAGGGTCGACTCCCGACTTCTCTAGGACTTTGTGGACTGAGGTGACCAGTGCATCCCACCATTCGTCGGTATCCTGCTCCACCCAGCTTTGATGCGGGTAGTAAGACGTAACATTCGTGTCGTGAAAGGCAAGTGGATGGCCCTGCTCGTCGAATAAACCGACCCGGCAGCCGCCCGTGCCCAAATCGATTCCCATGTACACCTGCGTCATGGGTCTACCTCCTTCGGAGATCCTACGGCAATCATAGATAACGCTAGCATCTGCCCGGGTTGGCTGCGGGGTTTCCGGGAAGCTGATTTCACGGGCCATGGCTGGCATGTCTCTTGGAGTTGCGCCTCTCTCGGAGTTGTGACGACGTCGTCGGTTTGACATCCGTTTCTCGACGGCCGCTGGCCGCCCTCGCGCGGGGTCTGTCAGGATGGGTCCGGCGGAACGGCCGTCTGGCCGGAAGGCACGATGGAGTCG
>SUUB01000001.1:188646-191719 GCA_015062745.1 Actinomycetaceae bacterium
CGTCGGCTGGAAGCCACAACGGAGTCGTCGTCGGCTGGAAGGTGTGATGGAATGGTAGCCGGACGGAAGGCACGATGGAATGGTCACGGGCCGGAAGGTATGGATGGTCGTCCGTGATGGAGTGCGGGAGCGGGTGTACGGTCCGCTGACGCAGTGCCATCGCTCACAGCGGGCTCTTCCTTTTGACCGCGCCAAATCTGGCCACTATTCTTAGTTGATGTTGTGTGTGCTGTTTGCACGGTGTTCTTCCCACTCGCCGTGCCGCATCCGACAGTAAGTTACCTACCCTGGGGTACTGTGTCCTCTTACCACGGTCCCCGATACGAGAAACGAAGGCTACGCCCGTGCGCACGTATACACCGAAGCCCGGCGACGTCGAACCGAAGTGGTATCTCATTGATGCCGACGGCGTCGTCCTTGGCCGATTGGCAGCTCAGGTTGCCACCCTGCTCCGTGGGAAGCACAAGCCGAACTTTGCTCCTAACGCTGACACTGGCGACTATGTGATCGTCATCAACGCCGGCAAGGTCGAATTGACCGGCAGTAAGCGGGAGCAGAAGATGGCCTACCATCACTCCGGTTACCCGGGTGGTCTGAAGGCCACCATTTACACGGAGCTGCTTGCAACCAAGCCTGAGCGCGCCGTCGAAAAGGCCGTTGCGGGAATGCTCCCGAAGAACAAGCTGGCTCGTAAGCAGCTAAAGAAGCTCAAGGTTTACGCCGGCGCTGAGCATCCGCATACCGCTCAGCAGCCCGAAACCTATGAGCTGAAGAAGATCGCTCAGTGATAACCGGAAACAGGATGTAAGTAAATGGCTGAGACCACAGTTGATACTGAGCTGGACGAAGAATTCACCGGCTCATACACCACGGAGAGTGAAGCTCCGCGCGTTGGCCAGGGTTCGTCCCTGACCGCTCCGGGCCAGGCAGTTGGCCGCCGTAAGGAGGCTGTTGCCCGTGTCCGTCTTCTTCCTGGAACCGGCGAGTGGAAGATCAACGGCCGCACTCTGGAGGACTATTTCCCCAACAAGCTGCATCAGCAGCTAGTGCGTTCGCCGTTCACCCTGCTGGACCTCGAAGGTCGTTTTGACGTCGTTGCCCGTATCAACGGCGGCGGCGTGTCCGGGCAGGCGGGCGCCCTGCGCCTTGGCATTGCCCGTGCACTCAACGAGATTGACCGGGAGGCCAATCGTCCGGCTCTGAAGAAGGCCGGGTTCCTGACGCGCGACGCTCGTGCGGTTGAACGTAAGAAGGCCGGCCTGAAGAAGGCCCGTAAGGCTTCGCAGTTCTCCAAGCGATGAGATTGTTACGACGAGGGGTTCCGAGATTCGGGACCCCTCGTTGCGTATATGGTGGAGCACAAAGCGCGAACCGGGCTGCCGCAGACACCGACAAGCCGATGCGGGGCGTCATCGTCTGTTTAATGCGATACTGACCAATGAACCGATCAAGGGAGTAGTAATGCCTCGACTTTTTGGTACCGATGGAGTACGCGGACTTGCCAACCGGGAGGTCACCGCCAGTCTCGCCCTCTCCTTAGGGGATGCTGCGGCGCGGGTGCTCACCGAGTCCACGGAATCCGGACGCCGCCCGCGCGCGGTTATCGCACGCGACACCCGCATCAGCGGGGCCATGTTGGCGCAGGCGGTTGCAGCGGGGCTGGCGAGCGCCGGCGTCGACGTCGAGCATGTTGGGGTGTTGCCCACGCCCGGACTGGCCTATCTCACCGCCAGCCGGGATGTTGATCTCGGTGTTGTCATCTCCGCTTCGCATAATCCCATGCCGGACAACGGCATCAAATTCTTCGCTCGTGCAGGTTACAAGCTCGAGGACGCCCTTGAGGATCAGATCGAGGCCATCCTGGGCCAGGACTGGGAGCATCCGGTCGGGGCGGATGTGGGGCGTATCTCCAGCGCGGTGGAAGCCGCCGACGCTGCTTACGTGGACCATTTGGCGGCCTCGATCTCGACGCCGCTGAATGGACTGCGGATCGCCGTGGATTGCGCAAATGGTGCGGCATCAACGGTGGCACCGGAGGCGCTGCGCAAGGCGGGTGCGGAACTCGTTGTTATCAACGCATCCCCGGACGGGTACAACATTAATGTTGCCTGCGGTTCGACCCACCCGGAGCAGTTGCAGCGCACGGTGGTCGAGTCCGGTGCCGACTTCGGTGTGGCTTTCGACGGCGACGCCGACCGCTGTCTCGCGGTGGATGGCAACGGCAAGATGGTGGACGGCGACCAGATAATGGGAATGCTGGCCCTGGGGCTGAAGGAAGAGGGGCGCCTGGCGCATGACACGTTGGTCGTCACCGTGATGTCTAATCTGGGGCTTATCCTCGCCATGCGTGATGCTGGCATTGAGACGGTGCAGACGGCGGTTGGGGATCGGTACGTGTTGGAGGCCATGCGGGCAGACGGTTATGTGCTTGGCGGTGAGCAGTCCGGGCATGTGATCAACATGGAGCATGCCACCACCGGCGATGGCACATTGACCGCGCTGCTGGTAGCTGAACGAGTTGCCGCCACGGGTAAGTCCTTGGCCGAGTTGGCCGGCGTGGTGCAGCGCCTACCGCAGACGCTGGTGAATGTGCCGAATGTGGACAAGACCGCGACGAGCAGCAATAGTGCCGTTATGGCTGCTGTGGCGGCTGCCGAGGAACGCCTGGGCGAGACGGGCCGCGTGGTGCTGCGTGCTTCTGGAACCGAGCCTTTGGTACGGGTGATGGTTGAGGCCGCGACCCAGGCTGAGGCGGACAGCGTTGCGGCCGAGCTGGCCGAAGTGGTGAAGAAGAATCTCTCCTTGTAGGCGCGGGGGTGCCCGGCCGCGGCAGGGCTACTTTGCCGTGCCGCTTCCCCTCTCGCTGTAGGTGTGGGGTGCCCGTGCCAGCTGTTGGCGCGCCCTGAATATGGGCCCCTCCTATGTTGGTGTGATGATGTCTGGACCGCTTGGCCCGGCGTGTAAATGGTCTCCCGTGTGAAGAAGTGTCGGGTTTTTCAAGAAGTGTCGTGAAATAGGCGGAGTTTCTTGAAAAACCCAACACTTCTTGGTGGGGGTCGGTGCGCCCGGCGGG
>SUUB01000019.1:0-9235 GCA_015062745.1 Actinomycetaceae bacterium
TGCCGCCCCGAAGCGACCGTCCCAAGCGCTGCCCCGCCCTCATGATTCGTCTCATCCGGCTCGCTTCAAGCCTTAGCGGCATGACCACATCCATCATCTCCACGCCGGCAGTCACCGCCTGCTAGCACGTTTGACAGCGGACGCCATCGAAACTGATAATGATTCTCATGACTCCTTCGTTTCGTTCTCGCGTCTTAGCTCTGTGCGCCACGATCGCTGTGGCCTTCGGAGCAGTCGGGTGCTCCTCCACGGACTCCAGCAACGATGCTCTTCGCGTGTCTGCGTCGTTCTACCCCATCGCCTGGCTCACCGAGCAAATTGGAGGCGATAAGGTAACCGTCAGCAGTGTTACCCCATTCAACGTCGAACCGCATGACTACGAGCTCTCCCCTGCCGATGTCACCGCGCTGAGCAAGGCCGACCTCATTGTCTACGTGGCGGGCTTCCAGCCGTCCATGGACGACGCCGTCGCACAACTCGGCGGACCTGCGGTGAGCGAACTCTCGGAAGCCGCTGATCTACAGAAAGCCTCCTCTGCCGCCGCAGAGAGTGATGACAGTGCAAGCGAGGCAAATCTCGATCCCCACTTCTGGCTTGACCCGGTGCGCATGCAAGCGGTAGCGGAAGAGATCCAGCGGTCCTTGGCCGAACAGGATCCCGACAATGCTGCCTATTACCAGCAGAACCTTGCCACCCTGCAGGAGAAGCTCAGCTCTCTGGACTCCTCCTACGCGACCGGGCTGGCCAACTGCGAGCGCAATACCATCGTCACCTCGCATGCCGCTTTTAGCTATATGGCCGATAGGTACGGACTCAACCAGGTCTCCATTTCCGGTATCGACCCGGAATCCGAGCCCAGTCCGGCCGATTTGGCGGCAGTGAAAAAGGCGGTTGAGGAGACGGGAACGACCACGATCTTCACAGAAACGCTCGTCTCCCCCAAGACCGCCGAAGCCCTGGCAGCCGAGACGGGTGCGCAAACCGCCGTTCTTGACCCGATGGAGTCACAACCGGAAAAAAACGATTATCTTGGAGCCATGACGAGTAATCTTGATGCACTGCGAACGGCGCTGAGTTGCCAGTGAATGACACCGAGTTACCAACCGATAGCACCGAGCTGCCAGTCAACAGCACCGATAACGTGAGCCACGAAGCGGCCATAGCGGTGGACGATTTGTCCGTGGTTCTCGGCGCAACGCAGATCCTTTCCGATATCTCCTTTACCGTCGCGAAAGGTTCTTCCGTCGCACTGTTAGGTGCCAACGGATCCGGAAAATCAACGCTGGTACGCACGATTCTCGGTATCATTCCTCCCTCGGCGGGTACCGTGCGCGTCTTCGGTGTGCCAATGTCCTCCCGTCGGGCCGTCCCGTGGCGTCGAATCGGCTATGTTCCTCAGCGCGTCAGCGCAGCCTCGGGAGTTCCTGCCACCGCATTGGAAGTGGTGCGCTCCGGGCTGCTCGCTCCCAGAAATCTGTGGGCAAAACACGGCCGGAAAGCCAAAGAACGCGCACTGGCCGCTCTCGATGCCGTCGGACTGGCCGATCGGGCCCGCGACCATGTCCAGGTCCTATCCGGTGGGCAATCACAGCGTGTACTCATCGCACGGGCACTCGTCCGCGACCCGGAGTTACTGATCCTGGACGAGCCGCTGGCCGGAATTGACCGAACATCGCGGGAAACCCTCGCCGAGATCCTCACCGATCTGCACAATCGGGGAGTCACCCTCTTCACGGTGCTTCATCAAATCGGAGAACTCGCGAGCGTCGTACAGCGCGCTATCGAACTGGACAGCGGACGAATCGCTCGCGACGGTTCCTTTTCACCCGAGGATGCCGCGCGGCATCATATCGACGATGACTGCCACCACGGCCCGGAATCCACCACCGGCCGCCCACCGCATCATGCGCCGGTTCTGCGAACGGAGACACGATGATCGAACTCCTTTCCTCCCCACTTATGCAACGCGCGCTAATCGTCGCGGTACTGGTCGGCATATCCGCCCCCATCGTCGGAACCTACCTGGTGCAACGCGGCATGGCCCTTATGGGTGATGGTATTGGCCACGTGTCACTGACCGGAGTTGCCCTCGGGTGGCTGGCAGCCGGTTCGCTCGGCCTGTCTCCGAACGATATCCTCGCGATTCCGGGGGCCATTCTTGCTTCCCTGGTCGGTGCGATTCTGATCGAGGTAGTCCGGTCAACCGGTAGAACGGGTGGCGATGTCGCCCTCGCCATGCTTTTCTATGGCGGTATTGCCGGCGGCGTATTACTCATTCGGATCGCCGGTGGAACAACCACCAACCTCAACAGCTACCTTTTCGGCTCGCTCGCCGTCGTCTCCAGCGCAGACGTGCGCTACACCATTGCCCTGGCAATCGTCATTATCACGATTGGTATCGGACTGCGAGAGCCGCTTTTCGCACTCTCCCACGACGAGGAGTTTGCTCGTGCCTCCGGGCTGCCGGTTCGCATGCTCAATATTCTCATTGCCGTCGTCGCCGCACTCACCGTCTCCGTTTCCATGCGGGTGGTCGGGGTGCTTCTCGTCTCCGCCATCATGATCGTTCCGGTGGCGATTGCACAGCTTCTGTCATCGTCCTTCGCGCGGACCATGCATATCGCCATGGCAATTGGGGTTGTCGCCTGCGTCGCCGGTCTTGTTATCACCTATTACGTACCGGCCTCGCCTGGCGCCACTATTGTGGTTATGCTGATAACCGTATACGCCATTGTCGCGTTTATCCGCGCTGCAATGGCGGCAGGAGCGCGACATCGCACCCATCGTCGGCAGGTAGAGGTGGTTTCATGACGGAGCAGCCACGTCGTACAGCTCAACGAGCAGCCATCCAAGAGGAAATTGCGCGTGCCCCCGGATTCATCAGCGCACAGGAACTACACGGCAGACTTGCCAGCGCCGGTTATGGGATCGGTCTTGCAACTGTTTATCGGACCTTGCAAAGTTTGGCCGACCGCGGTGTGCTGGACGTGCTGCGCCGCGACAACGAAACGCTGTACCGGCACTGCGCCTCCGAAGAACACCACCATCACCTTGTCTGCCGGCAATGTGGAGCCACCGTGGAAGTATCGGGCGCCGACGTCGAGGCCTGGGCCGTTCGAGTAGCTACAGAGGCTGGGTTCACGAATATCTCGCACACCTTGGAACTGGACGGAATTTGCCGGGACTGCACATGGGCCAATACGGTGGCAGCCAGCACCAATGATCCTGCCGAAAAACCCAGCATGCAGGGCAACACACGCGCAACAGAAGAGAGAGGCTGACACAATGGACGAAATCCGGGTACGTCTTCCTATCCGATTGGGACAGTTCGTAAAGCTCGCCTCATTGGCCGACTCAGGTGCACAGGCACGTGAACTCATCGAAGACGGCGAAATCACCGTCAACGACGCAGTCGAAACCCACCGTGGGCACCGTTTGGCGGACGGCGACGTCGTCGCGTTGGACGGAATAACCGTACGGGTACGCGCCACCGACGACTGAATCGCACACACCCCGCGGATCGCCGTCACCGCAGTTCCGCAAACGCAGATCACTTGCGCATACGCAAATCACTGAGCCGCGCGTCGGTTCGCGGCACGCGAGTCCGCCGAGGTAGCACGCGCCCACGTTGAGCGCGGCAGGAGGCCCGCCACCAAGTTCAACTCAGCAAGCAGTTACGCCCAAGCAAAACCCGCAGGTCCGAGAACATGCCCGGTCCCGGATGAACATAGAAGGCCCGGTCGACTTGTACAACGGCGGTGGACGTTGGGCGCCGAATATGCAAGCGGACCGGTGCCGACCCGGGATACGAGCGCAGGATACCCGCCAAGGACCCCATAAGCTCCTGCGTACACATCCGCTCCGGGACCTGAAGATCCAACGGAGAGTCGGGCAGAAGATCGCCGGAAGGCAAAGAGAGATCCTGTGCGGACAACTGGATCGAACCGTCGCGGTCCTGCACCCGACAGGTCACCACTGCAACGGCATCTTGCGTCAGCATCGTTGACACCGCTTGATATGTGGCCGGGAAGAAGTTGATCTCCGCACTTCCGGTGAGATCCTCCAACACCACCGTGGCCCAGAGCTTTCCGTTCTTCTTCGACACCCGCGGTTGCACCGAGGTGATTAGTCCGGCCAGCGTCACACTGGCGCCGTCGCGGGGATTCTCCTCGTTCATCAACCGAACAATGGTTGTATCCGCAGACCGTTCCAGTACGTGTTCTAAACCAGAGAGTGGATGATCAGAAACGTACAGGCCCAGCATGTCACGCTCGTGATCGAGTTTGACTTTCTTATCCCACTCGGGAACATCCGGCACGGTTATCTCCACCCCGCCGGCGATGGCAGGGCTGGCGCCTCCGAAGAGATCGAACTGCCCGGCCGCCTCATTCTTCTTCAGCGCGACGACGGAGTCAACCGCTTCCTCAACCCGTGACAATAGGGCACGGCGCGTGTAGCCAAGTGAATCGAATGCTCCCGCTTTGACCAGGCACTCGATGGCACGCTTATTGCAGACCTGCAACGGAATCTTGTCAAGGAAATCCTGGAAGGAGGTGAAGGGTCCCTTCTCTTCACGCGCCTGTATGATTCCGGCGACGACGTTCTCGCCCACATTGCGCACCGCGGAGAGTCCGAAACGAATCTCGTTGCCAACGGCGGAGAAGTTCGAGTCCGATTCATTGACATCCGGCACCAGAACCGTGATATCCATGCGGCGGCACTCGCCCAAATACAGTGCGAGTTTGTCTTTGTTGTCCTTCTTCGACGTAAGAACCGCCGCCATGAACTCGACCGGATAGTTCGCCTTGAGATAGGCAGTCCAGAAGGAAACAACCGCGTATGCCGCCGAGTGGGACTTATTGAAGGCGTACTGGGCGAAAGGTACCAACACGCCCCACAACGTGTCGATGCACTCGCGCGAATATCCCTTCTCCAGCATGCCCTGCGAGAATGACTCGAACTGCTTATTCAGCACGTCGATCTTCTTCTTGCCCATGGCTTTACGCAGCGTATCGGCCTGCCCCATGGTGAATCCGGCCACCACACGCGCGATCTCCATGACCTGCTCCTGATAGACAATCAGGCCATAGGTGGGAGCCAGAATATCCCGTAGAGGCTCTTCCAACTCCGGGTGAATAGGCTCAATCTTCTGCAAGCCATTCTTGCGCAATGCATAGTTGGTGTGGGAATTCATGCCCATTGGCCCGGGGCGATACAGGGCGGACACGGCCGAAATATCTTCGAAGTCCGTCGGCCGCATCTGCTTAAGCAGCGTCCGCATGCCGGCACCATCGAGCTGGAACACACCCAGGGTATCCGCCCGGCCGAGCAGGGCGAAGGTTGCCGGGTCATCCAGTTCTACCTTCTCGATGTCAAGCGGCTCCTTATTGTTCGCCGCGATGTTGTGGAGGGCATCATCGATCGTCGTCAGATTCGATAGTCCGAGGAAGTCCATCTTGAGGATGCCCAGTTCCTCGCATTGGGGATACTCGAATTGGGTGATGACGGCGCCGTCCGCCGGACGCTTCATCACCGGAATCACATCGGTGAGAGGCACACTTGACATGAGGACGGCACAGGCGTGTACGCCCCACTGACGCGTTAGCCCTTCCAGTCCGTGGGCGAGGTCGTAAATCCGCTTTGCCTCAGGATCGGCGCCAATTAGTTCACGAAACTCACCCGCCTCCATATAGCGTTCGGAGCTTTGATCGAAGATCTGCCCGAGCGGGATGTCCTTTCCCTGTACCGAGGGAGGCAATGCCTTGGTGAGCCGCTCCCCCATCTCGAAGGGATAGCCCAGTACGCGTGAGGCATCCTTGAGTGCCTGCTTCGTCTTAATCGTCCCGAACGTGACAACCTGCGAAACCTTGTCCGCCCCATACTTCTTCTCGACGTATTCGATGACTTCGCCGCGTCGACGCTCATCGAAGTCGACGTCAATATCCGGCATGGAGATACGTTCGGGGTTCAAGAACCGTTCGAAGAGCAGACCGTGCCGGATGGGATCGAGCTCAGTGATCTGCAGGGCGTATGCAACCATCGATCCGGCACCGGAGCCACGGCCCGGCCCTACCCGGATGCCGTGCTCCTTCGCCCAAAGAATATAGTCCGAGACGACCAGGAAGTAGCCCGGAAAGCCCATCTCAACAATGACGCCGACCTCGTAGTCAGCCCGCTTCTGCACGTCGGCGGGGATGGTCTCCCCGTAGCGCACATGCAACCCGCGCTGGACCTCCTTCACGAACCAGGAAGTGATGTCTTCACCGGGTGGCACCGGGAACACCGGCATGTAGTTCGCGCCCTCGGCGGCTGTCTGGAAGGAGACATCGCAACGCTCGGCAATCATCAGGGTGTTCTCGCAGGCTCCGGGCAGGTCGCCGAAGAGATCCCACATCTCTTGAGAGGAACGCAGGTGGTAGCCCTCTCCGTCAAAGGTGAAACGGTTCGGATCCTGCAGGGTCGAACCCGAGTTGATGCACAGCATCGCATCCTGAATAGCCGCGTCACCGGACTGGACGTAATGCGAATCGTTGGTGGCTATCAGCGGCGCATCAATCTTGCGTGCCAACTCCAGCAAGTCATTGCGGACCTTGCGCTCGATGGCGTTGTTGTGGTCCATGATCTCCACAAAGTAGTTCTCACGGCCGAAAATCTCCTGCATGCGTCCGGCTGACTCAAGTGCCTCCTTATGCTGTCCAAGACGCAGCCGAGTTTGGACCTCGCCCGACGGACAACCAGCCGTGGCAATAAGACCCTCATGGTAGGTCTCCAGAAGCTCCATGTCCATGCGCGGCCATTTACCCATCTGCCCTTCGAGCGATGCCCGCGAGTCCAAGCGAAACAGGTTGTGCAGGCCCGTATTGTTGTACGAGAGCAAGGTGAGATGTGTATACGCGCCGCGCGCGGAGACATCGTCGGCACGCTGCGTTTCGTCTCCCCACAGCACCCGCTCCGTTCCAAAACGGGAGGTGCCGGGAGTCATATATGCCTCGACGCCGATAATCGGCTTGATGCCCTCGGCTTTTGCTGCCTTATAGAACTCATAGGCGCCGAAGCAGTAGCCGTGATCCGTGATGGCCACCGCCTCTTGGCCGTGTGCCTTTGCCTCCGCCACAAGCTTCTTGATCTTCGCGGCACCGTCGAGCAACGAGTATTCGGTATGAACATGGAGGTGAGCGAAGTTCTTGGCAACCATGTGCACCAGTCTAGTCCGACACGTCGACTCGGTCACCTTTCGCCGCACCGATGTGCAGCGTCTTCTCCATGTCGCGGTGCCAAATCCCCGCGTCAAGATAGCGTTCCCCCGGAAGGAGGCGATAGCCACATTTCTCGTAGAAGCCAATGGCCTGTTCCTGAGATGACAAGGCAATGACGACGCCGTCGCTATCCGCGCAGCGTTCCAGTGCCACGTGTTCCGCGTAAGTCATCAAGGCGTAGCCAATGCCAGTGGCGCGTGCTGCTCTGCGAACTGCAACCCGCCCGATATGGCAGTAACCGGGCTTTTCCGGAAGCACCCGCAATGTACCCAGGTCAACGCCGTCTACGGTGGCGATGAGGTGCACGGTGGAATGATCGGTGTCTAAGGCATCGACTTCCTCATCCGGCGGCACATTCTGCTCGCGGACAAAGACTTCCATGCGGATGGCCCAGCAGCGCCGCAATCCGTTCTCGTCTGTCACAACTTCAACATGTGGGGAGCCTTTGGTTTCTACCATGCTCTTTTCGTACTCACTCATTGGAAGTATCCGTTGATCATTGGGACCTGCCGCATCATTACGTTCGACGGTCTACCGCGCTACCGAAACACTCCACCGCGCATTGCGCTGAGAGCTTCTTCCAACTCAGGTGCGTACGGCGAAGTGAACTCCATCCAGGTGCCCGTGCCGGGATGCTCAAAGCCAAGCCGCGTCGCGTGCAGCCACTGCCGATTCAATCCGAGCCGCGCCGACAAACTCGGGTCGGCACCATACATTTCGTCACCCACACATGGATGACCGAGCGCTGCCATATGCACTCGAATCTGGTGGGTACGCCCGGTCTCGAGCTGAATCTCAAGCAGTGAGCCGCCGGCCATTGCTTCCAAGGTGCGATAGTGTGTCACGGCGTGCCGCCCGTCTTGACGTATACCCATCTTCCACTGATGGCGGTAATCGCGGCCAATTGGCGCATCAATTGTTCCGGTACTCGGATCGGGATGTCCCTGCACGAGGGCGTGGTATACCTTGGTCACTTCTCGATCACGAAAAGCTCGCTTCAGTGCACTGTATGCACGATCAGACTTTGCGACCACCATGCATCCCGATGTACCCACATCCAGGCGATGCACGATGCCCTTGCGTTCTGCGGGGCCGGAGACCGTCAACTGCCTACCCAATGCCAGCAAGGCGCCAAGAACATCGGGGCCTGCGAAGTTCAAAGAGGGGTGGGCGGCCAAGCCCGCCGGCTTGTTAACGACGACGATGTCCTCATCTTCATACACGATCGGCAGATCCGCCGGAGTCGGAACGGGCTCAATCGACGGCGGCGTCGGCACATCAATCTCAAGGGTCTGACCGGCAGCAACTCGTTGCGAACGAGAGGGCGTCGCGCCATCGACGCGGACCTCTCCGGCGTCAATGAGCCGAGCGACCGTACTGCGCGACATTCCGGTCATGGTCGCGAGAACCGCGTCAATCCTTCCGCCTTCCAGTCCGTCTGGAACCGGATAGTATCGACGCTCACTCATGGCGTACCTTCGACGCCTCGGGCGCAGAGGAGTGACCGCCATCCTCATCCGGCTGAGCGGCAGAATCGGCCTGTTCCTGCTCCGCGGAATCGTACTCGTCCGTCTTGCCAAAATCAGATTGCTGCGGGCCTGCCGTCTGCCGCCCGGCGTCACCATCGACGTCGCTCTCGATGGTCTCGTTCGCCGCGCTGCCGTCCGGGTTCGCCTCCCCTTCTGTTAGCTGGCCTGCACCGCTTGTATCCACTGTCGTAAACGGTGTGCCCCGCAGCATCAAAACAACAAGTGCAGCGATACCGACCACCAACGCAATATCGGCAACATTTCCCACGAATAGATCACCGTAGGAAATGAAATCGACGACGTGGCCGCGAGCGACTCCCGGCGGGCGGACCAAACGATCGATGAGGTTGCCTAAAGCGCCACCCCAGACAACGCCTATAACCGCCATCCATGCGCGCGACGTCGTCCGATATGCCCAGATAGGCAGAACGATGACCACCAGCGCCGCAA
>SUUB01000019.1:9335-11073 GCA_015062745.1 Actinomycetaceae bacterium
AAGCGCATGTTGACGACATCTTGTTCCGTGAGCAGCGCCATGAGTATTCACCTCTAAGAATCCAGTTTCAACGGGACAAAGCGACCCGGTGGGCCGTTACATTATTGAGACTACCCGAGAGCCTACCAGATCGTGTGACAAATGTTCATAAAGTGATATGTGAGACTGAATGACCAGACTGACTTCACACTGAATGCCACGTGCACGGCTGGGGTGCTATGCCATGCTCCGGAAGACCATGGAGAGAATCTGCACCCCGAAAAAGAGTACCAGGAATCCCATATCCAGCTGCACCCCTCCAAAACGAAGTGGCGGAATGTACTTGGCCAAAAAACGCAGCGGCGGATCCGTCAGCCGATACGTCAGATTGGCCGCGACCAAGAAGAAACCCGTTGGACGCCAATCCCGTGCGGCAGTCATAACGACGTCGAAGACCACGCGGACGAAAAGCACAAAAACGTACAGGCTGCACAGTGCCGCGAGAGTGGCAAAAACCAGGTGCATCGTATTCGTCAACCGGCGGTTAGAACCGGTCAGCCTGCTCCGGTCGGTGCGTCTCCATCTTCACGGTGCGCGGCGTCATCAGCAGGACATCCCCGGAAATCTGATTGAGATGGCCGTGCAGCCCGTAGCAAACGCCAAGGGCGAAGTCAACGATACGGTACCGGGCGGACTCCTCCGCTCCCGACAGGTTCAAGATAACCGGAAGGCCTTTACGGAACTGGTCGGCAAATCCCTGCACATCGTTGAACGTCTTCGGCCACACCGTGACGATACGAGCCAGGTCCGGCGCCGAGGCCACGGACCGGATCGGCGTCACATCCGCAGCCTCTTCTTCAAGACCTTCCTCAAGGTACTCGTCTTCGTAGCCCTCGTCGCCGTACTCGTCGTAGGCGTCGTCACTTAGTGTTGCTTTATCGACGAAGCGCTGGAACATTCCCATTGCCGGATCCTCTCACTGTGGGTCGCATGCTTCTCTCAAGCTAAGCGACGGCGGCACCAGGATTCGTGAAGCTGCCCGGGCGTGTCGCAACTTCCACAATGCCGGCGAAGCGTCCGCTCACTCCACCATCGCGCCGATGCGAGAACAAAGAGGGAGTCTCAAAGGTACAGCGCCGGTCGTGCCGGATCTCGCAGACCCCCGCGCGGGCGAGCTGCGCATGAAGACCAGCTGGAATATCGATCGATGGGGTACCCCACCTCGTCTCAGCCACGCACTCCGGGCATTGCAGGGCGGCGGCATCACGCATCTGGGCGGGAACCTCATAGCACTGTCCGCAAATTGCCGGGCCTATTATCGCGACAAGGTCCTGCACCCCGGTTAGAGCCGACAGTTCACTGACGGCATCCGTCGCAATACCGGCAAGAAGCCCGGCGCGGCCTACGTGGACAACCGCACCTACGGGAGAACTCCGTGAAAGTAAGAGAAGCGGCACACAGTCAGCCACCATGACGCATGCAGCAACTCGATGCGCACAAGAGGCGTCGCCTCCGCCGGGGTTTGCGAAGCTTGGAGCGAACGATTCCGCGCCACCCACGGCAGCTTTCCGCTTATCTCGGAGGTGAACCCCTTCGGCGAGGCCAAGATCGGCGAGGCTGAGAATCGCACCATCCGTTGCTGCCAACGTCCGGCCCGGTTCAACCGCGCGCCCAATGTGCTTGCCGTGGACCTGGTCCATCCATACCGGCTCAACTCCCAGTTCTTCGGCCAGGGCACGCCTGTTCGCCGCCACAACGT
>SUUB01000019.1:11173-35710 GCA_015062745.1 Actinomycetaceae bacterium
TGCCGCTGGCCGGAGCAGTCAGCGGGCACTGAATGGTCAGTTCTCCTCGAAGAGGAATGCCGGAATATCGAGGTCTCCACGCCGCGAGGGCGGCTCCTCCACTGCGGGCGGAACGCTCGCGCTACGCTCCAGTTCGGCGTGCTCAGCGATGGCGGGTTCGGCGACAGGATGGCTCGGAGTGGCTACGGCGCCGGTAACCACCGGCTGAGCGGCGGGCCCAGGTGCCGACGGCACCGGCTGAGCCGCAGGAGCAGGCGGTACGGGCGCAGCGGCATGCGACGCCGCCGAACCCGAGGCGCTCGCCGCCACCGGAGCGGCCGAGCGAGTCATCGCCAGCAGATGATCCTCCGATTCGTCAAACCCGGCAGCAATCACCGTGACGCGGACCTCGTCTCCCAGCGCCTCGTCGATGATCTGCCCGACGATGATATTCGCATTCGGATCAACAGACTCCTTGACCAACTTCGACGCGGCCGCAAGCTCCTGCATGGAGAAATCAGCACCGGCCTGGAAGGAGAGAAGTACCCCGTGTGCCCCGTCGATGCTGGCCTCGAGCAGCGGTGAGGAGATGGCGTTCTCCGTAGCGCGCATCGCACGGTCATCCCCGGATGCCGACCCGATTCCCATAAGCGCAGTGCCGGCGTCTTTCATAATCGCCTTGACATCGGCGAAGTCGAGATTGACCAGCCCGGGAATAGTAATCAGGTCGGAGATGCCCTTGACGCCGGAACGCAGAACCTCATCGGCGAGATGGTAGGCCTCAATGACGGTCAGACCCTTCTCGGCGATTTCCAGCAGCCGGTCGTTCGGAATCACGATCAGGGTGTCGACGGCCTTGCGGAGTTCACCAATGCCGGAGATCGCGTTATTGGCGCGCTGCAACCCTTCGAATTCGAAAGGCCGAGTAACCACACCCACCGTCAAGGCCCCGAGTTCCCGCGCAATGCTCGCCACAATCGGGGCGGCGCCCGTGCCGGTACCACCGCCTTCTCCGGCGGTTACAAAGACCATGTCCGAGCCCTCAAGCGCAGCCCGGATCACTTCGACATTCTCCTCGGCGGCACGTTTCCCGACCGTTGGATCTGCGCCGGCCCCCAGCCCTTTGGAAACGTCTCGACCGATATCGAGTTTGGTCTCTGCTTCCGACTTGACGAGCGACTGGCCATCGGTGTTGACCGCGATGAATTCAACACCGGCCAAACCGTCCTGGATCATTCGGTCAACGGCGTTCACGCCACCGCCGCCTACGCCGATAACCTTGATATTCGCGGCGTTGTTCAGAGCGGGCATTGCCCCATCCTTTCCGACCTCAACTAGTACTTGAGGTTTTCCGTGTCTGACTTCGCGGAAAAGGTAGAGGCATGGGAAAGTTGGCGCAATCACCTGGCCGGGCGTGTCGCAAGATTCTCATCCATTCCACGCGTCTTTGCGTGGAATACGCAGCCGAAACGTGCCCGCAATCGGCGCGGCGACGGGATGCTTACCCAGGCCAGAGCGAACCCCGCAATGCCGCATTAGCCCCGCAATGCTTAGTCGCTTGTCATGGGCGAGAGAGGAACCGACACATCGTAGTGCGAGGCAGTTGTCGTATTCTTCATCAGCGTGCCGAGCACCTGCGCCTTAAGCTCATTATCCTCACCATCGCCCCACAGTACGGTCGCGCCGTCAGTTAATGTGAGCGTCACTTGATCAGCCGAACTCACCGACACACTCGCAACCCGCCCCCGTGTCTCCGAATCGAGAGCACCAAGAACATCGATCATGAGAGTCGCTGCTTCTCCGGCCTCGCCCTGCCCAGACGGCAGTATCAAGCGCGGCAGGGCGTCAGCACTCTCGGCTGGAAGATCAAGATGGACTCCTTCCGCGTCTATCGCCACGCATGCACCATCAACCATGAGGCAGGCAACGGGTTCCCGTAAGGTCACGCGAACCCGCAGCGTATGCGGGAAGTCACGAGTCACTGTTGCATCCCGAACAAGGGGGACCGTGTTTGTGAGGTGTTCCTCCACCTCACCCGCGCGCAGGCGCAGTAAGGAGGTACCGTCGTAGGCCGAAAGAGACTCCTTCACCTGTTCTTCGGTCACGGCCGAGCCCCCGCCGAGACCATACACCGTCACGTTGCGGCATGCGAGCAAAGGCGAGAAAAACAACACCCAACCCAGCAGAACAACCACGCCAAGAGCACCGGCGCCAATACCGGCTCGTTTCACCCGGCGCCTACGCGTCTCGGCAGCCCGTTCACGCCGTCGTTCCGAAAGCTCATCCGCTGCTGTCCTCGTAAAGCGAGGAAGGCGCGAGAGAATGCCGCGCCCGGCACGTTTCCCATTGTCGCTCGTATGACTGACCGACACGGTGCTGTCAGGCTCCGAGTCAGTGGCCGCAGCCCGCCGCGGGCCGTCCACGAGAGCCGTGCCACCCGTCTTACCGCGTCGCGACGGTGAACCTGCTGCGCGCGGTCGATCCGTATCGTTCGCATCCGTGCGACTGCCGGGCGCTACGTGCTCGTCAAGATCTACCACATCCGCAGGCAAATCCGTCGCTTCATCGGGGCTTAATGCAGCGGTTGGAACCGAGTCCTGCTCCAGGGAGGTGTTCCGCTCCCCCCGACCCGACTGCCTCCCGGTGGCAGTGAGTCTCTCCGGGCGACGGGGAACATGTGGTTGCCTCATGGGGCGCCGATCCTGTCTAGTATGACTGCAGCTAACTCGGTTACGTCGCCGGCACCGACGGTCAGGAGCAGGTCTCCGGGCTGGGCCTCATCTGCGATCGCGTACGCCGCCTCCATCCTGTCAGGGATAAAACGCCCCTTCCCGGCCATCTGATCCGTGATGAGGAATCCGTCAACGCCGGAAACCGGATCTTCCCGTGCACCGTAGACGGAGGTAACGACGACGTCGTCCGCCAGAGCCAACGCCTCGGCAAAGCGCGCTGCGAAACGCTCGGTGCGGGAGTAGAGATGCGGTTGGAACAACACCCGGACGGCTCCCCGGCCCGCACGGCGCCGTGCCGCTCGCATCGTCGCCGCAACTTCCGTTGGATGGTGCGCGTAATCGTCGATCACCGTAATTCCATGGGAGGCCCCGCGCACCTCGAACCGTCGGTTCGTCCCTTGGAAGTGCCCGAGCGCTGCGGCCATGTCCTGCCGGTCAGCTCCCAGCTCCACTCCAGCCGCCCATGCGGCGGCGGCGTTGAGCAAGTTGTGTTCCCCCGGTACTGCTAGGTCAAGGCGTATTGCACCATGCCCGTCATCCAGCACCGCTGCGTTGGCTATCAATGAACTCGTGGCCCGCTGCTCCTCGTTTTCCGGCCCCTCAAGAGTCGGCCCGTCAGCCGCACCGGTTATTCTGACGTGTCCACAGGCCCCAGGTACCCCCTTGCCGACACCGTATGTCAACACCCTTTGTCCTTCGCCAATGGCCAAACGAGCCAAACGGGTCGCTCCGTCGTCGTCGGCGCAGGCTATGAGCAGTCCCCCGGGCACCAGCCGTCGCGAGAACTCAGCGAAAGCCTCCTCGAATGCCTCGCGAGTGCCGTAGTGGTCGAGATGATCGGGCTCCACATTCGTGACAATCGCAATTCGCGGAGCATAGTTCAAGAAAGACGCGTCCGATTCATCTGCCTCCGCCACCAACACCGAGCCGGAACCGAGGTGGCCTCCCGCTCCTAAACCGGTGATGGACGAGCCGATCGCCCACGAAGGCTCATAACCCAAGTGCTGCAGGCCGGAGGCGAGCATGGCCGAGGTCGTCGTTTTACCGTGGGCACCGGCAACTGCTACGAAATCCCGTCCCGAGGCCGCCAGGGCAAGTGCCTGGGAGCGGTGGATGACTCGCTGCCCCCGGGCCCGTGCGGCAGCAAGTTCCGGGTTCGAATCCCGAATCGCAGAAGAAACCACAACAATGGCATCGGTTGGCACAGCGGCAGCTTCATGGCCGATATTCACGGTCAGCCCCAAGCCTCGGATATGCTCCGTCGCAGCGGACTCGCGGGCGTCAGAACCCGAAACAACGGCTCCCTGGGCTGCCAACAGTTCGGCTAGCACGGACATTCCCGCGCCGCCGATCCCGATCAGGTAAAACCGTGTTCCAGGCAGTGCGTTATCGATGTTGGCTCCTGTGCCGTGGTCCCGGCTCGTCTCCTCACCGTTCACCGTCATATCCTTCTCCCACATCCGCAATGATCTGTGCGAGGCGTCCGGCCCCGTCTAAAGGACTCGTTTCACGTGCTGCGGCACCCATGGCCTCCAGCCGACTCTTATTGGCCACCAGTGCAAGCACATCATGAATAAAACGCTCCACGGTGAACTCTCGATCACTGATCAGCTTGGCACCACCGGCCGCCACCAGATCTGCAGCGTTGCGTGCCTGCTCACCGTTGCCAACCGCCAGCGGCACAAAAACCGCCGGAAGTCCGAGAGCTCCTAGCTCTGCGACCGTGCCCGCCCCGGAGCGGCAGAGTACCAGGTCTGCGGCAGCATACGCATCCTCCATCTCCGCCAGATAATCGAGCACGATGTAGTTACTCCTATCGGCGACGGCCTGCCGCACCGGGCCGTCCTTCCCGCGCCCGGTCAAATGCAACACCTGAATACCGGCGGCGGTAATGGCGTCAACGGCTTCGGTCACAACCTCGTTGAGATGTTGAGCTCCCAAAGAACCTCCGGTAACGACCAGAGTGGCTCGAGTTGGGTCAAGGCCGAGCCTTTGGGCGGCACGCGTCCGTCCCGCACCCGTTTGCATAGCGCGCTGCGCGGCGAGGGTGGCGATAGCGGGGCGAAGTGGCAGTCCAACGGTCTGTGTCACCCCACGCCGCGCACGCAGCGGCGTGGAGGGAAATGTCAGGGCAACGGCGTGAGCAAAACGCGCACCATAACGATTCGCCAAGCCCGGTTTGGCATTCTGTTCGTGGATGACCACGGGGATACCACGCCTCTTCGCCGCCGCATACACCGGCGTCGAGGCGAAACCGCCGAAGCCGACCGCAACCGACACGCCGTCGAGGATGTCCTCCGCCTGCGCTATTGCACGCCGAAAACGCGCCGGGAACGTCAGAGCCGCCTTTCCCGGGCGACGCGGAAATGGAACCCGCTCAATGGTAAGAAGCTCAAAGCAGGCCGCCGGCACAAGATCCTGCTCCAGACCGTCCGCAGTTCCAACCGCACGAACGTCCAGCCCCATCTCCCGTAATGTCAGCGCCGTAGCCAACAGCGGGTTGACATGCCCGGCGGTACCTCCACCGGCCAAAACAATGCTAGTCATGAGAGCCTCTCTTCAGAACAGCACGGGCACGATGGGCGATATTGCGTTGTGGCCGCAACGAACCGCGCACGCCGGGAACCGCCAGCGCGCAGGACAGGCCAACCCCCACGGCAAACAGACAGGCCACTACTGCCGATCCGCCCTGTGATATGAAGGGAAGTGGCACGCCGAACACCGGCAACACGCCCGTGACGACCAACATATTAGCCAGCGCCTGGCCACACAGCCAGATCGCAACGCCACCGCATGCCAGGCGCGCGAAACGCGCCGGGTGGTGCACGCAAATACGCAGGAGACCCCATCCAAGCAACATGAACATCGCGACCACGACTAGGCATCCGCCCATGCCGAGTTCTTCACCGACGACGGCGAAGATGAAGTCGTTTTGCGCCTCCGCCAAGTTGCCAGGCCATTTCTCGGCCCCGGTTCCCAGACCGGACCCACCGATGCCACCCGATCCGAAGGCCCATAAGGCGAAGTCCGACTGACTGGGATTGAGACCGTCAGGCAATGAGAACAGGTTGTTCAAGTAGTCGGATACGCGCGCCAAACGGTCGGGTTTGGCCGCCACGAGTACCGAGGCGAAAAGCACGGCGGCACCCGCCACGCCCCAGAAGTACTTCCCCGGCGCTCCCGCAAGCCAAAACATACCCACGCAGATCAGGGCGACGACCATAGCCGTTCCCATGTCGCCACCGAGAAGCACGGCACCAATTGCACCAGCCGCCGACACAGCTGCCGGCCACGCCAGGTTACGCAGCTCAATCCTCTCCGGGCGCAGGCGCGCGAGCGCGGCGGCCAGCCACACAATAGTCGCCAGCTTCAGAAACTCCGAAGGCTGTACGGAAAAATCTCCGAAACGTAACCAGTTCGTGTTGCCCGCCACCGTATGTCCCAGCGGCGTACGCACCAACAACTGGAGCAGAATCCCCACCGCAAAGATGGGCAGAGCAAGCCTCTCATACAGCCGCATCGGCACGAACGCGGCCAAAACACCGATAACCAGGCCCCCTACCGCGTAGACAAGCTGGCTGACCGCCGTCGCGAAGGTGTTTGAGGTGCCGTTGAGCCGTGCATAGTGAATCGCCGATGGCGCCGTGGCCGAAAAGACCATGACCACGCCCAGCACAAGCAGCACGCCTGTGGCCACGACAATCGTGATGATCGCCTGCCGCATAACGCCCGTCTGCTGTTCCTCAGCCATGTAGCCCCCGCACCGCCGTGGCAAAGAGTTCGCCGCGTTGCGCATAGGAGGAGAACTGGTCCAGCGATGCGCAAGCGGGTGCCAACAGGACGGTGCCCCATCCCGCCGCCAGCTGTTGCGCTGCCTTCACGGCCTGCTCCATCGGATCACGCGCGTCTGGTGCAATCCATACCACCGGTATGTCAATGCCGTCTAGCGCCTGCCGCCACGGCTCCTGGTCGACGCCTATAACAACGACACTCCGCAGTTTGCTGCGTTGGCTGGCCACTAACTCGTCGAACTGCGCACCCTTCGCCTGACCGCCCACGATCCATACCACGCTCCGGTCTTCTTGGGCTTGCAGCGAAGCGTGAGCCGCATGGGCATTGGTGGCCTTCGAGTCATCCACGTAACGCACGCCATCCACGGTGTTGACTAGTTCAAGCCGATGCCCACCAGCGGAGAAATCACGCAAAGCATCCCGAATCACGCCTGGCTCCACACCCGCTGCTCGTGCCAGCGAGGCGGCGGCGATGGCGTCACGCAGAATATGCTCCGGAAGAGCAGACCCCGCCGGCGCCAGATGTGCGATATCGGCGATCTCGAACAGCTCGATTCCCTCGGTCCACCGCTTCTTACCGAAGGCGCGATCAACCACAATGCCATCGACAACTCCGATCATCCCCACGGCCGGGAGGCCTGGTGTCATCCCGATGGCACGTGCCCCCTCGATAACGTCGGCCTCGTCGACCATCTCCTGCACGACGGCGTCGTCGGCGGGGTACAGACACGCCTGCTGTGTGTGCTCGTAGATGCGCGCCTTCGCATTGCGATATGCGGCGCGACTGCCATGCCATTCCAAATGGTCATCGGCAAAATTGAGGCACACGGACGCCAGCGGCGACATGGTGTGGGTTGTACGCAATTGGAAGGATGACAGTTCGAGGGCAAAGGCCCGCGGCGCATCGCCGTCGGTACGGGAAGTCTCGGAAACAGCCGGATTGCCGACGTTACCGATCGCTCTACCTCCCAGCCCTGCACGGTCGAGGATTGCCGCCGTCATCGATACGGTTGTCGTCTTCCCATTTGTTCCCGTCACACACAGCCACGGGGCATACCAACCGGCCTCGTCAACCGCCCGCAGCTGCCAGGCCAGTTCGATCTCACTACACAGCTGCACACCGGTAGAAAACAACGGGGAGATCTCCGCGATAGCCGGAGCGGGCACGATGATATCCGGTTGCCAGGTCAGCACCTTGTCAGCCAGATGGGAGGGATCCTGGTGGCTTCCGGCCGTATCCAATGGCAGCGCTGCGACGCTGGCCAATGACGAAATATCCGCATCCCAGGCGCTGACGACCGCTCCTGTCAAGGTCGTCAACGCTTGCAGGCTCGCCTGGCCGGACTTGCCCAGCCCGACCACCGCGACGCGCTTGCCGTCGAACTGAGCCGCCCCCGGGTTCGTTAAGCTCATTGTTGCGCCAACCATTCCGTGTAGAACAGCCCGATTCCGCCGCCCATCAACAACGCTTCGATCACCCAGAAACGCACGACGACGGTCACCTCATTCCAACCTTTCAGTTCAAAATGATGGTGCAGGGGCGCCATTCGCAGGACCCGCCGCCCGGTTAACTTGAAGAAGCCGACCTGCAGCACATCAGAGCAGACTTCGATGACGAAAAGACCGCCGATGAGCACCGCGAGGACTTCGGTATGCGTAAGAATAGACAGGCCGGCAAAGGCACCTCCCAGCGCCAGCGAGCCGGTGTCGCCCATAAAGATCTGTGCCGGAGATGTGTTCCACCAGAGAAAGCCGAAACACGCGCCCATAATGGCGACGCAGATAATGGAGAGATCTCGCGGGTCACGCACCTGATAGCAGCCCGGTGTGGCACCGAGTACGCCCTGACAGGCCTGGTTGCTCTGCCAAATGGTGATGACTGTATATGCGCCGAAGGCGATCATCGACGCACCGGTGGCGAGGCCATCCAAACCGTCGGTGAGATTCACGGCGTTGGTCCACGCCGTGATGAGGAAATTCGCCCAAAGGATGAAGAGGATAATGCCTACTACTCCCCCGGCAAAGGCCAAGGTGAGCCCCGTGTCGCGTATGAACGAGATATTCATCGTGGCCGGCGGACGATTGTTCCTGTCCCGGAACTGCAGTACCAGCACAGCGAAGATGATTCCGACGGCGCCCTGTCCGATGATCTTGAGAATCGGGGTCAGCCCGAGGGACTGGCGGTGACGTATTTTCGCGAAATCGTCGAGAAAGCCCACGAAGCCCGTCCCCACCATGAGGAAGAGCAGTAGCAGCGCCGAGGCACTTGGACCACGCCCCATGACGAGCAGCGCAACCCCGTAACCTATCACGGTGGCCAGGATAATGATCAGGCCGCCCATTGTCGGGGTCCCGCGCTTGGTGAAATGACTCGTCGGGCCGTCCTGCCGCACGAACTGGCCGAATTGGTGGGCCACCAACAGCCGGATGAGAAGCGGAGTTCCCAGCAGGGTGACGAACAGCGAAACCGCGAGGGCAATGAGAATAGCAAGCATCAGCTGTGCTCCTCTCGCAACACGTCGGCTACCTTCCACACACCGGAACCGTGCGATCCCTTGAGCAAAACGGCATCACCTTCACTGAGCAGGGAACGCAGCACGGCCAGTGCGGCATCGGTATCCTCAACGTCGTAGACGGTGATTCCTTTGCGGGTGGCCGCCGATGACAGCGCCTTCGTACCGTTTCCGACGCAAACCAGAATCTCCACTCCGCATTCGCGCGCAACCGCACCCAGAGCCTCATGTTCCGCTGCGGAAGACTCGCCCAGCTCCAGCATGGTCCCCAGGACGGCGATCTTCCGACGCCCCTCTCCCAGCCGAGCCAAACCGGCCAGGCCGGCACGCATGGAATCCGGGTTCGCATTGTACGAGTCATCGATCAACAAAAGCCCATTGGTCTCCAACACGTCCATGCGATGCGGGCTTGCCGCGCCGACGCCGCTGAGTACCCGCGCCACCTGTGCGAGAGGAACACCGATTACAAGCGAGAGCGCTGCGGCAGCGAGTGCGTTGGCGACCTGGTGTTCACCCACCAGCCGTAGTGAGATCGGGGCGATTCCCCATGGGGTGACCAGAGTGAAACTGGCACGCCCCGCGGCGTCGATACGGATATCGCTAGCCGTAACATCGCCTCGACCGGTAACGGAGAAGGTCGTGACGGGGCCGTCGGCCAGCGTCGCCATGGCTGCAACGCGCTCATCGTCAGCATTGAGCACAATGTTGCCCCCGGGGCGTGTTCCGGTGACGAGTTCCGCCTTCGCACGAGCGACATTCTCAATCCCGCCGAACTCGCCGAGGTGGGCCCGTGCCACAACGAGAACGGCGGCGGCATCGGGCGGAGCAATCGAGGTGAGGTAGTCAATGTTTCCGATGTGGTCGGCCCCCATCTCCAACACCAAAGTGGCGGTGGATGCGTCGGCCCGCAACACGGTCAGCGGCAATCCAAGTTCATTGTTGAAGGAACCGGGAGGAGCAATGATCGGGCCGCGATCGGCCAGTGTGGCAGCCAGGAGGTCTTTTGTGGTTGTTTTACCCACGGATCCGGTGACGGCCACAACCTTAAGATCGGGATGCCCCTCACGCCGCAGGCGTTGCAGATTGGCTCGAGCCAGCATGCCAATGGCTGTGGGCACGTCATCAACTTCGATAACGCGCTGCGGATCCGCACCGGAGGCAAGCGCGACCTCTTGGTTCGAGGTGATGACGGCTGCCGCACCGGCTGCGAGCGCCCGGCCCGCCAGAGTAGCCCCGTTGATCCGCTCCCCTTGGATTGCGGCGAAGACCTCACCCCCTGTAATCGCGCGGGTGTCGGTTACCAATGTGTCCACCGTAATCTCGGAATCGGCTGTCGCCATGCGGCCTTCGCAGCTGGCGGCCAACTCCCCCAGCGTGACGGGGATCATTCACTTTCCTCCTGCGCTCTGAGTGCCAGTACTCGCCGTGCTTCGGCGCGGTCGTCAAGCTGGATGAGCTCACCGCCGACATCCTGGATCGTCTCGTGTCCTCGCCCGGCAAGAAGAATCGTATCCTGCACCGAGGCGTCAAGGATGGATTGACGTATCGCTTCCGCACGATTCGCAATTTCTTTCACAGGCGTCTTATGCCGTCGTGTTCCCTCTAGGACGTCGGCGCGGATGGAGGCCGGGTCCTCACCGTGCGGGTCGTCGTCGGTGATAATCACCGCATCGGCGTATCGCGCCACGGCCTCACCCATGGCTGGCCGCTTCGCCTGATCACGTTCCCCTGCGGCACCGGTCAAAACAATAAGCCTCCCGCGCGTACTCGGTCGAAGAGCCTGCATTGCTTTGACGAGAGCGTCGGTATTATGCGCGAAATCGACGACGACGCGCGGGCGCGTGGAGATCACCTCCATCCGGCCCGGCACCACCGGGGCGATAACGCCCAGTGACGCGACATCATCAATCGCAACGCCTCCCGCGAGGGCCATTGTCGCCGCTAAGGCGGCGTTGGCGATGTTGAAGTCGCCCGGCAGCGAGGTCTTCACCTCGAAACTGTCGCCCTCGGTGGATGTGAGGCGTCCAGCCGAGAATTGCCAACCGCGCATACCCGCCGGGAGCTCACTCCTGATGGCAAGCGCGACCACATCGATGTCATCAGCGGACTCGCGCACCAGGCGGCGTCCCCAGTCATCATCCACGACCACGACGGCGCGGCGAGCACGTTCGGGCGTGAATAGCGTTGCCTTTGCGGCAAAGTACTCCTCCATCGTGTGATGGAAATCAAGATGATCCTGTGTCAGGTTGGTGTAACCTGCGACGTCGTAGCAGATGGGGTCGGTCCTGCCCTGGACCAGGGCGTGCGACGACGTTTCCATCACCAGGTCCGTTCCCCCACGCCGCACGAGTTCGGCAAGAAAGCCTTGCAGCTCAGCCGGCATCGGCGTCGTGAGCGACGCGGGGATGTCCTCACCTACAATCCGCAGTGCGACGGTTCCAATGAGTCCGGTCTTCCGCTCCAGGCGCGACAGGATGTACTCCAGCATGAATGCTGTCGTTGTCTTTCCGTTTGTTCCGGTGACTGCGAACGTCGTGAGCTTATCTGCGGGATGGTCGTATATCTGAGCGGCGACAGCACCCAGATGGGCGGCGACGTCGTCGATCATTACTAGGGGGCCATCACCCGCCAGTGCCGCACCTTCCGAATCCGTGAGTACTGCCGCTGCGCCGGCGGCGCGGGCCTGCGCGGAGAACCGCGCACCGTGTACATGTAACCCGGGCACGCCGGCGAAAAGGTCACCCGGTCGCACCGTTCGATTGTCCGCGCATACTCCCGTGACCAAGGCGTTGCCGCGGGAACGACCACCTAATTCCGAAATACTCACGGGCGCCGCAATTGGGCGCGGTAGGCCCGTCTCACCCATCAGTGCTTGATCCCATCTCGTAGGCGAACCACGGGTACTTGTACAGCGGAACCGTGGATGGGGGGATGCCGAGCTGGCGCACCGCAAATCCAGCGACGTCCGAGAACACCGGAGCGGCGACCTCTCCGCCGTACCCGGCACCTGCGGCGTTGTATACGACGACGGCCACCGCGATCTGCGGGTCCTCCGCCGGAATGACACCGACGAAGGTTCCGACTCGTTTCGTCAGATTGCCGTTCTCGTCAGCAACCTGCGCGGTACCCGTTTTACCGGCGATGTTGTATCCTTCCACTCGCGCGTAATATCCGGTGGATTGCGGATCGGTCACCGCCTGCATCATCTGCAACATAGTGTCCGCGCTGTCTTCCGAAATGACGCGGTGCGAGTCGCCGACAACCGTTGGCGTCTCCTGTCCATCCGGCGAGATAGTCGAATCGACGATATGCGCAGGAACGTAGACGCCGCCGTTGCCGATCGTGGCCCCGATCTGAGCCAGTTGCAGCGTCGTGGCGGCCCAGCCCTGTCCAAACATCGTTGTGTACCGGGTCCGGTTGTCCCAGGTGGTGTAGTCAGAGAGGATGCCGGCCGACTCTGCGGGCAGTTCAATGCCAGTTTTGGATCCCAGCCCGAACTCCGTCATGTAGTTGTAACGAGTTTCGTCCGAGATGGTGTCGCCAATCTGCACCAATCCCGTGTTGTACGACTTTGCGAGAATGCCTGCTACCGTCATATCTTCCGTGGCATGCCCGTCATTGTCGTGGATGGTTTCGCCGCTGGACGTTGTGAAGGTGTCCGGGACGGTGAACAGTGACTCGGGACTGACGGTCCCCTGGTCGATCGTCGCCGAGAAGGTAACAAGTTTCCCGGTTGATCCGGGTTCTACCGGTGCCGACACCGCCCGCGAGCCCCATGAGTCCGCACTGCTCGCCGCCAGATTAGAGGGATCCGGACTGCCCGAGTCAACAAGAGCGAGAACACGACCGGTACCGATTTCGATAACGACCGCAGCACCCCATTCGGCGCCGTTGTCCTGTACGGACCGGTTCACTGCTTCCAGCAACTCATTTTCCAGGTCACGATCAATGGTCAGTTTGACACTCGAACCGTCAATCGCCGCCACTTCCGAACGCTGTCCGTTAGGTAGTACCGCGCCGCCGCCGGCGAGTTCGACGGAAAGCGAGCCGTCGGTGCCGGAGAGGATATCGTTTTGAGAGCGCTCGATGCCTGCCTGACCCGTCGCCTCAGCGCTTTCCTCCGTCTCCCCGACGTAACCGATGACATTTCCCGCCACCGCACCATTGGGATACTCACGTTTCATGTACTGTTCCGGTTCGATACCGGCGATACCGAGGGAGTTGATCTCCCTCCATAATTCGGGGGAGATGTCCTTCTTAATGTAGACGAAGGTTGACTTCTGCTCGCCTCCCAGCAGAAGGCCACCGAGCTCGGCCTGATCCATGTCCAGAAGCGGTGCGAGCACCTCGGCCGCAGCAGCGGCGCCGGTTCCGATCACGTTCCCGTCATCGTCATAGCGCACATAGTTGCCGATCAGCTTCTGATTGACACCGACGTTATATCGCTCGATAGAAGTAGCCAGGACGGCACCAGAGGAGTCGAGAATGTCCCCACGCTTGGCATGCAACGTGTAGGTGCGGGTACGGAAGCTCGAGGCGGTGTCCGACAGTGTCGCGGCACGAACCACCTGTAGATCGACGAGCCGTGCCGTCAGAACGACCGCACACACCAAGAAAATGGTGGCGACAGAGCGAATACGCCGCACGCCGATCGGCTGGCGTAGATAAGAGCGCCACCACGAGTCAATTCCCGCCCGAATGCGTCCCGAGCCGGGATGCTTCGGGGTTGACCGTCGCTGCTGAGCCGACGAAGCCGCCATTTAGTTCCCTTCGGAATCAACGGGTGTGATAACACTTCCTGTCGCGAGATCCAGGTGTTGGATCTCGGTCGCCGGGACCAATCCTAGTTGCTTCGCCTTGGCCGTGAGACCTTGCGGAGTAGACACGTCCACCAATTCGTCCTGCAAGGTTGCCTCTTTTGCCGTCGCAGCGTTGATTTCCTGCTGCACCGACTGAATCTCGTACGCCGTGGAAACCAACTGTGTGTTGAGGAAGAAGACCACGCCGAAGGCACCAAGAAACAGTGCCAGGCAGGCGATTACTGTTCCAACGAAGCCGCGCACGGGCGCCGGAGTTGGAACCAGTTCAAGGCTCGGTAGGCCTTGAACGACGGGGCGGGCCTCACTGCGAACGGATCGAGCCGGAGTGGCAGCCATTTTATCCTTCCTTCCTACTTAACTTCTCGGCAGCGCGTAGTCGCACTGAGGCGCTGCGCGGGTTGGTCGTGATTTCGGCGACATCCGCTTTACGGGCACCGTGCGTCAGGAGCCGCAGGTACGGCTCGTGTCCCGCCAGCTCGACCGGCAGCCCGCGCGGGGTACGTGAGGCGGCTCCTGCAGCGAAGGCGCGTTTGACGATTCGGTCCTCGAGTGACTGATAGGACTCCACGACGATACGACCACCAATACGAAGGGCGTCGATAGCACGTGGAATGGCTCGCTCGAGGATGCTGAGTTCATCGTTCACGGCAATTCGCAGCGCTTGAAAGGTCCGCTTAGCAGGATTGCCGCCCCGACGGCGAGCCGCAGCCGGAACGGCCGCTCGGACGATCTCAACGAGTTGTCCGGTACGTACGATGGCCTCGCGGTCTCGGGTGGCGACGACGCGCCCCGCAATTCGCGCCGCGAAGCGCTCCTCCCCATAGTCGGTCAAGATATGCGTGAGCTCCTCATAGCTCGCGGTGGCGAGGATCTCGGCCGCGGTGCGACCACGCGTGGCGTCCATCCGCATGTCGAGTGGAGCGTCATGGGCGTATGAGAATCCGCGTCCCACCTCATCGAGCTGGAGCGACGACACTCCGAGGTCCATGAGTATGCCGTCGACGCCGTCCTGCGGGCCGTAGGTTGCAGCAATGTCGTCAATGGCGTCGTAGGTGCTTTGGACGGCTTGGAATCTATCCGCGAAGGATGCGAGGCGTTGCGATGCCAAGGCCACCGCTTCTCCATCACGATCAATACCAACTACTGTCAAATTGGAGAAGCGTTCGAGCAATGCCTGCGAATGCCCGCCCAGCCCAAGTGTTGCATCGATAAGAACGGGATTGGCGCGTTCGCGCAGCGCCGGGGCAAGTAGATCGGCACAGGCATCCACCATGACAGGAGTATGGAGAGCATTTCCCGCAGCGCGCGCGCCCTCGGCGGTGGCGGACTCACCGTGCTCATCTGATTCCGCCACTGCCTGTGAATCACTGGTCGGGTTCACCGCTGCATTCACCTCCCACCTGCCCGCGGTCCATTCCGTGCCGCTGAACGCTGCCACAGCGCCCACCGCTAACTGTCTGACTGTGCGGCGGCCCGCCCTCTCCGCCCATCTGAAGCTGGGGAATTGCCTCAGAGTGGCGGAAGAGGACTGCCGCCCGGCTCAGAAAAGGCCGGGTATGACCTCTTCTTCGCGATCGGCAAACGCCGATTCTTGGTCAGTCAGATATGCGTTCCACGCCTGCTGGTCCCAGATCTCAACCCTGCTGCCGGCACCTATCACTGCCAGGTCCCTGGTCAGGCCGGCATATGTACGCAACACCGCCGGGATTGTGATCCTGCCCTGCTTGTCGGGAACATCGTCAACCGCACCCGAAAGAAAGACGCGAAGGTAAGAACGTGCTTCCTTCGACGTCAGTGGGGCTTGGCGCAATTGCTCCTGCATCCGTTCAAACTCGGAGAACGGAAAGACATAGAGGCAATGCTCCTGGCCACGCGTCATCACCAACCCGCCTTGAAGCTGGTCACGATACTTGGCCGGCAGGATCAGGCGCCCCTTGTCATCGAGCCGCGGCTCATACGTTCCGAGGAACACCCGTCCACCTCCCCTGCGTTGACGTTGCACACCACTTTACTCCACATTGCTCCACCAGCAAGTTAGAAAAGGGTGTGTTCTATGAAGGAATTGCAGAAAGCATAAGACAAAAATGAGGTGGAGGGAAATTTCGCTCATGTTGCGATGAGCGTATAACTCAGGGTTACTCTTCGCCAGGCGCAGGCCCCAAGGTATCGGCAGGTCGCGTTGGACGTCGCCATCAGGTGCGAACTTGACCGTGTAGCAACTCGTCGCACCACCACGTGCGCCGCCTGCCAGGTCACGATTCTGCTTTCACTCCGCTAATGGATTGCAGGTCGGGGATTTGGTCGATCACAATCAGGGCTGCGCGTGCGCGAGTGTATCCACACTCCCTTCGCGCACCGATGCCAGGGCCAGGATGGGCAGGACGGCAAGCAGGTAACAATGACGCAAACCAGGCCGGAAACGGCAATGGTTTCCGGCCTGGAAGAGACAGACAGTTGTGTGAAAGTAGCGGCCCTCAGCCCCGCTCGCGGCGGCGCTTCTCCCACTCCTCGGCTTGGCGCGCCATAAAGCCGCGACCACTCTTGGGTTTAGGCGATGGCTTGCTGGCCGCAGATGCCGGATCAACCGGCCGCTCAACAATCCCTTCGGTGATGTACCAAGCGCCGCCAAACATGACGACGACTCCCAGCACACCAATGATCACCTGCTCCAAGGCAACACCGGCAACCAGCACGGCTATCCCGGCGACCAGCACCAAGAGCCCCAGGACGAGATGCCGGATTGAGAATTGACGCGAAACACTCTCGGATGTCTGCTCCGGTTTGAGAGTATCCGCGAACGTCGGGTCCTCGTCTGCAAGCTGAGCCTCCAGCTCATCAAGCATCTTTCGTTCGTATTCGGACAGAGGCATGGCATCTCCTCATCGATCGCTAATACCTCCACAATAGCCGTTCGGAGGCATGCGGCGATAGTTTACATGTATCAGTCTCCGGCCGTCACCCTCACTCGCGCGGATGACGGCTCCCTCGATCTTCCACCTGGCCATCGGTAAGGAGGCTCGCTGGACCGAGCGCTGATTCGCCAAACTTCTCACGAATACTGTCCATGGTGTTCTCGGCCTCGCCGCGTCGCGGGTCGTCGTCGAACGCCAGCTGGATTCCACCTCGTGCACTCTGCAACCCCTCCGCGCGTAGTCCCAGTAGCCGCAATCCCCCGGATGGAATTCGTACCTCACTGAGGAGCCGTTGCGCATGGGCATACAGATCTGCAGCTAGCGAAGTGGGCCGATCGAGCGTCACCGAACGAGTAATGGTTGTGAAGTCGGCGAAACGCACTTTGATGGCGACCGTCGCGGCAACAAGGCCGCGCTCACGCAGTCGCCGCGCGGTGTCGTGGGCCTGCCGGAGCAGAACCCTTTCCATAGCTGTCCTGCCCTCAAGATGCTCGAAGAAGGTCTCCTCTCGGCCTATGGACTTCTCCTCACGGCTCGTCACCACGGGGCGCGGATCAATCCCCATCGACAGTTCATAGAGATGCTGCCCCGCAGCCTTTCCAAGCAAGCGAACCAACCGTGCCTCCCCCAACGCAGCAAGGTCTCCCACGGTGTCCACCCCCTGCAACGCCAGTTTCTCGCGCGTTCGGTCGCCGACGCCGCTGATGGTCCCTACTGGCAGGGAGTGAAGGAAGGCCAACGTGGCATCGGCGGGAATCAACAACAGGCCATCCGGTTTGGCATGCGCTGATGCGATCTTGGCAACGTGCTTCGTGGCGGCTATGCCGATCGACGCAGGAACGTTTTCTTGTTCACGGATACGGCGCCGAAGGGACGTGGCGATTTGCACAGGCGAACCGAAGAGGCGGCGGGCACCCGAGACATCAAGAAAGGCCTCGTCCACCGAGACTTGCTCAATGCGCGGCGTGACTTCACGCATGATCTCCATGATGCGACGCGACACCGCGCGATAAACCGAACCCCGTGGCTGCAACATGATCAGTTGCGGGCAGCGTCGGTAAGCCAGGCCGACCGGCATGGCAGAGTTCACTCCGAATTTGCGCGCCTCATAGGATGCGGCGGCAATTACTCCCCGTTCTTTGCCGCCGACGGCGACCGGTTTTCCACGCAGCTCGGGATGATCGAGGAGTTCCACCGAGACGAAAAAGGCATCCATATCCACATGCAGAATGGGGGTGGCCGAGTCGTCATCGCCCCAGGAACGCCGTGCCTGGTCGGACCGCGGTGCTCGCGACATAACCCCTCCCCGATGCCGTGCACAGTTACTGTGCTGGCCTCTGATTGATGGATGGCCGGCTCCGCGCGCTGCGCTACTGTGCTCGACCAGAACCTATCCCGTATCACCAGGGTACGCGGTGCCTCCACCACATTGGCGTGCAAGTTGCCGTCCCAGGCGACGAAGCCGTCCGCGCAGCCGCCTGCTGCACCGCCTACGAGTTTTGTTCCAATGCCTATCGAGGACCGAAGGCAGTGCCGCTGGCTCAAAGGTTGTGCCCGGTCTGATCATGGGTGTCGAACTGTACGCTCAGCGGACCCGAATCGGCCGCGAAGCGATCGGTCTGGGCACCACTCAGTGAGATAGGCTCTCAACTATGAGCAACCGAGCAGAACGTCGCCGCCTACCACAACACCCGGTACGCACCGATTACGCCCTGGCGGAGGTCGAGTTAAGTCCCGACGGCTCGCTCGCCACGCTATTCCTCGATGGAGTCGAATCCTCCGCCCTGGACCTGAACCAACCTGATTACCTGGAGTTCGAGTACATGCAGCAGATGCGCGAGCTCATCGACTCGCGGTTTCTTGCTGAACAGCCACTGCATGTACTACACCTCGGCGCTGCCGGTTGCGCCTTCCCACGTGCCCTGGAAGCTAGACGCCCGAATTCGCGACAACTCGCCGTGGAGATCGATGGCGCACTGGCCCGGCTGGCGCGCGAATGGTTCGATCTTCCCGCATCGCCCCGCTTGCGCATCCGCGTCGGTGAGGCGCGCCAGGCCCTCGACACCACGCATGCCACCTGGGATGTTGTGGTCCGTGACGCATTCTCCAACCGGGATGTGCCGGCACGTCTACGTACAGCGGAGTGTGCGGTGCGTGCTCAGCACGTCCTCACGCCGGAGGGGATTTACCTCCTGAATTCCATCGCTTCGGCGGGGATAGGACGGGTTGGAGAAGAGGCACGCGCCTTATTCGCAGCCTTCGATCATGTCATCGCAATCACGGATCCGGCCGTGGTGCGCGGCAGGCGTTTCGGGAACATCGTCCTGGCCGCATCCATGCAAGCATTCAATATCGCCGACGTGAGGCGCCGAGTGCACCGTCTTCCTTTGCCGACAACGGTTCTTACTGAGGATGATCTGCACCGGCGGGCGGAAGGTACTCGACTACTGCAAGACCGCGATTTGGGGCCTGGTCAGTAGCGGTCCGGCACAGACGGGGTTGCGGACGATGCCGACATCGGTGGCCCGAGCACCTGCTAAAGGCTCGGCATGTTGACCGCGCACTAGCAGCGGCGAGATCTCCTGGCATGGTGGCTGGCAGCTGCGGCGAGACCCCGGCCCGACCGCAGTCACTAGCCGCCCGTCATGGTGCTACAAACGCGCCGACACTAGCAGCACCAGCGCGGTCCTCGTTGCGGTCACTCGTCGCGATGCCACGAGTGACGCCCCCAACGACGTCGGCGCTGCTGGGATTGAGGCGTTGCTTGCTCTTGGCTGCGCGGTGCATCCTGCTGGTCCATTGGTTCGGGCTGCGCATCGTCAGTTGACGTTTCCTGCGGCGCCGGAGACTTAGAGGCTTCACTCTCGGCGGCACTTCCGGTATCCGCACCGGTGGCATCAGATTCCGACTCAACAACGACATCGCCTACTTCTTCGCCGCCAGCGACGTCGTCATCCTGCGGTCCCGACGTGCCCGCGAGCGCGGTGTAACGAGCCGCGTCCTCGGAAGCCATTGCCGACGTGTACTCGGTGACCGGCGTGGTGAAATGACCCTTCCCCTTCTGGGACCGTGATTCCCGGTACTCCGCAATGCGGCGGATCAAGCCCTGTGGATCGAATTGCATTTCCGGGCGATTAGCCTGTTCAGCCGCATCTGCCTGCGCCAAGAATTGCTCCGCAGCACGGCCAATCTCATCAACAGAGGGCACCGAGAGTTCGGCCTCCGGTGCCGTCACGAACCCCGGCGTGACGCCGTGCTCGTCATGCTCTTTCTCCAAGTTTCCAATGAGCGCAGATAGTTCTGCGTTCTCTTTGCCTAGTTCAGCCAGTGCCGCGTTTTCGGCACTGGCTTCCCGCTCAAGATCACCCATCGGGAAACGGAGTCCGGAGAGGCTGGAGACCATGGAAAGGGCGCCCGCAGCCCCGGCGGAGTAGCGGTTGCCGGTCAGGTAAAACGGAACGCGGACGGCCACATTCGTCGTCGTGATGCCCAACTCGCCGGCGTGGTATTCGAAGTAGTCGGCGAAAGATGAAGGGAACCAGAAGTCAGCCTTGAGCACCGGCCGGTCAACTCCGGGATCACTGGTACGGACGATCATATCCGCCGGCCGCGTATGCGGTGTTGCGGCCCCCACGGCGGTGAAGGAGTAGATGGACTGCACACTGAAGCGCTCCGCAAGATCGAGCATGTCCGCGGTCAGCGAGTCCCACCTGAAGTCCGGCTCTGCCCCATGCATGTGGAGGAATGGGCGGCCTTCAACGTCCTTAGCCACGTGCACGGTCATATGCTGACGAACCAGACCAGTCAGTTGTCCGTCGCGGTAGTTGAGCATTGGTCGCTGGGCACGGTAGTCCAGCAGAGGATCGGTATCGAAGAGTGCCGCCACGTCTCCGTCGAGTGACCGGAGATTGCTTGAAACGAGAGATGGCACGGCGCCGGCGTCGGTTACCGGATCTACCAGACTCATTACGAGAATGGGGATATTGTCCGGCTCGGTGCCCGGCGGGAATGAAATGAAATGTCCCATTAGCCAGCTCTTCCTCTCGTCTCGCCCTTCAAAACCATCGTGCCACATGCTTCCGACACCCCGTGGACCTACGGCTGTGGTTGTGCGCACGGCTGCGAGCCGTACACCTACCTGAGCCTGAAGCCCAGCAACAGGCTCCTTCATTCCAGAACGGCGTGACACCAGCACAATTACCTGAGCCCGCCGAGACCGTCGGCATACGCCTCCGGGAGCTCGATGCACTTGCGTGCCCAGTCCATGAAGGCATGAACACAGGTGTGCACCTCCAGATAAGCCCGGCGCCCAGACCATAAAGGCATGAACGTGGGCCCCAAAGAAGAGAACGCCGTCAGCCTTTCCGCCTTCCCGACGACGGACACCCTACGCTAGCCGCGAAACTGATATCGGCAGTGCTCGGTTGGCCAAACAGCAGGAGATATCGGATAATTGATAACTGCACTTTTGCGACGACCAGTTTCAAGGAGGTCGCCACGTGACCAACGCAGAAGGCTCATCGCGGCAACGGGCCCTCGATGAAGAACAGGCGTATGTCGACACCGCCTACGCGGCGCTCGATAGGCAGCGTGCCGGTTACACTGACCGGTTGCGAGAGATCCGAGCTCAGTCCGGCCAGGAGAGTGCCGGCGCGTTATCCGAACGCGACTCTTTCGCCACTCATTACGAGGACAATCTCATCAGGTTGCGCAACGTCGAGAACCGCCTCGTTCTTGGGCGCCTTGACCTACAGGGAGGGCACCTCGAGCATATTGGCCGCATCGGATTGAAGAATGAGGAGCAGGACATTATCCTCCTCGACTGGCGTGCCCCGCAGGCGGAACCCTTCTATCGTGCGACGGCGGTACACCCGGGTGACGTTGTCCGACGTCGCCACATCCAGACACGTCTGCGGGAAGTCACCGCGGTGGAAGACGAACTGCTGGATTCTGACTCTTCGGCAGACGACGGCCTGAATCTCACCGGCGAGGCTGCACTGATGGCTGCCATGAGTCAGTCCCGCGACGGGAAGATGACGGATATCGTCGCCACTATTCAGGCCGAACAAGACAGGATCATCCGGGATGATCTTGGTGGAGTCCTTGTTGTGCAAGGTGGACCGGGCACCGGAAAGACCGCCGTGGCCTTGCACCGAGCCGCTTACCTCCTGTACGCGAATCGAGAGCATCTTTCCCGCTCCGGCATTTTGGTTATCGGCCCGTCCCCGGTGTTTCTCCGCTATATCGACCAAGTCCTGCCGGCTCTCGGAGAGTCAGACGTCGTCTCGACCACAATTGAGGGACTGCTTCCGGGCGTGCGAGTCACCGCAAGCGATTCCGCTGAAGCAGCGGAGGTCAAAGGCCGCTTGGTCTGGCGAGATATTTGCCGCCGCGCCGTCCGGGAATTACTCGAACGACCGCTCGCATCAACAGTGCGTTTCACGATTGACGGCGTTGCTGTGCGCTTGACACCACAGGACGTGGATGCCGCGCAACGGCGCGCTCGTCGTGGAGGGCGCACGCATAACGAGGCACGCGATACCTACGCGCGCCAACTCGTTGAACTCCTCGCACAGCAAGTTGCGGAGGGGCGCGAATTGTCGTTGGCCGACAACGAGTGGATTGTTGGCGACGTCGCGGCAAGTGTTGACGCACGCCGCGAAATCAACCTGCGCTGGCTGCCGTCGTCGCCAACCCAACTGTTGGAACGGCTGTTGGATAGCCCGGCATTGCTCGCGTCTATTGCTCCGCAGTTGAGCGAATCCGACCTAGCGGCGATCGCACGGCCCAAAGGCAGCGGCTTCACCGCCGCCGATATCGCAATTCTGGACGAGATGGCCGAATACCTCGGTCCCTTCCAAGACAACTTCGAACGCCGGCAGCGTGCCGCCGCCGAGGCCCGTAACGCGGAGTTGTCCCAATACGTCGCACAAACAATGTCCGCGATGAACCTGGGAGGCGGAATCGTCAGTGAGGCGGCTCTTACTGAACGCATGGCCGATACCGGAACAGCGCAGACACTGGCGGAACGTGCAGCAGCGGATCGCTCATGGACGTACGGGCACGTCGTCGTCGACGAGGCACAGGAGCTCTCCCCTATGCAGTGGGAAATGCTCATCCGCCGCTGTCCGAGCCGATCGATGACTCTTGTCGGCGATCTCGATCAACGGCCCGCGGGTGCGCCACGAGACGGGTGGAAGGAATTACTGGGCCGTTTGGGCGATCGACTTCGCGAGGAGCCGCTGACAATCTCCTACCGAACGCCTGCCACAGTACTTAATGCCGCCGGACGTACTCTCGCCGCCTCCGGTAAACCGGTGCGCGACGTGCGTGCGGCCCGAGACTTACCCGGCAGTTTAGAGACGGAACGAACGACGACGGAGGAGCGAGATGCGGCTGTCGTCACAGCTGTCAAGCGCCTGTGCCGCGAGCTTGATGCCGAGGCGGGTTCGGGGGGCACGCTCGGTGTTATTGCCCCACGGCGCCGTGTTGCTGCGATTGGCGATACTCTCGCCGCCGCGCCTGAGTTGGCCGAATGGAGTCTCGACCGAGACGGAAATGAGGTCTCGTCCCGTATCCATGTTCTTGATCCACTGCAGGCGAAGGGCCTCGAATACGATGTTGTGGTGCTTGTTGAACCGCAGGAGATTCTGGCCGACGGGCCGGGGCATCTGTACGTGGCGATGACGCGGCCCACTCGTAAGTTGTTCATCGTGCACACCGGGGAACTGCCAGAAGGACTGGCGGAAACCGAGGATGCGAGCGGCTCACGAAAAGCAGATCCCCGCATTCGGAAGGCGTGATATGCGTCAGGGAATCTATCGTTGTATGCTTCCGAGAACTATCCTCTCGGGTAGTCCCAGAGTCCGGGCCAATTTGGCGCGTCTTTTGAAGAGCGGTGATAGTTAAGAAGTGGTACGCATCCTTCTCCTCGAAAACCCACACGGCTCGGCCAATGAGGTCTTTGAACGCGCCAATGCCGAGGTCGTACGCGTAAACGGTGCCCTGCAAGGTCAGGAGCTTATCGACGCTTTGCAAGGCTTCGATATGCTCGGGATTCGATCGAAGACCAACGTGACCCGCGAGGTGCTTGAGGCGTGTCCGCAGCTGACCGCGATCGGCGCCTTCTGCATTGGCACGAATCAGATTGATCTGGGCGAGGCTTCTCGGAGGGGAATTGCCGTCTTCAACGCGCCTTACGCCAATACCCGCTCGGTGGTTGAGTTGGCGGTGGCCGAGGCGATTGCGCTAACTCGTCATATCCCCGAGCGCAACCGCGCTCTGCACGAACGCCGCTGGGAGAAAACGGCGAATGGTGCACACGAAGTACGCGGTAAGACTCTTGGCATAGTCGGTTATGGCTCGATTGGAACCCAGCTTTCGGTACTGGCGGAGGCTTTGGGACTGCGGGTCGTTTTCTTCGACATTGCCGAACGCCTTGCCATCGGCAATGCGAAACGCGTACGTAGCCTCGACGAACTGCTGCATCAATCCGATATCGTCTCGATCCACGTCGACGGCCGAGCATCGAATCGTGGTTTCTTCGGACGGCATGAGCTGGAGCAGATGCGAGATGGAGCGATCCTTATCAATCTGTCACGCGGATTCGTCCTCGACATCGATGCCTTGAGCGAGCATTTGGAGAATGGGCATCTGGCGGGAGCCGCAGTGGACGTGTTTCCAAGTGAACCGGATGCCAACGGCGAGCCTTTCGACTCCCCACTGATTGGTTTTGACAATGTCATCCTGACGCCGCATATCGGTGGTTCCACGCTTGAGGCGCAGGAATC
>SUUB01000020.1:0-16650 GCA_015062745.1 Actinomycetaceae bacterium
GCAAATGATCTGGCGCGCCTATAAGGAATCGAAGCAGAAGGGCCGTTAGGACCCATACCGGTGCAGTGAAGAAAGAGCGATGTACCGGCGCTTTACGGGTCGCTATACCGGGCACACGCCGACACCTGGTCATGCGGTGGGGTTTGAAATTGCGTGCGCTCACTCCTTGGAATGCATGGTGATGTCAATCTGGCGCGTGGGTGTACCGACCCAGTGAGCTTGAGTGGCCGAAGCCCGTTTGGAATGGTCGGCCATTGCGTGCAGACTGAGGAACCGCTGGTTCCTGGCACCAATAGGATGGACCGGAACCAGTTGGCATGCCATCGCGAACGGCTGCAGACCTGGGCTCTGAGCTTCCTTTCCGGCCCGGCGGCAGACTCTCTACGTTCGAATACCGGTGCTCCTGTGGGTCAGATGGTGAGGGTGGGTGTTGAGGTAGGCGCGGTTCGGGCGGGGCAAGTCTGCGCCCCTGATGTGTGGACGCGGGCATAACAGGCGTGATTCACCCACCGATCTATCGATGGCTATGTTCGCAAGAGTGGAACGCCGTACGTGCTGCCCCTCGCCAGCAAAATAATAGATATGGTGACCGATATCGGTATCTGGATTGTTAGCGATTTGGATGAGCTCGAATTCCGCTCTGGATATGATGACTCGTTCGATATGACTCATCATGACACCCTGGCAACTGACCTACACGTTTCGTAGGCATACGACAGTACTGTGCAGCCTGGCTCGTCGCACTCGTGTCAGTCGATTGGTGGCCGGTTTATGAAGCTTTAACCTGGATGCCAGCGGGGGCGAGCTTCTCTTGTACTGCTGCAGCGTGCTTCGCGTCGACTACGAATGAGGCAGGCGTTCCTTTTTCCTTGTATCCGACGATCTGGTGGCCCAGGAGGATACTCGAAGCTAACCAGCCGCCCGGACGAACGACTCCCTTTGCGATGGACGGCGAGCTGAAGAGACTGGATCGTGAAGCGGTGGTGACAATGTATGGATCAAACTCAGGTAGCACTATCGGTGACAAGTCACCAGAAGAGGCCACCTTGTGCCCCGATGTGGCAGAAGCAGAGCGCGGCACGGATTGAACATCATCGGGTCGCAACGGTATCGGGGTTGTATTGGGAACGTCGGCATCGAGTTTCAGCGGTTTTAGATCGGCGGCCCTTATCCCTAGCCAACGCTGAAAGTCGCGCGGTAAAGCTGGCCCATAACCAGTGAGAAAGCGTTCCCATAGCAATGAGCCATGAGCTTCGACAACGTCCGGTACCCGAGTATCTGGTAAAGGAGAATCTATGCGGAAGAGCGTTCCACGAGAGTCGTTGCTAACGACTTCTAATACGTAGCGGCAGGCGATCAGTTTCATGACTCCGCCCCAAGGCGTGTGCGCGGTGCTCGCGGTTTCACTTCCAAAGCGCGTAGCGGTCACTTCGTACAGCTGATCGCGCGAATGGGGTGAGCCGTCGTGAAGTTCTTCAAGGAGGAAGTCGATGAGCTTCTCCAGTTGTCTTCCGGTAAGTCCATGATTTTCAAGTACTCGTCTCGTTTCAGCTTCGTTTCGTTCACGTGAGAGCAGTGTAAGAACTCTAGCGTCGGAGCGAGTTGCCAGTTGAAGCGTGCCACGAATAGACTATGTACGTATCAAGTCTGTTGAACCATCCATAGTCCGAAGTTTCCAGCTGGCGTGAGCCGCACGGCCTATTTGTGCTTGGAAACAGACAAGATTATCTAGGACCGTGGCTATATCGGGTGCTGGTGACCCCAGATACTGTCTCTCGGGTCGTGAAGCGAGATCAATCTGGCTGAGTGCATTCCTCTTCACGAGACCAGTCTCGCATAGAACGCTGGGCCACATGCGATGCAGCTTCGCAACTTCTCGCAACGCCTTCCGGTACTTCCTCGGTGCACTCGTAGCAGTCAGCCTTCGGTGCATCTACCCACTCCGCCAAGTCCGGTACAATTCGGTACGTCCCACCCGCATCCCATTGTCAGGCCAATCCCAACGAACCGCTGGTACCTGAAGGGGCCGAAGCCCACGGAACGGATGACGCGGTGGTCATGCTGCCGGTGGTCGTGGGGCTCCCGGTTCCTGTGGGCATGTATGTTCGTCGGACTGTCACTGAATGGCGGGCGGTGCCGCACCGCCCCACCGCCATCGGATTGCCTGGGCAAATGACCACCGCACCGTTTGGAACGTGCGCATATGACCGGCTCCCGGCTGGAGAACAGGCGGTAAAACGGCGTTCTGACAAGAAAGACGGGTGCCGAGTATGCTGGGGGCGTTTTCGTTGTCCTGCCGACGGTCAGTCCGTGCGCATAGAATGAGAAGCGGGCCAACGATGCCCACCCGCTGTGGCGGCGGAATGACGCGCGGCTACACAACCACTGAGGCAGGAGTACGTATGAAGCTCATTTTCGGATGTGATCCGAACGCTACTGAATTTAAGAAGGCGCTGATGGCCAAGGCCGAGGAGCTCGGCCACGAAGTCATCGATTACGGTGCCGATGACCCGATCTACGCCAACGTTGCCGTGAAGGTCGCGGAAGACGTTGTGGCGGGAAAGGCTGATCGCGGCGTCGTCGTCTGTGGCACTGGTATTGGCGTCTCCATCGCCGCAAACAAGGTCAAGGGCGCCTACTGTGCATGTGTGGCCGATGTCTACCAGGCACAGCGGGCGACGCTGTCGAACAACGCGAATCTTATTGCCATGGGATCGCAGGTGCTCGGCATTGAGACCGCGAAGGTTCTGCTTGAGAACTACTTGGCCAATGAATTTGACCCCCAGTCACGCAGTGGAGTCAAGGTACAGCGCATTTGCGAGTACGAGGACGAAACCCGCTGAGGCAATGAAGACAACCGGGTAGCTGCTGGAAGGCGGCTACCCGGTTATATTTGGTAGTCGTACGGTTCCGGTTGGCGGCTGCCAGGTTACGCTTGGCGGTCATCCGGTTATGAGGTGGCCGTCCAGTTCCGGTTGGCGGCTGCCAGGAATGCTTCGCGGCATCCGGTTATGAGGTTGCCACCCGGTTACGCTTCGTGGCCACCCGGTGACGCTTGGCGCGGGGTTACCGGCTCCGTATGCTCGTCACGTTCACAGCATTTCCAGCGGCTCGGGGCCGGTTGGCGGCGCAAACAATACGTCGAGTTCCGCCAGCACTGAATTGTCGACCTTGAGCGAGGCCGCTGCGGCGTTCTCCTCCATCCGCGCGCGGTGGCTCGTTTTCGGAATGGCGACGATGCCGCCGTCGCGCACGACCCATGCCAGGGCTAAGGTGGCTGGAGTAACGCCCAGATCCGCCGCGATGCCAGCAAGATGTTTTCCGTTGCGGCCGTGGAAGAGGCGTGCCTGCTCCAATGGTGAGTAGGCCATAATGCCAATCCCGGCAGAGCGCAAGTAGGGCAGCAGGTCATATTCAGGTCCACGGCGGGTGAGATTATAGAGAATCTGATTCGCGGCGGGAACGGCACCGATCTCTTCCAGATCGGCCATGTCTGACATGTCGAAGTTTGATACGCCCCATCTTCCTATCAGGCCGTCGCTGACGGCCTCCTCCAGCGCGTCAACGGTCTCGGCCAGCGGGTGGCCGCCCCGCCAGTGGTACAGGTAGAGGTCCACATGGTCGGTGCGGAGGCGACGTAGCGAAGCTTCGAGTGCGCGGCGCGTTCCACGAGCGGAGGCGTTACTTGGCAGAACCTTCGTGACAAGGAAGACCTCATCGCGACGCCCGGCGATGGCCTCGCCTACAAGTTCCTCCGCTGCTCCGCTGCCGTACATCTCCGCCGTGTCAACAACGTGCAGGCCAAGATCGAGTCCGTGGCGAATCGCGGCGACCTCGCTATCATGCAGGCGTGCCTGTTCGCCCATGTACCAGGTTCCAATTCCAATGGAGATATCCGTGAGGTTCATATTCCGAGACTAATACCTTCATCGTAGCAATGCATACCCATGGGTCACGATGGGATGGTAATGGATAGGGGCGCGCGAGCTTGATCACCGGTGTCGGGTGACTCGGGCGTAAGCAGGGTAATAGTCCTTAGCGTACCGGTTCGGCGGGCGTGGACTACGATGAAACGCATAGCATTCAGATGGCAACCAGTTCTACCGTCCGGCTACCGATCGGCGCACCGTGCTCAGTGGTCAACCGGTGTTGGAGACCGGCGGGGTTCGAATCCCCCAGTCTCCACCGCGAACCAGGGGGCTATGACGGCGTCGGCTAAAGCCCTTCGCGGGTTCAAATCCCGCCTTCTCCGCCCAGCGGGTGCAACTGCGGCGTGGGCGAGCGGGATCGCCGAGTAGGTGAACAGTCTCGCTGTGTAGCCGAATGGAACCGTGACCACGCGAGCCTGTGTGCGTTGCGTGCTACGTGCATGCCGAGCATGCTACGTGAATGCCGAGGCTACGCCCGCAGGAGCTAAAGGAGGGGATGCACATGTTGACCGTTGCCTTGACCGGTGGAATCGGTTCGGGGAAGTCGACGGTGGCGAGGATGCTCGCCACGCGCGGCGCGCATGTGCTGGAACTTGACGCTGTTGCCCGGCAGGTGTTGGCGCCGGGCGGTGCAGCCGTGGCAGAAGTAGCGGCCGAATGGCCCGGCACCGTCCGGGATGGTCGCGTTGATCGGGCGGCGCTAGCGCGTGTTGTTTTCAACGACGCCGCAGCACGTGCCCGGCTTTCTGCCATCACGCACCCGCGGACCTGGGTGGTTACAGACGAGCATATCGAGCGTTGGGAACGCACTGACCCGAGCGGAATCGCGATTATTGAGCTAGCACTGCTCGCCGGCAGTCCGCGTGAGAATGCCTATCATGCGAATGTTGTAGTCGCGGCGGACCGTGATGTGCGGCTTTCGCGTCTAGTGCAGGCACGGGGAATGTCAGCCGAGGATGCGGCTGCGCGGCTCGCCGCGCAGCCGCCGCAGGAATCTCTGGAGCATCTGGCAGATGTGTGGCTAGAGAATTCAGGCACGGAACGGGATTTGGAGGCGCGGGTCGACGGCCTGTGGGCGTCATGGCTACGGCCTTATGCTAGGAACCTAAATGCGGGTGCATGGAATGGCGCGGCGTCACAGGCTTCCGCCCATCACCTTGCGCGTGCACAGGCGCGGCTCGCTCACTGGGGCGTGAGCACCCGCCGGTGCGAGGGCGGCCTCCTCTACGAGCCGGCTTCGCAGCCGAAACCAGATGCACCGAGCGATGCTCGTCGCGTCGACAACCGCGTACCCGGCGGGACGGCCGGATACGCCGCTGGCGCACCTGGTGCCGCAGCCTCGATTACCGCCGCCTTTACACGCTCAGGATTCGTGCCCGTCGCGCACGGTTCCTGGGAGAGCGCGGATCCCCGTTTTCACCTTCCGGTCACCTTCGCCGAGCAAGGGTGACGTCAATCGCGACTGCATGCGTCGCACTCCGACTGTCCAGCAGGCGAATGCCGACAGGCGACGGCGGACGGTCCGACAGGCGTGAGGATGCAGCCGCCTACCATTTCAGAGCGGTTGAAGGCCGATGGTTGTACGCGAGGGCGGGCTTCGCTCCGCGCCTAGATCTCATCTCCGTTCCGCAACGGCTCCTGCAATCCCCGCTCCGCAACGGCCCCATCTGACGTGGCGGTGGTTTGCGGCGAGAACTGGCCGGCGATACGCGGCGCGTCGGAGTGCTTGGGGATACCAGCCACTCGGTAGGCGTCCTCTTCATCCAGAGTCTCCTGCTCCAACAACGCTTTCACTAACGCCTGATGCTGATCGTGGTGTTCTGCCAGCAAACGGCGCGCTTCCGTGTAGCATTCGGACAGCAACGCGCGTACCTCGTCGTCGACGGCGGAAAGAAGCTCGTCGGAAACGCCCTGTGAGCGGGGGTCGCCCTCAATCGGGTACACCTGTACGGGGCCGATTCTCTCCGACATGCCCCAGCGTCCGAACATCTGCCGGGCAATGCCCGTGGCGGTACGCAGATCGGATTCGGCGCCGGTCGTCACCACGCCATAGACCTCCTGCTCGGCAGCCATGCCGCCGAGAGCCCCGATGATCCGACCGCGTAAATAGGCCTTGTCATAGCCATACTTGTCCGACTCCGGCGTTGAGAGCGTGACACCGAGGGCGCGGCCGCGCGGAATGATGGAGATCTTCCGCACCGGGTCGGCACCGGGTTGGATCATGCCGAGCAGCGCGTGCCCGGCCTCGTGCCAGGCGGTTCGTTCCCGTTCGGCCTGGTCCATGACGACGGCGCGTTCCACACCCAGCTGGATCGTCTCCAAAGCATTGGTGAAATCGGACATTTCGACGCTAGTGGCACCACGCCGCGCGGCCAGGAGAGAAGCCTCGTTGACGAGATTTGCCAAGTCGGCGCCGGTAAGGCCCGGGGTGGATTTGGCGACCGCCGCCAGCGAGACCGTCGGATCGAGCGGTCGGCCCCGCGTATGAACTCGAAGGATTGCTTCACGGCCATTCTGGTCCGGCGGGGACACGGTGATGGTGCGGTCGAAGCGCCCGGCACGGGTCAGGGCGCTATCGAGCACTTCGGCCAGATTGGTGGCGGCGATGACGATAATGCTCTCCGTGGCGGAGAATCCGTCCATCTCGGTCAAGATTTGATTCAAGGTCTGCTCGCGGTCCTCATTGGAACCAATCGAGTTGGCCTGTGAACGAGACCGGCCAATGGCATCAATCTCGTCGATGAAGATAATCGCCGGGCTCACCTTGCGGGCAGCCTCGAACAGGGACCGCACATCGGAGGCGCCTTTGCCGGCCAGGATTCCGCCGATCTCTGCCGCTGAAATCGAGAAGAACGGAACGTCGGCCTCTCCGGCAGTGGCACGGGCAAGGAGGGTTTTACCCGTTCCAGGTCCACCTTCCAGCAAGATACCGCGGGGAATCTTAGCGCCCAGCCGCGTGTACTTCTCCGGGTCACGCAGCATGTCGACGACTTCGCGCAGTTGCTCCTCGACCTCGTCGATGCCGGCGACGTCGTCGAAGGTCACGCGGTTGACGGATGGATCAACCGGCTTGTGCTGCTTTGAGCCGAATAACGAGGAGGTTCCGCGCATCTGCCGCCGCAGGAACCACCAGTAGAAGCCGAAAATCAGAGCTATCGGCAGCAGGGATACCACAAGGGTAAGAATGGGGTTCGATCGCTGGATAGGGGAGACCGCCGTAATGGTGACGTCGTTGCGACTCAGCAGGCGCGCCATCGAGTCATCCGCCCACGTGGGACGCTCGGTGGTGAACTGGGTGTACTTCTGCCCCTCGTAGGTGGCCGCCTTCCGCAGTTCGCCCTCGATGCTGTCGCCCTGGGCGGAAATCGTCTCGATATTGTTCTCCTGGAGCTGCGAATAGAACTCGTTGTACGGAAGCTCTACCACCGGATTAATGGCGCGTTGGATCTGCGTCAGAAAGATGAAGCTCACGGCCCAAGCAACACCGACAATAATGAGGGTGCGCAGCCACCTCGGCAGCCTGGACTTCTTATTGTCATCGTTGCCTCCGCGCAGCCGTGAGGCGGCGTCCGCGCGGTCAATCTCCGGCAGGCCTTCGGTGCGCCACGGATGCGCCTCCTGCGAACTAACCGGTTCGCGGTTAGGGCGGCGTGTATCGGAACCGTTTCGTTGTGTCGAAGCGGGATTTGACTCGGACATGACACTCCTTCTTTGCCCTAATCCTCATTGCGGTGCTCTTCTATTGTCCACTTCCCACCGCGTATTGCGCGAAAGGCGAACGGCAGCGTTCGCTCTCCTGGTGGCCGGCGGAGTAGCCTGAAAGGTATGCGTCCTGTTACTGAGCTTGTCCGGGCCGAGAGTCCGTTCCGCGTGGTCTCTCCGTATCAGCCTGCGGGCGACCAGCCGCAGGCCATTTCCGAGTTGGCAGAACGGATTAACGCGGGTGAGAAGGACATTGTCCTGTTGGGTGCCACCGGTACCGGTAAATCGGCGACGACGGCGTGGCTGGTCGAGCAGGTTCAGCGTCCCACCCTTATCCTGGAGCCGAATAAAACCCTGGCGGCACAGATGGCGGCCGAGTTCCGTGAACTCATGCCCAACAATGCCGTCGAGTACTTCGTCTCCTATTACGACTACTACCAGCCGGAAGCCTACGTGCCGCAGACGGACACCTTTATCGAGAAGGACTCCTCGATCAACGACGAAGTCGAGCGGCTGCGGCACTCGGCGACGAATTCCCTGCTGACCCGGCGCGACACGGTTGTCGTCTCCTCGGTGTCCTGCATCTACGGCTTGGGAACGCCGCAGGAGTATGTGGATCGCATGGTCCAACTCGAGGTCGGGCAGGTGCTCGACCGGGACGATCTGCTGCGCATGTTCGTTGCCATGCAGTACACCCGGAACGACATCGCCTTCGCTCGCGGTACCTTCCGGGTGCGTGGCGACACGGTGGAAATCATCCCCGTATACGAAGAACTCGCCATCAGAATCGAGTTCTTCGGTGACGAGATTGATTCATTGAGCCTCCTGCACCCGCTGAATGGGAATGTCATCCGCGAAGTGCGCCAGGCACACGTGTTTCCGGCATCCCACTACGTTGCCGGGCCGGAGCGCATGGCCCGAGCGATCGCCGGAATTGAGGAGGAACTGCAGGAACGCCTGGATTCGCTGCGTGGCCAGAACAAACTCCTCGAGGCCCAGCGTTTGGAAATGCGTACCACCTACGACCTCGAAATGATGCGAAACATCGGCACGTGTTCCGGTATTGAGAACTACTCGCGGCATATTGATGGACGTGGCCCCGGAACCCCTCCGAATACGCTGCTGGATTACTTCCCCGAGGATTTCCTTCTTATTATCGACGAGTCCCACGTGACCGTTCCACAGATCGGCGCCATGTTCGAAGGCGACGCATCACGCAAACGTACGCTGGTGGAATACGGCTTCCGCCTGCCTTCCGCCCTGGACAACCGCCCGCTGAAATGGGATGAGTTCCTGGAGCGAATCGGCCAGACCGTCTATCTTTCCGCCACTCCGGGGCCGTACGAACTTGAGCGGTCCGACGGCGTCGTCGAGCAGATCATCCGCCCCACCGGACTGGTGGATCCGTTGATTGTGGTTAAGCCGACCGATGGCCAGATCGATGATCTGCTGGAGCAGATCCGCCTGCGCGTCGAGCGCCAAGAACGCGTGCTCGTGACCACGCTGACGAAGAAAATGGCGGAGAATCTCACGGACTACCTGGCAGATCGTGGTGTCAAGGTGCAGTATTTGCACTCGGATGTGGACACGTTGGAACGTGTCAAGCTCCTGCGCGAACTCCGACTCGGTGTGTTCGACGTGCTGGTGGGAATCAACCTGCTGCGCGAGGGACTCGACCTGCCGGAGGTCTCTCTCGTGGCAATTCTCGACGCCGATAAGCAGGGCTTCCTGCGTTCGACGCGGTCGCTGATCCAGACCATCGGGCGCGCCGCCCGCAACGTCTCCGGCGAGGTTCACATGTATGCGGACGTTGTTACGCCCAATATGCAGGAGGCGATCGACGAGACGAACCGGCGCCGGCAGAAGCAGATTGCGTACAACACGGAGCACGGCATCGACCCGCAGCCGCTGCGAAAGAAGATTGCCGACGTGACCGACATGCTGGTGCGGGAAGATATCGACACCGCCGAGCTGCTTGAGGGAGGCTACCGCAGCGAGCCCGCGCACGCGCAAGGGCGGGCACCACAGGCGGAGGCGGACCGTGCGGAAGGAACGCGCAGCCTGGTACAACTCATCGAAGATCTCACGGCGCAAATGCATACCGCCGCAGAGCAATTGCACTTCGAACTGGCGGCACGATACCGCGATGAGATCAAAGACTTGAAAAGCGAACTCTGGCATGCGCAGCAGGCGCAGAAGTAGACGAGCCTGGGCCGAGCAGGGCGTGGGACGTTAGAAATCGCACGTTCACAGCCAGCGGTGTTCGGCGAGTTACGTGCCGTCGGTCGCGTAATATGACTCCCGGAGGGGAGTACTCCCATACAACATCGGTTCGTCATCACGGCATTACGTCCGGGCCGAGGCCAGCAATGGCGGGAGGAGACCTCAGGTCAGAACCTATCGGAGGAACGATTCTTTTATGCTCTCCCCACTAGCTAGTTCGGTGCTGTCGGAACCCGCCCCAGCCGACGCCGCTGGCATGGTTGTCCACCCCTTTGAGTGGCTACTACTCGCCGTACTGGTTATCGGACTCATCACGATGGACTTGGTCGGTCACGTTCGCAAACCACATGAGCCGACCCTGGGCGAAGCCACCCGCTGGCTGCTGTTCTACATTGCGCTTGCCGTGGCGTTCGGCGTGTATATGATCTTCCGGCACTCGCCGGAGTTCTCAGTGGAGTTCTTCTCCACATATTTCACCGAATACTCGTTGTCGATCGACAATATCTTCATATTCATCATCATTATGGCGTCGTTCCGGGTGCCGCGTGCGCATCAGCAGAAGGTACTGCTGTACGGCATCATCATCGCCCTGGTCCTGCGCCTGATCTTCATTCTGCTTGGTGCGGCGTTGCTGGAGCGCTTCTCCTGGCTCTTCTTCCTCTTCGCGGCCTTCTTGCTGTACACCGCCTACGCCCAGGTGAAAGAAGGAGTATCCGGCGGCGACGAAGGAGACCCAGAGGAGTACGAACCAAACGGCATCGTCCGGTTCGCGCAGCGTGTGTTTCGTGTGACGGACGGATTCGTCGGCGATAAGTTGGTGGTCCGCCGCGCGCACAAGACTTACATCACACCGTTCCTTCTGTGCATCCTCTCCATCGGGTCCGCCGATCTGATGTTCGCGTTGGACTCGATTCCGGCGTCATTCGGACTGACAAAACAACCACTGATCATCTTTGCGGCCAACGCCTTCGCGCTGATGGGCTTGCGGCAGCTATTCTTCCTGGTGGACGGCCTGCTGGAACGCCTCATTTACCTGCACTATGGGCTGGCGGCCATTCTCGGCTTCATTGGCGTGAAGCTGCTTGTTGAGGCCTGCCACGGCCAAGGATGGTTGGAGGGGATTCCTGCTATTGCGCCGTTGGCATCCCTTGGTGTGATCGTGGTGTGTGTTCTGATCACTGTGGTTGCCTCGTTGATCGTGTCGCGGCGTGATGCTAAGGAAGGGCATGGCGACGACGCGGCGGGGGCCGATGCCTGAGGCATTCAGAACTGGCTGCAGACGCTTCCAGCGCGTGGCAAGGGGAGGAGGCCTGAGGCATTCAGAACTGGCGCAGGTTCCTCCGACGGGCGAAAGGCGCTTCCAACGGCCTGGCGGATAGCCGAAGTGAGACTAATGGTCAGTTATTCCACGGTCCGATGACCGGATTCCACACCCGCGCGGTGCGTGACTCGATAACGCCCGCCTCCAACAGTGGATCTTGCGCGAGAAGCTCCAAACCTTCTTCCGGAGAGTCCGCCGTCACGATAAGCAGCGCATGACTCGATCCCAGCGGCCCGGATGCCAGCAGCTTCCCCTCATCGAAGAGAGAGCGGAGATGCTCGCGGTGCTTGGGGCGGACTTGCGCCAGAAGATCGAGTTTGTTCGCGTCATAAATGTACTCAACAGCAATGGTGGCCATGTACCAAGCGTAGCGGGTGGCATGCGGTATGCCCAGCGGAATGCGGAGGCTGCCACCCGCCGCCGTCTTCGCTTTGCTCGAACACATGTTCTATGTAGAATTGCGGCGTGACTCATGATGTTATCCACGTGCAGGGCGCCCGCGAGCATAACTTGCAGAACGTCAGCATCGATATCCCACGCGACGAATTCGTTGTCTTCACCGGGCTCTCCGGTTCGGGGAAGTCCTCCTTGGCATTCGACACCATTTTCGCGGAGGGGCAGCGGCGCTACGTGGAGTCCCTGAGTTCCTACGCGCGGCAATTCCTGGGGCAGATGGATAAGCCTGACGTCGACTTCATCGAAGGGCTATCGCCTGCGGTCGCAATCGATCAGAAGTCAACGAACCGCAATCCGCGTTCCACCGTCGGCACGGTGACGGAAGTGTACGACTATCTGCGCCTGCTCTTCGCTCGGGCCGGTGTGCAGTACTGCCCGGAATGCGGCGAGAAGATCCAGGCACAGAGTGCCGAACAAATCGTCGATCGAGTCAGCGAACTGCCGGAAGGAACACGTTTCCAAGTACTGGCACCGGTGTTGCGCGGGCGGAAGGGAGAGTATCAAGACCTCTTCACGGAACTGGCCGCCTCGGGTTTCTCGCGGGCGATCGTTGATGGAGAGGCCGTCAGGCTGGAAGAACCACCACGTCTGGAGAAGAAGCTGCGGCACAATATCGACGTCGTCGTGGACAGATTGGTGGCGCGTGAGAGCATGAAGAGCCGGCTCACCGACTCGGTTGAAACCGCGCTGCGGCTTGCCGATGGACTTGTGGTAATCGAGCAGGTGGACCTGGAGGAGGATGATCCGCACCGCAGGCGCCGCTATTCGGAGAAACGAGCCTGCCCTAACGATCACGTACTCGCCCTGGAGGAAATCGAACCGCGTACCTTCTCCTTCAACGCACCGTATGGCGCTTGTCCGGCCTGCGATGGTATCGGATCGAAACTCGAGGTCGATCCGGAGCTGGTGATTCCTGACGATTCGCTCACCATCCGGCAGGGTGCGATTGCACCCTGGAGTGGACATCAGGATTTCTTCACTCGGCAGTTGGAGGCACTCGGTGAGGAACTGGGCTTCGACGTGGACACCCCGTGGTCCGAGTTGCCGAAGAAGGCACGCGATGCGATCCTGCGCGGCAAGGATTACAAGGTCAAGGTGAAGTATCGCAACCGCTGGGGGCGGGAGCGTATATACGCCACCGGGTTTGAAGGCGTTCTCGCCTACGTGATGCGAAAGCATGACGAAACCGAATCCGACTGGTCGCGTGACCGCTATGAGGGGTACATGCGGGATGTCCCATGTGCGGCATGCGGCGGGGCGCGGCTGCGGCCCGAGGTTCTGGCTGTTCGCATCGACGGTTTGAATATTGATGACCTGTGCCGCCTGTCCATCGACGAGGCGAAGAAGTTCCTTGACGATGTGCAGCTCGATAGGCGGCAAGCGGCCATCGCGGCGCAGGTACTCAAGGAAATCCAGGCGCGGCTCGGTTTTCTTGTCGACGTCGGCCTGTCCTACCTGACGCTCGCTCGCGGTGCAGCCACGCTTTCCGGCGGCGAGGCGCAGCGCATCCGTTTGGCTACGCAAATTGGCTCCGGGCTGGTCGGTGTGCTCTATGTTCTGGACGAGCCCTCGATCGGACTGCATCAACGCGATAATGAACGCCTGATCGCTACGCTCACGCGTTTACGCGACCTCGGGAACACGCTCGTCGTCGTCGAACATGACGAAGAAACGATCCGCACCGCAGACTGGGTGGTTGATATTGGCCCCGGTGCGGGAGAACGCGGCGGTGAAGTGGTGTACTCGGGCCCTGTGGACGGACTGGTGGCCAGCGAGGAGTCCATCACCGGCCAGTATCTTGCCGGTCGGCGGGCGATTGCCGTGCCCCCGGTGCGTCGGCCGGCCGATCCGAAGGCATGTATTACGGTCAGCGGTGCACGCGAGAACAATCTGCAGAACATTTCGGTGTCATTCCCGCTGTCCTGCTTCATCGCTGTAACGGGGGTTTCCGGCTCCGGCAAGTCCACGCTGGTCAACCAGATCCTCTACCAAGGGCTTGCCAACAAGCTCAACGGTGCCCGGACGGTGCCCGGGCGGCACAAGGCGATTACCGGAATTGATGACCTGGACAAGGTCATTCATGTGGACCAATCGCCGATCGGGCGCACGCCGCGCTCCAACCCCGCTACCTATACCGGGGTGTGGGATAAGATCCGCGGGATCTTCGCACAGACACAGGAGGCAAAGGTCCGTGGGTACGGTCCGGGCCGCTTCTCCTTCAACGTCAAGGGGGGCCGGTGTGAGGCGTGCAAGGGCGACGGTACGCTGAAAATCGAGATGAACTTCCTGCCGGATGTGTACGTACCCTGCGAGGTGTGCCGCGGTGCGCGCTACAATCGCGAAACGCTGGAGGTGCGCTATAAGGGCAAGAACGTCTCTGAAGTTCTCGATATGACGATTCGGGAAGCCCGGGAGTTCTTCGAACCTATTCAGTCCATCACCCGGTACCTCGCTACGCTGGAATCGGTGGGCCTGGGGTACGTGCATCTCGGCCAAGCGGCTACCACGCTTTCCGGCGGTGAGGCCCAACGGGTCAAACTGGCTTCCGAGCTACACCGGCGTTCAAATGGACGTACCGTCTATATCCTCGACGAGCCGACCACCGGTTTGCATTTCGAGGATGTGCGCAAGCTGCTGGCGGTTCTGCAGTCTCTGGTGGAGAAGGGGAACACGGTGATTGTTATCGAACACAATCTGGATGTCATCAAATCCGCGGACTGGATCATCGACATGGGGCCGGAAGGCGGAGCCGGCGGGGGCCGCGTTATTGCGGAGGGCACCCCGGAAGAAGTGGCAAAGAGCAAGGGGTCAGCCACCGGCGAGTTCCTGGCGCCCATTCTGGCGGCCTCACGCTGATGGCCGATCCTGCCAGCTATCGTCCGGCTCCGGGCACGATTCCCACCCAACCCGGGGTGTATCGTTTCCGCGACGAGGAGGGGCGGGTCCTGTACGTCGGCAAGGCCAAGAACTTGCGGAACAGGCTCGCCAATTACTTCCAGGACGAGCTGTCTCTTTCGCCCCGCATCCGCCGTATGGTTCACACCGCCTGCCGGGTGGAATGGGTCGTGGTCGGTTCTGAAGTTGAGGCGCTGACCCTCGAATACTCGTGGATCAAGGAATTTGAGCCGCGGTTCAACGTCGTATTCCGCGACAACAAATCCTATCCCTACCTCGCTGTTTCTTTGGGGGAAGAGTTCCCGCGCGCGTGGATAACTCGCGAAAGGCATCGCTCGGGCACCCGTTATTTCGGACCCTATACGAAGGTATGGGCCATCCGCGACACCCTGGATCGGCTGCTCACGGTTTTCCCCATGCGTTCATGCACCGCCGGCCAATTCAAACAGGCGCAACGTACCGGCCGCCCGTGCCTGTACGCGGATATTGGGCGCTGCACCGCGCCATGCGTGGGCCGGGTGACGGCCGAGGTGCATCGGGTCAATGCCGAGGGTCTGGTTGAGTTCATGGATGGCGATTCGTCGGCGGCAATCGCGCAACGGCGGCGTCAGATGATGGCCGCTGCGCAGGCCGAGGAGTTCGAACGTGCCGCACGCCTGCGCGACGAGGTCGCCGCACTGGAGGCGGTGACGGAGCGTAACGTGGTTGTGTTCGACGACAACCTGGACGCGGACGTTTTCGGCTTGGAAGCCGATGAGATAGAGGCCTCGGTGCAGGTCTTCTTTGTGCGCGGCGGCCGCATCCGTGGCCAGCAGGACTGGGTCAGCGAGGAGATCTCCGGCGTGAGCACCGGAGAACTGATCACGCAGGTGTTGATGCAGGTTTACGCCGATCCCCGCTATGACGCCGTTCCCCGGCAGCGAGAGTCCTCCAATAGTGTGGACGACCGCAAGCACACCGCCCTGGCCGCGATTCCCAGCGAGATCTGGGTGCCGGAACTCCCCGAGGAGCAGGTGGACTTGGAGGCGTGGCTCGCTACGCGGCGTGGCGGCCCGGTGCACCTGAAATCACCGCGGCGCGGCGACAAGGCAAAACTGGCCGAAACGGTTCATCTCAACGCGCAGCAGGCGCTGCAACGCCACAAGCTTGCGCGTGCGTCGGATATCACCGTGCGTTCTCAGGCGCTGGAGGAACTGCGCGACGCACTGGGAATGGCAAGGGCACCGCTGCGAATCGAGTGTTACGACATTTCCCATACGCAGGGGCAGCAGCAGGTCGGCTCCATGGTGGTATTCGAGGACGGGCTCGCGAAGAAGGCCGACTATCGGCATTACATTGTGCGCGGCCCAGAGGGTAACGGCGTGCCGGATGATACGGCGGCAATGGACGAGGTTCTGCGGCGCCGCCTGGGCAGGCTCGTCGCCGGTGCCGCAGGCGACGACGCCGGCGGGGCAGAGGACACTCCGAAGGATGCGCGGGAGGCACCGGATAGTGCTGCGGAAGGCACAGGTAATGGCGGGCAGGGTGAAGCAGACAGCAGCACGAGCGAAGCCGCCGGGGCGAACGAGAGTGGCGGAGCCGACGGCGCGCCGGGCCGCCCGCGACGTTTTGCCTATCGTCCCGACCTGCTGGTGGTGGACGGCGGCCTGCCGCAGGTCAATGCTGCGCAGCGCGTGATTGACGAACTGGGTGCGGACGTTCGCCTGGTGGGATTGGCCAAGCGACTGGAGGAGGTCTGGTTGCCAGGTGAGGACTTCCCGGTGATTTTCCCCCGCAACTCCGCCGCGTTGCGCCTATTGCAACAGCTACGTGACGAGTCACATCGTTTCGCCATTACCTTCCATCGCAAGAAGCGTGGCCAGGCCATGACGCGCTCAGCACTGGATGCGATCCCCGGCCTCGGGCCGGCCAAGCAGAAGGCGCTTCTACGGGCCTTCGGATCTCTGGCACGGATTCGCCGCGCCACACCGGAGGAACTGCAGGCGGTGCCGGGTATTGGACCGGCTCTGGCAACCGTGGTGAGTACGGCGTTGCGCGCCGACGCGCCGCGCGCCGAGCAGGGCGAAGAACCCGACGATACGGCGGCATCCGCCGATGCTGCGCCGCCCGCCTCGGGATCGCCGG
>SUUB01000020.1:16750-19898 GCA_015062745.1 Actinomycetaceae bacterium
GCGCGCCGAGCAGGGCGAAGAACCCGACGATACGGCGGCATCCGCCGATGCTGCGCCGCCCGCCTCGGGATCGCCGGGGAACGCGCCCTCGTAACACGGCCTGGTTCCCCTCATTGCGCCGGGTGCTCCACAGTAGGGGAACGCGCCCTCGCAACATGGCCCAGCGCCTCGGCGTCGCCGGACTTCCGTGCTGTCGCAGCACGTCTCGTAACAGGGGCCGGTGATGCCTGCCACTTTGTGGCATGATGGCAGATATGAGCGACATCAATGACACCGCGTCAATACCTATCGGCATCCCCGAGCAAGACGCCGACGCTACCTTGCCAACAAATGAGGTCCCGGAGTTGCTCATTATTACCGGCATGTCCGGCGCCGGTCGATCTCAAGTTGGGGCCACGTTGGAGGACCTTGACTGGTACGTGGTTGATAATCTTCCGCCGCGGCTGTTACGCGCGCTTGCCGGGCTGATAACGCCGGGTGCCGGTGTGCAGCGGCTCGCGGTGATCGTCGACGTGCGATCCCGCAGTTTCTTCGCGGAGTTTCAAGACGCCATTGATGAGCTACGTGACAGCGGCCTACATATGCGCGTGTTCTTCCTCGACTGTTCGGATGACGTGCTTGTGCAGCGCTACGAATCAGTGCGCCGCCCCCATCCGTTGCAGGAAGGCGGGCGGCTGTTGGACGGGATCCAGGCTGAACGCAAGCTACTTGAGTCATTGCGCTCACGTGCCGACACAATTATTGATACGACGACGTTCTCCGTGCACGACCTCTCGCGGCATATTCGCAAGCTCGTGGCGGCGGAGACGGCCAGTGATGTCCACGTGACGGTTATGTCATTCGGCTTCAAATATGGGTTGCCGATGGACGCTGACAATGTGGCGGATGTACGATTCCTTCCCAACCCCTACTGGGTGTCTGAGCTGAGGCACCTGACCGGGCACGACAAGCCGGTGTCGGACTTCGTGCTGGGCCAGGACGGCGCAGCGGACTTCGCGGCATCGTACTCGGAGCTTATGGCGAGAATCCTTGAGGGGTATGCGCACGAGCTGAAGCCGTATGTGACAATCGCAATCGGTTGCACGGGAGGAAAACATCGGTCGGTTGCCATGGCAGAGGCGGTTGGCGCAAATCTGCGTGAGCGGGGGCATGCCGTTCGCGTTATCCACCGTGATTTGGGGCGAGAGTAATGGAGCTGGAACGGGGAGCGCGTGGACCGGCTGTGGTCGCTCTTGGTGGTGGTCACGGCCTTTACGCCAGTCTGTCAGCATTGCGTATCATCACGCAGAACGTAACCGCCGTGGTGACCGTAGCGGATGACGGAGGATCGTCCGGTCGTCTGCGTAAGGAGTTCGGCGTTCTGCCGCCCGGCGATCTGCGCATGGCGTTGTCCGCGCTTTGCGACGACGGCGAGTGGGGGCAAACCTGGCGGGATGTGCTGCAGCACCGCTTCAGTTCCAGTGGCCCGTTGAACGGACATGCCTTGGGGAACCTTCTGATTGTCTCCATGTGGGAACAGTTGGGAGGCACCGTCCCCGCCTTGGAATGGGTGGGGCAGTTGCTTGGAATTAAGGGGCGTGTTTTGCCGATGTCCTCGGTGCCCCTGGAGATTGAGGCGGAGGTCAGCGAGGGCGGTGGGGAGCGTGTGGTACGCGGGCAGGTTGCGGTGGCGACGACGCCGGGGCATGTGGAGCATGTGCGGCTGCTGCCGGAGAATCCGCAGGCGCAGCCTGAAGCTCTAGAGGCAATCGGCGCGGCCGATTGGGTGATTTTCGGGCCTGGATCTTGGTACACCTCGGTTATTCCGCACCTGTTGGTTCCGGAGCTACGTCAGGCGCTCTGCGCGACGTCGGCGCGCCGCGGGCTGGCGTTGAACCTTCTGGCCGAGAAGGAAACGCGTGGAATGAGTTCCGCCGATCACATTCGTTCGTTCCGTACGCACGCACCTGACCTGCGGCTCGACGTCGTCGTCGCGGATCCGTCATCCATTGACGATATACGTGAAACAGAAGCGGCCGCTGCGGAATGCGGGGCACAATTGTTGCTGCGGCAGGTTAGAATGGGCGACGGTTCGGCCCGGCACGACGCCCTCCGACTGGCCGCTGCGTACCGAGACGCTTTCGAGGGTATCCTCGGGGACGTTGACGAAAGATAATAATGCACAGTAACCCACGTGCACCGAATAGAAAGACAGATCAGGCATGCCCGCGCTTACCCAGGCCGTGAAGGACGAACTGGCAACCGTCCGGCCGCGACTCCAGTCCAGCGTTATTGCGGAGGCCTGCGCCATGTTCAGGTTCAGCGGCGGCCTAGAGATCTCCAATGGGCGCATTGTCATCCAAGGGGAGCTGAATCACACCGGGGCTGCCCGGCACCTGTGGGACCTTGTACATCAGCTCTACAACATCCAGCCGGAGCTACTGACCACGTCTTCCTCACCGCGGCAGACGAACCGCTACGTTGTTCGCATCACGCAGAATGGCGAACGAATTGCGCGCCGGTTGGGCCTCCTCGATACTCATGGGCGTCTGGTGCGCGGCCTGCCGACCTCTATTGTCGGCGGCTCGAAGGCTGATGCGGCGGCCGCGTGGCGAGGCGCCTTCCTCGCACGCGGTTCTCTGTTGGAGCCCGGACGCAACGCCGCACTGGAAGTGGTGTGTCCGAGCCTGGAGGCGGCCTACGCGTTGGGAGGCCTGGCGCGACGCATGGAGATTCCCTACCGCGCTCGTGAATCCCGCGGAGCCCATCGGGTGGATATCCGCGAGGGTGATTCCATTGCGGAGATGCTCACGCGGATGGGAGCCAATGATTCGGTGCTGCGTTGGGAGGAGCTGCGCGTAGAACGCGAGGTGCACGGCTCGGCCAATCGGCTCGCGAACTTCGACGACGCGAATATGCGGCGTTCAGCTGATGCGGCGGTCGTGGCGGTGATCCGCGTCAAGCGTGCCTTTGAGATCCTCGGGGATGATATTCCCGATAATCTTCGCGAGGCGGGTGAGTTCCGTATCCGCTACCCGGAGGATTCGTTGAACCTGCTGGGGGAGCGCCTCAATCCACCCGCCACGAAGGATGCTGTGGCGGGCCGTCTACGCCGTTTGAACACGATGGCGGATCGGCGGGCCGAAGAACTCGGCGTCCCGTCCACGCT
>SUUB01000020.1:19998-26982 GCA_015062745.1 Actinomycetaceae bacterium
CCAATGCCGACTCACTACTGCCGGGAATCCGGGACTTTCCGCACGGCTTTCGCTATTGGCGTGCGCTCGTTGTGGGCAAGGTCGCATCTTGGAATGGGCCGGGCATCTCTTGATAGAGCTGTAAGCGGTAGAATGGCATACGGAGCCCGGACGGCAAAATAAGTCCGGTACCCGCGGGCTGCTAAGCGTCGCCCGCACCTATGAGACGTGCGTGAGAGCGCACTAGGAGGAACAGAGTGACAATTCGCGTAGGTATTAACGGCTTTGGCCGCATTGGCCGCAACTTCACCCGCGCCGCCCTCGCCCAGGGTGCCGACATTCAGGTCGTGGCAGTTAACGACCTGACCGACAACAAGACCCTGGCTCACCTTCTCAAGTACGATTCGATTCTTGGCAAGCTGGACCGCGAGGTCAGCTACACCGAGGATTCCATCATCATTGGCGACCAGACGATCAAGGCTCTTGAGGAGCGCGATCCCGCCCAGCTGCCGTGGGGCGAGCTCGGCGTCGACGTCGTCATCGAGTCCACCGGCCGTTTCACCGATGCGAATGCCGCCAAGGCACACATCGAGGCCGGAGCAAAGAAGGTCATCATCTCCGCCCCGGCGAAGAACGAGGATGCAACATTCGTCATCGGTGTGAATGAGCAGGACTACGATCCGGCCAACCACAACATCATTTCGAATGCATCCTGCACCACCAACTGCCTCGCTCCGCTGGCCAAGGTCCTCAATGACGAGTTCGGCATTGTCAAGGGCCTCATGACCACCATTCACGCCTACACGGCTGATCAGAACCTGCAGGATGGTCCGCACAAGGATCTGCGCCGCTCGCGCGCCGCGGCCCTGAACATTGTTCCCACCAAGACGGGTGCCGCGCAGGCTGTTGCCCTCGTCATCCCGGAGCTGAAGGGCAAGTTCGACGGTTACGCACTGCGCGTTCCCACCCCGACCGGATCGGTCACTGACCTCACGTTCGAGGCTTCCAAGCCTGTGACGGTCGAGTCCGTCAACGCCGCCGTCAAGGCCGCCGCCGAGGGTCCGCTCAAGGGAATCCTGGCGTACACCGAGGATCCGATCGTCTCCAAGGACATCGAGACCGATCCGCATTCCTCGATTTTCGACGCCGGCCTGACCAAGGTCATCGACAACCAGGTGAAGGTGGTCTCCTGGTACGACAACGAGTGGGGTTACTCCAACCGCCTCGTCGACCTGACGGTCCTCGTTGGCTCGAAGCTCTGATACTGAGCAGCTCGAACACCATGAGCTAAGCGGGATGCCCGCACATGCTGTGCGCGTGTGCGGGCATTCGCATGAAAGGAAGATTTATGAGGACCATTGATTCGCTCGGCGACCTCGCCGGGAAGAAGGTTTTCGTTCGCTCGGATTTCAACGTTCCACTTGATGATGCTCGTAACATCACCGATGACGGACGCATCCGCGCCGCCCTGCCCACACTGCAGCGCCTGCTCAACGCCGGTGCGAAGGTCATCGTCTCCGCGCATCTTGGCCGCCCCAAGGGCCAGGTCAAGCCGGAGTTCTCACTCGCGCCGGTGGCTGCCCGCCTCGGTGAGCTACTGGGGCGCGATGTTGTACTGGCGGCCGACACGGTCGGCCCCGACGCGCAGGCCAAGGTGGCAGCGCTTAACGATGGCGAGATCGTTCTGCTGGAGAATGTGCGTTTCGATGCGCGCGAGGATTCGAAGGTTGACGCAGAGCGAGAGGAACTCGCCAAGGAATACGCCGCGTTGGCGGACGTTTTTGTGTCCGACGGTTTCGGTGTGGTGCACCGCAAGCAGGCATCGGTTTATGACATCGCGAAGCTGCTTCCTTCCGCCGCCGGTGAGCTCGTCTTCAAGGAGATCGACTCGCTCTCCCGCGCCACGAAGGACCCGGAGCGCCCCTACACGGTGGTTCTCGGCGGCTCCAAGGTCTCCGACAAGCTGGGCGTTATTGAGAATCTGCTGGACAAGGCCGATCGTCTGCTGATTGGCGGCGGCATGGCATTCACCTTCCTCCGTGCCCAGGGATACGAAGTCGGTACTTCGCTGCTGGAAGATGACCAGATTGACACGGCGGCGTCGTACCTGCGTAAGGCTGCGGATAACAACGTGCAGATCCTTCTACCGGAAGACGTCGTCGTTGCGCCGAAGTTCGCCGCCGACGCGCCGGCGTCCGTTGTTCCGGTTTCCAATATCCCCGCCGATGAGATGGGCTTGGACATCGGACCGGAAAGCGGCGCCGCTTACGCGGAAGCAATCGCCGATTCCAAGACCGTGGTGTGGAACGGCCCGATGGGCGTTTTCGAATTCCCTGCCTTCGCCGAAGGAACCAAAGCCGTGGCACGCGCCATGCAGGATGCCGAGGGCTTCACCATTGTTGGAGGTGGCGATTCCGCCGCGGCGGTGCGCAACCTCGGCTTCGATGAGCGGAAGTTCTCGCATATTTCCACCGGTGGCGGAGCCTCACTGGAGTTCCTCGAGGGTAAGACGCTGCCGGGCATCGCTGTTCTGGAGGACTGAATAATGGCACGTACACCGATTATTGCCGGTAACTGGAAGATGAACCTCGACCATCTCGAGGCGACCCATCTGGTGCAGAAGCTGGCGTGGACACTCACGGATCTCAAGCACGACTATTCAGCCGTGGAGGTTGTGGTGGTGCCGCCGTTCACCGATATTCGCTCCGTGCAGACGCTCGTAGAATCGGACGAGCTCTCCATCGCTTACGGCGCGCAGGACGTCTCAACGCACGATTCTGGCGCCTACACCGGTGAAGTATCCACCGCGATGTTGACCAAGCTCGGTTGCTCCTACGTGGTGGTTGGTCACTCCGAGCGCAGAGAGTACCACGGCGAGACCAACGAGCTCGTCGGGGAGAAGGCCAAGAAGGTGCTCGACGCCGGAATGCGGCCGATTATGTGCTGCGGTGAGCCACTGGAAATCCGGAAGGCTGGCACGCATGTGGAATACGTGCTGGACCAGATCAACGCCATGTTGGCGGGTCTAAGCGCCGCCGAGGTGGCGAAGTCTGTGATCGCCTACGAGCCCATTTGGGCAATCGGCACTGGAGAAGTTGCGACCTCGCAGGACGCGCAGGAAGTCTGCGGCGCTATCCGCGGCCGGGTTGCCGAACTCTTCGATCAGGCGACGGCGGACGCGGTGCGCATCCAGTACGGCGGGTCCGTCAAGTCATCGAATGCGGCGGAGCTCATGGCGCAACCGGATATCGACGGTGCCCTGGTGGGCGGTGCGAGCCTGAAGGCGGACGAATTCGCGAAGATCGTCACCTACCAGCAGGCATAATCTTGCCGCGCCGTTGAAATCCGTTACACTGGGTCTATTCGCCACAACCGGAAGGGAGCTGAGGTGAGCATTCTCCTCGTCATCTGCCAGGTGCTGCTCGTGATCACGAGCGTGCTGCTGGTTCTGTCCATCCTTTTGCACAAGGGAAAGGGTGGCGGTATCTCCGATATGTTCGGTGGCGGTATTTCCACGTCAATGCGTTCATCCGGCGTAGCGGAGCGTAACCTCAACCGTATTACGGTTGGTGTTGCACTGGTGTGGACGATTGTCGTCGTGCTGATCGGCTTGGCAACGAAGTTCGCCTAATAGTCGATTCTCACGATTCTCAAACGATGGTGGCCCACCCCTTTCGGGGTGGGCCACCGGATTATATGACGATTGTTCGTCCGCGGTCGCTACTTGGCGGCAGCGATCGACTCGCGAGCGGCGGCCACGACGGCGTCGCCGGTGATGCCGTACTTTGTGAACAGCACGGAACCGGATGCGGACTCGCCGTAGTGATCGACGCCGACGGAACGTCCGGCGTCGCCCACAAAGCCGGCCCAGCCGAAGGTGGATCCAGCCTCAACGGAGACACGTGCCTTCACATCGGGCAGAATCACCGAATTGCGGTACTCAGCATCTTGCTCTGCGAACCACTCCAGGCAGGGAAGGGAGACGACGCGGGCGCCGATGCCCTCCGCGGCCAGGGTCTCACGGGCGGCAAGTGCCACCTGCACCTCGGAGCCGGTTGCCAGCAGCTGCACGTCAACGGCGCCGGTGGGGGAGTCGGCCAGCACGTAGCCACCCTTGCGCACGCCATCAGCGGTAACACCATCCAAGACTGGCAAGCCCTGCCGGGAGAGTACGAGACCGGCAGGATTGCCGTCGGCGCGCTCCAGAATGCCCGCCCACGCCTGCGCGGTCTCATTGGCGTCTGCGGGGCGGACGATGTCCAGGCCCGGGATGGCTCGGTAGGCCCACAGGTGCTCAATGGGCTGATGGGTGGGGCCGTCCTCGCCCACGCCGATGGAATCATGCGTCCACACGAAGATCGAGGGCACATGCATGAGGGCGGCGAGGCGTACGGCGCCGCGCATGTAGTCGGCGAATACGAAGAACGTGCCACCATAGGAACGGGTTAGCCCGTGCAGGTTAATACCGTTGAGGATGGCGGCCATGCCGTGTTCACGGATCCCGAAATGCAGGGTGCGGCCGTACTGATCGCCTGGCCAGTCGGCGCTGACGCGGTCAGCGGGGAGGAAGGAAGGCTCACCCTTCATGGTGGTGTTATTCGAACCGGCGAGATCGGCTGAACCACCCCACAACTCAGGGAGGACGGGGGCCAGCGCCGTCAGCACCTGGCCGGAGGCGGCGCGGGTTGCCACCGACTTACCGACCTCGAAGCTGGGTAGCGTGCCCTCCCAGCCTTCCGGCAGCTGCTTCGCCTGCAGGCGGTCCAGTAGGGCTGCGCGTTCCGGATTCGCGGCGCGCCACTGCTCATAATCCGTTTGCCAAGTGGCACGTGCGGCGGCTGCGCGCTCGCGGGCCTGTGTGCGAGTGTGCGCGATAACTTCATCGGCTACGTCGAAAGAGGTGTCCGGGTTAAGGCCGACAGCCTTCTTCAGCCCGGCGATCTCCTCTGCGCCCAGGGCGGCACCGTGGGCGGCCCCGGTTCCCTGCTTGGTTGGGCAGGGCCAGGCCATTATCGTGGAGAGGCGGATGATGGAGGGCCGGTCCGTCTCTGCCTGGGCGGCCTCAATGGCTGCGGCAAGCGCATCGACATCCTCGGTGTAGCCCTCGCCGCCGTTGGTCCAGTCCACGTGCTGGGTATGCCAGCCGTACGCGGCGTAGCGGGCGAGCACATCCTCCGTGAACGCGATTCGTGTGTCATCCTCGATAGAGATGCGGTTGTCATCCCAAATAACGATGAGGTTGCCCAGGTGCTGTGTCCCAGCCAGCGAGCTTGCTTCGGAGGTGACGCCTTCTTCCAAGCATCCTTCGCCGACCACGGTGTAAATGAAGTGATCAAACGGCGAGCTGCCCGCGGCCGCCTCCGGATCAAGCAGTCCGCGCTCGCGCCGCGATGCCATCGCCATGCCGACGGCGGATGCCAGCCCTTGGCCGAGCGGACCGGTTGTCATCTCGACGCCTGCCGTGTGGCCGTACTCGGGATGCCCCGGGGTGAGGGACCCTTCGGTTCGTAGCGACTTCAGGTCGTCGAGTTCCAGGCCGTAGCCGGCGAAGTACAGCTGGTTGTAGAGGGTGACGGAGGAGTGCCCGATGGACAGGACGAAACGATCGCGTCCAATCCAGGTGGGATCGGCAGGATCGTGACGCATGATTTTCTGGAAAAGCAGGTATGCCATCGGCGACAGTGAGATGGCGGTGCCCGGATGGCCGTTGCCTGCCTTTTCCACCGCGTCGGCGGCAAGCGCGCGCCCGGTGTCTACCGCTCGCTGGTCAAGGTCCGTCCATTGAAGTTCCGGCATTGGAAAGCTCCCTTGTTCTCAGTGCTCCGGTCCGTCCGAAGCCAACCTCTACCAGCCTACCTGCCCGGCACTGAAAAACGACAGGATATTTGGGCCTAGTTGTGTGAGCAGATGCTCCGCCGCCTGGGAAGCGGACCGGGAAATCGTGCGGCGGGATCCGTGTATGGCGGCACTGTGCTGCCTACAATAGACGCATCATGCCGAATGACAGTTTTCCCGGATCGGACGCCTTGGCGCAGGCCGCTCGGCAGTACCTTGCCCATCTTGCGGTGGAGCGTTCGCTTTCGGAGAATACGCTCGTGGCCTACCGGCGAGACTTGCAGAAGTATTTGCATCATCTGGCGAGCAGAGGGGTGGGCGACCCCGCAGCGGTGACTCGAGAAGATGTCGCGTCCTTCGCGGATGTTCTGGCCGCGATGGCGCCGTCGTCGGTTGCCCGTTCGATGACGGCGGCACGGTCCTTTCATCGCTTCCTGTTCGAGGAAGGAACGACGCCGGACAACCCGGCCCGCGATGTCCGGCCTCCGAAGCTTCCACGCCGTCTTCCCAAGGCGCTGACCGTGGAAGAGGTCAGTCGCCTCATCGAGGCCGCCAGCATGGGAGACACTCCGGTATCGCTGCGCGACCGGGCGTTGTTGGAAGTACTGTACGGCACGGGTGCGCGCATTTCCGAGGCGGTCGGGCTCACCGCCGACGATATCGATACGGAGGCGAGGGTGATCCGGCTGTTCGGCAAAGGGCGCAAGGAACGGCTACTACCCCTGGGAAGCTACGCCATTGAGGCGCTCGACGCATACAGCGTGCGGGGGCGGCCGGCGTTGGCCCGGCACGGCGCCGGAACACCGATTCTCTTTCTCAACACCCGCGGTAGGCCGCTTTCGCGCCAAAGCGCCTGGACGATTGTGCAGCAGGCGGCGGAAAGAGCCGGATTGGGAGGCCGCGTCTCGCCGCATAGTCTGAGGCATTCCTTTGCCACGCATCTGCTGCAGGGTGGCGCGGATGTGCGCGTGGTTCAGGAGATGCTGGGGCATTCCTCGGTGACCACTACACAGATATACACCCTGGTCACGCGCGATACCGTGCGAGAGGTGTATGCCGCCGCACATCCACGCGCCCTGTCCTAGCGTGCCGCGCCTTGCCGGTGGCCGGTGCGGGCCGAGTTGATTCCTTGTCGAGGGCATTGGCGTGGCAGGGGCGAAGCTTGGCGTG
>SUUB01000020.1:27082-35283 GCA_015062745.1 Actinomycetaceae bacterium
AGCGACGGCGGCACGTGTGATGCCGCCGGTGAGTGCGTAGGATTGTTGCGGCGTGGCGGCGTCTTAAACACCCTCGGCCATTGTGTTAGGTAGGCTAGGACCGTGATCGAACAAGACGCGCTCATACCAGACTATGCCGGTCAAGACTTCCCGGAGCCCGCCCCGCTGGCGTCCCACGGTCCGGCGCGCATCATCGCGATGTCTAATCAGAAGGGCGGCGTCGGAAAGACGACCACCACGATCAACCTGGCCGCCGCTTTTGCGGAGTACGGGAGGAAGGTACTCGTCGTCGATTTTGATCCGCAGGGTGCGGCAAGCGCGGGCCTGGGTGTGAATGCTCGCGCTCTGGAGCGCACGATCTACAACGAGCTCGTTGCATCGAAGCCCGATGTCAAGGCGATCATTCAGCCGACGTCGGCGCCGAATCTTGATCTCGTTCCGGCCAATATTGATCTCTCGGCAGCGGAGATTGTTCTCATCAATGAAGTAGCGCGGGAGCAGGCGTTGACTCGGGTCCTGCGGCCGGTGTTGGACGAGTACGATCTCATCATTATTGACTGTCAGCCGTCCCTCGGCCTACTCACGGTGAATGCGTTGACCGCGGCACACGGTGTGATCATCCCGTTGGAGGCGGAGTATTTCGCCATGCGGGGTGTTGCGTTGCTAACCGAGCAAATTGAGCGTGTACAGGATCGGCTGAACCCGCGGTTGCAAATCGATGGCGTGCTGCTGACCATGGTCGATATGCGCACGCTGCACTCGCGCGAAGTCATCAAATCGGTACGCGAAGGCTTTGGCGACAAGGTTTATTCCACGTATATTTCCCGCACCGTAAAGTTTCCGGATGCCACCATCGCGGCCGTTCCGATCACGGAGTATGCGCCCACACATTCCGGCGCCGCCGCCTATCGCCGCCTAGCGCGCGAGCTCGTCGCACGCGGGCAATGCCCGTGATGGACGAGCTTTATGGACGAGCTTTTCCCGGTTGACGCAAAGGGGGAGCAGGCCTTCGCCGTCGAACTTGACGTGTTTTCAGGCCCGTTCTCGGTACTGCTGTCATTGATCGCCCGTAAAAGGCTTGATATTACCGAAGTTGCGCTGGCAGAGGTCACCGACGAATTCATCGCCTTCATCCGTGCACAGCGGGACTTTGATATGTCGGAGGCAAGCGAATTCCTGGTCGTGGCGGCAACACTGTTGGATTTGAAGGCAGCGCGGCTCCTGCCGCGTGGCGAGGAGGAACCGGAGGATCTCGAACTGCTTGAGCAGCGTGACCTGCTCTTCGCCAAACTCTTGCAGTATCGTGCCTACAAGGAGGTGGCAGGCGATTTCGCGGTCCGCATGGCGCGGGAGTCACGCGCGGTGCCGCGCCGGGTGCCTTTGGAAGAGCAGTACGCGCGGGCTCTGCCCGAGGTGCACCTGGGCATTGGTGTATTGGACCTTGCGCTACTGGCCGCCACGGCGATGACGCGTTCTCAGGAGGAGCCGCATCTGCCGCTGGACCACCTGCACGATCCGCTGGTTCCGGTGTCCACACAGATTAGCTATCTGCGTGAGCGTCTGGTTCCCGGTGACCGGGTGAGCTTCGCGTCGCTGTGCGCCGATGCGGCTAATCTTCCGACCGTGGTTTCCCGTTTCATGGCAGTTCTGGAACTCCTGCGGTCTCACGCCATTAATGTTCAGCAGGACGAACCACTAGGCCCGCTTTTGATCACTGCCGCTCCCGGGAACGGAATGGCGGCAGCCGACGGCGAGTCGCTTACCCAAGACGGCGGAGCCGGCGGGCCGGCTACGGGTGCCGAGACTCGCGCAGTTGAGGAAACGGGTGGTACGGGCGGAAGGCGCGGGCAGTTCCCGCGCCCCGCGGTCGCCGGCGCAGATGAGGCGGCCGGAGCGGGTGTAGAAACCGAGCAGGCAGAGCAGGTACGGCAATGAAGAAGGTGCAGGGTGGATGACCGAATCAGAGGGAGCAAGCATGCTCGGCGCAGCTGAACTGGAGCATGACGATGCATGTGGCGCCTTGGAGGCGCTATTGCTGATAGCGGCAGAGCCTATGCCATTGGCGAGCCTCGCCGGCGCCATCGGAGCATCCGAGGCGTATACCGATACGCTGCTGCGCGAGATCGCGCGCGATTACGCCGGCGACGGTGAGGGCCGCGTGCGCGGCTTTGAATTGCGGGAGGCCGGAGGCGGATGGCGTTTGTATACCCGTCCGCGATTCGCCGACGTCGTCGCCGCCTATGTTGTGGCGGACCAATCCGGTAAACTATCTCAGGCCGCCTTGGAGACCCTGGCGGTGATTGCCTACCGGCAGCCGGTCACTCGGGCACAGGTTGCCGCTGTGCGCGGTGTGAACGTGGATTCCGTGGTCCGTACGCTGGTTACGCGTGGGCTGGTGGAGGAAACGGGAACCACCGCCGCCACGGGTGCCATCCTGTACGGTACAACCTCGTATTTCTTGGAGGTTATGGGTATGAACTCGCTGGCGGAACTCGCGCCGCTCGCACCGTATTTGCCGGAGGCCGATGAACTTGAGGATGTGGAGAGGGATTTGCCATGAGCGACCTGTACAACCCGCAGGGGGAGCGCCTCCAGAAGATCATGGCGCATGCCGGCGTAGGGTCGCGGCGGTTGTGCGAGAACCTGATTTCGCAGGGCCGCGTCACGGTCAATGGTGAGATCGTCACCGAGCTCGGAATGCGTGTTGACCCGAACGAAGTCACCATCCATGTGGATGGCACTCCGCTGCAGCTTGATAAGTCGCTGGTTACCCTTGCGCTGTACAAGCCGCCGGGGGTTGTGTGCACGATGGAAGAAACCGATGCACACGGGCGGCCCGGTTTGGCGCAGTATGTGGCCGACCGGCCGGAACGGCTGTTCCACGTTGGGCGGCTGGACCAAGACACGGAGGGTGTGTTACTGCTATCGAACGACGGCGAGTTGACGCACCGTCTGACCCACCCTTCGTATGAAGTGCCCAAGACGTACGTGGCACGGGTCGAGGGTACCGTGACTCGTGGCTTAGGGCGCGTGCTGGAGAAGGGAATCACCCTGGAGGACGGGCCGATCAGCGTTGACAAGTTCGTGCTGCGCGAGTCCGCTCGCCGGAACTCGATTGTTGAGATCACACTGCACTCGGGGCGGAACAGGATCGTTCGCCGCATCATGGACGAAGTCGGCCACCCGGTGATGGAGTTGGTACGCACCCGGTTCGGCAATATTGAGGCGGGTCGCCTGAAGCCGGGCAAGACGCGAGTGGTCGCGGGCAGCGAACTCGGTGCGCTTATGCGCATGGTTGGAATGTAGCAATGGCCGCTGCGGTGGGAATGTAACGATGGCACCTTCTCCAGTTCGCATTATCGGTACCGGGCTGCTCGGTGCATCCCTCGGGCTGCGCCTGCGGAGCCTGGGCGTTGCCGTGCAATTGGAGGATACGTGGCCGGCTGCGCAGGCGCTGGCACGTGACCTGGGAGCCGGGGTCCCCGCCGGAGGGGATGACCCGCAACCGGTGCTCGTTATTGTCGCTACGCCGCCGGACAGCGCGGCGGATGTGGTGCGTGTTGCTCTGGATCGTTTCCCTGCGGCGGTAATCACCGATGTGTCATCGGTTAAGGAACGGGTGGTTGCCGAGGTTGCCGGGCATCCCGGCGAATCGCGCTATGTTGGTTCTCATCCGATGGCGGGCAAGGAGCGTTCCGGTGCGCTTGCCGCAGACGCCGATCTATTCGTTGGACGGCCATGGGTGTTGACACCCACCTCGGCCACGGGCCCGGATGCGTTGGCACTGGTGAAACAGGTGGCCCTTGACATGGGGGCGTTGCCAGTTGAAATGGATCCGCGGGAACACGACCGCTCGGTAGCGGTCGTCTCGCATATGCCACAGTTGATGTCGTCGCTGGTGGCCAGTGCACTGCGGAATACACCGGTCGAAGCCCTGGAATTGGCCGGGCAGGGTCTGCGAGATGTCACCCGAGTGGCAGCATCGGACCCGCGCCTGTGGGCGACGATTATCGCGGGAAACGCGCAGGCGGTGAGCGAGGTGCTCGCCTCTATCGAACAGGAGTTGCAGGGGCTGATCCGCGCATTAGCACCGGGCGTGGATGATCCACTGGCCCCGGGCGTGCTGGCGGGAGTGTCCCGTGTGATCGGGCACGGTAACGACGGCGTCGCGCGCATTCCGGGTAAGCATGGCGGTGCGCCACGGCGTTACCGGGACGTTGTTGCCCTTGTTCCGGATCGGCCGGGTGAACTCGGGCGGCTTTTCACCGAGGTCGGCGAAATCGGTGTCAACATTGAGGACCTACAGCTGGAACATTCGGTGGGGGCACCTGTGGGGCGCGCCTCGCTGGCGGTGGTTCCGGGCGAAGCGGACCGGTTGGCGCGTTGTTTGGAGCAACGTGGCTGGGAGGTAATCCTCGAAGGGGGAGAGAAGAAGATGCGCATTGTCATTGCCGTGGATGGACCATCGGGTTCAGGTAAGTCAACGGTTTCCCGGCGGGTGGCCAGGCAGTTGGGATTGAGTTACCTGGACACCGGCGCGATGTACCGAGCCGCCACCTGGTGGTGCGAGCGAGAAGGCGTTGATCTGGAGGACCAGGAAGCGGTCGCGGAGGCGACGCGGCGAATGCCATTGGAGATGCCGCTCAGTCCCATTGCGCAACGGATCGAATGCGCGGGGGAGGACATCACCGAAGCGATCCGTAGCCCAGAACTCTCCCGCATCGTATCGAAAGTGGCAACCAACTTGGACGTCCGTGCCGAATTGGCGCGGCGGCAGCGGGAGCTGATCGCCGGTGCACGGCATGGGATTGTGGCCGAGGGGCGGGATATCACCACGGTGGTGGCTCCGGATGCTGAGGTTCGGGTGTTACTGACAGCTTCGGAGGAGGCACGCTTGGCTCGGCGGGCGTTGGAGGCACGCGGATCGGCCGATGCGGCAGCCCTGGCGGCGACGCGCGACGAGGTGGTGCGCCGTGACCGGGAGGATTCGACTGTCTCGGAGTTCATGACCGCGCAGGACGGCGTGACCACGATTGATTCCTCTTCCCTTGGCATTGATGAGGTTGTTGCGGCCATTATTTCTTTGGTACCAGAGGAGGCACGGTGAGCGACGACGTCGAAAACGATGGTGTGACTGGATGGGATGAAGGGCTGCCGGAAGAGCCTGACGATGTCGCATTCGTGGATCTCGCGGATGATGTGCTCCGTGAGGAGGTGCTGCGCGCCAATCTGGAGGCCTATGATCTGAGCGATGATGACTTGGCCGTGTTGGCCGAGCAAGAGGCGGTTTCTTCCTCTGCCAAGGCACGGCGTCTGCCGGTGCTCGCCGTCGTCGGGCGGCCGAACGTAGGCAAATCAACGCTGGTGAATCGAATTGTGGGGCGGCGCGTGGCCGTCGTGCAGGATACCCCCGGTGTGACCCGCGATCGAGTGTCATACCCGGCGGAATGGAATGGACGCGAGTTCATGCTGCTGGATACCGGCGGCTGGGAAGTGGACGTTGCCGGGCTTGATGCGGCTGTAGCTCGCCAGGCGGAACTTGCCATCGAGGGAGCGGATGCAATCATTCTGGTGGTTGATGCGACTACTGGTATGACGGACACGGACGAGCAGATCGTGCGGCTGCTACGCCGGGCGAAACGGCCGGTTGTACTGGCGGCTAACAAGGTTGACTCGCCACTGCTGGAATCCGATGCCTCGGTACTGTGGGGGCTGGGGCTGGGGGAGCCGCATTCGATATCCGCGATGCACGGACGTGGTATCGGGGAACTCTTGGAATCGGCGATGCGGGTGCTACCACAGGAATCCGCGCATGGCCAGGAACGGGTGAGCGGCGGTCCGCGACGGATCGCGTTGGTGGGGCGCCCAAACGTGGGGAAGTCGTCGCTGCTGAATCAGCTGGCCGGGGCGGAGCGGGTGGTAGTTGACCCAACTGCAGGCACTACGCGCGACCCGGTTGATGAGATCATCATGCTGGATGGGCGGCCGTGGACGTTCGTGGATACCGCGGGGATTCGCCGTCGTGTGCACCAGACGAGGGGAGCGGACTACTATGCCTCGTTGCGAACGCAGGCAGCGCTGGAGAAAGCCGAACTCGGGTTGGTGCTCATCGATGCGTCGGAACCGCTGACCGAGCAGGACATCCGCGTGATGCAGCAGGTGATCGACGCCGGGAGAGCCCTGGTCATCGTCTGCAACAAGTGGGATTTGGTGTCCGATGAGCGGCGGCAGGAACTCGACCGGGAACTGGAAAGGGAACTGGTGCAGATCCCGTGGGCGGAGCGGGTGAATCTCTCCGCGCTGACCGGATGGCATACGAACCGTTTGACGCGGGCCATGGATTCTGCCCTCGAATCATGGAACCGGCGTATTCCCACCGGGCGGTTGAACTCGTTCTTGGGGGAATTGGCGGCGGAGCATCCCCATCCGGTGCGCGGAGGCAAGCAGCCACGTATTCTGTTCGCGACGCAGCCTTCTACGCAGCCGCCACGCTTCGTGCTGTTCGCTACCGGGTTCTTAGAGGCCGGGTATCGGCGCTTCATTGAGAACCGCTTGCGGCAGACTTTCGGGTTCAGCGGCACCCCGATTGAGATATCGGTGCGGGTGCGCGAGCGTAGGAAGCGGCGCTGAAAGGGACCTATCGGGTGCGGGCGCATCGGGGTGCGTGGGCGTAGAAGACGGCGCTGAAGGCGTCCATCGGCGTGCGCTGTTGAACAAGGCTCACTAGTGGACGATACGCTCGGTTATGCCGTCGGCGCGGTCCAGGTGATGGAGTCCAGGAAGGCTTCAGTGAACCCTTCGGGCAAGTCCCGTTGCCCGGGGGAGGATGTGATGGTGATGCGCCACACGCCGTCACGGCGGGCGACGAGCCAGATTTCGTAACGGGTGGGGGCGGCCTCGTCGGTTGTATCCACGTAAGTGTAACCGCGGGCAGGGTTTCCATCGACGGTACGGTAGTCGAGTTCTTCGAGTTCCTGATGCGAGCTGGAACGATCCATCTCTCGGTACCAGGTTTGGAAGACTCTGTTGAAACTGTATGTATCGGCTTGACCTGCGTACCTGTATCCGGTTGCGTCCAATACGCTGGGCGCGATGCGGGTGGCTCGGATAGAGGCGGAGTCAAAGCCGACGCCGCCGTTTTCGGAAGCCAAGTACTCCAGGCCGGTTTTCGACTCGTCAACGGTCTCGGTCCACCCGGCAGGTTCGTCACCGTCCATGATGTCCGCGACTTCCGTTTCAGTGAAGAACACTGTTTCTTCAGGCGAGGGGGTCTGCAGAGTGGTGCCGTCACCGGTTGGTTGGCCGGGGACGCATCCAGCGAGGATGAACAGTGCGCCTGCAACGGCGGCCGCTCGGAAGGCGCCCCTGTGACTGTGGTGCCGTTTCGTGCTGTGGGGAAACGAGTTTCTGCCGTGCGGCTGAGATGTCATGTCCAAGTGGCCTTTCTGCGGTGGGTCATAAGCGGATGTGGTGGCCGGTATGCTTCGCGTCCTATGCCTATGGATCAGAGTGACGCTGTGTGCGTTACCGCCACCAGTATGCCTCATGTGGGTGGAGTGCTTGGGGTGGGGGCGTCTGTCCAGGTGATGGTATCGAGGATTCCGTCGAGTTCGGGCGGGAGTTCGGTTTCTCCGGGGGCAGAGTTCAACACGATATTCCACAGGCCATCACGCCTGCCCACACGCCACTCTACGTATCGGGTTGGCAGTCCGTCCGAGATGCGGATGTAGGTGTATCCGCGTGCGGGTGCGCCACCGATCGTGCGGGCAGGAACAAGGCTAAACGAACTAACCCTACTGTCGGACAACAGGTCATGGAGATGGGTTCCGATCAGGAGGTCGAGATCGTAGGTGTCCTGTTCATCAAGTTTAATGCTCTCGTCTCCTTCAATGACGGGAGTCTCAAAACACCAGGCGCGCATGCTTGCGGATGTGAATCCTGTCGTGCCGTCCCTGGATGTCAGGTAGTCCAGTGCGGCCGTGTCGTCCACGGGCACTTCTGTCCACCCCTCCGGTACCTCTGCCTGCATCACATCTGCTTCGTCTAGTGTCGCCACGAAGGTCGACTGCATCGACGCAGTCGCCGACACGGCTGGTGAAGTTACCTTGGAGGCCGGAGCGTCAACAGTGCAACCAGCTGCGAGGAGTAGAAGGATGGCGAGTTGGATGGCCTTAAATCTGGTGAGATGCGCAGACCGGAGG
>SUUB01000021.1:0-4070 GCA_015062745.1 Actinomycetaceae bacterium
TGGCTGCCCGACGAGGACATGTTCATGATCTCGGACTGGGATGAGGACCTCAGCGAAGAGAAGGTGGAAACCGAATCGCAGGAGAACAGCGCCGATCTCACCGAGCAGCGTGCTGATCCGGATCGGGAGGAGGAGAACCAGCCGCCGGTGGCGCAAGACGATGAGTTCGGCGTGCGTCCGGGGCGTACCACCACCCTTCCCGTGACGATGAACGACTCGGATAAGGACGGCGACATCCTGACCGTTGCCCCGGTAACCGAGCCCGGTTTCGGCACCTTGAACCAGATACGCAACGGCGAGGCATTGCAGATCGACACCCCGGAGGATGCCGCCGGTTCCACGGCCTTCAACTACGAGGCCAGCGATGGTCGGGGCGGTAGCGACACCGCGACGGTGACGGTCAACGTGCATCCCTTCTCAGAGAACGAGGCACCAACGCAGTGGATGCTCAGCGAGGCGGAGATGAGCGCGGGGGGAACGCTGACACTACAGGTGCTGGGCGACTGGATCGACCCCGACGGCGACGCCATCTATTTGGCCGGAGCGATCGCTCCGGAGGACTTCGACGTCTCCTACCAGGAGAATGGCTCGCTGACCGTCTCCCACCTGGGGGGCACGCCCGGAGAGCAGGAGATCAAGCTGCTTGTTTCGGACGGGCAGGCTACTGGCGAGGGAACCTTCACCGTCAGGGTGACCGAAGGCGGAAACAAACCGCCGCGCGCCAACGCCGACCATGCCCGCGTGGCCGTGGGAGAGACGGTGACGGTGGCACCGCTGGAGAATGATGTCGACGCCAACGGCGACCAGCTCTCCCTGGTTGGAATCGGCACCGCCCCGAGCGGTCTCATCGCCCAGATTTCCGCAGCTCTCGGAACGGTGACCGTTTCCGCGGATAAGCCGGGAACCTACTACCTGTCGTACTCCGTATCCGACGGTCCATCCACTTCGGTGGGGGTGATCCGTGTTGATGCCTTCGAGGCGGACAATGAGACGCCGCCCGTGCTGGAGGATGATATCGCCCTCTTGCCCTCCGGTGGGCAGACCGTCGTCGACGTGCTCTCCAACGACACCGACCCGGCGGGCGGGGTGCTCACGGTGCAATCGGTGCAGGCCGAAGACGGTTCACCACTGGTTGTCTCTCCGGTGAACCACGAGACGGTTCGTATCACCGCGCCCTCCGGCTTGACCGAGCCGGTCGAGTTCACTTACACCGCGTCCAATGGCGTGTCATCATCGACGGCGCGGGTAACGGCCATCCCGACGCCGGCAGCCGACGATTCCCAGCCCCCGGAAGCGGGGGATGACACCCTGGTGGTGCGCTCGGGCGATGTCGGCTCGGTTGCCGTGTTGGACAATGACCGTTCCCCGGCGGGTCTGACGCTGACCGTGCTGCCGGATGTGCAGTCTAATGCGGATCCGGCAATGGGCGAGGTCTTCCTCTCCGACAACGTAATCCGTTTCCGCGCCGGTGAGAAGACCGGATCCACACAGGCCGTTTACACCGTGCGGGATTCCCTCGGCAATGTTGCTTCCGCCAGGGTGAATATCACGGTGACCGCGGTCGACGAACAGAAGAACACTGCCCCGACTCCGCAGAACATCACGGCACGTGCCATCGCCGGCCAGACCGTTACCATCCCCGTACAACTGGACGGTATTGATGCCGAGGGTGATTCGGTGGAGCTGGTAGGTGTGGGAGAATCCCCGCATCTGGGCACGGCGTCGGCGGGAACCGTATCGATCACCTATAAGGCGGATTCGCGCTCTTCCGGCACCGACACTTTCACCTACATCGTGCAGGATGCTTTCGGTAAGACGGCGACGGCGCGCATCCGGGTGGGCATTGCACCGCCCACCACGGTGAATCAGGCGCCGGTGGCGGCCCGCGACGAGGTCAATGTGCGCCCAGGCGTGCGCATCGCGGCGCCGGTGACGGAGAACGACACCGATCCGGATGGCGACCCGATTACCTTGGTGCAGGACTCGGCGCAGACCAGCGAGACCTCGATGGACCTCTCACAGCGCGGCAATTCGGTGGTGATTGAAACCCCGGCGCAAGACGGCTCTTACCAGGTTTCCTACCAGATCACCGACGGTCGCGGCGGCTTCGCCAACGGGTTGCTCACCGTGAATGTGTCGCAGACTGCTCCAGAGCGAGCACCCGTTGCGCGTGACGACGCCGTGGACCGGCAGGACGCATACGGCAAGAAGACGGTACGCGTCAACGTGCTCGCAAATGATGAGGACCCGGATGGGGACATTCTGGACAGCACGGTGACCAGCAGTGATCCAGGGGTGAAAGTGAACCGGGATGGTTCACTGACCATCGACACGGCCGAGACGAGGCGCGTCATCCTCTACACGGTGACCGATGGTTCCGATCTGTCTGCCTCGGCGATTGTGCGCGTTCCGGCCAACACTCTCAACGGCCCCACGGTTGATTCCACGAAGGTGCCAATTCTGGTGGAGTCCGGCAAGAAGACGACAATCGAGCTCAATGACTACATCATGTCGCGCCCCGGCCATTCGGTGATGATCGCCGACCCGAGCAAGGTGGCTGCTTCCGTGGGTTGGGACGGATCGAGCCTGGTCGTGGACGATGACACCTTGGCCTTCACCGCACGGGAGGATTTCTCCGGTTCTACGTCCATCACCCTGCCGGTGACCGACGGCGATAGTCGGGATGATCCGGGTGGCAGAACCGCCACGGTGACTCTTCCCATCGAGGTGTCGCCCGAAGGCAACCGAGCCCCGATCTTCACCCCGACGTCCGTGGAGGTGGAGGCCGGTGGAGATACGGCAACCGTCAACTTGAACGCAATGACCGTGGACGACGACGGCGATCCGCTGGAGTACTCGGTGGGCACCACGCCGGATGGAATCACCGCTGATCTCAATGGTTCCGTTTTGCGGATCAAGGCTGCGGCTTCGGCGCAGGTGGGCACGGCGGGCACAGTCCGCCTCACGATCAGTGACGGCAAGGACGATGTGCAGGGCGCACTCCCGGTTGTTATCGTGCGAACCGACAAGCCTCTGATTCAGATCAGCGAACATGTGGCGACGGTCAGTGCCGGGTCGACAACGCGTTTCGATGTGACGGAATTTGCTGTCAATCCCTTCCCGAATGAGCCGCTGACTCTCTCCGGTACGCCGACGGTGACCTCCGGCAATGCCACGGTGAGTGCCGCCGGCACGGTCGTGGCGGTGACAACACCGGATAATGTGCACGGGCAGGTCATCGTCGAATACCACCTACAGGACGCCACACGGGACCCCTCGCGTACCGTGCGCGGCATCCTGCGCCTGAACGTGCAGGACCGCCCGGATCCGGTGACGGGAATCTCGGCCCAGGCCACCGACGCGCATACGGCCATCATCCGCTGGACGAACGGTTCGCCGAACGGTTCCGATTTCACGCGCTTTGTGGTGCGGGATCTGACATCCGGGAAGGAACAGAGCTGCCCGGTGGGTTCCCAGTGCATTATGGGTGACCTCGAACTGGGCGACCACACCTTCGAGGTGATCGCATATAACGCGGTGGGTGGTTCAGATCCGGCACGCTCTGGGACGATCACGTTGGACGTGGTGCCGAAAGCGCCGCAGAACGTGACGGGGGAGGCCACCGATGGCCATGTCACCTTCCGTTGGGATGCCGCCGAGACCGAGGGCAGCCCGGTGCAGTCCTATACGGTGAACTACTGCACCGGCCATACAACGGTCTCCGCGACGACGGTAACCGTCGACGTTCCCAACGGCACCGCCTGCACGGCCACGGTGGTGGCTAACAATGCGCAGGGTTCGTCCGCAGCTTCGGCGCCCTCACAATCCGTCACCCCGTACGGACCACCCGGACCGGTGAAGGATCTGAAGGCGGAGAACACCACCTTCGGCGAGACGTCGGGGAGCGGCGGCACGGTTGTTATTTCCTGGAATCCGCCGGATTCGAATAACGGCCGGGCGATTGAGAACTACGTGGTGCAGTATCCGGGCGGAACACAGACGACTACCGCTACTTCGGTGACCGTCGATCTGCCCTACGGTGACCATTCGGTTGCCGTGTATGCGGTGAA
>SUUB01000021.1:4170-13692 GCA_015062745.1 Actinomycetaceae bacterium
ACACAGACGACTACCGCTACTTCGGTGACCGTCGATCTGCCCTACGGTGACCATTCGGTTGCCGTGTATGCGGTGAATGACGCGGCGCGTGGTTCCAACTCCGAGACGAAGAACGCCACCGTCGCGGTGCGCGGCGTACCGGGCAAACCGACCGGAGGCTCCGTGCGAGCCACCGGTCAGGCCGGGCAGCTTGCCGTTACGTCGCCGAGTGGCGGCGGAGCCGTCAACGGCTGGAAGGACAGCGAGATCGCCTATGAGATGAGCGTGAACAGCGGTCCGTGGCAGGCCGTCTCCGGAACGATTGATGGACTGGAGGACGGTAAGGAGAGCTCGGTGAAGTTCCGAGCCACGGCCACCTTTAATAGCCAGAAGTACTCGAGTGCGGAAAGTGACACGGTGTCTGCGACCCCCTACGGGACCCCGGAAGCGCCCAAGCTCGAATGCCGCAACGTCTCCAGTAATTCCCGTACGGTGACGTGTTCCTGGAGTGGAGGCAATTTCCACGGGACGGCCGGCGGGTTTGAACTGTCGGGGTCCGCAAGTGGCAACGTGGACGCCTCCGGTAGCACCACCTTCGATCCGGGCTGGAGTGCCGACTGGAAGGTCTGCATCACCGCCTACCGCAGTACACCCAGCGGTGGCAACGCCAGCGCCCAGAACTGTGCGAATGGCAGGACCGGCGACAAGATTGAGCGGTACACCTTCTCCATCGGAGACGACAACAAGATCCAGGTGCGATTCGACGGCTACGACACGCCTCAAACGGGTACCGGCGAAGTCAGCTGCACCGGTCCCTCCGGTGTGCGCAGTGTGATCTTCACCGTGGATAGCAACGGTAATGTCAGCCAACGTGATCTGGAGCAAGAGGGAGGAGGTATCGCACGAGCAGGAGATGTCAATAGCGCATATGACAACTGGAAGTGCAGTGGTAACGCGGCACCGCACTAGCCACCCCGCCGCGCGAACAGGATATCCGTTCGGCAAGGCCTACGCGCGGGCGTTGCAATAGCGGCGGCACAAGGCTTTCGAGAATGCATGATCCTAGAGGAGGACATCACGCAATGCTAGAGATTCAGCAGGTCACCGAGGAAAACGCGGCCTGGTTCGCCGATACCTACGGGCGTATCGCCGGAAACGTCGGCCGTGCGCTGCTCGGCCGCGAAGAAGTGGTGAGATTGGCGCTCGCCTGCATGTTCGCCGGTGGACACCTGCTCTTGGAGGATGCTCCGGGAACCGGGAAGACGGCGCTCGCCCGGGCACTGGCCGCCACGGTACAGGGCACGCATTCTCGTATCCAGTTCACACCGGACCTGCTTCCCTCCGACATCACGGGTGTGGAGATCTACAACCAGAAGAGTAACGAGTGGGAATTCAACAAGGGTCCGATCTTTGCCTCGATCGTGCTGGCGGATGAGATCAACCGCGCGTCACCGAAGACTCAGTCTGCGCTACTGGAAGTGATGGAGGAGAACCGGGTGACGGTCGGACGCGTGACACACGAGGTCGATACTCCGTTCATGGTGATCGCCACCCAGAACCCCGTTGAGCAGGCGGGTACCTACCCGTTGCCAGAGGCACAGCTGGATCGTTTCCTCGTCAAGACCACAATCGGATACCCGGATCGGAACGTCGGCGTCGAGATCCTCAAGGGTTCCGCCGAGCCGGATCGCTCGCGAACTCTGCCGGCGGTGATCTCCACCCAGGCCGTGCAGGGCATGGCGGTGATGGCGGGTGTCAACTACGTCAATGACGCCATTCTCGACTACGTGCAGCGGCTGGTTATGGCGACTCGCTCGCATAAGAATGTGCGCCTGGGCGTTTCCACCCGTGGCGCGATTTCCATGGTGCGCGTGGCGCGGGTCTGGGCGCTTTCCCAGGGCCGCAACTTCGTGTTGCCGGATGACATCAAGTTCCTCGCCGAACCCGTGTGGGCGCATCGGCTTGTCATGGACCCCGACGCGGAGTTCGCCGGAGCCACCGCACAGCAGGTGATTGCGGAAACGCTGAAGGATGTCTCCGTTCCGACCGTCCGAAAGTAAGTAGATGTCGTCTCCGTACCTCGTCGAAAAACACTCCCGCCGTGAGGCCGCGTCCGCCGCGCTGCGTGAAATCGGTGCGCTGGCCGCCCGGTGGGGCGCTCGTATGCGGTCCTGGCTGGACCGCGTCCCTTTGCTGCGGCATGTTCCGGGTGCACTCGGTACCATCACCGGCTTCGGTTGGGTTGCACTGATACTCGCCATTGCCGGTTGGAGCGTGGGAAGGACCCGGAATTGGATGGAGCTCATCGTCCTCTCCGTGTTTTTGGCGATTGTCTTCCTGCTCGCCATTGCTTGGGTGATCGGCTCTACCCGCTACCGCGTGAGTCTGGATCTGGCCAGCGGCCGCGTTACCGTCGGGGAAGCCGCCGTCGGCGAGTTGCGCGTGGTGAACGAGGCCACTCGCCCCAGCCCTGCGGCGCTGATTGAGATTCCGGTGGGGGAGGCCACCACGCAGTTCCCGGTGCCGACGCTCGGTAGCGGAGCGGAGCACTCCGAAATCTTCACGATTCCAACATCGCGCCGCGGCGTGATCACCGTCGGCCCGGTTCGCTCGGTCCGCGGTGATGGCCTCGGTCTGTTACGGCGTGAGCAGGAGTGGGTTGAGGCTCAGGATCTGTACATCCACCCGCGCACAGCCCCCGTGAGTTCACTCGCGGTCGGCTTCATCCAAGACATTGAGGGTGCAACCACGCAGGATTTGTCCTCCTCCGACATCGCTTTTCATGCGCTGCGGGATTATGTTCCCGGCGACGACCGGCGGTCCGTGCACTGGAAGACAACGGCCCGGATGGGCCGATTGATGGTACGGCAGTTTGAAGAGACTCGGCGGGCGCAGGTCCTTGTTCTGTTCGACGACGACGCCCTCTCCTGGGCGGACGACGACGAGTACGAACTTGGCGTTTCGGTGGCTGCGTCGGTGAGCACAGCGGTGATACGCGAACGGCGGGAACTGAGTTTCGTCAGCCAACTCGGCATGCTTCCCGCGCAATCCGCGGCGCGCCTGCTCGATGCCATGACCCGGTTGGAAGCTCAGCAGGGTCTGGCACCCGTGCGCGAACTGGCGGCAAGCGCGGCTGATCGAGTCCCAAATGCCTCCGTCGTCGTGCTGGTTACCGGTTCACAACTGTCGGTCTCAGAGTTGCACCGCGCCTACCGGCGCGTACCCATCAACGCGCGGTGCCTGGCTCTCCGCGTCGATACGGGCGCGACATCCGAGCGGCGTAACGTTTCCGGCCTGACGATTGTGACCATTGCGGACCTCGAGTCGCTCGGTCTGGCTGTGCGTAAGGCGGTGGAAGCATGAGGAGACGACTGGCGTGGCGCGATGTGTTGCCCCTTATTGTGCTTCTATTTGCTGCCGCGGCAACATGGGGGCCACTGTACGGTGACGCCACCGGATACCGTGCCGCTTTTGGTGGCGTGCTGGTCGGTCTCGCGGTGGCGGTGCTGTGCCTGCGGCTGCGTCTGACCGCATGGTTAACAGCCGTGTTGGGCGTTGTCGCCTACTTGCTTTTCGGCGGTGTGTGTGCCCTGCCGACCACTGCCATTGCGGGGATCCTTCCCGGTTCGACAACTCTGCGTATCCTGCTCGTGCAGGCGATAAACGGCTGGAAGGATCTGCTGACAATCTCCCCGCCGGTCAGTGCCTTCCCGAATGCGACCGTGCTCCCGTATCTGGTGGGGGTGGCCGCAGGCGTACTCGCCCTGTCAATAGCGATGCGCACGAAACGCCCCGAATGGTCGCTGCTCCCGGTAGGGCTGCAACTACTTCTCGGCATTCTCTGGGGGTCGCAGTATGCGCCGTACGCACGTTGGATCGGTTTGGCTATGGGCGTGCTCGGGCTGGTGTGGTGTGCGTGGCTCCGGGAGCGGCGTCGAGTAACGCTCGCGGAGACAGCGTCACAGTCAGCCCTGCAGCGACGGCGGCTCGGCGCGGCGGCAATCGTGCTGACCGGTGCTCTGGTGGCCGGTTTTGCCGGGCCGGTGCTCACGCACAGCGAGAGGCGGTTCGCAATTCGCGACCATATTACGCCGCAGCTAAATGTGCGCGAGTACTCCTCACCGCTGTCACGCTTCCGCTCCTATGTTGACCAGCAGGGCAAAGAGACCATGTTCACCGTCAAGGGTTTGCCGCAGGGCGGGAGGATTCGCCTAGCATCACTCGACGCCTACAACGGCATTGTGTACAACGTGTCGGACAGTCCCTCCGAGGCGTTCCGGCGCATCGGTACGGTTGCCACGCAGGACGTGGCGCCCGCCGGGTCCACCGAGCAGACGCTGGAAATCACCATTGATAAGTACAACGGGGTGTGGATCCCCGGAGGTGGAGACCTGCAAGAGATTAACTTCACCGGCAGTCGCTCCGACGATCTGACCTCATCGCTGTACTACTCGCCGCAATTGGAAACCGTGCTGACAACCGAGGGGCTCACCAGTGGCGATACCTATACGACCACGGTGAATGTTCCGCAGGAGTACTCGGACGCAGAGCTCGCCGGGCGGAGTTTTGGCGCGGTTGAAATGGAGGACAACACCGGTGTGCCCACCATTGCCGTGCAAAAGGCACAGGAATTCATCGGTGGCAAGACGGACCCCATCGAACAGGCACGTGCCTTGGAGCAGGTGCTCTACACGACCGGATACTACACGGATGGAACAGAGGGCTACCGTTCCTCGCGGCCCGGACACCGCGCGCAGCGTATAACCTCGCTGCTGGACGCCGACCATATGCAGGGCGACGATGAACAGTACGCCGTCGCCATGGCACTGATGGCGCGAGCGTCGGGTATGCCGGCGCGGGTGGTGATGGGCTTCTACCCGGATAGTTACGGCGATGGCACCATTGAGATCACCGGCCGTGATGCGCATGTATGGGTGGAGATCTACTTCGACGGCGTGGGGTGGGTGACTTTCGATCCGACGCCGCCGCGCGATCAGAAGTGGACGGAGCCGGATCCGGATCCGCAGCCGAATCCGCAGCCACAGGTGTTGCAACCGCCGGATCCCCCGGACGATCCGGTTGAGCTCGAAATCGAGCCGGCCGAGGACAACCGGGATGATTCTGCGGACGAGCGGGAAACTCCGCGGTGGCTGTTCTTCTTGCTGATCGGCGCGTTGGGGATTCTACTCATCCTGGCACCGTTCGTTCTCATCCTCCTTTTGAAGCGATGGCGGACGAAACGACGGCGGACCACCGGCGCTGCGGATGTAAGAGCTGCCGGGGCGTGGGAGGATGTGCTTGATACGGCGCGCGATGGGAACATTGCGGTCGATCCACGTCAAACGCGCGGCGAGCAGGCGCGGTCCATCAGCGCTGTGGTGACGAGCAGGCTGCGGCAGCGCAAGCTCGACGAGGCTTCGTCGGATGCAACCGCAGCCCAGGCAACCCCGGCTAGAGCCGTATCTGTGCCCGCCGGCGCCGCTTCCGTGCCGACCGCCGTAACACCGACGGGAACGCAAAGCGCCGCGCCGCACGGTGGTGGTGCAACTCTCGGAACCGATTCGACTGGCGCAACGGGTCTACGAGGCGACACCGAGGCGATTGTCTGGGGACCGCATGCCCCATCCGCCGCATCCACCTCCATCCCGGCGGAGCCCAGGCCTCGGCAGGATCAGACGGCACGGCGATCCCGAGCGGTGATTTCCTCGACGGCGTCGCTAGCGGACCGAGCCGTCTTTTCCTGGCACGATATCTCCCCGCAGGATCTCAATGTGACATGGGACATTGCGGAGCAGGCCAAGGCGGCGATCCGCCGTGTCAGTTCGCGGAGATCACGGTTCTCGCTGCGATCTCTGCGGTATTCTCGCCATAAGGTGCCTCGCCCTTCCCTGTGGAGTCGACTTGTTGCGCGGTTGCCGCGCCGGAGGGATGACGACTCCGCTTCCGACTCACCCGTGATAGGAGAAGATAACTAATGGAACAGCAGGTGTTTTACAAGCCCGCCAGTGGCAGAAGGCGGAGAACCGCCAGCCTGCTATCGGCATTAATCTTGCTTATCGAGTTGGCAGCCGCCGCATTACCGATCATTGATGCGGGGTTCCCCTCGTTCTCGGAGCAGAAGGTGCCCTTCATCGCCGCGGGCGCCATCTTGCTGATACTTGCCATCGTGGATGTGCTTTTCGGCGCGATCACCGGCGCATTGCCCGGCCTGCAGTCGACCGGCGTCATTTCGGTGCGGGTGAATGATGGCAGTGCGCCAGGACTCTCTATTCTGGTCAAGTACCTGCTCATGGTTGTGGTCGGCATTTGTACGGTCCTGGTGGGCCTCGCGCTGATTCTGCGCGTGTCGCGCGATGAGCTGGGGCGGACATGGTTCGACCGTTTCGCCGGGCTGATCGTTGTAGATACGAGGCAGCCGTACGATGAGGACGAGCTGGCGGCCAATGCGTCGTACCTGGCACAGTCGGAGAATCCGGTACCGGAGGGTACGCATATGGACCCGGTTCCAGCCCTGCGCCCGGGGGAGTTGTTGGGAGGTAGGGGGAATCAAGTTCCTCTTATCCCGACGCCGCCGCCGGTTTCCGCGGCGTCTCCGGCCTACGGCTGGTCGGCCCAGCCCGGTGTACCCGGAGCGGCGCCCTACCCGATGGATCCGAATGTGGCCTTTTCCGGGCAGTCGGCAGGAAGCCCGGCGGCTTTTCCGGTGTCTGCTGCTTCCCCTCTCGTCGGCCAACAACCGGCGCAGTGGAGCGCTCCCAGCGCAGTCTCCGCCGGGCCGGCGGGTGTTGGGGGCGAAGTGCCTGCGCAACCTCCGAATTTTCCCGCGCAGCCGGGAGCGGCCCCGGTTTTTGCCGCCCGTGCCCGGTTGATCTTCGATGATGGTACGGTCCGTTACTTGAATGGAACTCTGGTGCTCGGCCGTAACCCAGCGCCGGATCCGGCCCATCAAGGGGCCGACATGCTTCCGATCACCGATCCGAGTCGCTCTGTCTCGAAGACCCATGTTGCGCTCACCTTGCGGGACGGCATGGTGCTTGTCGAGGATCTGCGGTCCACCAACGGCACCGTCGTCGTCGCCGCAGGTGGTGAACCACAGCAGGTGACGCCGGGGAATCCCGTGTGGGCGCGCGACGGTGACTCGGTGATTCTCGGCGGCCGACGGTTGAAGGTGGGGATGTACTGATGGCACGCGCCTTAGCACGCTCCGGTTGGGCGACGGATATTGGCATGCGGGAGCTCAACGAAGACGCATATCTCGCGGATTCCCCGGTGTTTCTGGTGTCGGACGGAATGGGTGGCTATGCGGCCGGCGAGGTCGCATCACAGACCGCGGTGCGGTGCTTCCGGCCCCTGACCGGTTACGAGTTCGTGACCGGTGAGCAGTTGGAGGCGACGATTGCGGATGCCGCGCGGGAAGTTGATGCTCTTGCGCATGCCGATAAGACGCCGGGCTGTACACTCAGCGGCATCGTCTTATCGCGGCAGGGCAAGTTCCCGTGTGCCCGAGTGTTCAACATTGGCGACTCACGCACATATCATCTTTCCGGAGCGGGCTTTTCACAGGTCACTCGCGATCACTCCGAGGTCCAGAAGCTTGTGGATGCGGGTCGCCTCAGTGTCGAGGAGGCACGTTATTCGCGTTATCGCAATGTCATTACTCGTGCGCTGGGAGCGAGATCCGGACCGTCGGTACGGGCGGACACCTTTTTGTTACCGCTGAACATGGGGGACCGTTTCGTTATCTGCTCGGATGGGTTGAGCGGGTCCGTGCGGGAAGAGGAAATTGCGGAAATCGCAAGATACATGGAGGATACGAAAGAGACAGCCGAAACCCTGGTTCAGCGTGCGCTCGGAGCCGGGACAACGGATAATGTCACTGTAGTTGTGGTCGATATTCTCGATTGTGCCCCCCAGTGGGAGTACTCGGATTCGAACGGGATTACGGTCTCAGCGGCACCACGTTCTGCCAGGGACGACACCGTGCCGCGGCAGCTACGGGGGTAGGAGGGTACGTGCATATCGAACAAGCGAAAATGCATCCAGGCGGTCTTGCGGGTGCCGTGGCGCCGCGCGGAGCGTTGCTGATGGATTGCGACGATAGCGACTTCGCGGCGGAGATCTGGCAGGCGATGCGCTCCGGCGCGCGGTTCTCGCAGTTGCTGGAGGCGATTAGCGGGCGTTTTGCGCATTTCGACGAGCTGCCGTCCTTTGCTCTGGCGTGCATGGAAGGCGACTACGTGCGGATGGCCGTACGTGGTCCGATGATCATCGCGCGGGAATCCGGTGAGATTCTCAGCGAGGGCCGTACGGCTGCCAGTTGGATCGAGTCGCGCTTCTGGGGACTCAATGGGTTCGTGCTGCGAGCCGGTGAGGTCGAAAGTTCGGTGCCGAACGGTGAGAGTCTTGACTCCGACGACGCGGAGATGAGCATGGCATCCACGTCGGCGTTGACGAGTGATGCATGGGGTGCGCCCGCAGTGGGCGAGGAGATGCTATTGGGCGACGGCGTCACGCGCACCACGGATATTGCCGTGAGCCTGGGCGACGACGACGCCCCTGCCATCGGCGCGATTGCCGCCTTACCTGCGGTGGGCATTCCGGATCTCATCCACGCGATCAGCTCTGCGTGGGGGTCGAATTGGGCCGCCTCGGCACGCGCGGTGGAACAGGTAAAGGTCGAAACTCGTGGTCCGTTCGACACCGGTGAAATGGAGGCGATTTCCGCTCCGATCGCCGAAACATCGCTACCCGAGGGCGCGGATGTTGTTGATGGCCCTGTACTTACACCTGCTGCTGACATGCCAGTTGTAGCCGATGAGCCCAAGGACTTCTTCATTGACGAGGTTCCCGGTACCGAGGTGTCGCCCGGCCCGGCGAACGCCGTTTCCTCGGGGGAGGAGTCCGTTTCCGAACCGGGCACCGATCGGGATGCCGCTATTAGCCCCGAGGATGGCGTCGTCGACGCCGCAGCGCAGGGCCTCGCGGTCGGTTCGGCGCCCCTCGACTCCGAGGATGCGGTGCCCGCTCAGGCCGATACGACGGCGTCCACCGGACCGGATACGTCCACCGGGCCGGATACGGATGGCGCAGACGGAGTATTGGACGATGTTCAAACGGCCGTGAAACTGGCGGCGCCGGACGAGGCGCAAGCAGTGCAGCAGGCCGAATCCGGCATGGTGGATGAGTACCCGCATGAGTTCGCCCATGCCGAAGCGGAGCAATCCGCGGCCGAGGCGCTCATTGCTGCGGATAGCGGGCCGCAAGAGGAGTGGGCGCCTGCCGCCGATACGGGTACGGTGCCCACCGGAAATGATGCGGCAGGCACCGCGCCCGACCAAGCGAATGTGGAAGAAGCAGAGCACGCCGCTGCGGAGGAACGCACTTCTGAGGAAGGCGCGTCCGCTTCAATCGGCGTAGAGCCTCCCGTGGCCGAATCCGCCCACGAGGAAGAGAGCGGAGGGCGGGTCCACGCCGACGAGTCCCACGCCGACGATCCAGAGGGGACCATCCAGCTCGGCGACTCCACCGCGGCACAGGAAGGCA
>SUUB01000021.1:13792-19265 GCA_015062745.1 Actinomycetaceae bacterium
CCACGCCGACGAGTCCCACGCCGACGATCCAGAGGGGACCATCCAGCTCGGCGACTCCACCGCGGCACAGGAAGGCAGTGAGGAAGCGGGCGCGTCGGAAACGGGCACGCTTTCCCCGGAGGCCATCTCCGCGGCTGTGCTAGAGCCGACGGCCACGCTGCCCACCGTGGAGCTTTCCCTGTCGGTGGCGGAACAGATACTGGCGGAAATGCAGGCTGCCGCGCAGGAGGAAGAAGCCCAGGCAAGGGCCGCCACACAGGAAGGGCCGCGGGAGGTTTCCCCGGCAAACGTGGGCCCGCTCGGCTCCCCGGCTCCCGCAGAGAACGCCCAGGCCGGGGGCATCCCACAACAGTTCGCAGGCAATCCGTCTGATGCTGCGGCCGGTGGTACCGGTGTTGGGGATGGCCAAGATGTGAGAAACGCGGACACGATTACGGCTGATATCAGTGAGATTTTCGCTGAGTTGAAGCAGATGGATGCCCGTTCGCCCGAGATGGCCAGCGAGGAGATGTTGGCTCAGCCCGTTGTGCCGGAGCAGGCACAGCTCCCGCAAACGGCGTCGCAGGAGGATTCCGGAGCCGCGGCACAGCAGGGGGATCTCACGGCCTCGGTTCCGGCGGATCAGCCGGAGCCGACCGTCGAGCCGACCATGGAGTCTCAGCCGGAGCCGACCGTCGAGTCTCACTCGGAGCCGGCGATTGAGCTGGCGAACAGCTCGGTGGTGGATGGGGCGGACTCGGTGGGTCCGGTTGAGGCCTACCCGGACGAGACCGGTGCGTCCGATCCCGCTTCCGATATCGAACAGCAATCGGTGGTAAGCGATGAACCCGCACCGGAGGCGGATGCGGAGCATGGCTTGGCGAGCAGCGGAGAGTCGGCTCGGGATTCCGTCGGCGAGCCGGAGCCCGCCCCCGCGCCGGGCGTCGTCGTCGCGGATGACATCGCCGCACTACCCACCGGTCAGTACGAAGTTGAGGAGGCACGGCAGGAATCGCCCGCGGATCGGTCGCCGTTCTCGCCGGAACCAGCGCCTACAACGCGGCTCAACCCGCTTTTCGAGTACCAGCCGACGGCCAAGTTCCCGCCAGTGTCAGAGTCTGCCGCCGGCACGCAAAATGACGGGGTCGCCTCCCCATCGCCTGCCGGGCAGGGACTACCCACGGTCGAGAGCGGCTTGCCGCTCGCCGATCAAGACGCTGCGGAGAGATTCGCTCCGCCGCGTTCGGAGTCTGCGGCCGATGCCGCCGCGATGGCACGGGATGCCGTTGCCTCCGCGGAGCCCACACAGTTCGGTATTGCGGGGGAGCAGGCGGATATCGCAGACGATGGCGACCACGACGGCGAGACGGTGATGGGGAAGGCGGCGCAGTCTTTGCGCCAGGCCATTGAACCGCCGGCGATGGTGTTGGCCATGCTGTGCCAATTCGGGCACCCGAATCCTCCACATGCCCCTCTCTGCCGGGTGTGTGGGAACCCGGTGGTCGGCCAGGCCAACTGGTATCCACGCCCTTCGCTGGGCATGGTTTTGGTGTCCACCGGCCTACAGATTCCCATTGACGCGGATATCGTCGTCGGGCGCAAGCCCTCCGCTACCCCGGAGGAAGGCCGTCCACGTGCCCATCTGGTCACGGTGCCGAGCCCGGAGCGGCAAATCTCTCGCGTGCACTGCGAGATTCGCGTTGACGGCTGGGACGTGCGGCTGCTTGACCGGAATTCGAATAACGGCACCTATGTGCTCCGGCCGGGTGAGAATCCCGTGCGTGTCACCAGTTCGGCGCCGTACTTCGTGCAGCCGGGTGATGTTATCGATATCGGTGAAGATGTCACGTTGACGATGATGGGGCCGCAGTGAGTACTCGTCGTCCGGCTACGCCGCCGCGCATTCCCGGCGCACGGTATCTCTCATTTCTTGGTTCCGGCGGATTCGCCGATGTCTATTTGTATGAACAACAGATCCCGCGCCGCGAGATTGCCGTGAAAGTGATGCGCCGGGGCGCGACGGAGGAGATGCGCCGCGCCTTTCGGGCGGAGGCGAATCTCATGGCGCGCATGAGCTCGCATCCATCCATCTTGTCCGTGTACGGAGCCGGTGAGGCGGACGACCACCGCATGTACCTGATGATGGAGTACTGCCCGCCTCCGCATTTGGGTGCGCTGCTGCGCGAGCGCCGTCTGACGGTATCCAATACCTTGGAAATGGGCATTCAGATCGCCGGGGCGGTGGAGACACTGCATCGTGCGGGCATCGTCCACCGCGACATCAAGCCGGCTAATATCCTGATGACCGCCTTCCATCATCCGGTTCTCACTGATTTCGGTATCGCGACCTATGTAGGTGATCCACGGCCCGCTGAGGGTTTCTCGGTGCCTTGGTCATCCCCCGAGCAGGCAACCGGAGTGGGCGAAGCCGGCGTCGCCGGGGATGTCTATTCCTTGGCCGCCACCGTGTACACCATGCTCGCGGGCCATGCTCCCTTTGAGATTGAGGATGGTGACAATTCCGAGATAGCTGTGATCAACCGTGTGTTGCGTTCCCCGGTGCCGTCAACCGGCCGCTTCGATGTGCCGGAGGAGATGGAACGGGTCCTTGCCACGGCGATGGCGAAGGAGCCGCAGCAACGCTACGCGGACGCCTTGGAGTTTGCGCGCGCCCTGCAGAGCGTGCAGTCTCTGCTGCACCAGCAACCGACGCCGGTGGACGTGTTGGCGCAGGCTCCCGCCGAGCCGGGTTCATCCGAACCGGACGACGACGCGACCCGCATGGCGGTTCGAACGATCAATCCGCTGCCTTCTGATGGTGCGACGGCGGAACCGGAGAACACGGAGGCGTCCGGTTCGCGGCGGCGTGCGAGGGTGGAGGACGACGCCGACGATGTAACCGTCCAGGAGGATCCGGAGCCGCGTGGAAATGGCGTGGTTGGATGGATTATCACACTTGTTGTTGTTGCCGCGATCATTGGCGCGGCATGGTGGGCAATTTTCCATACCGATGCCGAAGAGGATCCGCATCCGATACCGACCGAGCCACATCCGACCACTTCACTCGATGACTACGTGTACCCGGTTACGGGTTTGCGCGGCGAACTATCTGCCGACGGCGAGCACGTGATCTTTTCATGGAAGAACGGCGACGGGAACGAGGGGGATACGTTCCAGTACACCCTCGTTGGAGCCGATCAGGTTGAGGTATATGAGAGCACGACCGAGATGAGTGTCACTGTGCCAAAGCGCATACCTGAAACATGTCTCAAGGTTCTGGTGGAGAATGAGAATGGATTCCAGTCGAAGGAGGAACATGCATGCGTGACGACGACACAGTAGCAGACATGTCAGCACAACCGAGTTCGCCTGGTGACATCCCGCCGTTGGAGATTGAATTTTGCGGGGAGATTTACCGGGTGGATCCGGGCAGTACCTTCACAATTGGGCGCGTCGGTGACCTCGCCATCGACGATAACCCCTTCCTGCATCGCAATTTCCTTGTGATCGAGTATCACAACAATATGTGGTGGGTCCGCAATGTCGGTTCACGTATTGCCGTGACCGTGGCGGAAAATGCGGGAATGTTGCAGTCGTGGATCGGTCCCGGGACGCAATTGCCGCTAGTTGTCAGTGACATGAGCCTGGTTTTCACTGCCGGACCGACCACATACGAAATCGATGTGACCGTGCCGGACAACGTGTACGAAATATCGGATAGGAACCGGACTTCCGTCGGTGAGACCACGGTTGGGCAGATCGTTCTGTCGCCGGCACAGAAGCTTGTGATTCTGGCACTTGCCGAGCAGTGGCTGAAGCGTGTGGGCACCGGGTCCGTTGATATTCCTCGCTCAGAAGAGGCGGCGGAGAGGATCGGTTGGACGCGTTCGCGCTTCAACCGGAAACTCGACTATGTCTGCGACAAGCTTGACCAGTTAGGTGTGAAGGGCCTGCGCGGCGGTCAGGGAGCGCACGCCACCTATCGCCGAGCACGCCTGGTGGAGTACGCCGTCGCTGCCCAGTTGGTGAGTATTGATGACCTCCCCATGCTGGACGAGGAGCTCAAGGCGAACCAGCGGGCGCGCGAACTCGCAAGAATCCAGCGGGCGGAACGCGCCGCGGAGAAGAAGCGTAACGCCGCTGCCGTGCGCAAGTAGGCTGTTCGGGCGGGGAGTTGGCCCGCTCTGATCACGTGACGGGTCAGGCGTCGTCGAATATCCGGGCCGCGTGGGGCCGCTTCTCGTCTTGTCGCCGAGTAACCGGCCCTCCGGAAATAGTCCGCCCTCGCCGGGGGTCGACGGCGCGTGGCGTGGCACTCCGCTTGCAGCTTGGCGATTCCCGCAGGCTGCTTGCGGCTTGGGAGAACCTCGGGCGGTGTTCCTAGGTTCCCAGGACGATGGGGATGTAGCTGAATCCGCCGCCGGGTACCGCTTCGCGTTGCGGCTCGCCTGCCACGCGGAACCCGGCTTCCAGAAGCGCGATGAGTCCGGCGCGTATTTCCAGTGTGGAAATGCGTCGCCCCGGGCAAGCGTGTGGACCGGCGCCGTAGACGAGGTTCTTTTCACGGTTGGCCTGTGGCGCAAACGCGTCGGGATCGTCGAATGCGCGCCGATCGCGATTGGCGGCCGTCCAGTTGATGATGACCCGCTCATGCGCCGGGATGTGCACGCCGCCGAGCTCCACTTCCCGGGTTGTGACGCGGCGATTCGAGACGAACGGATCGTCAATACGCAATAATTCGTCGATTGCGGCGTCGAGAGTCTCGTCGTCGGCTTGATAAAGGTTGTCCGCCAGGTTCCGCGTGGCGGTGGAATACGCGACGACGCCGATCGAGGCAGCGATGGAACCGAGATCGCCGGATGTCCAATTGCGCAGAATGGCCACGATTTCCGAGGTCCGCAGTGACCTCTGGTCAATTCGTTCTTGTATCAGGGCAGCGGTGGGGCTGCTATCGGCAGGAAGGGCGCGGTGCTCGTCGAGTATCTGCCGGATGATGGCATCGAAGCGCCGCGCCACTGCCGCGAGGCTCGACCTTGCGCCGCTACGAGCAGCGGCGCGGTTCTCATCCATCCAGGTGAGTAAGGTTTCTTCATGCGCCCGGCTCCATCCGAGCCAGTGGGACTGGCAGCGTACGGCAACGATGGAGCCGACGTCGGTGACAGCATCGACGATCTCGCCTCGGGGGAGGTTGTCGACAACCGTGCGGGCGATATCGAGGAAGTCTGGAAACAATGGATTGACTGCGGCGTCGCTGAGGTACCGATCAATGAGCCTTCGGAAGCGTTGATGCTCTTCGCCGTCAAGAGCGTTCGGAATCGATAGATGCCGTGACACCCTACTGGAGAAGGTCTGGGAATCTTCGGCCGCCTTCCGCGCCTCGGCATTGCCCCAGATGGTCCAGGTACCGTCGTGGTGGGAGACCGGACAGCGCTGCATATCCCCCACTGTGCGCGAGTCGACGACGTCCATAAGGCCCATGGTATGCGCCGACGGG
>SUUB01000021.1:19365-23928 GCA_015062745.1 Actinomycetaceae bacterium
GGGCAACTCCGCTCGCCACTTCTGCATTCTTGCAGTGTGCGCGAACTCCGGAACACCGCAGCGAGAAAGGTGGTCTATCACATCGTCAAGCGTTAACGGAGGATTGCGTGTAGAACGAGCCTGGGCACTCAACACGGTCATCACTTTGGTCGGTGCCAGATCAAGTTGATGTAAAAGGAAGACGTCGGGACTCTGGACTTCAAGGTTGTAGGGCGCGAGTACGTCAGACGGGAAATGCCGAAGATTCATCGTTACAATCACGTCGGCGCGTCCGATAATAGCTGCCGCGACGACGTGGCGGCATCGGGATCGGGAAGCTCAATTGCGCCCACAAGATTCTCCCATCCGGTCACACACGCATCCGGGAAGGCAGTGTCCATATTGGTGGCACGACGTCGGGCGGCGCCGACTGGCAGATCGGGATGGACAACCTCGATTGCTCGGACAGTTTCGTCGAGTATTCGTGTACTCCACAGGGCACGATAGAGATCGGCCTCCGCGACCCTTAGCAAGGTGTCAGCTAGGGCCACAGGGACAAGTGCGCAAGCGTCCAGCATTGCAGAGAAGCGCGTCACGACTGCTTCATTTCTTCGCGTGCGCGACGCAGGGCAGCCGTGTAGTCCTGGGCAGTATCCTTGTAAAGGCCGAGTTCGGCGGCCTCGCGTGTCATAGCATCCAGGGCGCTGCTGCGTTCTTGCGTAGATCGTTGCTGGTACGCGACAACGTCAGCGAGCCGAACCCGGCGGTGTCTACCCGCAGCTGGACGCTCGAAAGGAATCTGGCCGGACTCCAGGAGTTTGACCAGGGTAGGGCGGCTGATGCCGAGGAAGTCCGCAGTCTCCTGGGTCGTCAGCACCTGGTCCACCGGTGCCACCGTGATCGCCCTGCCTTGTGACATGGCGTGCACGACGTTGATGAGCACCTCATATATTTCCGACGGGAGGCCGACGGTCTGTCCGTCCGGTCCGATGAGTGCAGCGGGTTCCGTAACTTGCTCTAGAAAGCGTGACAAATCCAGCAGCGCTTCCAAGTCTTCAGGTGGCAGTGTTGCCTGCATCTGTGCAGCTGTTCCAGTCATGCCTCAATTATAGCGAAAATTCGAAAAAATCGAAACGCCCGGGGTAAGCCTCCGCTCGGTTGAACTCGTCGCATGCGCACAGCCTTGCGAATCTCACCTCGGTTACCGGTCACGAAGACGCACCCGTCGACCAAGACGACTCCCTTGTTACTGTATGTGCTAGTCGCAAGGACTGCCAATAGACAGGACCCAAGAACAAGGGAGATCGCTCGAACCCGATTCTGGCTCACAGCGCTGATCATCGCACTCCTAACTCCAGTGTCGTTATTCCAGACCATGGGGAAAGTACCGGTAGCGGTGGTGGTCGCTGTGTGCGCGTCGTCGTATACGCCTGTTGTCCAGGGGACATGCTTGCCGACTTTATCGCCCGGGTTTCACCCGAGACGGTTCCGCACTCCCACACCTCGTTGGACCTGAACGCCGAGAAGTGCCGGTTCACCAGATCCGCGGCGCACTGCTCCTTGGGAGCACTGCGCGTGGTGCGCGGTGATGTCGCGTTGCGGATGCCGTGCATGCCCATGGCCCGCATCAGGCGCTCCACGGTGCCGCGAGCCACATGCCCCAGCCTGCTGGGCAGTAGTCGGTCGGGTGGGATTCGTGATGGACTGCTGAGGGTTTGGCTGACAGTTTTCCTTCTGTTTTTTAGGCCGCGAGGGACGCGGCTGGTTCCAGGATTGTTTCGTATTCGATGGGTGTCAACTTGCTCAGCGCTCGTTGACGTCTCTTCCTGTGATATGTCCGTTCGATCCAGTGGGTCTTCGCGGCCCCGTCAGCATTCGGGCGGTGACAAGCCCCGCCCGAAGAGTGATGGTTCAGTATCCGGCAGATCGGCACATGCCCTTGAAACAGGTCCCTTACACGTGTCGACATAGAGGGATCACCACACCGCGTCCCTGGTCGGCCTGGTTGGGCTGTCGAGAACAGCCGACGTGGTCTCCGATGATCTCGTTAGCCCGTCACAACTGCGCATTCTCACGTCTGAGACTGTGTGATCTCCTCGTGCTCCTCACGTCTGGGGTCAGGTCGTGCACCTGTATCGATCAGCCAATCTTCCCACCAGTCCTGCAATGACCTCCGCGCTGACACCCGGCCTCTGTGCTCATAACCCAGCCTCGCCGCGATTCTGTCTGGCCTGCCACGTCAAACACGAGGCATCCTCCGAGCCCGGCCAGACAGCACCCCCAACCGGCCTCCTCCCGAAACCCCACACGAATACTTCTTCGGCATATTCCTCCCCCTCTCAAAAACAGGTAGGAACAAAACCCCGAACGCTTCTTTAAGCCGCCAAAGCTTAAGCCACCGATTCTTTCAACCAACGGGCGCCGCCGGTCCCTAAAATACGAGCCGGGACCCCGGCTAGGTGGGGCCCCGGCTAACTCTGGGTCCTAAGTAGGAGGCGCGGACCCTCTGAGTACCCGACTGGGCAGGTCGGGCGTAAGCGCCGCGGCGTTATTGGAGGCTCGCACGCGGCGCCCTGGGCAAGCAACCACAATAGCTTGCGGTAATTATGCTAGAGCAGATGTGCAAACTTCGATACGGGTATCATTACCCGTTGTTTGACCACGCTTAGAAATTGACAAGTCGTGCGACTACCCGTAAAGTGTACGTTTTTACACGCTTGCCCGCCCTGGTGTACTCGCGTCAGATGTACTTGCCTCAGGCGTAACACAGTTGCCTTGCCGCCGATCGTCAGCCGGATGCATGAGTTCCCAACTCAGTTGTGATTCAGTTGTGCCTGCCGTCACCGCGCCCGATGAGTCAGGGCGAGAGGCAACCTCACCTGCCGTAGAGACGGATGGGAACCGGAGTGATTCACACAAGCGGAATGACGAGTCTGTGGGATGGCGACGAAGACGGGGCGGGGCGATTCGCACACGGAATGACGTGAATAGGAGAAATCGGAGTCCAAGTGGCTAGGGACCGATTCACGTGTGGAATGGCGGTGACCCGCCTAGAGGGAATAGCCTTTTGCCCGTGGATAAACTGGCTCGCGCGTCGTTGAGGAACCGACCCTTCGTTGCTTTAGTCTGTGTCGTCGCATCTGTGCTTGGCGTACTGTCATTGCAGTCAATGCGAAGGGAGCTGATTCCTCCCGTCGAACTGCCCGCCGTTTCGGTTATCGCGATTTCGCCGGGTGCAACCTCCGAGCAAATGAATGAGCGCATCGCAGTTCCAATTGAGCAACAGGTTGCAACCATACCGGAAGTCAAATCAACGACGACGTCGTCTTCGTCGTCGTACGCGATGATCACGGTCGAGTTGGAGTATGGTACCGATACCGCGCGGGCAACGGCCAAGGTTGAACAGGCGGTCTCTCGCGCCGATACTAATTTCCCGGAGGACACGACCACCGAGGTTACCTCGGGCGCCTCCTCGGATATCCCGCTTGCCATGATCGGCGTCACCAGTGATTCCGACGCCCTGCAGACGGCCGACAACATCAGAACCTCCGTTGTCCCTCAACTGGAGAAGATCGACGGCGTAGCCTCCGCGACCCTGGTTGGTGCGCCTGAGCAGCGGGTGACCATTGAACTCAATGCCGAGGCTGCGGCGGCGAATGGCGTGACGACGCAGGCATTACAGGATGCCATGGATTCCAACGGGTTGGCGGTACCCGTGGGTACGGTGGCTGAAGATGGCAAGAATCTTGATGTCACCGTCGGCCAGAGAATCGATTCGCTGGATGCGCTACGAGCAATTCCCGTCATCACCACGGATCCCGCCACTGGAGAGACTAACGGCTCTGTGCCGTTGGGCGATGTGGCCAGCGTGGAGCTCACCGGTGCGGATGCCGCACTCTCCGCCCGAATCGACGGAAAGTCTGCCGTTGCGTTGGTTGTGTATCCGACGTCGAACGCAAATATCGTCGACACCTCGCATGAGTTGGCCGATATCCTCACCGAGCTGCAGCCGCTGGTGGGTGGCGATGCCGAATTCACCACGATATTCGACCAGGCGCCCTTCATAACGGATTCCATTTCGTCGCTCGCCGAAGAGGGCGTGATGGGGCTTGTGATGGCAGTAGTGGTGATCCTGCTGTTCCTCCTGTCCCTTCGTTCCACTCTGGTGACGGCGATCTCCATCCCGCTATCGCTGCTGATCGGATTCATCGGGATGAGGGTAGCCGGTTACTCGCTGAACATTCTCACCCTCTCCGCACTGACCATCACGATCGGGCGCGTCGTGGATGACTCCATTGTGGTCATTGAAAACATCAAGCGGCATATGGAGTACGGCGGCGACAGACGCGCGGCCATCACGAACGCCGTGCGCGAGGTGGCCTCGGCCATCACCGCCTCCACGATTGTGACCTGCCTCGTCTTCCTGCCAATTGGTTTCATCTCCGGTATGGTCGGTGAGCTTTTCCGACCCTTCGCCTTAACGGTGGTGCTGGCAATGGCCGCCTCGCTGTTCACCGCCCTGACCATCGTGCCGGTGCTCGCATACTGGTTCCTGCGTCCCAGCCACGCTGCACGGGCCGCCAT
>SUUB01000021.1:24028-34186 GCA_015062745.1 Actinomycetaceae bacterium
GACGACAGTGTGGTGGGCGCCGATCAATCAGTGCCCGCCATCTCCCCGGCGAGTGCGGACGAAGACGCCGTTCGATTGCGAGCCGAGGAACGGGAGGAAAACACGTGGCTGCGGCGAATGTACCGGCCGGTATTGCGCGGAACACAGCGTCATCCGGTTGTCACCCTGCTTGTTGCCATTGCCGTACTGGCCGGTACGGGCGCCCTTTTCCCTCTACTCAAGGTCAACCTCTTGGGAGACACGGGCCAGAACATGGTGTCGCTGTCGCAGAATGCTCCGGCGGGTACCGACATGGAGACCCTAACCGCGCATGCACAGACGGCAGAAGCGGCGTTGGAGCGGGTCGACGGCGTGGAAACCGTTGCGACCACGATCGCCTCCACTGGAATGAATTTCGGAGGTGCATCAATCTCCTACACCATCGTTACCGATCCCGACGCGGATCAGGAGGCACTGCGCGATGAGCTGGAGCGGACGCTGCAGGACAACGCGTCGGGCGACGTAGTTTCTGCGGCTGACATCACCGGACTGACGTCCTCCGCGGTGGAAGTGAATCTGGTTGCGAGCGACGACGACGCACTTGCCGCAGCGAACGATGTACTGTTGGCACAGCTGCAGGATGTCTCCGGTGCGAAAACGGTGAGTTCCAACCTAGCGACCGAGCAACCGTCGGTGAAGATAACGGTTGACCGCGATGCCGCGGCGGCAGCGGGAATGACGGAGAACGACGTCGTCGGCATGATTTCGGCGCAGATTGTGGCGCCATCCATCGGGCAGATCACGCTGAACAATGTGGACACCGATATCTACGTCAAGCTGGATAGCCCCGCGCAGACCATCGATGACTTACGGAATCTCCAGATCGCGGGGCAACCCATCTCCGCATTCGCTACTGTTGAAGAGGTCTCCGTGGTACCAACCGTTGTGACCGTGAATGGCCAGCGCACCGCCACCATCACCGTGACACCGGAAGATGCGGACGATCTCGGCGCACTGCGAACCGCCGTGAACAACGCGGTGGACTCCGCCGATCTGCCCAGCAACGTCATGACCGTTGAGGCGGGCGCCGGAGAGCAGATCGGTGATGTCTTCGGTCAACTCGGCCTGGCGCTTGCTGCCGCGATTCTCATCATCTATGTGGTGCTGGTCTTCATCTTCAAGAGCCTGGGCCAGCCGCTGTTGCTACTTATCTCCATACCGTTCGCCGCCACGGGAGCATTTCTCGTGCTGCTGGCGGCCGATATGCCGCTGGGCATTTCGTCGCTCGTCGGCATTCTGATGCTTACGGGCATCGTGGTGACGAACGCGATCGTACTGATCGATCTGATCAATCAGCTCCGACGCGATGGAATGGGGTTGGACGAGGCGATCAGCATCGGAGCCCAGCGGCGGCTGCGCCCCATCATTATGACGGCCGTTTCCACGATCGCGGCGCTGCTACCGATGGCCTTCGGCGTCACCGGCTACGGCGGCTTCATTTCGCAGCCGATGGCAATTACTGTGATTGGCGGGTTGACATCGTCTACGATTCTGACATTGGTGTTGTTGCCGGTACTCTATCGATTAACGCAGCAAAGGGGAGAGCGTAAACGCTCTCGTCGTGACTAAGGCGGTGCCGCCTCGCGCTAGACCGAGTTCACAAGGCTTCCGGAATAGCCGGCGTTACCACCGGGAGAAGCGTTGCGCGGGACGCCGTTGGTCGGTGCGCGGGTGAAGCCTGCGGCTGGCAGGTGGCGGTCCGGTAAGCGTCTCCGCGCCGCATGCGGCGCAGAGACATAGTTTGGAGGTTTGGAGATGATTGCAGCAGAAGAATCCGTCGACCGCCTGACAGAGGCCACGGGAGCGTTTTCCGACTGGGTGTACACCTACATCTTGATCGGGCTGCTGCTCTTGGTCGGTCTCTACTTCACGATCCGTACACGTGGTGTCCAGTTCCGTGAATTCGGGCAGATGCTCCGCGGGATCTTCGGTTCGCGCGACAGCGACGGTGACGGGATCTCATCCTTCCAGGCTTTTGCGATTGGATTGGCCTCGCGCGTGGGAACCGGCAATATTGCCGGTGTCGCCCTTGCGATTGTTGCCGGTGGTCCGGGAGCCGTTTTCTGGATGTGGGTCGTGGCGTTGGTCGGAATGGCCACCGCCTTTGTGGAGGCGACTCTGGCGCAGCTTTTCAAGGTCCGGTGGAAGGATGGAACCTTCCGTGGCGGACCGGCTTTCTACATAGAGCGTGGCCTTGGCTCGCACTTCTGGGGTGCGGTGTTCGCGGTGTTCCTCGTCTTCTCCTTTGGGATCTCTTACGAGATGGTGCAGGCCAACACCATCTCGGAGACACTCGCCAACCATGCCAACGTGGCCCCCTGGGTGACGGCAATACTTCTCGCCCTGCTCACGCTGCCGATCATCTTCGGAGGCATCAAGCGGATCGCGAAGGTGACGGAGGTGCTCGCCCCGATTATGGCGGTGGTCTACGTCTGCATCGCTCTCCTCGTCATCGTTTTGAACTATGATCGAATCCTCCCCGTGTTCCAGATGATCTTCGAAGGCGCATTCGGGCTGCGCGAGGCCTTGGCCGGAACCGGTGGTGGTATCCTCGCCGCAATGCTGAACGGCACGCGCCGTGGCCTCTTCTCCAACGAGGCGGGTGAGGGATCGGCTCCCAATGCCGCATCCACAGCACAGGTCACGCATCCCGCCAAGCAGGGCTTCATCCAGTCGATTGGCGTGTTCGTCGACACGATCCTCGTCTGCTCGGCGACGGCGTTCATCATCCTGAACGCGGCCCCTTCGGTGTACACCCCGGGCGAGGAAATTGACATGAAGGGAGCCTCGCTCACCATCGCCGCGCTGCAGAGTGAGCTCGGCACATGGATTGTGCCGGTCATGCTGTTCCTGCTTTTCGTGTTCGGGTACTCGTCGATTATTGGCAATTTCGCCTACACCGAGGTCAATGTGGATTTTCTCAGCAAGGGCTCGCCGCGGAGTTTCATGATCGTGTGCTCGGTGACTGTGGTCTCCGTGGTTATCGGTGCGGTGGCGGACCTGCAGACCGTGTGGAACTTTGCGGATATCACCATGGCGGGTATGGCGCTTATCAATCTCGTTGCCATCACGCGCCTTGGGAAGTGGGCGTTCGCCGCGCTGCGCGATTATGACGAGAATCCAGAGCGCCCGTTTGTCGCGACGAACAATCCCTATATGCCTGGAGAGTTGCCTACCGATATCTGGGTGCGGCGTGAGAACGCGCTGGCCTGATTCGAGAAGCCGGTGACCGTAGGTCCTGGAGCGGAGGTATGGCGCGGGTCGACAGACGTGCCCTCATGTCATGCCTTCCGGCTGGCGGCCGTATAATACACGTATCTTGCAAATTATGCCAATCTATTTCCGGCTAGCGGCATGGGTATTGATGCCCATGCTTCTAGCGTGACTCAGGGGCCCCGGACGGATAACAATAGAAACGTCCGGATGACGGGTTGCTGAACCGCCCGCTCGCCTTAGGCCCACCCGCTCACCACCAACCCTCACCGGAAAGGTTGAAGGAGGAACGAGGAATATGGTCCGCTGCCGAGCCACTCTCACGGCCTGTTCCCTTGCAGTTGCATTGGCCCTGGTCGGGGGATGCAGTCGTAACGTCGCGAGTGATGCCGCTGCCGCAGAGAACTCTGCGGTGCCGGGAATCGTGTACGCGAACCCCACAGCCGCAGCGGCGCCGCAGGGAGCCGCCGCAGATGAGTACGAGGATAGTACCGTGGGCGCGGCGGATGTTGATAGCCCGACGCCGTTGACCGGCGAGGTCGGCGCCGTCGCCTTGGATGGTGACTACTTCGTATTCGCGGCCGGGGAGAGCGGATACGGTTACATGCGGGTACCAGCGAACTACGAGCTGCTGGAGCGGCCGTACTCGGAGAGTGGAGTTATCGGCGTGCAGGGCTCATCGGGCGAGCGGGTCACACTGCATCCGGTGGTGGGGATGACCATCCTCCCCACAGCTGACGAAGCGGTGGAACTCCTGGGAGGTAATGCACGAGCTTCTGCCGTTCCGGACGATACAGTGTCATCCTTGGGTGGATTTCCCGCGTGCGCCGTTCTTGCAACCGAATCCAACGGCAGCGTCTCACGTATCTACCTTGTTGATTCTGGCGATGGGCTGTGGAACGTGACGGTCACGGCTCCCACATCTTCGGCATTGGATGACGTCGACGCGGTGGCACAAGGCCTCGTCGTCGTGACGGATGACTGAATGTGGCGGATGGGAAAACCGGGTGCCGGCCCGTAGATCAGACGGCCAAGCCCGCTTGCTGTGCGGCGTCGCGCCAAATGCGGGCGTTGCGTTCCGAGGTGACTGCCACGATGATCTCTTCGATTGTGCCGGTGGGGAAAGCATCAGCTGCAGGCAGGCTCGGCTGCGCCGTCAGAACCGCAAAAGCGCGGCAGGCGATGGTGGCGCATTCGGTCATGTCCCAGCCGTAGGCACCCGCACCGATTGCGGGGAAGGCAATCGAGTGCAGCCCCATCCCCTGGGCGACGTGGAGAGAGTTGGTGAAGCAGGCCGCCAGCTCGCTTGGTTCGACTTGACCGGCGTATCGATTCGGGCCGACCGTGTGAATGACCCAGCGGGCGGGGAGATTGAAACCCGGGGTGGCAACGGCCGTACCGACGGGGAGTCCCTCGGGCAGTGCGCTGGCCCGCAACTCGCGGCAGGCCGCCAGTAGCTTGGGCCCGGCTGCGCGATGGATGGCTCCATCGACGCCACCTCCGCCGAGTAGGCCGGAATTGGCTGCATTGACAATGGCATCGGCGCGGACTTGCGTGAGGTCCGTAACCGAAATCGAAACTCTCATGAGTACACCCTACGCGCAGCTGCTGGATAACGGCTGGACCACCGCTAGGAGTAGCGGTGCGGCTGTGCCTCCGGGCATTGCGATACTGGCGATGGTGCGGTGAGGCGTCGTCACCGCAGGCTCGCCCGCTGCATTAGAATCGTCGCAGACCTTGCCGGAGGTGTATATGGACGAGTCGGCCAACCACGGGGCGGACCGTGTGCGCGCATGGTTCCGGCGCTGGATCGCGGGCGATCCTCGGCCCGCCATCGGGGTGGTTCTTGGTGTTGTGCTCGGAGCCGTCTGTGTTGCCATCGCCTTTTCCGCGCATGCAAGCACACCGAATCTGGCGTTGATGCTCTGTGCCTGTGCAGCGGTTGCCACGTCCGGGATTTGGCCTATTTCGTCCGCGCTCTGGCTTGGCGGCGTGCTGACCTTGGTGTGGCTTATACCGGCGCGGTCGATTTCCGTGGCTGCGGTGTCAATGTTCCTTATGACAGCCATGCTGATCTGGGCAGGGCATCGCCGTGCCGCACTGCCATTTACGGCGTGGTATCTGGTGTGCGTGATTGCAGCGACGGTTCCCGCCACAAGTTCGCCCCCGGAGATGCTGCAAGGCGTTGTACTGTGGAGCCTATTTGCGCTGCTTTTCGCCTTAATTGGCGAACTGCTCTTCCGGCAACGCCAGGCGAATGTGCGCCTGGAAGAACAGCGGAAGGCCGAGTTACAAGCCCAAAGGCGTGCCATCGCCCGGGAACTGCACGATACCGCAGTGTACGCAAGTACGATGATCGTTATGCGGGCGGAGGCGGCACGGTTGCGCGGTACAACCGATCCGCGGTTGGCAGAGGATCTTGACTTTATCGCGCGGACCGGGCGTGTGGCGACTGCGGACCTGCGGCGAATGTTGGACGTGTTGCGCGTCTCCGACAATATCGATCTTGCAGATGGGGTCACCGCCACCGAGCGTTTCACTATTTCCGATACATCGCTTGCAGCCGCCTTGACCGAGCAGATTGAGAAACTGCGAGCAGCGGGAATCACCGTCAATGCATCTATTGATGGAGATGTGGACTCCCTGCCGGAAATCGTCTCCTCAACGCTGGCGCGTGTGGCCACCGAGGCATGTTCAAACATCGTCAAATATGGAAGTCGTGACGTTCCAGCGACCATAATGGTTGATGTCACCGAGGATGGTGTGGACGCACTTTTTATCAACGGGCGCAATCTCCCGGCAAGAGCCGGGGGAGGGCAACTGGCCAACTGGTTCGGAGAGTCGAATAGCCGACCGAAACTCGGTTTGATCGGTCAGCGTGAGCGGATTGAAGCCGTGGGTGGCACTATTGACTTCTCCGGAACAGAGTCTCGTTGGCTGGTGCGTATCACGATTCCGATTGGGAGGTAGGGTGAAACCGTCATGGAGGGGCAGGATCCAACACCGAACACACGACCTGCGGCGGCGGATGGAGTGAATCCCTGGGTGGGGTTCACCACGCCGCCCGTGAGTTCGCCGTCGCATGTGCGAGTAGTGGTAGTCGATGATGACCAAGCAGTTCTTGACGGGATTGCGACGTATCTGGCGATGGCGGATGACATTGAGATCGTGGGCGTGGGAACAACTGGCTTCGATGCTATTCGCCTGGTACAAGAGGAAATGCCCGATGTTCTGATGACAGATGTGCGTATGCCGGAGATGGATGGCATCACAGCGGCTGCCCAAGTACGTGGAAGGTTCCCGCAGGTCAAGGTTGTGTTGCTGACGACCTTCGACGACGACGAAGCGATGCTCTCCGGTCTACAAGCCGGTGCCGCCGGCTTCCTGCTGAAGAACACGGCACCGGAGGATCTTATCAGCGGACTGCGTCAGGTCGCTGCCGGGGGGACCGTTGTTTCGCCGGGGCCGACATCGCGGCTTGTGAAGAACTACCTTGTTGCGCCTTCGTCCGACTCGGACTACGTTCCTCTTTCACCACGCGAGCTTGAAGTATTGCAGTTGCTATGCCAGGCGTATTCGAATTCCGAAATCGCCGAGAGACTCTTCGTTAAAGAGGCGACCATCAAAACGCATGTGGCCTCCATTATGACGAAGTTTGGAGTGAACACCCGGCTTAAGATCGTGGTGCGTGCGCATGAGTTGGGGTTGGTAAGACCCTGAGTGTGGGAGGGCCGCTGTTGGCCAGTGTTAGCGCTCTCGAGGTCTTGATCGTGCCCGAGCTGCAGCTCGTCTCGCAGTAATCGAAGGCCGTGGAATGTAGAGGTCGACAGGCGGTTGGTATTCGGGCGTCAAGGAGGCCGAACGGCTGACGCCGATAGTGTTTTCAAGCAGGGTATCCCCACTATTCTCGGCGCCATGCGTGGCAGTTCAAGACGGCGTACGCAGCATTTCAACACGACTTTTCGGCGTCAAATGGGGCCTCTCATACTTTTGGGGGATATGGTGCGTTTGGCACCTTCGCTACGCTTGAGTACGTAGGGGAAGGAGGGACTATGAAAGTAACACACGCGATTGCTACCGTGTCCCTAGTTTTAGCCGGGAGCGCTCTTGCTGCGCCGCAAGTGGATGACGTTGCTGTAGTGAATAGCGACGTCGCGAAGATCAGCGTCACGGGAAACTCGACTGCCGAGCCGGAGTTCTTGTGCACCTGGTTCCCGTTCTTGCGTCCGCTGTGCGGTCCTTTGAACAAGTAAGTGCCGATCAGCTTCGAGTGGTGACGCACTGGAGCCTGTGGGCAGATATGTCCACATCGAATGGAGGGCCGCCCACGCCGGCTCGTTGTCATAAGCGTTCGGAGACAATTTCATAGGCATCAGGTATCGGATTTGAGGATATTTGCCATTCGGCAAAGCTCACCTCGGCGCCGGGTTTCCGGTTTGGGACAATCCCAGAGGCAAGAGCGGGTCCCGTAGGGAAGTCTCCGTCCCATCCGACTGCGTGTGCCTGATGTGTGTGCGTCGGGGCATGTGCCTCTGGAACCGGCGTACGAACGAGGCCCGGGTGGAGCGTGAACACCCGGGCCTCGTTGTATGCCGACTTTCTGCTTCCTGTGCCGGGCAGGGAACCTGAACGGTTCCGGTGCCTGGCGGCGGAACCGGACCGGTTGCCATGCTTGGAGCGATTTCGTGTGTGTGGCGGTGAATCCGGACCGCATCGTCGTTGCGGGTTTAACCCGCAGCTTGCTGTAGCGCCTCGCGAATGCGGGGGACCGCCGCATTAACGCAAGCGGCGGCATCGCCGTCGGCATCCCAAACGATAAGCAGACCCATTTTCTGCATGGTATTGACCATGCCTTGCCCGCAGTGATTGACGATCACCGCCTCGATGGAGTTTTCCCGCAGCCAACGCACGATTCGCGCATGGTGTGCGCCGTGAGTACCGGAGTCGTGCAGCTCATCCCAGTTGACTTCGTGAACCTTCCAACTCGAAATAGTGTCATCATCTGCCACGTCGACGACGGCGACGTTATGTGCTCTGCCCCAGCGGTGGTCAACGGCGCCGTCGGGGGTTACGGGGATCGCAAGTTTCATAGCTCTTACAGTAGGCCATGGGAACGGCGGGCGTGGGCCGGTTGCGCGAGGGATTGCGCGGGTTACGCAGAAGGCTCGGCGGCGGACCGTGCGCGGAAGCCTTCCAGTATTTCGAATCCATCCCGGCCGCGGACTACCGGTACCGAGGGAGGCGCCGCGATTTCGCGGTTCTCCAGCGTGCTCGGTGTTCCGTGCGACAGTACCTGCTCTACCGGATTGAGTTCGCGGAGGGCGATGGCGCGGATGCGGGAGGGATGATCGCGGGCCAATTCGTCATATATGAAGGGGTCGTGCTGGCCGTCGTCGCCAATCAGGTACCACTGGATATCCGGGAAAGTGATGAGAAGGTTGCGTAATTGCGCGCGCTTGTGGCTCTCCCCGGAGCGGAAGAGACCGGTGGGGGTAGGCCCCCAGTCGGTGAGCAGTAGAGGGCCTGCGGGGAGGTGATTTGTGCGGATGAATGCCTGCATGGCAGGTGCCGTGTTCCATGCGCCGGTTGACAGATAGAACACTGGTGCGTGCGGATCGCCAGAGAGGAGGTGCCGGTAGAGTTCCGGCATGCCGGCTACGGCTTGGCGCGCATCCGTGGGAAGAACGAAGGAGTTCCAAGCGGCTAGCAGCATTCGGGGCAGCCAGGTGACCAGGATCGTATCGTCTACGTCTGAAACGATTCCCCACTTCGCCCGCGGATCCACCACGATCACGGGGGCGGTCACCGCCTCGCCCGCCGCGGGTGTGATGGTGGCGTTATGCCATCCCGGGGTTAGACCGTGGTGCTCCGCCACAATGTCGATATAACCGGAGTGGTCTGTGCGGGTGGAGATAACGACGTCGCCGATGCTGACGGTGACCGGCAGGTAGCCGACCTGGGTGGTGAAGAACTGACGCCAACCACGCTGCGCCTGCGCTTGAGCGTCCACCGCCCGCTGGGTGGCGCGCTCCACCATTTCGTTGACGCGGCTGCTGGCCGACGGTGGATTGCTTGCGCCGATGAACGGAAGGCGAGGAGTTGTGTTGCTGTGCGGATCGTCGCTATCGGATCGGCTGTTGTGAGGCCGGTGCGTCGATTCCCGCTGCGTACCGGCGTGCCGGGAAGACGGCCTGGTGTGACTGGCCGGCTGTTCGGTGCGAGCGGAGGGTTGATCAGCGTCGCGCTGGGCAGGATCGGCCATGACTGCACGGGCGAGGATACGGACGGCGGTGACCGATCCGTATCCGGTGTAGGGGAGGATTTGCGGAAGCCAACCAGCGGCGCGGCGGCGCACGATGCCACGCTTGTTGTGCTGGTTTTCGATGGAGCGAACGATGTCGGCCAAACCCATGCGGTCAGCTTACCAAGCCGTGGCACGCACTCGAGGGGTTGGTGGCCGTGAATGATGGATCAGGTAGGGAGAATCCCCGCCGAAACACCATGCCGTCAGAGTAGACGTTGCACGACGATCCGCTTACCGGGGGAGAACACCGGGCTGTCTTCCAGGCTGGCCGCGTAGGTGCCGCACGCCAGGTCAGCGAAAGAGCCGTCACGCGCAACGGTGAAGTGTGGCGTTGTGCGAAGTGTGGGGAACGGGTGGTTCTTATCCGAGCGGCCCTCGTTATCAATGATGATAATGTCCCCGGTGCTGCTCCGTAGGCAGTACTTGGCGTAAACATGCGAAACATGGCCGTCGATGAGTTCGTTCCAGTCGGCACCACCCGGTACGACGTCGCCGTGACGACCATCGGGGCAGCTGAAGGTACCGCCGGTAATTGGAATGACCTTCGTGTAGGTGGACTCGCTGGTGTACCCGACATGCAGGTGGTCACCGAGAGATACGTC
>SUUB01000022.1:0-8708 GCA_015062745.1 Actinomycetaceae bacterium
CCTCTATCAGACCGCAACGAGTGATGTGACCGGATCAGAGCAGGAATATGCGCTGTTCGCATACGGTTGGGGACCTGGGCAGGGTGGTGCTGGTTCAACGGCGGATCTCCAGACACAGAGTTCGGTGGGCTTCCGACCGGGACAAACATCCTCGGTGGAGGTCGGGAGATCATTCCTTGTTGGCGACATGCGCCACTGGAACAATCCGATTCTCACCACTACCGATCCACGCTATAAGGACGATGACGGCTATGGAGGCGCACTGCTCTATGGCAATATCAACGTCGCCCTTGGTCAGAATCCGGACGGTAGCATCGCGATTGACTCGGCTTTTCCCTTCACACTGCACGAGACGGTGAATACCTGCCGTTCCACTTTTGATTCCTCGGGCAACTATGTTGCGGATGGGTCCGGACACTACGCCATGAATGCAAGTGGGCAGGTGGGACCGCGCGCAACATGGACCGGATGGGGATGGTCATCCGGGTATCACTACGCGTACGATCGGGATGGGGTTCTGCGATCTTTCCCAGACGCGGATGAAGCTGCGGTCGGTTCAGAGAACGGCGCCATTTACGGAAAAAACGGCCGCTCCTGCGAGGATGACTACCTCACCATTGCCACCGATCGATCCGACACCGCATGGACGGATCCGACAACCGGCATCCAGTACAAGCTCAAGTTGTGGGGTTTCGTCAACAAGGGAGCGGATTCGCAGGCCTGCGCTGCCGAGCTCGATGAGGCGGATATCGCCGATCTTGAGGCGGACTTTGTTACGAAGGAAGCCGCGCAGACCTATGGTTGTTTGTACGGTTCCATGGAGCAGGTCCGTGAGGTGACATTCCAGAAATACGCCACCACGGCCGAGCAATGGCAGGGCACGGAGATTCCCACCTTCACCTATAGCAATCTCTCCGAGGCCGGCTCGGTGGCGGCCGAAACGTGGAGCCCCATGGGATCCATGACGCCGTCGGGCTGGGGCTCTGCCAACATGGCGATTGACAGCAGGACATACGAGTTGCTCGCACCGGATGACAGGGCCAAGGTACAGGAGGACACCCCGGTTCCTGCCCTCACGGATACCGCCTCGGGATGGCGACTGGCAGATATCGTCTGCACATATGGCGATGAGGGCAATGTCCTGCTGGACCGCAACGGAAACCCGTTCGACTCCACTGCCGACAATCCGACATCGAACATCGATATAGATGCCGGAACGCTTGCCCTCGACAGTACCGATCTGGCGGACAACGTCAACGATACAAAGATCACCTGCACGTACCACAATGAATACGAGGCGAAATCGCACTTGACCCTGGTCAAGGCATTGCGCGGCGATGTACCCGACGGCGTGACGGCTGACCAGTGGACGGTGACGGCAAATGGTACCGACACCATGACAAGTGACACTGCGGTTTCCGGACGGTCGGGAAGTGACGCCGTGACCAGCCAAGTCGTCCCCAGTGGCTCCTACCGGTTGTCGGAGAGCGCACCAACGGACGTTTACGGTTTCGAACTCGTTGAAGACTGGAGTTGCACGGATGCCGATGGCGCCTCGGTCGATGTGAGCGACGGCGTCGTGGACCTTGCCGACGACGCCGACGTGACGTGCACCATCACCAACCAGCTGCGCACGGGCAGCCTGCAGCTCAGCAAGGAGATCGATGACCCGCTGGGCGGACTCGCTGATACAACAAAGACCTACGACATTTCCTACGACTGCGGTACCGCGAACGGAGTGGACTACTCGGGAACACGTACGGTAACCGCGGGGGAAACAGTGCAGATTGACGGTATTCCTGCCGGTCTGACCTGCACGGTTTCAGAGGAGACCCCGGATGGCGGTCTTGCGAACTCCTCCTACCACTGGACAGAGCCGACCTTCTCCGCGCAAGATGTGGTGACTGTTGGGGACGGCACCGTCAGCGTGACGGTGACGAACCACATTGCCCAAGACACGGGACTGCTGCAGATTCGCAAGAGGGTGGTGCCGGAAGATGGCGTGGCTCAGCCGGGCTATACCGGTGAGCGAGCCTTCCCCATTGACTACTCCTGTGAGCTGGATGGCTCCGAGGTAGCCTCCGGTACGGTGGAGCTGGCTGACGGCGAATCAACCACGGTAACGGTGCCCGCCGGGGCGACATGCACAACAAGCGAGGATGTCCCCACCGTCGAAGATGGTGATTTTGCGACTCCCGCTTACGAATGGACACGCAACAACATTGTTGATCGGACGGTGACGGTCGCTGCGGATGCCACGGCGTCCACCACGGTGGAGAACTACTACACGGTGGTTCTTGTTCCGTTGAACCTGACGAAGCAAGTCGTGGGCGGCGGATATATCGGGACCGCGGCTGACGGCTCGACTCATACCTTCACGATCACAGCGGATTGTGGTGCGGGCTTCACCTACACGGAGGAAGTGGCCGCCGACGAGACAGTGACCGTTCAGGTTCCGCGTGGCACCACCTGCCAGATCAGCGAGAATGCAGACGGTGCTGACGACGACTTCTCCGACGACGTGCTGGATGCCGATCATGAATGGGACCCGGCAGCCACGGAGTACGTGGATGCAAATGGGCAAGCTCTCGACAACAATCTCATCGCGATTTCTTCCGCGGGCGGTGAGACCGCCAAGGTCATCAATCACACCACCGCGGCCTGGGGCGGTATTGCCGTGACAAAGATCGTTCCGGAGACCGAGGGCCTAGTTGCTGGAACCACCTTTGATTTCGACATCGCGTGCGATGCACCGGCGCAGGGAGAAGAGGAGAACTACACTGCCCATATCTCTCTGGCAGCCGGCGAAGTCTGGCGCAACACGGGTGCCCCGCTCGCGGCGGGTACCACCTGTACGGTGACCGAAGAGTCGTTGACGGGCACATCCACCGGGCTTGTCGATTCGTCGTACCGGTGGGCCTCCACCACCATTGATCCCGATGATGGAGTGGGGAACGCGGTCCAGGTAGATGGAACTACGGCGACGGTTGTGGCGCATGCCGCCAGTTCCGACGCCGAGCGCCCCTACCCGCGGGTAACCTTCACAAATACCTACGAACGCGTCTACTCCACCATCGGGGTGGAGAAGATTCTCAATACTCTGGCCAGCGATCCGAGTGTGGGGACGACGACCACCTTTACCGGTACCTGGACATGCAGCTACGGTGGCGGTGAGACGGAAGTTTCTGGAACATGGAGCCGGACCGGAGCAGGGGCTGCCACATTGACAGTGACCTCGGGTGATGCCGTCCTCTCGGAAGGCAATACGCGGGCTTCCGTGCTGTTGGGTTCCAACTGCTCCATCACCGAGGACGACCCGGGATACCCGGACGCCGCGAATCACTCCTTCTACTGGCAGAATCGCCAGGCGGGCGACCCCATCACCGTCAGTGCGGATGCCAGCGCCAACACGCTGACCTACACGAACACGGTCGGAAAGTACCTGGCGGGGCTGACAATCACGAAGACGGTCAATGGTCCGGGTGAGGGCGACGGTTATGCCGCAGGCTCCTTCACGGTCCACTATGACTGCACCTCGCAGGCGGGGCACACCGTATCGGGTGATGTGGCTCTGAGCGATCTGTCGTCCCAGCTCGTCTCGGATGTTCCCGCCGGCTCTACCTGCACGGTCTCAGAATCCGAGAACCTGCCGACACCGATCGATCCCTATCGTTGGGATACGCCATCCTTCACAGTGACAGGTGACGGTGTCACCGGAATTACCACGAGTGAGCGGGCTGTCACCTTCACCCTGCCGGATGAAGGCGAACCGGAAGTCGGTGTCGAGGTGACAAACTCGCTGTCGGCACGCACGGGCTCAGTGACGGTTGCGAAGACGGTCGCCGACGAGAACAAACAGGGCTACACGGGAACAACCTTCCCGGTCTCACTGCTGTGCACACCGCCGGGAGGCGATGCGGCCACGGTGATGGGCACGGCCGCACTCGGCGACGGTGAGAGCGCCACCTTTGAGGTGCCGCTCGGTTCCACCGGATGCTCGGTGACCGAGGTCACGATCAGCGGCGGGCTGCAGGACGACTCCTACGCCTGGGGTGCGCCGGACTTCTCCGATCCTCTCGCCAACGTTGCTGAAGGCGATAACGGCACGCTCACGGTGACGAACCACATTGAGCGCCGATTCGGCACCATCAGCCTGAGCAAGCGGATCACCGGTGAAGGCGATGCCGCTGCGCAAGGTGGGGATGTTACCTACACGGGCAGCTTTGTATGTACCCACGCCGGCGACGCCGACATCAGCGGCACCTGGAGCGTGACCGGTCCGGGAGTCGCTACCGTGATCGCCACGGTTAACGGGGCAGAAGTAGATCTCGCAGCCGATAACAATGTGTTGCCGCTGGGGGCAAGCTGCACCCCGTCCGAGGACGCGGTTAACGATCCGCCCAATGCGGGCGACCCATCCTACGTATGGGGCGCATCCGGTGATAACGCTGCGGTGAGCGACGCCGTCGTCGCCGCGGATATTACCAACGAAATGACGGTGACCAACGAGGTCGTCCAGGAGACCTCCACGGTGCATGTCAGCAAGGAGGTCACGGGTGAAACCGCTGGTCTGGCGAATGCCGACCAAACGTTTACCGTGTTCGCCACCTGTACCGATGAGGGCAATGACTCTTTCGATCCGCGCGTTGTGGAGCTGACGAACGGCGAAACGGCGGACTTCCAGCGCACGCTGCCACGTGGCTGGACGTGCCAGCTCTCCGAGGGATCGCTGACGCAAGACATGCTCAAGGATGTTTCTTACGCGTGGGGAACTCCGGTTTTCGAGGTGACCATTGACGGCGTTACAACCGAGACAGACACCTTCGTGGTCGAGGGCGATGAGATCTCGATCAAGGTCAGCAATCCGATTACGCGGGTGCTTGGCAGCTTGGAAATCCGCAAGGAACTTGGCGCCACCGCAGCACAGGATGGCATCGTCAACGACGGGACCGCGTACAGCGGCACCTACACCTGCAGCTATGATGGCGAGGAAATTGCCAGTGGCACCTGGAGCATCGACGGCGCCGGTAAGGCCACTTTGACAACATCCGAAGGCGAAGAGCAGGGCGAGCTTCCGCTGACCGCAGTATGCACGGCGAACGAGGACGCCCTGGCAGACTCTGCATTGCGCGATACGTCATACACGTGGACCGATCCGGTGGTCACCTACTCGGGTCCGAATGCCGAATCCGGGGCGACGGTGGAAGCGGACTCTCCGGCACTTATCACCGTGACGAACGATGCGACACGCGTCTATTCGGATCTGCGTATTGAGAAGGTCTACAGCGGAGTGGATGGCGACGGCACAACGGCTGGACTTGCCGACGGTGCCGAGGTCTTAATCTCCTACAGCTGCGTTGCCGCAGATGGCAGCACAGTGGAGGGGCAGACCACTCTTCCCGCCTCCGGCGGTGCCATTGCCACACCGGATCTGACGGCGGCGCGAATCCCCGCCGGTTCCGAGTGCTCGATCCAGGAGCAGACGCTTACCGATGACTTGCTCAGCGATAAGTCGTATGGCTGGAACGCACCGGTATACGAGGCGACGCCCGCCGAGGGAAGCGATTTCGCGGCCGGTAACTCGGTGACAACCGAGCGGGAGGCCACCGCGGTACTGCGGGTGACCAACGAAACCACCCGCAGGTACGGTGCCCTTGAGATTGTCAAGGACATCCCGGAGGGATCCACGGCCACTTTCGGGAACGTCTATTCGGGCGAATGGACGTGTACGGCGCAGGACGGTACGGTAGCCGCCGGAGAATGGACGGTAACCGGACGAGGAGACGCCACCCTGACTGGTGCGGACGGTTCCAACCCGGCGCGCATTCTTGCCGGTTCTTCCTGCACGGTTACCGAGAGCGGACGTCCGGGAAGCCCGGTACATTCCGACGCTTCGTACACCTGGACGACGCCGGTGGAGGAGGTGCCGGTTGAGTACACCAACAACGCGGTGATCCCGGCCGGTGATCACGTCCGGGCAACCGTCACCAATGAAACGGTGCGTAATATCGGAGCATTCCAGATTCAGAAGGCTCCGATCGAAGGCGCGTCCGACGGCGTCACCGATACCACATTCGCAGTCGATTACTCCTGCCGGGCCGGCACCAACGATCCGATTACCGGGACCGTGGAGGTGCAAGCCGGTGGGGCTCCGGTCACGGTTGCGGATATTCCGCTTGGCTCGTACTGCACGGTTTCCGAGCAGGGACCGCAGGGCGGTCTCGCTGAGGGCATGACCTGGCAGGACCCGGAGACGTATACCGTTACCGGTGCAACCATCATGATTGCGGAGGGCGAGGAGCAGGTCGAGTCGGTTACCGCCGATGAGGTGCAGTTCCGCCTTCCCGTGGACCCGGACGCCGAGGCGGCGACGGTAACCGTCACGAATACGGTCCTGCCGGAGGCCCTGATAGCGAAGACCTTCACCGGCTCCGCACAGCACATGGTTGACGACGCCTGGGATGGTACATGGGACCTGACATATACGGTGACCGTGACCAATCCGTCCGCCGTGCAGGCATTGACATACGACCTGAGTGATGTGTTGACGCTTCCGGACTCCGTGGTTCTTAACCAGGTGACCATCAGCGGCGGCGCGCTAACCGAGCCGGTTACTGCGGACGCCATGCCGGATCCCGTGGTTACCGGAGCAGAGCTTCCTGCGGCGGCCGACGGCGAGGGGACGCATACATACACCATCACGTTGAATGTGACCGGTCCCGCCGAAGGCATTAATACTTCGGGGCAGGCGGAATGCTCAACGGACAGCGCCACCTCTGGTGAGACGATCCATAACTCGGCCACGGTTAGCTCCAATGGTACGGAGCACTCGGATGAGGACTGTGGATCGATCCCCGAAACTCCGGAGGTGGGAGTGGAGAAAACCGCTTCCACGGCCACAGATAACGGTGACGGAACGTGGAGCATTGACTACACGATCACGGTCACCAATAGCAGTGAGGCGGTGGGCCGCTACACGTTGACCGATACGCCGTCATTCGGAGATGGTCTGACCGTGCTCTCCGCACAGGTACGGCAGCCGGGCGACGACGAAGCACAAGACCTCGAAGGCACCGGACCGTGGACACTGGCCACAGACCGGACAATTGCCGCCGGCGGGACACATGAGTATCACGTCATTGTCTTGGCACAGGCCGATCTTGGCGCGAATGGGATTCCGGATGCGGCCGTGTGTGAGCCCGACGGCTCCGACGGCCCGGGCCAGGGCTTCTACAACTCCGCCACGGTCAGCTCTGCCGGCAAGACCAGCGACGCAGACGCCTGTGCCAGCCCCGCTGTTCCGGAAATCGTCAAGAGCCTGGACAGTTCCGCCCAGCATCTTGCCGATGGTGCCTGGGATGGTACGTGGGATTTGGAGTACAGCATTACGGTGAGTAATCCGTCTGCGGATACTGCCGTGGTGTATACGCTGGTGGATACTCCGACCTTGGGTGATGGTGTGACGATTAATTCCGGCGCCGTGACCGGTGGGCAGACTCCGGATGGGTTCACCTGGACTGCCGCCAATGGCCAGACGCAGGTGATTGTTGATACTCCGGTAACACTCCAGCCAGGGGCGAGCGACACCTACACCGTGCGTTTGAATGTGACAGTACCGGATGCGGGTGTACCGGCCGACGGCTTTGACGCCCAATGCGTGGGTGGCGACGCAGCCGCCGGTAACCAGGCGCTGCACAACACGGCTACGGTAAGCGCTGGCGGCACAACCCTAGAAGATGAGGCTTGTGGATCGATCGAGCAAGCAGCCCAAGCGACTATCGAGAAGAGACTCGATGGAACTCCCGTCCAGCAGCCCGACGGAAGCTGGACGATCACCTACAGCCTCATTGTCTCCAACAGTTCGGCGCTGCAGGCCCGCTTCGACCTGTCGGACGAGTTGAACTACGGCGAAGGAATCACCGTCGACTCGGCGACCATCGAACTGACGGAAGGTGACCAGCCGGTCACGGAGACCAACTGGGACGGCGTGCAGAATACGGCCGTCGTCGTCGGTGGAAGTATTCCGGCCGCCGAGGTACCGGCAACCGACGATGCCCCGGGAACCCCGGCGAGGATCGTCTACACGGTGACCGTACATGCGAGCGCGCCGCTGGCGAGCGTGGCGCCAAGCGCGGCTGACTGTACTGTGGATGACGGCGAGGATGGCCGCACAGGTTTCCGAAATGTTGCATCCTTGACGTCGGGTGGGCAGAGCACGACCGCTGAGGCCTGTGGAGCCCCGGCTGCCCCAACGGTTGACAAGACCTTCACCAGCGCACAGCGGCATCTTGCCGATGGTGCCTGGGATGGTACGTGGGATTTGGAGTACAGCATTACGGTGAGTAATCCGTCTGCGGATACTGCCGTAGTGTATACGCTGGTGGATACTCCGACCTTGGGTGATGGTGTGACGATTAATTCCGGCACCGTGATCGGTGGGCAGACTCCGGATGGGTTCACCTGGACTGCCGCCAATGGCCAGACGCAGGTGATTGTTGATACTCCGGTGGCACTCCAGCCGGGTGCGAGCGACACCTACACGGTGACGCTCAATGTGAACGCGCCCGCGTCGGGAGTGAATACGGACACCGCCATCAACGCACAGTGCCAGCGTGGCGACGGCCTCGCGGATAACGAGGCGCTGCACAACCAGGTGACCGTCACATCGGGAACATCGGACTTCACGGCCGACGCCTGCGGCGATATTC
>SUUB01000022.1:8808-12136 GCA_015062745.1 Actinomycetaceae bacterium
TAACGAGGCGCTGCACAACCAGGTGACCGTCACATCGGGAACATCGGACTTCACGGCCGACGCCTGCGGCGATATTCCGGCACTGCCCGCAGTTATCGTCGATAAAACGGTGACTGGTACACCGACGCTTGTCGACGGTGTGATGACGGTGGAGTATCAGGTGGTTGTGACCAACACCGATGAAGCAAACGCGACGCGATACACGCTCACGGATACTCCCGCATTCGGAGAGGGAATGGAGATCATCTCTGCCGAGGTCACAGGCAATGGTGCAGCGGACGACTGGGATGGCACGACGCAGCCCGTGGTCGTCAGTGATGCAGCCCTGGAGGCAGGAGCCTCCGAGACCTTCACGGTAGTCATCCGAGCCAAGATTCCATCGTCGCTGAGCAGTACTGCAGGTAACTGCACGCTGGAGTCGGGCGAGTCAGGAACCGGCGCGCTGAACCGGGCTACGGTGACAGCCGGCGGTGAGGAGATGACGGATGAGGCCTGTGCCGAGCCGCCGTCGCCCACTCCGACCCCGTCTACGAGCCCGTCCCCGAAGCCATCAACACCCTCGCCGCACAAGATGCCGTTCACCGGCGCGGATATCCGCTATGCCGTGTGGGCGCTGATCTTGATCGGCGTGGGTGGCCTCGCCGTGGCAGGAGCTCGTCGCCGCCGGAAGCACACGGAGGCGTAAATAAGCAGCCGTAAGGCTGCGACGGCTGCACCTCCCGGGTCTGCGGATGCAATCCGGGAGGTGCAGCTTTAGTGTGTATCCTCGTCGACTACTCGGCGCACGGTTGCCCGCTCGTTATCCGAGAGAACCGGGGAAGTGTCGGCGGTACGGGCGCGGCTGTCGGCGGCGAGGTCCGCGAGTGCGATGACAAGCGCCACGATAACGAAACTGGCAATGAGCGCATACCCCATACGAAGCGCATGGGCGTATCCGTGTGCGACTTGCTGGAAGAAGAGCCCGGTCACAGCGGCGGTTCCCACCGCGGTGGCGATGCGCTGCCCGGTCTGCATGATCCCAGCGGCCGTCCCTCCATTAGCTACCGGCACATCGCGCAGACTGAGCACCTGATTCGGTGAGTTGATCCATCCGGCACCGAAGCCGAGTGGCAGTGTGGACAGCGCCAACAGCCAGACGCCTGCCCCGTTGGCCACAAAGGTGGAGACCCAGGCGGTCAGCGCTAGGCCAGTGAGATTACACAGTAGGCCGAAGACGACGATCTTCCGTCCCCAGCGCACCACCAGCCGCCCGCCAAGCGGTGCGGAGTAGATTGACAGTAGCGCGGAGGGCATGCCGATTAACCCGGCGACTAATGCGCTGCGTCCGAGCCCGTTCTGGACGAAGAGCGCAATAAGCACCCAGATCGTCGTCGTTCCGGCGAAAAACGCGGTGATCATGGCTGCACCGAGCGAAAAGGTTCGGATGCGGAACATAGCCAAATTAACCATGGGCTCATGCCCGCGCCGCGCGTAGTTATGTTCCCACAGGAGCCAGATTCCCAGTACAACGAGTCCCGTGGGCAGTGCCCACCACGCAAGCGGATTCTCAGCGGCGACCATGAATGGAAGCATGACGAACAGGACCGCCACACCCAGCAGAACCGCACCGAAGGGGTCCAGGTCGTGGTGCGGGTGCGGCATCGAGCCCTGAGGGTCTGAGCCGTTGTCCGCAGCTGGTGCAGCGCTGCCGTGATCGGTGGTGTGTTGGCGGCGAACAGTCCTTCCCTCGCGTGGCAGCCACCGCCAGCCGAGGATAACGGCCAGTAGGGCGAGCGGGATATTGATTCCGAGCGTCATGCGCCAGCCGAGCCAGCTGGGAAGGGAGCCGAGCAGTAGTCCGCCGATTACCGGTCCGATTGCAACGGCGGTTCCGACGACGGCGCCGAATAACCCGAAGGCACGAGCTCTTTCGGCTCCGCGATAGTGCTGCTGAATCAGGCCGCTGACCTGCGGGTTATATAGGCCGGCGCCCACTCCCATCACGGCACGTGCCAGGTTGAGCACCAGCGCGTTCGGCGCCAGCGACGCCACCGTCGATGCGATGCCGAAGAGGGTGACTCCCGCCAGGAAGAGCCTGCCCCGGCCCAGCAGATCTCCGGCACGGCCCGCGGCGACGAGGACGACACCGAAGGTCAGGGAGTACCCGGTGAGAGCCCACTGCAAATCCGCCGCACTCGCATTGAGCCCGGTCTCAATGGCGGGCAGGGCCACATTGATAATGCTGACGGTGATAAGGGAGAAGAAAAGCGCGGATAACAGAACGAGCAGTACTCTGTCGCGCTCTCTTCCCCGCAGGGCTTCGGTTTGTTCGGCCACATCCTCATGATAGGAGGTGCCCCGGAGGATGACATGGGGCGCCTAAGACGTGGCCCATGTGAGCGCCTGCATAGTTGACTGCGCGCCTATATATTCCCCTCTTTCCGGCTGCTCGCGGCGCCGAGCGCTAGGCTGTTCGTCATGGTACCTGTGTTCACCACCGACCTGTTGAGCGACGAGGCCGCTGATAGGCTCCGCGCTGATCTGGATGGCTATTCATGGCCTGCCATTGAGGAAACTCTGGGCGAGGAGGCCGCGCGGGCGGTACAGCGCGAACAGCGGCTGCCGGCATTATTGGCCGCGCGGGCCGCATCAGCGGGTAGCACGGAGTACCGCTGGATCGCGGTCCAAGCGCGCCTGTTTCTGCTGGGCGATGCGGTTGCCTACGACGAGGCGGTGCTGGCCTTACCGGAGCTATTCGACTCGGCGGCCCTGGCGAGCACCGTACTGCAGGAGGCTGATGATCCCGCTCTACAAGAACCGGGCAACGATGCCGGGCAGGGACTATCGGCTGGCCTCGTATCGGAAGGAGTGCGAGGCGCAGTATCAGAAGGAGTGCGGGACGGTCACGGGCAGGGGAGCCCCGCAAGCGGCGGGACACCGAAACGGCTGGTGCGGGCGCGCTTCCAGATCGTGCCCGTCGCAATACCGGCGCATCTGCCTGTGTACGGATCGGGTATGGCTCCGAGGCGATTGCTGGTGGCTTCCGATTGGGGAGAGCTTGCGGGCATGCGCCCGACTTCCGATCACGTGATGCCCGTGGGCGGTGCCACTCGCACCCTGGCCACGCTCGCGGATTATCAGCCCGGCCAGCGGGTGCTGGACATCGGCACCGGTTGCGGTATTCATGCCATTCTCGCCGCGCTGTGTGGCGCGCGCGTCACCGCTACCGATACATCCGCACGAGCGCTCGCCTATGCGCGCTTCAACGCCCGCATGGCCGGGGTCCGACTCGATTTGCGGCAGGGCTCCCTGTTGGAGCCGGTACTGCCCTCCGGTGACGTCCAGTCCG
>SUUB01000022.1:12236-14723 GCA_015062745.1 Actinomycetaceae bacterium
CATGGCCGGGGTCCGACTCGATTTGCGGCAGGGCTCCCTGTTGGAGCCGGTACTGCCCTCCGGTGACGTCCAGTCCGACGACGCACAGTCCAGTGACGTCCAGTCCGACGATGCACAGTCCAACGACGCACAGTCCGCCGGTGTACAGGTGGAACCGGAGCTATTCGACGTTGTGGTCTCCAACCCACCCTTCGTGATAACCGCGTCTGCGGTCCGCCGTCGTGTGGACTTCTCATATCGCGACGGCGGCATGCCCGGTGACTCGTTACTGGCGGAACTCATTGGGGAGCTCCCACGGGTGCTGCGCGCCGGAGGACGCGTATGGATGTTGGGAAATTGGGAGGTCCGCGACGAAGTCGCCTGGGATACCGGGCCACGGCGATGGGTGGAGGGCCGCAGCCTCGATGCGTGGTTCATCCAACGCGAGTATCTCGACCCCTGCCGCTACGTGGAGATGTGGTTGCGTGACGGCGGCCTCACTGCGGCGGATACAGAATACGAGGACGCCTATGCACAATGGCTGACGGATTTCCGGGATCGTGACGTGGTCGGAATCGGAATGGGCTACGTGCTGCTCGGCATGCCCCATTCGAATCTCGGTACGGACCAGGCGCCTTCCGCTGCGACGCTCGTGAGTACTGATAGTGCGGATAGGGCTCCTCATGCCGCGCACGCGATACATGAGGTGCCCGCTGCTGCCGAGAAGACGCCTTGGCTGCGCTGCGAGATGCTGGGCGGACCGGCTCCGGCAAGTCTGCATGACTATACGGAACGAATCTGGGCACAACGGTGGCTACTGGATAGGCCGGATGAGGAGTTGGCCGCGCTCCGCCCGCAGCACCATTGTGTGGAGCATCGTCTGCACATTCCCGGCCAGGGCGACCCCTTCCTCGTCAAGCTGGCCCAGACCGATGGCTTTGCGGCCGAGGTCGAGGTGTCAAGTGCCGTTGCCGCCGTCGTCGGAGCGTGCGACGGGGAGCTTAGCCTGGGTGTACTCTGCGACGCCGTCGCTGAGCTTCTCGGCGAGGCGCCGACGTCAGTGCGGGCCGAGGTGCTTCCTGCCGTGCGGGAACTACTCGCGCTGGGAATGCTCACTGCGCGGGAATAGTGGCCTCAGGCAAAAGTGCAAACTCGCTGAAATCCGGCAGGCTCTGATGCAGTGCCGCAAGGATTCGAGCCGCGTCAACGCTGCCGTTCGGCGGGGCAATACGGCGGAATCCTTGCCCGCCCGCCGCGTGAAATGCCTGCGCGTTCAGGACATCCAACTCATAGGAGGTCTCCAGGCAGTCGGCGAAGAAACCGGGTGTCACCATCACGATGTGTTGAATGCCCTGCGCGGGCAGTTCGGCCATGGTGTCGATCGTTGCCGGTGTCATCCAGCGGCCGGGGCCGAAACGCGACTGGAAGGTATTGCGCCAAGGAAGACGAGCGTCGCTCTCCAGGCGGACTCGTTCCATAATGGCCGCTGCCGTGGCCTCACACTGTGAACGGTAGAAATCGGGCTCGTGGACCGGGCGGTCCGGCAGGCTGTGCCAGGAGAACACGACTTCATCGATCGGCCCCTCCGCCAGGGCTGCACCGATTCTCCTGCCGTACCAGGTGATGTATTCCGGCAGCAGATGCCATTCATGCGTGGAGCGAACCCGGGGAAAAAGGCCTGCCTGCGCGGCGTGCCTGATGCCGTCCGCGATACGGTCATCAACCGAGCCGACCGTTGCCGGCGCGTACTGCGGATACGTCGCCAGAACCGTGATGCGGTCGCAGGTGGCGGCGAGCCGTAGGAACTGATCCACCATGTTGGGCGCACCGTACTGATAGCCGGCGCGGACCTCCACGCCGGGCAGAAGCCTCTGCAGTTCCGATTCCTGCGCTGCTGTGTATACGCGCAATGGTGAGCCGTCCGTCAGCCACACATGCTGGTATTGAGGCAGCACCTTCGTGGGCCGCGCGTGCAGAATCGGTCCGTGCAGAATTGGCTTCCAAAGCAACGGGTGCAGATCCACCACACGCCGGTCCGAAAGGAATTCGCGCAAGAAATCCGCGATAGCCTCGGGGGAGAGCTGCGTCGGGCTGCCCAGCGCTGCGATGAGCACGCCCTCCCTCGCGGCCTCGGAAGAGGCCGCGAGAGGCGGGGATGGTGGGGATGGTGGGGATGGTGGGGATGGGCTGGCGGCGTAGTGCGCCCTCGGCATACCGTGGTCTTTCGGCCCGGGAGGGATCGCTTGTTCCTGCATACACTCCTCCGTAGAAATGCTGGTCAACAACTACGCTAGCGGCGGCTCGGCCGGAAAACATCGGACTTGCATCCCAGGCGGGACGTTTCCAATTCCGTTGGCGCTGTGGATAGAGTGAGCCTTGCCGTGAGGAAGTGGGATAGGTTGCTCACCGCTGTGTTTGAGATTTCGCGCCCGCTTCCGCCTTGGCGCTAAAGTTGCCACAGAAGCACGCGTGTGTGGAGGGAAGAAAACGTGACCAAACTCGTCATTG
>SUUB01000022.1:14823-29841 GCA_015062745.1 Actinomycetaceae bacterium
GCTTCCGCCTTGGCGCTAAAGTTGCCACAGAAGCACGCGTGTGTGGAGGGAAGAAAACGTGACCAAACTCGTCATTGTCGAGTCTCCGGCCAAGGCCCGCACAATCAGTGGGTATCTCGGCTCGGACTACGATGTCGAAGCTTCGATCGGGCATATTCGGGATCTCCCGCAGCCCTCCGAGCTCCCGGCGAATATGAAGAAGGGGCCGTATGGGCGTTTCGCCGTGGATGTCGACAATGGGTTCGATCCGTATTACGTCGTCGCCCCGGACAAGAAGAAGAAAGTTGCCGACCTTCGCAAGCGCCTGAAAGAGGCCGACGAACTTCTGCTGGCTACTGATGAGGACCGAGAAGGGGAGGCAATCGCCTGGCATCTGCTGGAAGTCCTCAAACCGAAGGTACCGGTCAAGCGGATGGTCTTCCACGAGATCACGCCGGAAGCCATCGCGCGAGCGTTGGAGAACCCGCGGGAGTTGGACGATAAGCTCGTTGACGCGCAGGAGTCCCGCCGTATTCTCGATCGACTGGTGGGCTACGAGGTATCCCCGCTGCTGTGGCGCAAGGTCGCCGCCGGATTATCGGCCGGACGTGTCCAATCCGTGGCGACCCGGCTGGTCGTGCAACGCGAACGGGAACGGATGGCTTTCGCTGCGGCATCCTACTGGGATGTCACCGCCACCTTCCGCAAGGCAGACGAAACGGCCACCGGCTCGGGCGAGGAATTCGATGCTCGGCTGACCACGCTGGACGGGCAGCGTCTGGCCACTGGCCGGGACTTCACCGACAGGGGTGAACTCACCACCAAGAGCAGCCATGATGGCGTTCGAGTGCTGGACCAGGAGGCAGCGCAGGCCGTCGCCGACGCCGTCGCCGGTAGTCAAGCCGTTGTCTCTTCCTTGGATACGAAGCCGTACTCGCGCCGTCCGGCTCCTCCTTTCACGACGTCGACGCTGCAGCAGGAGGCATCCCGAAAGCTGCGAATGAGTGCGCGCGACTCGATGCGCACCGCACAGGCGCTGTACGAGAACGGCTACATCACCTATATGCGAACGGACTCCACGGCCCTGTCCGAGCAGGCTTTGCATGCGTCCCGGAGTCAGATTCGCGAGATGTACGGCAGTTCTTATGTGCCGGAGAAACCTCGCCGCTACGCCACGCAGGCCAAGGGAGCGCAAGAGGCTCACGAGGCCATTCGCCCCGCCGGTGATCATTTCCGGACCCCGGATCAGGTGCGCGGGCAGCTCAGCGGTGCCCAGTTCGCGCTGTACGAACTCATTTGGAAGCGGACGGTCGCCTCGCAGATGGCGGATGCGGTCGGGCAGACCGCCTCGGTGCGCCTCACTGTTCCACTGCGGGGAACTGCGGGAGCGGAACAGGCTGAGTTCGCCGCCTCCGGAACGGTTATCACCTTCCGTGGCTTCTTAGCGGCATACGAGGAATCGCGCGACGCGAAGCGGTATGAGGACGGCAAGAAGGATGCGGAGTCTCGGCTGCCCGAACTCGCCGTCGGTGAGCAGGTGCCGGTAAGCGCTGCGCAGGCAGATGGCCACGAGACGCAGCCACCGCCGCGCTACACGGAAGCATCGCTGGTGAAGAAGATGGAAGAACTGGGTATCGGACGCCCATCCACCTACGCCAGCACCATCGCAACCATTTCGGATCGCGGTTATGTTGATCATCGCGGCCAAGCGCTTATTCCCACTTGGACGGCGTTTTCCGTTGTGCGCCTTTTGGAGGAGAACCTGCCCGAACTGGTGGACTTCGGCTTCACCGCCGATATGGAGAGTGAGCTGGACCGAATCGCCGCGGGCGAGGAGGAGGGCACCGCCTACTTGGAGCGATTCTGGCGCGGGAACTCCGAACGCCCCGGGCTGGAGAAGCAGGTTGCCGGACTGGGCGATATTGATGCCAAGGCGATTAACTCCATCGCTTTGGGCGACGGCGTCGTGCTACGCGTGGGCAAATACGGTCCGTACATTCAGGAAACCGGGCCCGATGGCGAGGAACTACGTCACGTATCGGTGCCCGAGGGTATCGCGCCCGATGAGATGAACGAACAGAAGGCGCGCGAACTGCTGGAGGGTGCCGGTGGTGCCAATGGGCGTGAGCTCGGCACGGATCCGGCCACCGGCCATACGATTGTGGTGAAATCGGGGCGATTCGGGCCCTATATCACGGAGGTTATTCCGGAAGGAGAAGTGGCTCTCACGCCGACGGGACGGCCTTCGAAGAAGGCGTCGACGCCGCGGACTGCATCCCTGTTCAAAACGATGACGGCCGAGAGCGTGACCCTGGACGAGGCCTTGCAGTTGCTTACTCTGCCGCGAGTCGTGGGCGTGGTTGACGGCGAGGAGATCACCGCCCGGAACGGCCGCTACGGGCCGTACATCTCCAAGGGCAAGGACACCCGGTCGCTAGCCAGCGAGGAGCAGATCTTCACCATCACCCAGGACGAGGCGCTGGCGCTGTTGGCCCAGCCAAAGGGACGGCGCGGATCCACTGCCGCGAAGCCACTTCGAGAACTCGGGGCTGATCCGGCAACGGGGTCACCGGTCGTTTTGAAAGATGGACGATTCGGCCCCTACGTCACCGATGGAACGACGAATGCGTCGCTGCGTCGCGGTGATGACCCAACCACGATCACCCCGGATCGCGCCTACGATTTGCTGGCCGAGCGGCGAGCGAAAGGACCGGCGCCGAAGCGTAAGACGGCATCGAAGAAGAAGGCTACCGGCACAAAGAAGAGTACGGGCACGAAGCGAGCGGCCGCTACTACGAAAGCCTCCGGTACGAAGAGTTCGACTGCCAAGAGTTCGTCCTCCAAGACCTCGACGGCAAAGAAGAGGACCGAGAAGTGAAGGGGCTCTTCATCTCCATTGAGGGGGGCGACGGCGCCGGGAAGACGACGCAGATCGCCGCGCTGCAGCAATGGCTGACGAGCGTTGGCAGGGAGGTCGTGGTCACACGCGAGCCCGGGGGAACCGAACTGGGCGTGGCCATCCGTGAGGCCTTGCTGCACAGTGGCGAGGTGTCGCCGCGGGCCGAGGCCCTGCTGTACGCCGCCGATAGGGCGCATCACGTGGCCTCGTTGGTTCGACCTGCGCTCGACCGTGGCGCCGTTGTCATATCTGACCGCTATCTCGATTCATCCGTGGCCTATCAGGGCGCCGCGCGTAGCCTCGGGAAGGAAGAGGTCAGGCAACTCTCCCTCTGGGCAACCGATGGACTGGTGCCGCAGTTGACCGTGCTCCTGGATGTCCCGGTGGCAGTGGGAGCGAGCCGCGTGGGCGGTGAACGGGACCGTATCGAATCGGCGGGGTTGGAATTCCACGAGGCGGTACGCGCGGAGTTTCTCCAACTGGCGGCCGCCGAACCGGAGCGGTGGGTGGTTGTTGACGGTACGCTTCCCATTGACGAGGTGACGGCACGGGTGCGCGAGGCGGTTCGTGCACGCCTTTTGGATGCTGATGGCGTAGCGACGGAGGTGGACACCCTGCCATGAGTGCCTTCGACGAGCTCGTTGGGCAGCGAGCAGTACGTGAGCAGTTGCAGCGCGCCGCTCACGCCGCGCGCTTGCTCGCTGCTCGTCTTGATGAGGAGAGTTTGGAAGGTGCTGAAGAACGCTCCCGCGGCATTCCTGCTGACGCTCCCTCCTCCGGCAGCGATGCCGCGCTGAGCCAGGCGTGGCTGTTCACCGGGCCACCCGGTTCGGGCAGATCAATCGCGGCCCGCGCGCTGGCGGCGGCTCTGCAATGCACGGGGGAGGAGCCGGGATGTGGACAGTGCCACGCCTGCCAAACAGTGCTCGCCGGAACCCACCCCGATGTCACGCTGCTGACAACCGAAGGCGTCACAATTACGGCGGACCAGACCCGCGCGATTGTTGCAGAGTCCTATACGGCGCCGGGAAGCGGACGGTGGCGAATCCTCATCATCGAGGACGCCGATCGGATGCTGGAGCGTACGACGAACGTGCTGCTTAAAGCCATCGAAGAGCCTCCCGAGCGAACCTTCTGGATGCTGTGCACACCTTCGCCCGACGACGTTCTGCCGACTATCCGTTCGCGCTGCCGCCGGGTCAATCTGGTTGTTCCTGCCGCTAAGGACGTTGCGGAACTCCTTGTACGGCGCGATGGCATTGAACCGGAACGGGCGCTGCAGGCCGCGCGGGCCGCACAGTCCCATATCGGCCGGGCGCGTGGACTCGCCACCGATGTGCAGGTGCGGCAACAGCGCGAGGAGACCCTGCTCGGAGCTCTTGGAATTCGTGGAACCGGCGATGCCGTCATCGTGGCTCAGCGGGTGTTCGATCATGCGAAGAAGCAGGCGGATGCACAAGCGGAGAGGGAGAACGAGCGGGAACGGCAGGAGCTGCTCGCCACTTTGGGGGTGGAGGAAGGCGCACGAGTTCCCCCGGCCCTGCGGGCACAGGTACGAGAACTGGAAGAGAAGCAAAAGCGGCGCGCGACCCGCACTCAGCGCGATGTGCTCGACCGCGACATGGTCGATCTGCTCTCCCTGTATCGTGACATTCTCACCGTCCAGCTCGGCGCACAGGTTCCGTTGATCAACGCAGACCTGACGAAACAGATAGAGCAGGCCGCTGCGGCGTCGTCGTCGGAGCAATCGGTGCGGCGCATGGATGCTATCGCAACCGCTCGGCAGCGCCTGGCGGGTAACGTGGCGCCGCAACTGACGCTAGAAGCGATGATGGTGGCACTACGCCCGCAGGGATGAGCGCGAGTGGTACGGCCGGCCAGGTACGTGTCTGCGGCCGGCTTGGTGCGCGCGGAGCGAACACACTCCCATGGCCTGTGATAAGTGTCACAACCGTGTTATTGGAGTGCTTGCTGGAGCCCCGGCGTCACACCGAGCCATTCGCACGGTCTGCGCCTTCCAACCGGCATTTCGTGGCCGACCTCGACGTGGTGTGACGCGCATATGACGGAGACCCATCCATGTTTTGTAACACCGTGGTGTGGGTGTCGAATGAAGCGGTGCAGACATCAAGTAGTCCGCCTACGAGTGGCCGAAAAGCTCGGCGTCACATACGGTTGAGGTGTGAAGCGACATACGAGATTAACAGCAGCCCTTGCCGTGAGTGCACTCCTGCTCAGCGCTTGCGCCATGGATACCTCCGCTCTGGGAAGGTCTGGTTCTGGTGGGGCAGGCCAGAATCGTGCCGACCTGGAGAAGTTCTACAACCAGGACTTCGAATGGGAATCGTGTGACGACACGTCGTTGGACTGCGCCACGATAGAAGTTCCGCTCGACTATGACAACCCCGATGGCGAGACGATTGAGATCGCGATGACGCGCCGGGCGGCAGATCGAGACAATCCCGTCGGGAATCTCTTCGTGAATCCGGGTGGACCGGGAGGATCGGGATTCTCGGTGGCGGAGGATGCGGAGTACTACTTCGATGCCCGGATCACCGGCGCTTTCAACATTATCGGTTTCGATCCACGCGGTGTTCAACGTTCAACCCCGGTGGACTGCCTCGACGACGACACATTGGGAGAACTCTTAGATGAATCTTTCGACCTGTCGACGGACGAAGGATTGGAGGAGGCCGACGAACAGGTGAAGATGGTCGGCCAAGCCTGCGAGGAGAATGCGGGCGACCTCCTGCCATATGTGGGAACGGAATACGCAGCGCAAGACATGGATGTCATGCGAGCAGTGGTGGGCGACGAGAAGCTGAACTACGTGGGTTTCTCCTACGGAACGTCCCTCGGTGGCCAGTACGCAGACCTTTTCCCGCACAATGTTGGGCGCATGATTCTTGATGGCGCTGTTGATACCACGGTTGGTTCGGCGCAAATGAGTCACGATCAGTCCCTGGGATTTGAAACCGCCCTGCGGAACTACGTTGAGGACTGCCGCGGCGGGAACGCGTGCCCCTTCAAGGGGTCGACCGATGACGCTCTGGCGCAGATCAAGGAACTCTTCGATAAGTCTTTGGAGGAGCCATTCCCGACAAGCGATGCGGATCGCCCCTTGACTCAGTCACAGTTTTTCAGCGGCTTGATTACGCCCCTGTATAACAAGCAGAACTGGCCGATTCTCACGGAGGCGTTCTCGCAGCTGATCAACGATAATGACGGCTCGCTCTTCCAGTACCTTGGCGACTTGATGAATGACAGGGAAACCGATGGCTCCTTCTCCTCGAATTCAACGGAGGCGAACTGGGCAATTAACTGCGCCGACTACCCGCTGTCTTCCGACGACGAAATAGAGGAACTTGCCGCAGATCTGCGAGAGAACGGCACGGTTTTCGGTGACTATATGCTCAGCGGTCCCGATGTTTGCACCTACTGGCCTTACAAGCCCACGCAGGCTCCCGGGCCATACGTCGGGGAGGGAGCCGATCCGATAGTTGTTGTCGGTACACGTTATGATCCGGCAACGCCATACCAATGGTCGGAGAGTCTGGCGCAATCCCTCGACAGCGCTGTGCTGGTGACCTGGGAGGGCGACGGTCATACGGCTTACGGTTCGGCAGATGCCTGTATTAATGACCCGCTCGACGATTACCTGATTGATGGAACCGTACCGGAGGATGGGCTGACCTGTTCGCCGTGACGGCAGATGCGTCGCCTTTCACTCGGTTACGGTTTGCGGCGTGAGGCTTGCTTGGGTACCATATCCAATGCTGCTCAAGCAGCATGCCACCTTAGCTCAGTCGGCAGAGCGATTCACTCGTAATGAATAGGTCGAGAGTTCGATTCTCTCAGGTGGCTCCAGTAAGGGCCCGGCACCAACAGGAACCGGGCCCTTCGGCATACCTGGCGTTACGAATCGTCAGACATGCTCACTACGAATCGTCAGACATGCTCACTGTGAACGGCCGACGCGAAGTCCGCCACGCGCGCTGCTCGAGCGCCGGTGCTCATTCACGCAAGGGCCGGAGCCGAACCCACTACGGGCGCAACATTGCCTTAATGGCACGCCGCTCGTCCATGGCGCGATATGCCTCGGCCACTTCGCTCAGAGGGAGTTCGAGATCAAAGACCTTTCCCGGCTCGATCTTTCGGTTCCACACCAAATCCAGTAGCTCGGGCAGATACTGACGCACGGGGGCGACACCGCCTGCCAGATGCTTGTTCTCCCAGAAGAGCTGGTCGACGGGCAAGTCGCCGTGGGGTACGCCGAGCAGGCCGATACTTCCGCCCGGGCGCGCCGCATCAACCGCCGTCTTGCGCGCCTGCTCGGTTCCGACGCATTCGACGACGCAATCCGCCCCAATCCCTTCAGTCATCTCCTTGATACGGGCAATGCACTCCTCGCCGCGCTCTGGGATGATGTCCGTGGCGCCGAAGTCACGGGCAATTGCCTGCCGAGGCGCGTGCCGCGAAAGCGAGATGACCCGTTCGGCGCCGAGTTGCCGAGCGGCCAGTGTTGCACACAGTCCGACGGCGCCGTCGCCGACGATCACCGCGGTAACCCCGGGGCCAATGTTCGCGCTCACCGCGCCGTGCCAGCCGGTACACATGACATCGCTCAAGGTCAGCAGAGAAGGAATGAGATCGTCGGCAGGTTCTTCGGGGGTCGCCAACAGGGTGCCGTCCGCATTGGCAACGCGAATGTACTCTGCTTGGCAGCCGTCGTAACCGGTGCGGTTCACGCAGGATGTGTGAACGCCCTTTCGGCATGCCGGGCAGGTGTTGTCACTGGTCGTAAAGCCGCCGATAACGAAGTCACCCGGTTTGACGGAGGTGACGGCGCCGCCGACTTCTTCGACGACTCCGATGTACTCATGGCCGATGGGGGTGGGTTGGGGAACATCGGCGATATCCCGGTAGCGCCATAGGTCCGATCCACACACGCAGGCGGCGACCGTGCGCACCACGGCATCGGTCGGTTGCTGAATCGACGGGTACGCACGTTCTTCATAACGAACGTCCCCGGCTCCATAAATCACTGCTCCATACATGCTTCCATTACAGCGCCTTTTGTTCGCCGGTGTCACGGATTCTGGGGTGTACCGCCAGTGCATGTTCTTGGTTGCGGCGGTGCGCCCACCGCCACCTCATATGCCCATGACGTGGCATGTTCCCCGCTGCGCGGCTGCATCGCCGGAATCCGATCCGCGTGCGTAATCTAGAGACATGGGCTTTACGGAGATGGACTACCGGCAGGACGCGCGTGACTTCCTGATGCGGTGCCGAGCTCGGCTGACACCCCAGCAAGCAGGGTTGCCCGCCTGGGAAGGGAACCGTCGAGTGCCGGGGCTGCGCCGCGAAGAAGCGGCGCTTCTCGCCGGAATCAGCGTGGACTATTACGGGCGCTTGGAACGCGGAGATCTTTCCGGCGCATCGGCGCAGGTTCTCGATGCTTTGGCGGATGCGTTACGAATGGACGACGCCGAACGCACGCACCTCTTCGATCTGGCACGCGGGATCAGCGAAGGCGCCGTCGGTGCGCGGATATCGCAACCACGAGCGGGCGCGCAGGCTGTGCGACCGCAGGTGCAGTGGCTGCTCGACGCGATGACGGATACCCCGGCCTATGTGCGTAATGCGTCGTCAGATATCCTCGCGGCCAATGCTCTGGCGCGGGCGTTATATGCACCGCTCTTCGATATGCAGCACCCCAACATGTTGCGTTTCATTTTCCTGCAGGAGGACTCGCGGGAGTTCTTCCCCGATTGGGACGACGTGGCGCAGCAGTCGGTCGGCGCCTTACACCTGGCATCCGGACGGCCGGAGGTGGCACGGGCCGTCAGCCATCTGGTTGGTGAGCTCTGCACGTCCTCCGTACGCTTCGCACAACTGTGGGCGCAGCACGGTGTGCGGCAGCATCGCACCGGGACGAAACGCTTCCACCATCCGGTTGTTGGTGCGCTCACGCTCGGATACGAGTCCATGCAATTGACGGCCGACCCCGATCTGGTTCTCAACAGCTACGTCGCCGAGCCGGGTAGCACGGACGCGCAGACACTGCAATTGCTGGCCACGTGGTCTCGCCCAGCAAGCGGCACGGTGATGGTCGATTAGGGCGAGACGTGCTGCCGCGAACCGGGTCCGCCGAGCCGAGTCGGGTATTTCGTCGGTGGCAGGACGGTAAGACGCGTGAGAGAATCTTCCCATGGCTTATACCCTCGTACTGCTCCGCCACGGCGAGAGCGAATGGAATGCTAAGAACCTATTCACCGGCTGGGTCGATGTGCCGCTATCCGAGAAGGGCCGCGCGGAGGCTGTCCACGGCGGTGAACTCCTCAAGGAGGCAGGGGTACTCCCGGAAAAGCTGTTCACCTCGATGTTGCGTCGCGCCATTATGACAGCGAACCTGGCATTGGATGCTGCGGACCGGCACTGGATCCCGGTGGAGCGCCACTGGCGGCTGAACGAGCGTCATTACGGTGCGCTGCAGGGAAAGAACAAGAAGGAAATCCGTGATCAGTACGGTGACGAGCAGTTCATGCTGTGGCGCCGGTCCTACGATGTGCCGCCGCCCGCCATCGAGCTTGGCTCGGAGTTCTCGCAGGATACGGATCCGCGTTACGCGGGTGAGCCGATTCCCGCCACGGAATGCCTGAAGGATGTGCTGGAGCGGTTGCTGCCCTATTGGGAGAGCACCATCGTCCCGGAGATCAAGACGGGTAAGACGATCATGATTGCTGCACACGGCAATTCGCTGCGCGCCATCGTGAAGCACCTGGACGACATCTCCGACGAAGAGATTGCCGGAGTCAACATTCCGACCGGAATTCCCCTGGTTTACGAGCTGGATGAGGAGACCCTCAAGCCGATCAAGAAGGGCGGCACGTACCTGGATCCGGATGCGGAGGCGAAGATCGCCGCCGTCGCCAATCAGGGCAAGTAACACAGGCAGTTCCGCAGCACGTGAGCGATCGCGCTGTCGCCGGGCGGAAGAGTTTTCCCTCTCGCGCGGTGGTGGGTACGGTGACGCTTGGGTGTCTATGGCGTGGTGAGCATGGTCGGAGGCTACGGCGTCCGGCCATGCTCACTGCGTGGCCGTCGCCGGTGCGGACGTGGCGCAGCGTGGGTGTACGGCCCGCCCGGTCGCCGACTGCGGGGTATTGGCACACCCTGCCGGATGAAGTGACAGTACCGTCCGCCCGGGCGAGGGCTGTGGCCATCCGGTGACGGCGTTACTCCTTGCGGCGCGCACGGCCCGCGTCAGCAGCGCGCCGTGCGAACATCTAGCACGTGTGGTGAACATCTAGCGTATGCGGAACAGGCAGCGCGGAAGGTGGAGGAAATAGCCGATGACTCGCCGGATCATCCTGGACTGCGATCCCGGGCACGACGACGCCGTCGCCATCATGTTCGCTCTTGGCAGTCCCGATATTGAACTTGCCGCCATCACCACGGTTGGCGGTAACCAGACAATCGATAAGGTGACCCGCAACGCTCGCGGGATTCTCGCTTTGTGTGGCCGGGAGGAGGTCCCGGTGTACCGCGGAGCAGAGCGTCCCTTGCTGCGGCAGGTGGAAACGGCGCCATCAATTCATGGTGAGACGGGCCTTGACGGGGTGGAGCTTCCGATTCCTACCGTTGCGGAACGACCGCAGCGAGCCGCGCAGGCCATTGTGGAGATCGTGCGTGAGAGTGAGCCCGGAAGCATCACCTTGGTAGGCACCGGGCCGTTGACCAACCTTGCACTGGCGGTTCGGCTGGAACCCGCTATTGTCAGCCGTGTCCGTGAGGTCGTCATTATGGGCGGCGGGATTTATGAGGGCAATTGGACCGCCGCCGCGGAATTCAACATTTGGGTAGATCCGGAGGCGGCACGTATCGTTTTCGACGAGCCGTGGCGGGTGACGATGGTTGGTCTGGATGTGACTCACCGGGCGCTGGCGACGTCGGATGTGGTGGATCAGGCGGCGCGGATTAACACGCCAACCGGGAAGTTCTTTGTTGATCTCATGCGCTTTTTCCGGGTATCCAACCGGGAGGCATTCGGTTTCGCCGATCCACCCGTGCACGATCCATGTACGATCGCCTATCTCGTTGACCCCGCCGTCGTTGTAACGAAGGCGGCGCCGGTCGCCGTCGAGACCCGCGGTGAGCTCACCGCCGGGGCGACGGTTGTAGACCTGCGCGCTCCAGCGCCCGCTAACTGCAATACGCGGGTTGCAACACAGCTGGATCGGGAACGCTTCTGGGAACTTGTCCTCGACGCGATAGCTCGCCTATGAGACACCGAGCCCGCCTATGAGACACCGAGCCGCGTGGGAACACCGAGCCCGCCGCGCAGTGACGGTCGCCCCGAGCTGGAACCTCGGCGCGGCGCCGCCCGGCATCGTGGAGGCCGCAGCGCGCTACCCATGCCGCACCACTGCCGGGTGACCAAGTTCGCAGTTATCGAAGTGGTGCATGGGCGAGGGGCGGCCATTGTGACCGGTAGGCGCGTCGATCAATGCCAACGACCGGGCGAAAAAGTGGCCGGTCTGGCACCGCTGAAAATATCGACTTTATACCCGCCGTGATAGAATATCTACCCGGAACACCCAATCAGGATGAAAGGGCCTCGTTCACATGACCTTCAATATCGGTGAGACCGTCGTCTACCCTCACCATGGCGCGGCGTACATCGAAGACATCTCAACAAAGAAGATTCGCGGCGAGGAGAAGCTCTACCTCACGCTGCGGGTTATGCAGGGCGACCTGGTGATTCAGGTCCCGGCAGACAAGGTTGAAGATGTGGGAGTGCGCGATGTCTCCGATGATGATCAGCTAGAGCGCGTGTTCGACGTGCTGCGCGCGGAGCGAGCCGAAGAGCCTGCGAATTGGTCTCGGCGCTACAAGGCCAACGGCGAGAAGTTGACTTCCGGTGATGTTGTGAAAGTCGCCGAGGTCGTACGTGACCTGAGCAGAAGGGATTCCGATCGGCATCTATCGGCCGGTGAAAAGCGCATGTTGCTGCAGGCGCGTCAGATTCTCGGCTCCGAGGTCGCGCTAGCGCGTGGCGTAACCGAGGATAGGGCGTTGGAACTACTTGACGAGGTCCTTGCAGACTCCGTCAACGCAGCCTAATGGCGCACCAATGGGCATAGCCGCTGTTATTGCGGGCGCCGGATCGGGTACACGCCTGGGAACTCAAGGTTCGAAAGCCCTGGTGCGGCTTGCCGGTGAACCACTCGTTGTACACGCCGTACGCTCCATGATCCGCTCCGGCGTGGTCGACGATGTCATCGTTGTGGCACCTGGTAATGAACTGCACACGTTCGAACGTGTGCTCGACGCGGCAGGGATGCACGCGCGTGTTGTCGCGGGAGGGAGCACCCGCCAGGCATCCGTGGCGGCGAGCTTGGACGCGGTGGGCGATGCCAGCCACGTCCTTATCCACGACGCGGCAAGGCCACTGACTCCGGTCGACCAGATCCGTTCCGTCGTCGACGCACTACTATCCGGGCATCCGGCAGTGGTACCGGCGCTCGCACTTGTCGATACGATTAAGCGAGCCGGCATGAAAGGCCCTGACGGAACGGAGCCGATCGAGGAGACACTAGATCGTTCCGTGTTACGTGCCATGCAGACGCCGCAGGGTTTCGTCTTCTCGGTTATTCGCGAGGCCCACGCCCGCTTCGCCGAGTTGGCTCGCGATGAGGCCAGTGCGGCCCCCGATGATGCCGCACTCGTCGAGGCACTCGGAGTGCCCGTGGTCATGGTTCCCGGTCACGACGAGGCACGGAAGATCACCCGTCCATTTGATCTGCGCGTGGCCGAGATGACGCTTGCCGAACACACAACGCCCGCGGAACTTGGACTGTGATCGCGCATTGATGCGCCTGCGGTATCGCCGCGCGCTGTAACGCCGCGTCCGCCTACCGTGTTGCAACTGCTTGGGCAGAGGCCTCCGCCCATGGGGTCGTATCACTTTGTCTCATTGCCCCTGCTGTGGCGCTAACTGCGTCGATCCGAGCCTGTGCTCTTCCAGACTGCCGACCCTCCGGCAGTTGCTTCGCGTCGGTTCCGGGCGTTGGCACGGGCTTTCCTCTAGGCTGGGCGTCATGGACATGCGAGTTGGAACAGGTATAGATGTCCACGCCTACGCACACGATGCGAGCCGAACGCTGCATCTGGCGTGCCTAGAATGGCCGGGGCAACCAGGGTTGGAGGGCCACTCCGACGCCGACGTCGCCGCGCACGCCGCGTGCGACGCCATATTGATCGCGTCCGGTGTGGGGGAACTGGGGACCGTTTTTGGGACGGATCGTCCCGAGTGGGCGGGCGCCTCGGGAACGAGCCTGTTGGTGCAATCCGCCCTCTTGGTGCAAGAAGCCGGTTGGAAGATCTCGAATATCTCGGTGCAGATCGTTGCGGCACGCCCACGGTTTGCTCCGCGTAAACAGGAGGCGGAATCTGCCATGAGCCAGGCGGTTGGAGCTCCGGTTTCGGTCAGTGCGACGACGACGGACCATCTCGGCTTCATCGGGCGTGAGGAAGGCATCGCGGCCATAGCGACGGCCCTCGTGCTGCGGCACTGACCCCACCATCAAGTGCCGAAGGCTGTGGCGGCTCACAGCATATTCTTGGTCAGACACAGTGAGATCAGGTGTGATACCTCTACCCGATTGGATACCCTGAAGGGGTGAGTCTCAACATCTATGATTCGGCAACCCACACTTTGCGGCCCTTCGAGCCGCTCAACCCCGGGAAGGTGGGTATCTACCTGTGTGGGGCCACGGTACAGGGCTCACCACACATTGGCCACATTCGTTCGGCGTTGGCCTTCGACGTCCTCGTGCGCTGGATGCGCCGGTGCGGATATGAGGTAACGCTTGTCCGCAACGTCACCGATATTGACGATAAGATTCTCACCAAGTCGGCTGCTGCCGGCCGGCCCTGGTGGGCGTGGGCCTATACCTACGAGCAGGAGTTCTCCGCGGCATATCGCGCTTTGGGTGTTCTTCCACCCACCTATGAACCGCGTGCAACCGGCCATATTCCGCAGATGCTGCAGCTCATTCAGGAGATTATGGATGCCGGTCACGCCTACACTGGCAATCCGGGCAATGTGTATTTCGATGTGACATCCCTGCCGGACTACGGTTCGTTGACGCGGCAGTCGCTGGCGCATATGACGGTTGACGAGGCCGAGTCGGAGCCGGATAAGCGCAACCCGCACGACTTCGCCCTGTGGAAGGCTCCGAAGCCGGGTGAGCCCGCAGATGCCTCCTGGGATTCGCCCTGGGGGCGGGGCAGGCCGGGATGGCATTTGGAGTGCTCCGCAATGTCGGGCAGCTATCTGGGGGAGACTTTCGATATTCACGGCGGTGGAATCGATCTGCGTTTCCCGCACCACGAGAACGAGCAGGCGCAGTCGCATGCTGCGGGTCGCGGTTTCGCCCGCTACTGGATGCACAACGCGTGGGTGACCATCGAGGGTGAGAAGATGAGCAAATCACTGGGGAACTCCCTCGTGGTAGAGAGCATCTTGCAGCAGGTGCCGCCGGTGATCCTGCGTTTCGCATTGGGAACGGTTCACTACCGCTCAACGGTCGCCTATTCGCCGAGCACCCTGGCGGAGGCGACGGCCGTCTGGGAGCGGCTCGCTGGTTTCGTCAATCGCGCGGTTGCGATGACAGGAGAGATCCCTCTTGACGACGTCGCCGCCGTAACGCCCGCGGATCTTCCCGAGGCATTCGTCGCCGCGCTCGACGATGACCTCAACGTTTCGGGTGGTCTCGCCGCGATCCATGAGGCGGTGACGAACGGCAACAGTGCCATAGCTGCCAAAGACGAGGATGCGGTGCGGCATGCGCAGTTGATGGTGCGCGCCATGCTGGACGTGTTGGGATTGGATCCGTTGGCGGAGCCGTGGCGCGGCGAAGGTGGCTCTGACGCCACCCAGCAGGCGCTGGACTCTATCGTTACAGGCATCCTGCAGGAGAGGGCCGATGCGCGCCGTGCGAAAGACTGGTCACGAGCAGATGCCCTGCGCGATTCTCTGGCGCGGGCCGGCATCGCGGTCGAAGACTCCTCCGATGGTGCAAGCTGGCATTTGGAGGCGCAGTAATGGCAGGGAATCAGCCGTCACGGCGCCC
>SUUB01000022.1:29941-33884 GCA_015062745.1 Actinomycetaceae bacterium
GGAACTGGACCGGATGACCGATGGTGCGGTGCATCAGGGTGTGGCGATTGAGGTTCCTCCGTATGAATACTGCGAGGCAGCCGATCTAGTGGAACGAGCGGAGCGCGGCGGTAAACCGGGTCTGATTATCGCGCTGGACTCGCTGACAGACCCGCATAACCTCGGAGTGGTATTACGCTCCGGGAGCGCCTTCGGCGCAGATGGCGTTATCGTCCCGCAGCGGCGTTCTGCGGGCGTGAATGCGACGGTGTGGAAGGTTTCCGCCGGTGCCGCGGGCCGGCTGCCTGTCGCGCGCGTATCAAACCTGGTACAGACACTGGAGGGGCTCAAGCGCAGCGGGTATTTCGTGGTGGGGCTCGATGGCGCCGGCGATACGCCGATCGGAGAGCTCACTGTTGCCGACCTGCCACTGGTGCTCGTTACCGGGTCCGAGGGCAAGGGAATGGCACGGCTGACGCGGGAGACGTGCGATGTGGTCGCCTCCATCCCGATTGCGGCGCAGATGGAGTCACTGAATGCTGCCGTTGCAACAGGGATTGCGCTGTATCAGATCGATCGGTTGCGCTCTCGCGTTAATGTGGAATAAGAAGACGAGGAATCGAGGCTGACAATGCCCACATGGCGTCCGGTGCACGGTGAGGTGATCCGCTTGGATCCGGCGCTCACCTCTGTTGAAGCAATTGAGGAGTACCTGGCGGAGAAGCGGATTATCGCCCGTGGTTACGCGCAGGAAGACGTGTATAGTATCGAACTGGCGGCCACCGGGCGACGGCGTCGCGTCGCCGTACTGGACGAAGACGATACCGTGGTGCCCGGCCCTTCGCTCTCCGATCTGCTGGAAGACATGGATGACGCGCTGCGCAAACTGGAAATCCGGGTGGATGGGGTTGTGCAGTGGGGCGATATTGATCTCGGTGAGGTTGATGTTGCCGGCGATGATTGCGACGTCGCAAACGGTACGGCAGAGGCCGCCGGTGCCGTAGCCGTCCAGTCGGCGGGTGAGCAGAGCACCGTGGAGGGGGCGGGTGCCCGCTCGGACGAGGGCGAGACCACTGTGGCGGAGGCGGGGGCGCGCTCCGAAGAAGTGGACGAAGATGATCCGCTGCCCGATTATGCAGCGGGTCCGATGCTCGTCCTATCAGATGTTCCGTTCTCGCAGGTGCCCGGGGTTGCAGCTGCAATAGGCAGCCCGGTGGCGGTCCTGCGGCTTCCACCTGTGAACGCCCTCGTGGCGGACGTTCCGATTCCGAAGCGGAACCACGGGAGCGCCAAGTTCACCATCGTGCTTTCGACCGATCCAAGCGGAGTAGACAGGCCAGTGCTATCGGTGCGGCAGGATTCGTTGCGCGTGACCTGGGAGTGGGAAGGTGAACTTCCGCCGGTTGCGTGGGTCAAGGACAACGATAGTGCTGCGGATTTCGCTGACGAGCAGCTTGGTGTTGGCGCTTTTGTGACGCGGATTTGCGCGGATCTGCCCGACACCGATCCGCAGGCCTTGCGGTCTGCGCTGCTGGGTGACGCGGAACATGCGGGCCGTGAAGTCGCGGGTGCCATTGGGTTGCCTGCCGAGGTCGGGGACTGCCTGGAAGGCCTGTTGGAAGCACGGCTGCTTCCGGGGGCGGTTGTGTTTGAGCCGAAGCCCTTTGCCGAACGATTGCAGTCCACGGTCGCGTATGAAGTCTCCGGGCAGGGCGTTGCCGCTCCCGGGTTTTGGGCGGTGTACCGCAAACTGTACCTGGACCATCCACGGGCCATGGAGGCGGTGGCGACGGCGCAGGCCGGTATCGGGGCGATCCTTGTTGCGACCGGTACGCGGAGGTGGCATCGCACCTCGGGCAAGGTACTCGCCGGTTTGGGTGGTGCGTTGGCTGTGAACGCGGGTGCGCGGATACTGGCGACGCAGTGGATACAGGCGGCACTGGAAGCTGAGGGCCTAGCGGTACACCGCGAAGGCGAGTAGAGGTTTGTCGTCCGGGATCACTGGACGGTGGCGTCGACCATGTTGGTACGACGTGAGGCGACACGACGACGGAGGGCGAGCACAGCCACGATGGAAGACACCAACAACGATGCGCTTCTTGAGGCGTTCTGGGTTCGTGCCCGAAACGCCGCCGGAATTTACCCGTTGGAGGCGGTTCTTGGGCAGGACGAGCAGATGTCGCTTCGCCCGCCCGTGTTCAGCTTTGGGGATTCGGTCGAACTGGCTGACCGGCTGTGTCAGTTAGTTATTGACGGGAAGAAGACAGCGACGTCGAGTTGGCGTGATATGTACTCCCACGAAGGTGCCGAGCTGCCCGAAGTCGGTGAACTCTCCATCGTTTGCGATGGAGCGGGAAGGCCGCGCGTCTTACTTCGGTTGACGGCGGTGGAAACGGTGAGGTTTGCACATGCGGGCCCGGAAATAGCGGCCGCTGAGGGTGAGGGCACCTTTGAAGAGTGGAGGGAGGCGCACGACGCCTTTTTCCGGCGTGAATGCGAGGAAGCCGGCATCGAGTTCGACCCGAATGGCGATATCGTCGTCGAGCATTTTGAGGCGCTGTACTCGTTGTGAGGCGGAGTGTTCGATGGTGAGGTGCTCTACCGGGGGTGGACGGCGCGCGTTATTGGTGTCGCGGTGGATGGCGCTCGCTACTGGCGGCGGGGTGGATGGCGCTCGCTACTGGCGGCGCACGTCAGTAGATCGCGGACGCTGAGGCCTACTCGGTAGACGTCGCGGTACCGCTCGCTCCGACGACCGTGCAGTTTTCAGCCGGGCTGAGTGTGCCCTCCGGATTTGCCGCCGCGACGTTCTCAGGCGTTTCCAAACTCTCGTAGTCGGATCCGAGCACAATATTGAGCGTTGCGTCGGTGATGCCGTTGTTGTATTGGATCATGCTGCCGGGAAAGTATTGCGCGAGGGTGTAGGCGGCAGCGATACCCTCCGGACCGGTGATGATGCGCGCCGACTCACTAAGGCTCTGTCCGTCCCAGTTACCGGTCTCATTGACGACGACGCCGCGACCGGCAAGATCCGTTGCGGCCTGGCTCGCGAGGTTCGCCCGGGAGGTGGAGTTGTAGACATTGACAGAAATCGAGTTGAGTTCGACAGCAGCCGTGCCTTCCTCAATGCAAGGAGTGACCACTGTATTCGACGACTTTGCCGGCGTGAACTCACGGTCAAATGGAAATGGCAGGACGCCGGTCCAGAAAAGGAGAGACAGCAAGAGGAGCACTGCAAGGACCGCTGAGATGGATCCGAAGATAATGGTCTGACGCTGCTGGATCCGGCGGCGGTACGCAGCTCTCGCCGTTGTCTTTCCCTCGTTCACAAAGTCAACCGTAGCGGAGGAGAGCGCTTCGTGCATGCTTTGGAGCGTACTGTGCCCTATGAGATGGACGGAAGCGGGGTGGTAGTGGCACGATTCGTTCGTATTGATCAGACCAGTCGTTCGTATTGATCAGACCAGCGGGAGCGGTAGGGGTGATGACAGCGAAGACGAGCGAGCAATTGTGCGCGGGGTCGACGGCCGTGTATGGGCGGAGCGGCGGCGTATGGGATCGCGTCTTGGCCGGGCCGAGGCGTGAGATTGGCGGCACTTAGCGCAACAAATGGTGCAGGTGGCTCGGTATGAATAGCGCGTGAGAGTTCCCTGCCGTAAACTTTGCATCGACGGTTCCCTCACCGGCTTCACCACGGACCGGAGCGAACTGTGCATAAGGAGACGCAGTCTTCCTCAGAAAGGTATTTCATGGGAAAGCGTATTGCAGCAATACTTGCGGGAGCGGTCCTGCTTCTCGCAGCGCTCGCAGCGGCGCAGAATGGTGTGGCACATAAGGGCGATGTGGCCTATACGGTCGGAGTCGTAGCTGCGCGAGGCGGCGCAATCGGCCTGGGGATCTATCTCATTGTCTACGGAATTCGGAAGAAGCCCAAGAACGATAGTTCCGCCCAGCTACAAATGCC
>SUUB01000023.1:0-7069 GCA_015062745.1 Actinomycetaceae bacterium
ACCGGATCGGGCGACTGCCCGGACATCACATGCGAGGATCCCGTCACCAGCGACATCTTGCCGGGACGCAGCACATTCAGACCGATCTGGCCGTGCCAGGCATCGCCACCGCCCTGCGCAACGGGAGTGCCCGGGATCAGGCCGAGTGCCTCGGCAGCCGTCTTCGAAAGGCCGCCGACCGGAACTCCGAGATCGTTGACGACGGATGGAAGCTTGTCGAACACGTCGCCGGCGCCAGCCTCTTCGTACAGGTCGACCGGCCAACCGCCGTTATCGCGGTCGTAGTAGGCACGATGGGCAGCGGTATTGATGTTCTGCGTCCATTCCCCGGTGAGGCGGAAGGTGAGCCAGTCCGGTGCATCGACCAAGCGGTATGCCTTGTTGTAGGTCTCCGGCTCGTTCTCCTTCAGCCAGGCAGCCTTGAAGGGGTACCATTCGGCGGTCGGCGGGAGCGTGCCTCCGCCGGTGTAACGGCGGGCGGGCGACGCGGTGTTTACCACGCGGGCCGCCTGTTCGGTGGCGCGCACGTCCATCCACATGATGGCCGGACGCAGCGCCTCCCCCGCCTCATCGAGCGCGACGACCGTCATCGTCGTCGCGTCGTACGAGATACCGGCGATCTCATGTGGTTGCAGGCCGGAGCGCTGCATCACCTGATGAGTGGATGCGATAAGAGCATTCCACCAGTCCACCGGGGACTGCTCTGCCCAGCCGGGCGCGGGATGCGTGGTTTGGTATCCCGTTGCTGCGAACGCAACCGGGGAGCCGAGAAGGTCGAAGATGCCGACTCGGCACGACTCCGTTCCGAAGTCGATTCCCATCACGTAGGGACCGCCGGTCAGGGAATTAGGGTTGTGGAAAGTGGACAAGGCAACCTCCGTGTTGCAGTTGTAGGTCTACGCGCGAGTTACTGACATCGTTGTCACCGCATGCATGCCGTTCGCGCCGGCCCGCCACTGGCCGTAGGCGACGACGGACACACATGCCGTTACTCCTCGTGGTCAGTCATTGTCGCTCCAGCCCCACTGCGCACGAATCTCGTCCGGAATGAGGTGGTCGACGCGTGAAAGCGCGTAAGTGGGTTGGGATGCTGGATCAAGCGCTTCTGCTTCCTCCAGCGTGGAATCACCCGTAAGCACAAGTGCCGAGGGGATTCCCGTCTTGATGGCCATTCCGATGTCGGTCATGAGCCGGTCACCGACCATAATGCAGTTGGCTGGATTCACATCCAGGCCCGCGATAGCGGCGTCAAGCATGATCGGCTCCGGTTTACCCATGTTCGCAACGCAGCGGGTACCCGTGCACGCCTCGATAGCGGCAACAATCGAAGCGGCGTCAGGCTCGCCACGGCCTCCCGGGAATGGGCAGTACCGGTCCGGGTTGGTGGTAATCAGGAATGCGCGCTTGTGGTACCAGATGGCGTCAAAAGCGATCTGCAGTTTGCGATACTCGAAGGTGCGATCGTAGGAGGCGATGACGATGTCAATCTCCTCCGGATCTTCACTCATCGCAATACCCGCCGCCGCCAGCGCGTTCTTGAGCGGCTGCTCGGAAATGGGGAACACCTTCGCATCGGGATGATTAGTCCGCAGCCAATGGACCGTGGTCACAACCGTATTCGTGATGTCCTCAATGCTGGCGGGAATCTCCAGTCGATTGAGTTTCTCAACGTAGAGTTGCGGATCGCGGGTCGGATTGTTTGAAAGGAAGCGGACGGGTTTGCCGAGGCGACGCAAGCCTTCGATGAGGCGCTTGGCTCCCGGTAGGAGGTGGTCTCCCAAGTAGATGGTGCCATCCATATCGAAAATGTAGGCGTCGAATAGGTTCCCGGGCGAGGTGTATTCCACGTGAACTGGCTCCTTGCGCTAGAACGAGTTTCTCTTTGCAGTATCAGAGGAGTGGCTGGAGATATTCCGAATCGAGTATCGATGGATTTGCGGAGTTCCGCAGTCCGCCGCGGAACTCCGCTCGCGCGGAGAACCTGCGACGAAGGCGTGGGCTGCAGTTGTGACTGAGCCACACCGGCTTCCGTCCGCCGAGTGCGCCAGGCGTATCCGGCGGACGGAAGCAGGAGTGCTATGCGAATAGCCCTGCGACGACCCACACTGCGGTATTGCAGATCCAGATGGCAGCTGCCGGAGGATCAATGTGGGAGACGCCGCGGTTGTACCACATGCGGGCGAAGAACTCTGCCAGCACCGCAGAAAGAATACCGAAAAGCGCAGCGATGACGAGGGCAAGAGCAGCCATGGTCCAGGTATGAGAATCCCAGGTCGAGGTCGCCTCCCAGTGGAAGGTGTTGAGCGATTCTCCCATGAGGATCGGGAAGAAATTAATGGCTGCCAGGCCGGCGATATTTGTGACGTGATGCTGCACCGGCATATTCCGGTTGGTGATGAGGAAGAGGATGATAACGGCCGAGATACCAAATCCGAAGGTATTGGCCTGCCGTGCAGCAAGATCGAAGGCCACCTCCGGATGGCTCTCCGCCAGAGCAGCGCCCACGTTGGATGCCAGGAACAGCGAAGCACCGGCTCCAAAAATGCCGAAGAGTGAACCGATTGTCAGAAGCGGACCGGTCTTCTCCTGCCACTCCAGCCAGTGACCGTTGGGGCCGGGCTGAATCTTGCCGAACAGGCCCCGGGCACCCTCGTTGAACTTCTCCGGGTTGTGCAGCGAGCCCTTGAAGACGCCCTTTCCGGGTGTGCCGCCGAACATGATACGGGCGAGAATACCGGAGGTCACGACGGTCAAAGCCACCGAATCGGTGTGGCTTCCGAACCATGGAATCTGAGAAATCCCAATCTGCAGGAGGTAGCCGAACACGCCGAAGGCCGAACCGACGAGCAGCACGTCTGCCCGCCCCAAGCCCGCCAATGGCGAGTTGACATCCTTACCATCGGTATGGGCGCCCTTATAGCGGGCATAAATGGCGGCTGCCGCACCGGCGGCGAAGGCGATATGGGGGCCCATGAAGGGACCAAAGGCCAGGTAATCGAGGCCGAATGTGCTGCCGGTAGCTGCGAACACGCCCCACGAGGCAAGTACACAGAAGCCGGTGAGCACGAAGGCGTAGTTGCCTCCGATGGCGGCACCGACGGCGCCGCCGGCGATGGCGGCGAGGAGGCCAAATAAAAAGACCCCAACAGACGCTGTGAACATAGACGTTCCTTAACTCTTCTTCGAATTGGTATCGGACAGTATTCCCTTGGTATCGATACACGACAGACATACCCGAAATAACCTCGGCCGTTACTCCGCAGTATCCGCACGTCGCCGTGCACCCTACGAGGCAAGAGCGTAACAGTGGACCCCGGCCCACATCATGAATTGAACACTTTTGCACATACTTCGAGCGGACAGCGTATTTGTGAGAAAAGTTGCGCGCGTGTCCCCACCTCATCCAGGTCCAAACGGATGCCCACCTTTTCGCCTATGGCGTGCACAGGTGTGCGTGCTAGTGACTATAGGCCACAGCTCTGGAAGGATGAGGTGTGGAGCACAATAGCCCCATGACCAGCAGGTTTAGCAGACAGGCGCGCCAAACCGAATACCGCCGGATCGCTGCAAAGCGACACCGCACGGAACATCCGATGAAACTCGGAAGATCAACGAGGAGTGAACGACGTTGCCACTAGCCAAACTCTCGCAGACAGAACGCCAGCACGCACTATCAGAAATGGCCGCGGACGGCGGCTTGGACCTACTCATTATTGGAGGCGGGGTGACGGGAGCGGGAATCGCCCTGGACGCGGTTACGCGCGGACTGCGCGTGGGTATTGTTGAGGCCCAGGATTGGGCCTCCGGCACCTCGTCCCGCTCGTCGAAGCTCATCCACGGCGGACTGCGCTACCTCTATCAGCTCAATTTCGCCCTTGTCGCCGAATCCCTACGCGAGCGCGGCCTACTGTTGACCACCACGGCGCCCCACCTGGTCAAAGCCCAGCCCTTCCTCTGGCCGCTGAAAATGCCCGTGATTGAACGGACCTATTCAGCGGTAGGCGTCGGCATGTACGACGCTATCGCCCAGTTCGCCCACCGCGGTTCCGTTCCGATCCAGCGGCACCACACCCGCAAGGGATCGCTCGCTCTGGCGCCGGCATTAAAAAAGGACTCCTTGACCGGCTCGATCGTCTACTACGATGCCCGCGTTGACGACGCCCGCCTGGTGGTGAACCTGGTACGCACCGCCGTGCGGCACGGAGCGTTGGCCGCCAATCGCGTGCAGGTGACCGCTCTGACGAAGGATGTCACCGGTCGCGTCACGGGAGCAGAGTTACAGGACCTGGAGAGCAACGACGTCGTCGCCGTCAAAGCGCGAACCGTTATCAACGCAACCGGCGTGTGGACGGAGAAGACGCAATCCCTGGCCGGAACGACCGGCGGCCTGAAGGTTCTCGCCTCAAAGGGCATCCACATAGTCGTTCCCAAGGACCGCATCGATTCGAAAGTCGGCATTTTCCTCCGCACGGAAAAGTCGGTCCTCTTCATTATCCCGTGGAAGCGATACTGGATTATCGGCACCACGGACACCGCCTACCACGAAGATCGCCGCGAACCAGTGGCAGACAGCGCAGATATTGAATACGTCCTGGAGCAGGCGAATTCAGTTCTCGCCCAGCCGTTAACGAAGAGCGACATTATCGGCACCTTCGCCGGACTGCGCCCCCTGTTGCAGCCCGGCACGCTCGATGGCGACGAGTCGAAGTCAACGCAGGTATCTCGAGAGCATACCGTCACCGAAGCCGCGCCGGGCCTGGTCGTCATAGCGGGAGGCAAGTTGACCTCCTATCGCAAGATGGCCGAGGACGCCGTCGACTTTGCGCTCGGCAAGGAGAGGGCGAAAGAGAATCCCTCGGTCACCACCACGACCCCGCTGTCTGGAGCAGCGGAATACGAAGCGATGTGGAGTCGCCGCCATGCCATCGCACGGCAGAGCGGCCTGACCCTTGACCATGTCGAGGATCTTCTGAATCGATATGGATCGGATATAGATCTACTTCTGCAAATGATCGCGGAGCGCCCCGACCTTGCGGGAGAATTAGAAGGAGCACCGGAGTATCTGCGCGCGGAGATTGCCTTCGGCGTCGCATACGAAGGGGCGCTCCATCTAGAAGACTTGCTCGCACGCAGGACTCGCCTGACGTATGAGCATCGTGACCGCGGCTTGGCGGCTGCCGACGAAGTCGCCACCCTGGCGGGCGAACTACTCGGATGGGACGAGAGGAAGAAGGAAACCGAGATCGCCTCCTATCACGCAAGGTGCGAGGCAGAGGAGAAGGCAGAGGGTATTCGCGACGAAGCGGAGGCTCAGCGTGTGCGCGCAGAGGTTCCAGATGTCACGCCTTTCCTTGATGTCGCGCCGGAGATTCACGGCTAAGACGACTCGGCGGCAACGCAAACAGAACATTGTGATCAGCGCCGGGCAGGGCGTCACCCCGTTGGGGCGATCCCTCCCGACATTGTCACCGGCTCGGCAAGTTCGATTGTTGCCAACGAATTGGGCGAAAACGGTGCCACCGGCTTCGCCGCTCGGCTAGAATCACCGGCACTACTCGGGAGCCCAATTCTTCCCGCCCGCCATCAACGAGAAAGGAAAAGTCCATATGAGCGACACCGAACGCAAGTACGTTCTCGCGATCGATCAAGGCACCACATCAAGCCGAACGATCTTGTTCAATCATGCCGGGCAGGTCGTCTCCAGCGGCCAGTTGGAACACGAGCAGATCTTCCCCCACGCCGGCTGGGTGGAGCACGATCCAGTCGAAATCTGGGGAAATGTGCGCGAAACGGTTGGAACGGCCTTGGCACAGGCCTCCGCCAACCACCACGATATCGCGGCGGTTGGCATCACGAATCAGCGCGAAACCACCATTATCTGGGATCGGAGTACCGGCGAGCCGGTATACAACGCCATTGTTTGGCAGGACACCCGGTCACAGGACATCGTTGACCGTCTGGCGGCCGACGGCGGCCTGGATCGCTTCCACGAGATCGTGGGTGAGACGCTGTCCACCTATGCCTCTATCACCAAGATCATGTGGATCTTGGAGAACGTGGAGGGAGTGCGCGAGCGTGCCGAACGCGGTGAGCTGGCCTTCGGTACCCCGGACACCTGGTTGATCTGGAATATGACCGGCGGCGTCAACGGAGGTGTTCACGTCACTGATGTCACGAATGCATCCCGAACCATGCTGATGGATCTGCGCACACTGAGTTGGCGCGAGGATATCTGCGAAATCGCAGGTATCCCGATGTCACTGCTGCCAGAAATCCGTTCCTCCTCGGAGATCTATGGTTACGGGCGCCAGGAAGGCCTCCTTCCCGGTAAGCCGATCGCGGGCGACCTGGGCGACCAGCAGGCGGCGACCTTCGGGCAGGCCTGCTTCCAGCCCGGCATGGCGAAGAACACCTATGGCACAGGCTGCTTCATGCTGTTGAATACCGGCACGGAGCCGCAGCTGTCCAAGAATGGCCTCATCACAACGGTCTGCTACAAGATCGGCGATCAGGCTCCGGTGTACGCACTGGAAGGTTCCATCGCGGTGACCGGTTCACTCGTGCAGTGGCTGCGTGACAACCTCGGTATCATCACCTCGTCGTCGGAGATTGAGGCCCTGGCCGAGACTGTCGATGACAACGGCGGCATGTACTTCGTGCCCGCCTTCTCCGGCCTATTCGCACCGCATTGGCGCAGCGATGCGCGCGGCGCGATTGTCGGAATGACGCGCTACAACACCAAGGCGCACCTGGCCCGCGCCGCACTGGAGGCAACCGCTTTCCAGACACGCGAAGTACTGGACGCCATGGAAGCCGATTCAGGCGCCAAGCTGGAGCAGCTGCGCGTTGACGGTGGTATGACCGCCAACAAACTGCTGATGCAGTTCCAGGCAGACATCCTGAACACCGACGTCGTTCTGCCGGTCGTGGCGGAAACCACCGCTCTCGGTGCGGCCTACGCGGCGGGCATCGCCGTCGGCTTCTGGGAGGGCGAGGACGATGTCATCGCCAACTGGGAGGAGGCCACGCGCTGGAGTCCGCAAATGGACGACGCCGAGCGCGAGCATCA
>SUUB01000023.1:7169-9764 GCA_015062745.1 Actinomycetaceae bacterium
CGCACGAGCCTAACGTCCCAGTCCACCCGCTCCCCACCGCTCCCGGGCAACGCCGAGCGCATATCCCCACTCCTTGTTCCTCGGCATCACCTAGAGGCACAAACCTACGCCGCAGCCTCCCCGCGCCGAACTTTCTCCCGAAGTTGCAGGTCAAACGACCCTCCCTGGAGCACAGAACTTTTCCGCGGAATCTCAACGAATCCAGAAACTAAATTACGTGAGACCTTCCTTGTGTATGTCAATTTCCGCTAATGTACCGAATAGTGGCTTGTAGACTTTCGTCCCATAAGTAGCGGGATGCAAAGCGAGCAGACCACATGACAAAACTAGCCAATGGTGCACAGGGTTCGGACGGGCCAACACCCGCCCACCCACACGCCATCCATACTCCAATGAGGGAGCGTTCATGCTACTAGCCGCCTCTTTCACCCCATCAACCACGGCGGTGGGGTCCAGTCTCGTCCTCAGCGCACTGCTCGGCCTGCTGCCGCTTGTGGTGTTCTTCGTCATGCTGGGTGTTTTCAAAGTCCCGACTCATAAATGTGCCATCGGCTCCTTAGTGGTGGCACTGCTCATTGCCATGCTCGGCTTCCACATGCCGGTGGGGTTGTCCATCCTCTCGGCAACGCAGGGCGCAGCCTTCGGCCTCTTCCCCATCCTCTACATCGTCATCATGGCGGTGTGGATCTACAACCTGACCGAAACCTCGGGCCGCTCTGAGGACGTCCGCGCGGTCTTCTCCGTTGTCGGCAAAGGCGATATGCGGGTGCAGGCACTCCTCATCGGCTTCTGCTTCTGCGGTCTGCTGGAAGGTCTCGCGGGCTTCGGCGCACCGGTTGCCATTGCCTGCGCCATGCTGCTTGCACTCGGCCTTCCGCCTATTAAGGCCGCGATTGTCACCATGGTGGGAAATGCCCTGAACGTCGGCTTTGGCGCCATGGCCATTCCCGTCACCACCGCCGCCCAACTGGGTGGCTCGCCCGCCGATACCGTCGGCGCCACCATGGGCCGGATCACTCCCTTCCTGCTGTGCTGGCTTCCCATCCTGCTTTTGGGAATCCTGGATGGCATGCGGGGCATCCGCCAGGCCTGGCCCGCCGCGTTGGTCGCCGGTTTCGGAATGGCCGCGGGTCACTTCGTCGCCTCCAATTTCCTGTCCTACCAGCTCGCCGCCGTATTCGCCTCGCTGATCTCCTTCGCGCTCGTCGCCATTCTGTTGCGCTTCTGGCAGCCCGCCACCCCCGAGGAACAGCACTCCTCGACCGAGGCGGAAGGCGGCCTTTCAGCATCCCGCGTAACGCTCGGACTCATGCCCTACTGGCTGGTGGTGCTGATCTTCGGCGTCGTTAAACTGTGGAAGATCGGCGTTGACATCCCCGCCTGGCTCTCTTCCACCGACATCGCCATCAAATGGCCGGGGCTGTACGGCAATCTGCTGACCGGTTCCGGTGAGGTATCTACGTCGGCCATCTTCAACCTGCAGTGGCTATCTTCCCCGGGTACGATGCTCCTGCTCACCGGTCTGATCGTGTCTATTGCGTACGGGCGGACCTCATCTGGCGGTCGCTTCACGTACTCCTTCGGGCGTGGTATTCGCACGCTGGGCAACACGATTTACAACCTGCGGCTGACCATCCTGACCATTATGGCCGTGATGGCTCTCGCCTACGTCATGAACTTCTCCGGGCAGACGGTTGCCATCGGAACCTGGCTGGCGGCCACGGGCGGCGCCTTCGCCTTCCTCTCCCCGCTCCTGGGGTGGATCGGTACGGCGGTCACCGGCTCTGCGACGTCGGCCGGCGCACTCTTTGCGAACTTGCAGTCCACCGCCGCTGCGCAGGCCCATCTCAGCCCGCAACTGTTGTTGGCGGCCAACGAGATCGGCGGCGGCATCGGCAAGATCGTCAGCCCGCAGAACCTTGCCATCGCAGCAACGGCGATCAAGGAGCCCGGCTCCGAGTCCACATTGCTACGCAAGTCGGCGCCATTCTCAATACTGCTCATCGTATTGTTGGGCATCATCATCTTCCTCGCCTCGCGCGGGGTTCTAGGATTCGTCATCGTGAGTTAACAAGGAGGTTCCATGAGAATCGCTTTATTCGCGACGTGCATCTCCGACGTCATGTTCCCGCAGGCGTCGCAGGCTACAGTCCATCTGCTGGAGCGGCTGGGGCACGAGGTAGTCTTCCCTGAGAACCAGGGATGCTGCGGCCAGATGCACATCAACACCGGCTACTACCCGGAGGCCATGCCGCTTATCCGCAACCATGTGAATACGTTCCAACCCGTCCTCGACGGCGAGTGGGACGCCATCGTTGCTCCCTCGGGTTCGTGTACGGGTTCACTACGTCACCAGGCATCGATGGTTGCTGCCGATCAAGGAGAGGAACAACTCTCCGCCTATGCAGCGGCTATCGCAAAGAAGACGTATGACCTACCCGAACTCCTGGTCAACGTGCTCGGCATGGAAGACGTGGGCGCCTATTTCCCGCATCGGGTCACCTATCACACCACGTGCCACTCGCTGCGCATGGCACGTGTGGGCGACACTCCGATCCGCCTGATCAAGGCTGTCGACGGAATTGACTACGTTCC
>SUUB01000023.1:9864-13117 GCA_015062745.1 Actinomycetaceae bacterium
GGTCATCCGATCCCGGAGGATCCGCTGCGGTGGGGGCAGACCTTCCAAGAAGGAGCACATGAAACCCTGCGCAATACGCAAATGCGCCGAAATCTCGGCTACGCCACCACGAAGATCCGCACCAAGCGCGGCACACGTGTAGACGAAATGCCGGATTGGCAGGCCCTGCGCGATGCCGCCTCCAACATCAAGCGGAACACCATGGCGCATTTGCCGGAGCTGCTGGAGCAATTCGAGGCAAATGTGACGGCCCGCGGCGGTATCGTGCACTGGGCTCGAGACGCGGAGGAAGCCAACCAAATCGCCTACTCCATCATCAAGGAGAAGAACGTTGATGAGGTGGTCAAGGTGAAGTCCATGGCCACCCAAGAGATCAACTTCAATGAGTATCTGGCCAAGCGAGGTATCCAGGCCTGGGAGACCGACCTGGCGGAGATGATTGTGCAGCTATCGGACGATATGCCGTCGCACGTCGTCGTTCCCGCGATCCACCGCAATCGTGCCGAGGTGAAGGCCATCTTCGAAGCCCGCATGGGCGACGCCCCGGCAAATATGGGCAATGAGCCCCGCGAACTCGCCATGGCAGCTCGCGCCCACCTGCGCAAGAAGTTCCTCAGCGCGAAGGTGGCAATCTCCGGCTCCAATATGGGCATCGCGGAGACGGGCACGCTGACGGTGTTCGAGTCCGAGGGCAATGGGCGCATGTGCCTGACGTTGCCGGACACACTGATCACCATCATGGGCATCGAAAAGCTCGTGCCGCGTTACCAGGATGTTGAGGTGTTCAGCCAGCTGTTGCCGCGCTCGGCAACCGGCGAGCGTATGAATCCCTACACGTCCTTCTGGACGGGCGTCACCCCGGGTGACGGCCCGCAGGAGTTCCACCTCATTCTGCTGGACAACGGGCGTTCCAAGGTGTTGGCGGATCCCGTCGGCAGGGAGGCCCTCAAGTGCATCCGCTGCGGCGCCTGCATGAACATCTGCCCGGTCTACCAGCACGTGGGCGGCCACGCCTACAACTCGGTGTACCCCGGGCCGATCGGTGCGATTCTGACGCCGCAGCTGTTGGGAGCCTTCGACCACCACGACCCGGCCTCCACGCTTCCGTTTGCCTCGTCACTGTGCGGCGCCTGCTACGAGGCGTGCCCGGTACAGATCGACATTCCGACCATCCTCGTTCACCTGCGGCATCGTTACACGGAAGAGAACCGCGGTGGAATCCCCAATATCTGGGATGTCGGCATGAAGGCCACATCGAAGGTCATGGGTTCCGGGAAGGCGATGGCTGCGGCGGGCAAGGCGATCCATCCCGCACGGCTGATTGCCGGGTCCGATCGCAAGATCGGCCACATCCCGCTTCCGATGGCGCAGAACTGGACACATGTCCGCGATATCCCCGCCCCACCGGCGCAGAGTTTCCGTGAGTGGTGGAAGGCTCGCGAGAAGGAGGAGCAGTAATGGCAGGCACAGCCATGAACGAGGCCAAGGCAGAGATTCTGCGGCGTTTAGCCGCTGCCGGGCCGATCGAGGCGCCGGAGATCCCTCGCGAGTACCGCACCTCTGGCGGCGGCGACATCGTGGCCGAGATGGAACAGGCCCTGATCGACTACACGGCGACCGTCACCCACTGCACGCCTGCGGGCATTCCGGAAGCGATTGATGCCGCTCTGGAAGGTGCCACATCGGTGGTTGTTCCGCCGGGGCTGGAGAAGAGCTGGCAGGAAGCAGCAGGTAAGGGCCGCGAAGTGCGTGTGGACGACCCGCCGCTGAGCAAGGACGAGCTTGATAACACCGATGCCGTGCTGACGGCGTCCAGGGTGGCCGTGTCGCTCTCCGGCACGATTATGCTGGACGGCGAGCCCGATCAAGGCCGCCGCGCCATCTCCCTGGTACCGGATATGCATGTATGCGTCCTGTACGCGAGCACGATTAAGGCGACTGTGCCGGAGGCTGTTGAGGTGCTCTCGCAGCATCCAACCCGGCCCACCACGTGGATTGCCGGCCCGTCGGCCACTTCGGATATTGAGTTGGTGCGTGTCGACGGCGTACATGGACCCCGCACGTTGCGGGTGATCATTGTCGACGACGACTGACGCTCTAACGCAGTCGGTATGACTCAACGTCGTCGGCATAACCGATGGCGGCGGCTACCTTCGGTGGGCGTGCCCTGATTGCAAGGGCACGCCCACCCCTTTCCTCGCAGTTCTGCCCGCAGCGAGGTCCTGCTGTACCGCAGCGGCAGGGGCACCCACTCATTTCCGCTCAGCTCTCCGGTTTCCGCCCACTTCTACGCTCGAAATCCAGCCGTACACTTTCCAAAGATTGAGAGTCAATACTCGCCGACTGCTCCGGCCCGGATGCCGGCGCGCTCGGCCACGCCAACGCAACGCGCCGGCACTCAACCCCGGACCGGCACCCGACCCCCGGACCGGCACCCGACCCCTGACCGGGACCCGACCCCCGGACCGGCACTCAACCCCTGACCGGGACCCAGCCCTCGCACCGGGACCACGGAGACACCCCACCCCGACGCGGCCATCCCCCACCCGCTATGATCATGAATGATGCATCCCGAACAGATCACTGACGTAATCGCCTACCACGGCGAGGGACCCGTCTGGCACCATTCATGGGGTGGCCTGCGCATGGTCGATATGCTTGCAGGCGACATTCTCACCATCGGCGCCTCTGGCTCTGTGCATCGCCTTGCCACCGGCTCTCCCGTCGCAGCCTTCGTCCGACCGCGGGAACGTGGTGGCTACGTCGTCGGCCTGGAACGTGGTATCGGGCTGGCGGACTCGCCATTCGCACCTCCCACGGCACTACCCGAGATATGGCAAGACACCACCGTACGCATGAACGAATGCGGCGTCGATCCGCAGGGACGCCTCTACGCTGGAGGGATGCCATACGATCGGCGCCCCGGCGGTGCACGGCTGTACCGCATCAACGCCGACGGCTCCTACGCCGTCGTTCTCCCCTCAGTCACCACGTCGAACGGAATCGACTGGTCGCCGGATGGCAGCCGCGCGTATTACAACGACACTGCCACCGGCAGCACCGACGTGTTCGACGTCGCCGACGATGGACGCCTCGTAAACCGCCGGCTCTTTCACGACGGCGACGGCGGCCGTCCCGACGGTCTCGCCGTCGACGCGGCGGGCAATGTGTGGTGCGCGCTGAATCGGGTGGGTAAAGTGCGGCTCTACTCCCCCGGCGCGGAGATTCTTGGAGAGTGGCAGTTGCCAGTGCG
>SUUB01000023.1:13217-21959 GCA_015062745.1 Actinomycetaceae bacterium
CCCGCCGTGCTACCCTGGCAGTGCTTGTTGCACAAACTGCACGGTCCGGCCGGGAAGTCCGGATGGCGTTTACGCTCGTCACCTGGCAGATATCGCTCGCAAGAGGCGATTCGCCGGGAGTCCCTTGCAATCAGGCTCATTTGTTGTGCCTGGAAGAAGGGAACTGCCATGCAGCACGAGAAAAAGACTGCTACTAACTACGTGGATAGGGCACCAGAACCGGGGGACGCCCCGAAACCATTTCCCGACGTCACCCCGGGCCGATACTCCGGCGTCGGCTCAAATACCAGTGCCCATGTCGTGCCCGCCGCCAGCGTTTCAACGGCTTCCGCAGACACAGCCACAGCAGCTGCCGCGCCGAACATGACCAGCACCGTCTATTACAACGGTCAATTCTGGGTTGTCGTCTTAGAGGTCGATGATGGCACAGCGGTGCGCGCGGTCCAAGCCATCCTCGGCGCTTCGGAACCATCAGCCGCACAGCTGTATCAGTGGTTCGCCGCTCACGGCGGTGCTTTGATGGACCGAGCCCTGGCCTCACCTCCCGTAGCCACGAATACGCGCCGCCGCCGTGCGAGAAATCCGAAACGTGCCGCACGCGAGGCTAGCCGCGAGGCGCAGCGAGCCCGCCCGTCTACGGCGTCGCAGGATTCCATACGTGCGAGTATCGAGGCCCGTGCAGCCGAGAAGGCTGCCGACGACCGCACGTACCGCCAAGCCGAGCGGGAACAACGCTACCGCCAGCGCCGCGAGCGTGCCCGCCAGCGCCACCGTGGCCACTAGGCCGACGTCCCCTACGCCTGAGGTTTGATGAACGGAAAGACGATGGTTTCACGGATTCCCAGGCCAGTCATTGCTGTGAGCAAACGGTCAATGCCCATGCCCATGCCACCCGTGGGAGGGAAGCCCTGCTCCATGGCTTCCAAGAAGTCCTCATCCACCTGCATCGCTTCCGGATTTCCTCCGGCTGCCTCCAGCGACTGTGCTACCAGCCTTTCACGCTGGATGACCGGGTCGGCAAGCTCGGAATAAGCAGTACCGAGTTCCAACCCTCGCACATACAAGTCCCATTTCTCCGTCAACCCCGGCTTGCTGCGGTGTTGGCGGGTCAGCGGGGAGGTGTCCTCCGGGAAGTCCCGCACGAAGGTCGGCGCCCACAACTTGTGGCCCACTAGTTCTTCGAACAGCTCTTCAGCAATCTTGCCGTTCACCCAGAACGGAGCCACCGCAATATCGTTTGCCTCGGCCAGAGCCTCCAGACGTTCACGCGGCGTCTCCACCGTCACTTCTTCACCTACCGCCTCACTCAGCGCGGTGTACAGATCCAGGCTTGCCCACGTGCCGCCGAAGTCGTACTCCGTGCCGTCCGCAAGCGTAACCACCGTTGTTCCCAGGGTGTCGAGGCATGCCTGCTGTACCAGATCGCGCGTCAGCTCGGCCATGGTGTCATACGTGGCGTAGGCCTGATACGCCTCCAACGCCGTGAATTCCGGGGAGTGCGTGGAATCGGCACCTTCGTTTCGGAAGTTGCGATTGATTTCGAATACCCGATCGATTCCGCCGACGACGGCACGCTTGAGGTGCAGTTCCGTGGCGATCCGCAGGTACAGGTCCTCGTTATATGCGTTGATATGCGTGGTGAATGGCCGTGCGGCCGCTCCACCCTGGACGGTCTGCAGCATGGGTGTTTCGATCTCGGTGTAGCCACGCCGATCGAAGTTCGCCCGCAGGGACTTCATGACCCCGGCGCGCAAATGCACCATCTCACGTGCCGCCGGGCGCATGATGAGATCGAGATGCCGCTGCCGTACCCGTGACTCTTCGGAAAGCGAAACATCTTCGCCCTCCGCATTCTTGTACACCTTCGGCAGGGGGCGAATCGCCTTGGAGGCAATCCGGAAACTGTGCGCGAACACCGAGAGTTCGCCTCGCTTGGACGCGCCGATATGCCCTTCCACGAAGAGGTGATCGCCCAGGTCGACGTCGGCCTTGAAGCGGTCCAGTCCGTCCTCCCCCACGTAGGCGAGCGAGAAAATGACTTGGAGGCGGTTACCGGCCCCATCCTGAAGGGTGGCGAAACAAATCTTGCCGCCGGTGCGAGCGAGCATGACTCGACCGGCCACGCCGACCCTATCATCGGCCAGCTCAACCCCCGGTTCCACGCCCTGATAGTCGGCCCGCACCTGCTTGATGGTGGAGGTAATGGGAAGCTCGACCGGGTACGGCTCAATGCCTTCGTCCATGAGCCGCTGACGCTTCGCCAGGCGCACCCGAATCTGTTCGGGGGTGTCATCGGCTGCGGCTAGGTTTTGCTGGTTCTTCTGAGTCACGAAACCAAGCCTATCGGGCGCGGTCCTCCTGCGCATTCTGGGCGGTGGTGATTTTCATCAGAACACGGGATTCTCACGGCTCGCCGCGCAGGCAGGGATCCCGCTCGGCTTCTCGCGCGTGGAGGGCAGGGCAACGGCATCACCGGAACAGTAATCACAGTCCGCTCGGCTTCTCGCGCGTGGAGGGCAGCCTCGCGCGGGCCGGAGGAGCGCCAACCAAGGTGCGCACCCTTCGTCGTCGTCCGCCTACGGCAGATACGGAGCGATAAGAACCAATCGGAGCGGTCCTTTCGGGTAGACTGCCGTGCGTAGCCCGATTCGTTGCGAATACTCACACGGGTAGAGGTTGAGGTGCTTATGAGAATCGAACTTCCAGACTCCTGGCAGGAAAAACCAGCCACCGGCATTTTCGACGGCGCCGCCTACGTCGCGCTTGGCCCCGCCGGTTATCGTGACTACGCACCGTCCGTCGTCGTTCTTCGCGTTGAAGACATGCAAGACTCTTTGGGGCGGTGGACGAGCCGATCACGCAACGATATCCCCAGCGACATCGCAACCTACCGTCTGCTTGATACCGGCGAACTGACACTTGCCGGCAATCCGGCAACCGTCAGCATGACCGTGCTATCGATCTCGGGGGTGAGTGTTACACAAACTCAGGTCCTCACCATCACGCCCCGCGGTGACGGCTACCAGATCACAGCCTCATGCGCGACGCCGGATTACCCGAAGCTAGTTGACCTGCTGCACGGCATTATCGCCACTTTTGACCCGGAAGAGGAGCCGCTGGGCGCCGATGAGGAACCGGCCACCGCCTATGTGCATTCCTTCCCTGGGCGCCGACTGCCCTCCAGTTGGCGTCAGCAACGTCAGGCGGCAGAGCCCGCTGCTGCGCCCCGCATCGCGTCTTCCTCAACTCCCGCAGGTGACCAAGATTCGCACAATGTAGCGGCGGCGTCGGGACCGGCAGCGGATCCCGGAGTAGCAGCTCCCCCTGAGCAGTCGGAGATGCGCCGCGAGGAACCCGGAGCCGCGCCAGGTAGGACCGCTACACCAGGAGAGGACGCATGAAAGACGCGCGAAGAATCTCCAGCCGCGAAGCCGACTGGGATGCCCTGCAGGGATTCATCGACGACGAACACGTCCGGGCCGCTCATCGTCGGCTGCTGGAACTAGGTGCACGGCCCCCTGATCCACGAAGCATGGCTGACCGGTTGGACCAAATGTCGAACTGTTATGAACGACTCCAGGCCAATGGCTTTATCGACGACGGCCGCCTCACCCGTGGTGCGCGCCACCTCCTTGAGGCCTACCTCAATCCGGTGCAGGGGTTTCGCCTCGAGCTCGCCATCTCAGACAGGCGTTACGAATCACGAATCTGGGTGGCAGCCAATCATGTGGGATTCATCGAGGAGCGGACCCGCATCCAACTGCTGCTCCGCCGAATTCATCCCGGCGTACTTCCGACGGTAATTGTGGACATGCTCGGGCTCGGTCCCCGCCGTCAGATCGATACCGACGCCACTCTCGACGTGCCAACACAATACATCACCGACCTCATCGCACGCCCCTTCAGAGATCGGCCAGGCCAATTCGCTGAGCATGTGGAAAGTACCTTCCCCACCGTCGCAGCAGACCTGCGGAAGCACCGCTGGACTTGCTGGATGTTGAGTCGGCTCGATATCACACCCGATGACTTTGTTGGTCGCGGCTCCCTTGCCGCACTAGATACACCGAGCGCACTTCTGGGCGTAGAGCTTCGTGGGAAGAACTCACGCCTGGTACCGCTGAACTCGCAGCGCTTGTGGATGCTCCTGGCAGATGGCCTGGGGGTCGCATCCTAGTAAGCGCGTACTCATTGGCAGCCCAACGGTTAGCGAAACTGACCCGGACGGGGAGCACGTCAAGCAGTTGACGCAGCGGCGATAAGCAAGGGACGCCGCCGCTGAGCATCCCGCACCACCCCCATGCCAAGAAGTGTCGGAGATTTCAAGAAACTTCGCCTATTTCACGACACTTCTTGAAAAACCCGGCACTTCTCACAGGCACACCCGCGCGTCTCGCAGGCTCCACCCACGCGTCTCACAAGCTCACCCACGCTCCGTCGCCGTCGCCCACCCCGCACTGTCCGGCGCTCCTGCACCACTCCCCGCGCGAGGTCATCCTGCAGCCGCCAGCGTGGCATCCTGCAGCCGCCAGTGCACTACTAAGAATGAGCCAACTAGCTCCGCACGGATGTAAAACTCACGCCGGAGCTCGCAACGCCATAACCGGCGGGAGCCTCTCCCGGCTCACTGTCCACCTGCAGCACTCTGTTGTGCTCATCCACGAACACCACGTGCGGCTGGTAGCTATGCGCGCTGGCGTCGTCGAGCAACGAGTAGGAGATCACGATGGCAATATCTCCCTCATGGATCAGATGCGCCGCTGCGCCATTGACGGTGATCTCACCGCTGCCGCGCTCACCGGGAATCACGTACGTCGTCAACCGTGCACCGTTCGTTACGTCGACGACGTCGACCTCCTGCCCGGGAAGAATATCGGAGGCATCAAGCAGGTCGGCGTCGATGGTGATCGAACCGACGTAGTTCAAGTCCGCTCCAGTGACGGTAATGCGGTGAATTTTTCCGGTCATCATGCGCCGCAGGCGAACCGTATAATTGGCGAATTCAGTCATGGAACTCGACCTCCATATTGTCGATCAGGCGAGTACTCCCCACCCAGGCAGCGGTTGCAAGTAATCCGCGTGATGCAGCCGCTTCTCCATCAATTGCTTCAAAAGTATCGGGATCCACGAGCGTTATGTAATCGATGCGCACACCGGGGGCGGCTTCCAAATAGTCGCGAGCAGTCCGCAGGGCTACTTCCGGCGACGCGCCGTGCAGGGCGGCGTCGCGCCCCAAAACCAAAGCCTGGTTCAATGCCAGCGCCTCAATGCGCTGCGTATCAGAGAGGTAGGAGTTACGCGACGACAACGCCAAGCCGGATTCTTCCCGCTGAATGGGCACGGCCCTGATCTCCAACGGCATATCGAGATCGGCCACCATAGTGCGCACCAAGGCCAGCTGCTGCGCGTCCTTCTGGCCGAAGAAGGCCACCTGCGGCCGCACCAGATTGAACACCTTGTGAACAACCTGCAACACCCCGGCAAAATGCGTGGGACGCGTCTTACCCTCCAGCACCTCAGCCATGGGTCCGGGGTTAATACGCACCAGAGGCTCGCGCGGGTACATGTCGTCTACGCCCGGCGCAAACACCACCGCGACGCCCAGCGGCTCCAGCAGCGCCAGGTCGGCGTCCAGATCGCGCGGGTAGGCTTCGTAATCCTCGCCCGGTCCAAACTGTAGCGGGTTGACGAAAATTGATACGACGACGTTCGACGCCGCCTCTCGCGCCGCTCGAACCAGCGACAGATGCCCCTCATGCAGGGCACCCATCGTCATCACAAGAGCGACATCGCCATCCAGCTCGGCGAGCGCGGCGTGAAGTTCATCTTTGGTACGCGTCAGAACTGCCACTCTTCAAGCGTACCGGTCGGTTAACTCACCGGACGAGTTCGTGATGGAATACTCGCAGTGTTCTACATCTCGCCGGCTCGGGGAAACGCCTAGGAGTAAAACGCACCACTTCTCCAAGGCTGTGCTACTAACTGGATGCGACGCCAGGCACCTCGCCGGTGGCTCGCGCAGCGGCCCTTTCAATTGCCCCGACCTGCTCGGGTCGCAAAACGCGCCGTGCACCCGCTCGCTGCGCCGTCGCCGTCGCAAGCTCCCTATAGACCGGCGGAATATCCGCGAAATCACCAGTTGCCGCAAGCGCGCGAAAGGCCTCGGCGTGCTCCGCTACCGTTCCAACATCGCCGCGTACCACGGGACCGGTGAGCAGATTCTCGCCGGAACGCAGGGCGCCGTCCAATGATGCTTCAACGAGTGGACGGAGATACTCGCCCGGGTTGTCGATGCCGACGGCCGCAAGCGCCCGCATTGCCTGCGCAACCAGCGTGACCAGATGATTCGCTCCGTGTGCGATCGCCGCGTGATAAAGGCCTCGATCCTCTTCCGCAACGGTAAAAGGAACCCCGCCCATCTCAGTGACTAACGCCTGCCCTACGGGCAGCAGGGTTGCCGGTCCGGTGACCGCGAAAGGGCAACCATTGAGACGGTTGAGATCGAGCGATGTGCCCGTGAAAGTCATGGCCGGGTGAATTGCCAGCGCCAAAGCCCCCGCCGCCCGAGCGGGCTCCAACACCGCAATACCATATCGCCCGGCAACGTGGATGAGGAGTTGCCCGGGGCGGAATGCACCCACTTTCGCGAGGCCCGAAACCAACGGCGGGAGTTCGTCGTCCGGAACCGCAAACAGTACGACGTCGGACACGGCGGCGATCTCCTGTGCCGACAGGGCAGGTACCTGCGGAAGCATGGCGTCAAGGCGATCGCGGCTCGCATCCGAGGATGCGTAGGCTCCCGTGATGGTGTGACCGTTCGCACGTAGAGCGGCGCCAAGCGCCGCACCGACCTTACCGGCGGAAATAACGCCGATACGCAGCCGCCCGGCACGCGGGGCTGCCTGGGATCGCGAATCAGTTGACATACCCTCAGCTTAGTCCCGGTTCCGCTCTGACCCGCCCATTGCGGGTTCCGGCCAGAACCACTCGGCGCAGGCTCCGTTCTAAAGCGCGCCTATTGCGGACTCCGCCCCACACCACCCGGCACGGGCTCCGTTCTGAAGCGCGCCTATTGCGGACTCCGCCCCACACCACCCATTGCAGGCATTGCGGCCTACAGCCTGACGCCCTGTTCAGGCTCGCCGCGGGTTCTGAACAGTCATCTCTCCTGGGCATTCGTCCTTGGCACGGCCGGGGTAAGCGAGCTGTTGGGCTCACCGAGTCGATCACCTGCCGCATCCCCAGTGCCAGTATTGACTTGTGCAGCGCCCTCGCCGTCGACCACGCCAACGCGCATCCGCCACTGCTCCAGACTTTCGCCGTCGGAGATCTTCCGCCGATCGATTGTGCGCCGGTTCTCCTCCCATAAAAGGCGTTGGGCATCGGCTAGGTCCATATGCCGCTGCGTCATTTCTCCCGGTACCTGTACGTAACAGAATCGCAATCCGGCCAATCCGAGCCAGCGGCTGAAAGGTCCACGTACCAGCGCCAAGGATTGACAGTGTTCGTGCAGGATGACTTGCACCTGACGTCGCCACCGCCCGCGCCGCAGCACCGCAGCGGTGGTAGTAACCGCTATCGCCTCCGCCTGCCATCCCAGGGGGTTGAACCAGCGCGCGTTCCTGCCGGCGAGCATGTAATGCTCTGAAGCTCCTGCGCCGTCGAGGCTCTCAGCGAGGAACCGTTCAGCATCCTCCACTCCCAGATCGGGAACGAAGCACCAGAGCATGCGCAGGACATCCTGCCGGCTCCCCGCCGGGATAGTCCACCCCTGCCGCCAGGTGTCCACATCCAACGCAGAACGTGCCACCACCACTTGTAGACGCCACCAGTCAAAACGGCGCCACAGCAGTGGCTGAGACAGAATCACGGCATGGACGCGTCCAGGCAGGAGGGTCCGTGCCTTCCGGGAGCCGAGTCCAGCCCGCACTTGCACCCCGGCAGGAGCAAGGCGCACCTCACAGCCCCACTTTCTCGCCACGTTGCCTAACCCGTTCCATAAGGCGGTCGCCAGAATAACAAGCAGGGGGACAATTGCCGTCACGGAGAAGGCATCTGCCAACCAGAGTGAAAAAAGGACCGATAGCACGCCCACCACCGCAGATCCCGACAGCAGCGATGTCACAACCAATCGCCCCGTAGGTAACCGGTAGGTGATGCGCTCGCCGGTATCGTCCAGTTCCACGCTCTCCGGAATTCGTATGGTTTCTCCGGCCCGTGCCTGGGCGCTGACATGCATAATCGTCGCGCGTAGCGCTTCACAATCGGCGCGCCGCAGCAAACCAAGCTCGATCGTCTCCGTGCCCGCACTTGCGACCAATACGCTTCCCTGCCCGATCAACCGGGCGAAGAAGCGCTGCGTAACGTCCACTGTTTGTACACGATCCCAGCGCATGTGCAGGTGTCGCTTAATCAACACGCCACGGCGCAGGTGAATGCCATCTTCAACCAGTGCGAACCTCGTGAAATGCCAGATGACTGCGCCGCATACCGCTGTTACCGCACCGACGGCGGCAAGGATCCCAACCGCACGCCAAATCCAGACGGTGCCGAGGTGAATCAGCCAGTCCCACACATCCGCATAGACGCTGTCGCCTTCCAGGAATCCCTTGAAAATGGCGAACAGGGCAACAACTACAAATCCCCACAGTTTGGCCACAGAGCTGAGCGGCGTCGCGTATGAAAACGGCCGCCAGGCATCCGGCGGGACCGATTGCATGGCTGCTCGATCACCCGCGCCAGTCG
>SUUB01000023.1:22059-32664 GCA_015062745.1 Actinomycetaceae bacterium
CCCGCGCCAGTCGGGAACCCCTCTTCTACCTTTCGGCTCGCGCCCGTCGCAGGATTTGGCTCATTGACCAGGTTCTCGCCCGGCACGGCATTGTCTCCAGAGGTCACAGCCCCTCCATCCGGGCCGATCCGAGCTGCGTGAGCTTCTCACGCAGCCGTTGCGCTTCGGCAGCTGTCACCCCCGGGATTTGCCCATTGGAAGCCACCGAAGCGGTCGTCAACTGCACCTTGGCCAAACCGCGCCGCGCAAGCAACGGCCCCGCCGTTACGTCCACGTGTTGCATCCGCCCGTAGGGAATGACATCGAGGCGTTGCCACATAACACCGCGGCGGATGACCAACTCATTGTCACGTTCCGCATAACCGATCGCACGCACCTGACGCGGCAGCAGGGCACACCGCCATCCCACAACGATAAGCACGAGCGCCGGAAAGACCCACGTCCACGGTTGACTGCGCCATAGGGTCAAGCACAGCGCGACAAGCCCGGCAAGCAGCGGAATTCCAGTAGCAACCCACATTTGTATGCGCACAGCGATCAGACCAGAGTCGACGGGCCGAAACTCAAGGCCCTCTCCCAGTGGCGTTCTCGTCATGTTTACAGTGTAACGAACGCCGACCTGCGCCTCACTCCAGCCGCCCGCGCCACCGCGCCAGGGCACCTCATACGCTACCGCGAGACACCACGTTCCGGCGGCCTGCCGCCGCCATCATCCCCAAGTGCACACCAAGTCTCCACGACGGCGCCAGCTACCACTAGCAGCAGACTCGCTGCGGCGGTCCACAGGCTCGCCGTGGCCTGCCAGTGCAAATAGGCGGAACCTCGATCCTGCAGACACGCCACGGTGAAGGCGCCGACCACTCCCGCAAGTAACGCACCGGCCCGGCTGGATGCTTGGGCGAGGACGGCAACACGAGCGCACTGAAGAGCGGAGAGCCGACTCTGCTTCCCCGCGCGGCGACGGCGCACCTGCCAGCCAAGGGCAAGCAAGAATACGGCAACCGCAGCGATAGCAACCGGCAGGAGTAGCGGTAGCCGCACCAAGGGAACCCGACCCGCGAACATCGCAATTGCGAGAAGAGCACCCAGTGCCGCGCCGACAACTGCACAGCACGCCAGCATCCACCACGGAGTTCGCCGCATGAACGCCTAACCCTCAATCGCGTTCCGCACGCGGATCGGAAGGGGTGCGCCCGGCGCTGCGAGTGTGCGCATCACGTGGCGAGGCCGCCTCACGCGCTGCGGACGGTTCGCCACCCGCTGGCCCGCCGGGCCGTTCAGATTCGCCCTGCTCGTCTCCATCACCGGAGTCCGCGGCCGCACTGTCCGACTCGGTTGGCCCGGCAAAGCGGTCAGCACCCGCCTCTGCGGCATACAGCCTTTCGATCCGCTCGCGAATTGGCACTCCCCCCAGGGAGGCATCCGGCTCAATGCGCGCCCAGGGCTCCAACACGAACAGACGCCATGCCGCCCGCGGATGGGGCAGGAGCAGACGCGGATAGTCGGAGTCAATACCTGCAAAATCAATAATGTCGATATCCACGCGGCGAGCGCTCCACCTCCCGTGGCGCACACGCCCGCACCGCACCTCGATGCGTTGCAACTCATCGAGTAATTGGAGGGGCGACAGCGCGGTGTCCAGTGCCAGCACCGCGTTGAGATAGTCAGGTTGCGGCGCCTGCCCGGGTGCAATCTGCGCCTTTGTCAGCATGAACGGTGAAACGGCGGTCACGTGCACGTCGAGTTCACGGATCAGCGCAATGGCATGGTCAAGCGTGGCCCGCCGCTTTCCGAGGTTCGCACCGAGGGCGACGACGGCGTGTCGTATTCCGGCATCGTCGTCGAGAAGCGGTCCGCGACGCCGGAGGGTCACCGAGGCGTCGGTAAAAGGAACATCGACAGGTGCATCCGGTTTATGAACGGTGACCTCCACACAGAGCGCACCACGCGCCAGGATCCGGTCGGCGATGCGCTGCGCCAAAGTCTCAATGAGATCCACGTGCTCGCCGGTGATAACCGCCACCGCGTCGCGCGCCGCATCGCCATAGGAGATCGTCGACTCAAGCGCGTCGTGCTGCCAGCCTGCGCGTACGTCAACTTCCATGGCAATGTCCACAACGAAACGTTGCGGTGTGGAGTGTTCCTCCGGATACACACCATGGCATCCCATCGCCGATACACCGCTAATACGAACCGTGTCAGTCATTGGATGCCTCCTCACGCCGCGCCGCGCGTAACCGAGCCTCGGTGAGCACAGCGGCACGTGACGCCGCCACATCATGTACTCGTACACCCCAGACGCCCAGCTGCGCGAAGTAGCTGGTCAGTGCGGCCGTCGCCGCGTCTCGATCCTCCGGCTCACCACCGTCGGTCACCTCGGCCAAAAATCGCTTCCGTGACACACCGACCAGTACCGGCTGCCCGAGTGCCAACACCGCTTCCATATGTGCAGCCAGATCCCAATTCTGGTGCGCGACCTTGGCGAAGCCGAAACCGGGATCCAGTATGATCTGTTCGCGCCTGACTCCTGCGGATATGGCACGTTCCATGGCCCCAGCCAGTTCCGCAGCCACCTCTTCTGGCACCGAATCGTACTCGGCCATGCTGTCCATGCTCTGTGGTACACCGCGCATATGCTGCATGATGTACGTACACCCGGTAGCCGCAACCGCCGAGAACATACTCGGGTCGCCGGCCCCGCCGGTTACATCGTTGATAATCGAAGCCCCGGCAGCGGCCGCCCGCCGAGCCGTGTGGGCGTGGTAGGTGTCAACCGATATCACCGTCTCTGTTTGTGCCAGTGCACGCACCACGGCACCGATACGGTCCCATTCCTTCTGCGCCGACAACGGGGTAGCACCGGGCCGAGTCGATTCCCCGCCGATATCGATAATATCCGCGCCCTGCCTGATGAGTTCATATCCCCGTGAAATGGCATCATCGACGTTCATCCATGCTCCACCATCGGAGAAAGAATCCGGGGTCACGTTGAGGATCCCCATTACAAGGGTCCGGCCCGGGTATCGAGGAACTCGAGTTACTGCCATATCGTCTCTCGCTTTCGTCCGTCTGGTCGGATGGCATCACCACTGCGGCGTCGCCTCAGCGCCGAAGCCACCGGCCCGACCATCCTCCGCCCTACTGCGAGTTGATCAGGCTCATGGCCTCCGCACGGGTTGCGGAGTTGCGCATAATGCCACGGACCGCCGAAGTGATGGTCCGTGCCCCCGGTTTACGAACACCGCGCATTGACATGCACAAGTGCTCCGCTTCGACGACGACGATGACGCCACGTGCTCCTAGTTTACGCACAAGTGCATCTGCAACCTGGGATGTCAGACGTTCTTGGATCTGCAGACGCCGCGCATAGCCTTCAACCAGTCGCGCAAGTTTGGACAAACCGGTCACTTTTCCGTCCACACCCGGTATGTATGCCACATGCGCTACTCCGTGGAAAGGCAGCAGATGGTGTTCGCACAGGGAGTAGAGCGGAATGTCCTTGACCAGCACCATCTCCTGATGGCCGATGTCGAACTGTGCCTCCAGCACCTCGTCGGGGTCGGAGTATAGTCCGGACAGCATCTCGCGCCAGGCACGCGCCATCCGCTCCGGAGTATCCCGCAGACCGTCACGCCTGGGATCCTCACCCACGGCGATGAGGAGTTCGCGTACCGCGTGCCGAACACCCTCTTCGTCGTAAGGGCGCACCGCTCCGGCTGGGGTATCAGTCATCGCGCACCTCGCTTTCGGCTCCGGCAGCTCCCACCTGTTCAACAGAAGACGATTCCCACTTCCGCCGTTGCGGCGCCATCCGCACGGCGGCAAAAATCTCGGTCAACTCGGCCTCCAGCACCGTTTCTTTCTCGAGCAAACGCTGCGCCAGAGTATCCAACACGTCGCGATTCTGCGTGATGATACTGCGCGCCTCCACGTGGGCGTCGTCGATCAGCCGTCGTACCTCGACATCTATCTGCCCCGCCAAGGCGTCGGACAGAATTGGTTGGCCTTCGCCAGCTCCCGCAGTAAGCGGATCAACCTCGGAGGTGACGGTACGCACCGGCCCGATACTGGAGGTCATACCGTATTCGGTGACCATCCGGCGTGCCACCGATGTGGCCTTCTGAATATCGTTGGCCGCGCCCGTGGAGGGATCGCCGAAAATGATCTCCTCGGCCGCACGGCCTCCCAGTGCGTAGGTAATCTCATCCAACAGTTGACTGCGAGAGTGCGAGTAGCGGTCCTCCTGTGGCATGACCATCGTGTACCCGAGCGCACGACCGCGCGGCAGAATCGTCACCTTGGTCACCGGATCGGTGTGGTGCAGGGCCGCGGCGGCAAGCGCATGCCCGGCTTCGTGGTATGCCGTCATACGTTTTTCTTCGGCATTCATCACCCGCGAGCTGCGCTGCGGCCCGGCGAGCACCCGGTCAATCGCCTCGTCGACGTCGTCTTCCGTGATTCGCTCGTGTGAGTTACGCGCGGCCAGCAAGGCCGCTTCGTTGAGGATATTCTCCAAGTCGGCGCCGGTGAATCCAGGGGTGCGGCGGGCAACTGCCGCCAGATCGATATCTGCTTCCAGGGGCTTGCCACGTGCATGTACCGCAAGAATGGCACTCCGCCCATTGAGATCGGGTGAGTCCACAGCGATCTGCCGATCAAAACGTCCGGGGCGTAGCAGCGCGGGGTCAAGCACATCGGGCCGGTTCGTCGCTGCGATCAGAATGACATTTGCACGCTCGTCGAAACCGTCCAGTTCTACCAGCAGTTGGTTCAGTGTCTGCTCGCGTTCATCGTTGCCGCCGCCAATACCAACCCCACGCCCGCGACCGACGGCGTCGATCTCGTCCACGAAAACGATAGCCGGAGCCTGCTCCTTCGCCTTATTGAACAGCGAGCGAACGCGCGAAGCTCCCACTCCCACAAACATCTCCACAAACTCGGAGGCGGAGATGGTAAAGAAGGGCACTCCTGCTTCTCCGGCGACCGCGCGGGCAAGCAGTGTCTTCCCGGTGCCGGGCGGACCATACAGGAGTACGCCACGTGGGATTTTCGCCCCCAGAGCATGGAAACGCTCCGGCGCTGCAAGAAACTCGGTGATCTCCTGCAGTTCGGCCACAGCTTCATCCTCTCCAGCGACGTCGTCGAAGGTGACATTCGGCCGGTCCCCCTCCGGTGTGCGGCGGTCTCGTAGATTGCCGAGTCCTCCCAGCCCCGACTGCATTTGCGAGGTGATGAACACGAAGAAGGCGACAATGATGAGCAGTGGCACCGCCATAATGACGATTGACGACCAGATCGAGTCCACCGGCACCACCGAGTTATAGCCGCGAGTAGGTTTGGCTGCGGCCACTAATTCGGCGATCTGATCCGCCTGCGCCTCGACGTACTGGAATGTCACCCGTGTACCAACCGAGTGGCTTGTTCCCTTCTCGTCTACTGTCTTTGTTGGTTCGGTCAGCCAGAGCCGCACCTGCTGGGTGCCGTCGGTTATCTCGGCGCGCGTAATATTCGCCGTCTCAAGTAACGCGATTCCCTCGGATGTGGTAACCGATTTGAAGCGTCGCGCGTCCGAGGTCGCCCACAACGCAACCACAACTGCGACGACAGCTGCCACCACGGCTACGGTGATAAGACGCAGACGGAGGCGACGTCGTTTCGCCTTGTCATTCTTCCCCTGCTTGCCACCTCCACCATGTTCTACGGCCCGACCCGCCTCGGATTCCGGATCGGCTGCCTCCGGCTTGCTGCCCGCGGGTTGATCGGTACCAACGGCACCCGGGCTCTCCACCACTGTCGGGGCACGCGTTGCTGCCACCTCGCCCTCGGCCTCGGTGTGAGCGGTTTCCTGTGTCATTCAGCCTCCGTAGACGTGCGGAGCGAGCGTGCCGACAAAGGGCAGATGCCGGTAGCGCTCCGCGTAATCGAGGCCGTAGCCGACCACGAACTCGTTAGGTATGTCAAAGCCTACGAAGTCTACCGGCAGATCAACAACCGCCGCATCCGGCTTGCGCAACAAGGTAGCGATGCGTACCGAATTGGGCTCCCGCGATTCAAGATTGGATTTCAGCCAGGAAAGCGTGAGGCCCGAATCAATGATGTCCTCGACGATAAGCACGTCGCGCCCCTGAATATCCGTGTCCAAATCCTTGAGGATACGCACCACGCCGGAGGACTTCGTACCTGAACCGTAGGAGGAGACAGCCATCCAATCCATCGTCACCGGGGTGTGGAGCTTGCGCGCCAAGTCTGCCATGGTCATAACAGCGCCCCGCAGCACACCGACAAGAAGAACCTCCTTGCCCTGATAATAGTCGTCGATTTCTGCGGCGACGGCGTCGAGCCGCTCGTCGATTTCCTGGGCGGTTAGTAGCACCTTGGCGAGGTCTTCGCCCATATCCCGTGCGTCCATATGATCCCTCTAACGTCCCTTCACACGTCCTGCCGATGGCCTGTCCACCGGGTCAACACCTTCCAAGCCTACGCCGTCGAAGCAGATCCGCCCGTCTCTTTGCACAGCACGGACACCACCGGGCAGATCAATTCCGCGTCCACCACCGGCACCCATCACCAGATCATCCAAGTGGGCAAGGTGCCATGTGGAGAGTTCTCCAGCGCGGGCCCCTGCGGCCAGTGCCTCCAGGCGAAGCACGCGAGTACGGACCGCCACCGGCAGGGTCCGTAGGTATGTGATGGCGAGCTGCCCGCCCATTCCTGCGATCTCGCGCTGCGCCCACGTGTCGAGCGCTGCGCCGTCGTCGCGCAACTGTCTCGCCGTCCGTCCAAGCGCACCAACGACCCCCGGACCGAGGGCTCGCGAAAGCTCTGGCAGCACCCTGTGGCGGATCGCGCTGCGCCGTAGCACCGTGCCATCGGCAGCCCGCCAATTCGAATCAAGGTCGTTTGTCGGATCATCCACCCAGTCGATATCTGCCGATCGTAGCCCGTCCCGCAGATCCTCACGCTCGAGTTGCAGTAATGGACGGAGGGCGATCACGTCTTCCGCACCCGGCAGTGCTCCGACCACCGGCATCCCCCATATCGAACGGGCCCCCGAGCCGCGTGCCAGGCCGAGCAGCACCGTCTCCGCCTGATCGTCGGCCGTATGGCCGAGAAGCACCACAGCTGGCGCTCCGTCCGTGCCCGCCAACGAACGCGCCACATCCGCCAGTGCCCTGTAGCGGGCGGTGCGCGCGGCTGCCTCCGGACCGCCGGGGCCGGATACGTCCACGGTTCGGACCAGTCCCTGCTCGACGCCGTGTTGTTGCATCCAGCCGGCCACCTGTTCTGCCTCGCGGCGCGAATCAGGCCGCAACCCATGATCCACGGTTAGGCTCGCCATCGGGTAACCATCCCGCGCGGCGACGAAAAGCACAGCCTGGGCGAGTGCCATGGAGTCGGACCCGCCCGATACAGCTAGTAACAGTCGGCGGCCAGTCGGAACCTCAGCGTCGGACAAGACCTGCCGCACGGCCCTGCGAGCAGCGGCCACTACCGGATGCGGACCACTCATATCAGCCGAGCACCCGGTTGATCCACGCCCGCGGAGAATCGATCTCGCTGCGGCCGGGAACATTGAGAGGGTCGGCCCAAACCATGTTCAGCCCCTCATGCCCCACCTCATCGACCACAGCAGAAACGAATGCCACGCCATCGGAATACTGGGCGAGCTTCGCGTCCAGTCCAGTGATATGGCGTACGAGTTTCTGCAACGGGTTTGCCACGTCGCGACGGCGGCGCAGCGCGGCCATTAGGCGGCGCCTGCCAGGCAGGACGGCATAGGGCACATGGTTCATCACGTATTCGGCATGCCCTTCCAGCAGGCTCATCACCGCGGCAATCTCCGCACCCGCACCCGTCTCGAAGTCAATTCGTGCAGCGTTTTCGTAGGTTTCAAGCAGCCGGTGGGCACGCGAGAGCAAATAGTCCAGCAGCCAGGGGGCGGCGTTGAACTGCACGGCATGGGTCAGTTCATGGATGCACACCCACAGCGCAACATCGCTTTGCTTGAGATCGAAATCCTTGGCGAAGACGTGAAGATTCGGCGCCACCAGCAGGAGCCGTCCCGGTAGACCGCTGAAGGGATCGTACTGGCCGAGGACCGAGCGGGAAAGCGGAGCCAACCCGGCTGCGAACTCCACCGCCTGTAATCGGGAAGACAACGGGCCCGCCGACTGTTCCATGTAGGGTTTAAGCACGGATCGCGCAGACTGTGCCGTTGCCACTGACCACCGCGAACGATCTACTACGTAAACAGGAGTGTGTGCTGCAGCCTGTGCGGCTTCACCCAGCCCGGTCACATCTCCGACAATCGTAGGCGCCTTCGTCGCCTGCGAATGCAGATCCGCCACCAGCGCTTCTCCATCGCCCGGCTCGATGGCAGGAAGTCGGCCGGAAAGCAACGCCGATACCTGCCCCACAATCCGCGTATTCATTTCCGCCATGGCCCTACCGTACCGGTTTCACGCCCTCGACAACGAGTTCTTCGCTCCGCGCCTTGCTGCAAGCCGGGATCATCGAAAGCAAGCCCACCGGCGGCCCCGGTCTGACCAACGCACTGCGCGGCGAAAGGGGCTCCCGCGTCACAACCGGGCAACCCCCATCCATACTCACCGCCTTCACCACGTAAAGGGGCTCCCGCGTCACAACCGGGCAACGGATGTCATGAAGTCATCGATGGCGAGCCGCGCCTGCGTCACGGTTCCTTCCTCTACCTGGTCAATCAACACGGAGAATTCGAGCAGTCGCCCATCCGTTGTCAGGAGGAAGCCGGATAACGACGCCGCCGTGGTCAGTGTTCCCGTTTTCGCATGGATGCGCGCGCCCATATCCTCGCCGCCGTAGCGATCGTCGAGTGTTCCAGATAATCCACTGACTGGTACCCCGGACGCAATGCTCTCTAGCGCGCAACCATCGCACCGGTACACATTGTCCACAATCTCCAGCAGCAGTCCGGTTGTGAGTTTGTTCGACGGCGACAGTCCGGAATTGTCCGATATGACAACGGAATCAAGGCCATAACCGAGTTCGGTCAGTACCTCGCGCGTCGCCTCAGCCGCGCCCTCGAAGCTCCCTTCCTTCCCGCGTTCAAGCGCGACCATGTGCCCAAGAACGTCCGCCGTCGTGTTATCGGAATCTGTCAGTGCGAAATCGACGAGCTCCCGCACGGTGGCGCTGCGAACTTCCGCCAGCTCATCGGCGTCATCCGGCACAGTTTCGCGACCCGATACTGTCACCTCGATCCCTTGCTGTGTCAATGCGTCGGCGAATATCTGCAGTGCCGATAAGTCGGCGTCGCGCGTATAGGCTCCCGCTTCGTTGCGCGACTGCATCACCGCAATGGGCCGCATCTCCATGATGTAACCCGTATCGGAACCTGTGATGTCCGGATGGTAAAGCGGACCGGAGAAGAGCGAAGAGTCCACCTCTACCGTCACACTCGTTACTCCCCGCTCTTTCAGCGCGGCGGAGGTATCTCGCGCCAGGTCTCCCAGCCCGGCCCGACCCTTGACAGCCGCTGGGTCTCCTTCCGCAGCGGCTAGCAACGTGTCACCGCCGCCCACGAGGTACACGGTGGTGCCGGAGAGTTTCGTCGTCGTCCGCAAAGTCGTATCAGGGCCAAGAGTCTCCAGCGCAACGGTGGCGGTCACCAACTTCATGTTCGACGCCGGAGTGCGCGCCTGGTCGGCGTTATGTGAGACGATAGTCTCTCCCGTTAGGGCGTCAGACATCTCGACGGAAACAACGCCGGTAACCCGCGGATCTGCCTCGAGTTCGGCAATGGCCTCTTCAATGTCGTTTGCCGATGGAATCGGAGCAGCGGCGTCGAAAGAGGGCAACACCGGGTTGGACACACCGTTGTTCACACTCGGATATGGCAGGGGATCCGGCACAGTCGCACGCGTTGTCAGCATACCCGGGGTAAGATCGTAAGCATCCGCTACAAGGTACCCGGCAACGAGTGCCAGCACGGCGGAGAACGCCACCTGTGTTCGTCGTTTCACAGGCCAAGTCTCGCACAGTAGACCTCGGCCCGTGGTCTCTACGACGAGTGAGCCAAGGATGTCCCGTCGAAGGAGGAGACGCAAATGCTTGAGTTCGATGTCACCATCGAGATCCCGAAAGGCAACCGGAACAAGTACGAGCTGGACCACAAGACAGGGCGAATCCGCCTGGATCGCATGCTGTTCACCTCAACGCGCTACCCGGACGATTACGGTTTTATCGACGACACGCTTGGTGAAGACGGCGACCCGTTGGACGCCCTCGTACTGCTGGAGGAGCCGACATTCCCCGGCTGTGTGATCCGCTGCCGCGCACTGGGAATGTTCCGCATGCGCGACGAGCACGGCGGCGATGACAAGGTTCTTTGCGTCCCGTCGGGGGACCAGCGGGCATCCTGGCGCACGGAGATTGAGGATGTCAGCGAATTCCATCGCCTCGAAATCCAGCACTTCTTCGAGGTCTACAAGGACCTCGAACCGGGTAAGTCGGTGGAAGGCGCCCACTGGGTAGGACGTCTCGAGGCCGAAGCGGAAATCCAACGCTCCTACCAGCGCGCAATTGACCAGCATTACTACGACCACTGAGTCGTCAATTGCGGCCTGT
>SUUB01000024.1:0-21779 GCA_015062745.1 Actinomycetaceae bacterium
CGCCTGCGCCCTGCTCGGCTAGTCTGGATATACATCAGCGTCACCCAACTACGGATTGAGACTCATGACCCGCCACTCGCGAATTCACCTCACTCTCCTCGCATGTGCACTCACGGCCGGCCCACTGCTCGCAGGTTGCAGCGGTAAGGAGGCAAGTGCACCACAAACGGGGATGGCGCTGCCAGCCGTCACCACCGAAACACCTCATACGCACAAAGAAAGTGAGGAGGTTTTCGCGCGGGTGCAGGCGACGGCGGCTACGGATGGGCTGTTCTCGTTTCGTGATCCCAGTCTCGAATACGCCCCTCGGGTCGAGACCACGGTACGCGTTTCGAACAGCGCCAGCGGTGATGCGAACCGCTGGCTGGAAAGCCACGCCGAATTGGAGTCGAGCGTGACGAGTGACACGATACGAACCCGAGTGTCCGAGTACCGCGTGAGCGGAAAGGGCTCAGATAGTGCTGCCACCGAGACGAACTCCTACTTCGCGCTAGAAGGGAACACTATTACCGCCTACGTTGCGCAGTCGGATAGATGGGCATCCGACCCTGCACAATGGCAGACGAGCTCGGTGGCATGGGATGACGTTGAGATCGTCAGCGGGCAGGTGTTTACGCTGAGCGAGATTGAGGGGATCATCGCTACGCTGGACGATGTCGCCGTATCGCGGGCGGATGACTCCCCCTACGCCCCGGGCTGGTATCGCCCGTACATCATCGTCGGCTTCATTCCTGCCGATCAACTCCGCGATTCACTCGATGCCGGAGGAGATATTGACGGTTACGCGAAAGTGACCATACTTGCCGATCCAAGCTCCTACCAGATCTTTAACCTCGTACTTGAGTTCTCCTGCGTGATCACTTCAGACGGTGAACCTATTCCGGCTTCTGATGGCGGACCGGCGACCGTTGAAGTCTCGGTAACGTTGGAGCGGCAGTACCTACCGTCTGCTTTCGAGCTCCCGGATGAGCTCGTGGAAGAGTCCTGAAATACGACGACCAGCCACAGTGGCGGATGCATCGTGCACACCGCCCGGAGCACCACAACTTGGCCGGCCGAGATGGCGTGACTAGGACGGAAGGACTACGTCACCTTGGATCAGCAGCCTCCGAGGATAGTGCTACCGCCGGTCGTCGATCGTGACCATTGCCGCGCCATCCCGCCTTGGGTAAACTACAAATCAGCCGTCATATGAGACTGTTGTCCGAGCCGCGCCGACGCGGCGAGAACAACGTCGCTCAACGGCCACACCATACGGCAGGTTGACAGCATTGGCTCATCACCGCCGTTATCAATGTCGTTCAGGGGTGCCCGCCAATCGGCCATCCGTTGATCGGCCACATATCAGATCAGACTCTTGCCCAGCGTGCTCATGGCGAGCCCAGCGGGCAGCGTACCGCACGTATCAACTACCACCGAAAGCACTCCGGCGACGACGCCGACGGGGTGGAAGAAGTGGCGGGGGTACCACCACACGGCCCAGGAGCTGGGCCAACTGACGCGGTGCTATGAACGAATTCCGTCAAAGATGACCGAAATAAAGGAGGACCACATGTCCACAACATTTGATGTCGAATACGACATTGTCGTTTCCGGCGCCGGTGCCGCAGGTATGTTCGCAGCGGCCGAGGCCGCAACCAACGGCAATAGCGTCGCTCTGCTCGAAAAGCTCGACCGCATTGGCGGGCACGGCCAGTTCGTCGAGGGATCGGCGGCCTTCAATTCGCAGGAGCAGGCGAAACGCGGTATCACGGTAACGCAGGAACAGGGCTTCCACCGGTACATGGCGCTGAGCAGTTTCCGCGGAAACGCCGATGTCATCAGCATGTTCGTCAATAACTCGGCCGAGACCATCCGCAAACTCGCCGCCATGGGAGCGGTCTGGGAGGATGTCACCGTCTACGCCCTCGAGCAGGACACCGAACTGAAGACGATGCACTGGGCCGAAGGCGAAGGCGTAGAGATCATTAGGCTGCTGGAGAAGCAGGCCCAACTGCACGGCGCCGAGATCTTCACCAATACAGCCTCGCAACATCTCATCGTGGAGGACGGAAAAGTCGTCGGCGTCGAGGCACTCGATTCCAACGGCGAAACCATTCGCATAGGAGCCAAGGCCGTGATCCTTGCCGGTGGGGGTTATTCATCCGATCCCGACGCCGTCGTCGCCTTCTCTCGTTTCGGCGAGAACGGCCGCAAGATCGTCGAGTTGGGCACGCCGGGAAACACCGGCGACGATCTTCGGATGGTCGAGGAGATCGGCGGCCTACGCGACTTGACCGGGGCGATGGCCCTGATGCCCGTGGCCAAGGATCGGGAGATCACCTCGCATATCAGCGGTGCCGGATCGCAGCCCTACCTGTGGGTGAACAAGTTCGGCTCGCGGTTCACCGATGAGACCGTCGCGATGAACTTTGCCGATGCGGCGAATATCATTGCGCAAGCTCCTGACGCGGTTACATACACGATCTTTGACACCGCCACAAAGCGCCATCTGGAAACCGCCGGTAGTGACATATCACTTGGTACCTTTATTCCGTATCACGCAGCTTTGAGCCACTTGGACGCGGAGTTGAAGCAGGATGTGGAGACGGACACCGCCTACACGGCAGACACCTTGGAAGAACTTGCCGACCAGATCGGATTTGATCGGGAGACCTTCCTCGCCACCGTCGCCCGTTACAACCAACACTGCGAGGCCGGCGCGGACTCGGATTACTACACGAATCCTAAGTACTTGCGCGCGGTGGTTGAGCCACCGTTCTATGCGGTCACGATGACTCCCGGAAACCTTATCTCTCTGGGAGGAATCGCCGTCAACGGAAACCTTCAAGTCATTGCAGCAGACACCCGTAAGCCCATTCCCGGGCTCTATTGTGTCGGTTCTGAAGCGGCGGGCCTGTGGGGCGATTCGTACCCGCTTGACGTTCCCGGAACGGTGAGCGGCTTCTCGTACACATCTGGTTGGGTGGCTGCCGATCATGCCGGAGAGGTCATCAAGTCAGCGGAGAACTAGCAATCGCTGCCCGTAACGACGACGTCGTGTGAGGCGCGACCCTGGGCCGGTCCCGTGATGTCTCATTCCCGGGACCGGCCCTCTACCGGTCTTGCACGTGGACATCGCTTCCGTTCCTCTCCCAACTGAGGCATGATATTCCTAAGTTAGGAGTTCCTTACATGAAGTCGATCGCTACTGTTACCACCCACCGAGCACAGCGCTACGGCAAACAACTCGCATCCCATATGGCGCGCCGCATCACGACCAGTTGGGACGAGGATTCCGGCGTCCTTGTCTTTCCCGATAAGCCTGTCACCGTACATCTGCAGGCCACTGCGGAGGCGCTGATCATGGACATGGAGGCTCCCGCCGACGACGTCGCTCATTTTGAAGAAGTTGTCGGCATTCACCTCGCGCGATTCGGTGCGGGAGATTCTCTGCGCGTCTCCTGGCAGCGCGACGACGGCACGATCGGAACCTCGCAGGGACCGTTTGATCCGGCCGAAGTTGAAGCTTTTCGCGCTCGCATGCGTGCACAGCAAGGCACTGATCGCACGGTCTAAGCGCGCCCTCCTTTTGGGCGGAACATCGCCGTACTGAGCTCCGCCGACCCTCCGCTTGCAGAGGTTACCATGGCGCCGAGGAGGCCTCTCGCCGCGGGTTCAGAGAGTGTGCCAAGATATGCATATGAGCATGACGATCGGTGTAGATGTTGGCGGCACCAAAATCGCCGCGGGCCTTGTACGCGACGGGAATATCATCTCGTCCATACGTAAGCCAACCCCGGCACAGGACGCCGACGCCGTCGTGCAGACGATCGTCGACTGCATTACCGAACTTCCGCAGTCAGACAGCGTAGCAAGGGTCGGCATCGGCGCTGCCGGCTTCGTCACCGCAGACCGCAGAGAAGTCGTCTTCTCGCCGAATCTTCCCTGGCGAAATTTCCCGCTCGCACAGCGGGTAGAAGACGCAACCGGTAAACGTGTCGTCGTCGAAAATGATGCGAATGCGGCGGCATGGGCCGAATATCGTTTCGGTGTAGCCGTCGGCGCCCAATCCGTTGCGGTTGTAACCGTCGGCACCGGCATCGGCGGCGGCATTATTATCGATGGTCAACTCATACGCGGCGCCTCGGGCTTCGCCGCAGAAATAGGACATATCTGCCTCGAACCAACCGGTCACCGTTGCAACTGCGGGCTCACAGGATGCTGGGAGGCATACTCCTCCGGCAGTGCACTGGTGCGTGACGCACGGCAGGTAGCCCACGAGAACCCTACCTACGCCGCACGGTTGCTGGAGCTCGCCGGTGGATCCGCCGAGGCCGTTACCGGGCATGTGGTGACCCAGGCCGCGCAAGAGGGAGACCCCTGTGCGCTCGCTTGTTTCAACAACATCGGGCACTGGATGGGCTACGGATTGGCCGATCTTGCTGCTGTGCTTGACCCGGAAGTCTTTGTTCTTGCCGGCGGGGTATGCGAGGCGGGCGATCTGCTGCTGACGCCCACAAGAGAATCATTCGAGAAGCTGCTTACCGCTCGCGCCTATCGGCGCACTCCCCAGATTATGATCGCCACGCTCGGCCCTTCCGCGGGAGTCATAGGCGCGGCGGACCTCGGCACTCGGTAGGAGCGACAGCCGCGTCCGTCACATCCCTTACACGGGAAACCCTAACCGTACGCCAAATGTCCATACGTTTCAACTTTTCGAATGGGCATCGGATGGGCGTTTCTCCCCATTGTGCCCCGACGTTCCAACCTCTATCGTCACGTGCAGATGGTCTGCCATCCCGAACGGGTCTGCAGCCATCAACAGACTGGGTCTGTTGCACACGCTCGCAGGCCCGAAGGAAAGGAACAGTATCTTGTTACGCAAATTGAAGGGGATTGTTTCCATCGCGAGCATCAGCCTTCTCACCATCTCGGTTGTGCCCGCAGCCAACGCGGAGGCACCTGGGTGGCGGTCCGGTGCCGGTTATTTCACCGGAGCATCACTCCACACCGGCGCCGAAGTCAGCCCGGAGGGTGAGTCGTATATGTGCGCTGCCGACGGTGGCACTGCCTCGGTCACGAGCAAGTCCGTCACCCAGGGGCACATGAACCCCGCAGCACCGGTGAACTCACTCGACGTCCGCTCACTAGGAGGAAACAGGAGCGCGACCATCACCGATGCCACGCAACTCGGACAGATGGCCTACGTCGCCTCGACCGCTGACATCAGCACCGACGAGTCTGCTGCAACAGCACAGATCGCCATCATTCGTGCAGCCGGAATGTACGAAGGGAGTGTGTACGAGCAGGCAGAGCACGGCACGTACGCTTCAACCAATGCCGATAAGTTGAAATCGCCGGCAGAAAACTCTGCGGCACTTGCGAAGGAGGCCGAACGGTACGGCGGCCCGTACACCGTGCAGCCCACGCTCGATCTCCCTGATGGCGCGACGGGTTCCGTCGGGAACGTCGGTGCAAAGTCCGCCGCGGGCAACTGGCTCGCCGGATATTCCTACACCTTGGAGATCACCGGACCGGCAGTGTTCGAAAGCACTGGCACCACAACGGTGACAGGAACAACCGCCACCGCTACGAAGGCGGAGGCCATCCGTGCCACCGCGAGCGGTGAGGTGACCGTCGAACTGACCGTCAAGGACCTTCCGACATCGAAGGCATGGATCTCCACCGGAGTGATCGGTAATGCCACCATCCAGAATCAGCGCGCGCAGAACTTCATCATTCTGAACAAGAAGGAGTCGCTGAACGGTAGGGCCTCCGTGCGATCCACCGTTGACTTCTCCCCGCAGATCGCCACCACGGTTAAATCCGCAAAAATCAACAAGGGCGATGCGCTGGTTGACACGGTGACGGCATCCGCCGACAACTGGATCAATGTGCCCGGCACCGATACGCCCGCTCCTGTCACGGCAACGGTTGATGTATACGGGCCCTTTGCCAGCCCCGTCGCGCCCACTACCGACGGCACCGCATTCGCCAGCAAGAAACTGGGCTCCTACCAACTGACCTTCACCGGACCCGGCACCCAGGATACCGAGGGGTCGATTACCGCCCCTGAGGAGGGCTTCTACTTCTTCCAGGCGCATGTGGACAAGGACGCTCAGGGTGAGTACGCCGCCTACATCAACGAGTACGGATCCGAGTTCTTTGAACTCTCCGAAACCACCGTGGCTCCGTGGACTCCGAGTATCACCTCGAAGGCAACGCAGGAGGACCTTGGCAATGGTAAGGCGGGTATCAAGGACGTCATTACGGTAACAGGCATGCCCGAAGACCACACCTCTTTCAATGGCATCCAAGGCTGGAAGGCGGATGCACAGACAATCACGCATTCGCTGTACTTCGTTCCCAAGCAGACCGAGCTGAAAGAAGGGGTCACCGAAGGCCTCACCGCTCTCGCAACGGTCGAGACTCCGGCAAAGAACGGCGAATACACGATCAACGCCGCTGACTTCCCGATCGATTGGGATCTGGGCGTCGGCACCTACATCGTCGTCTCAACTTACGCAGGTGATTCGCGTACAGTTGCCGTCACGACATCGGATATGGACGAGAACGAGCAGGTCTCCCCCACCTTCGGAAAGGTGACGACTAAGGCCTTCTCCGAGAAGGGCGGCACATTGCAGCCCGGCGATAAGATCGCGGACACCGTGACACTTACGGGATCCTTCCCGCAGGGATCCTACACGGAAGTGCAGTTGTACACGTGGGCCAAGGACTCGGCACCGACCTGCGACACGCCGGTCTGGACCACCCGTCTTGATCACGGCGGCATGGCGGGTGAGTACAAGACGGAGTTGTACACTACTGAGTCCGGCAAGCAGGCAACCTACGGCTATGTGGAAACAACGTACGACCGCAATGGCAATGTGATCTCGCAGGGTACCTGCGGGGAGTCGGACGAGACTCTGACAACCAGCCAGACCGCCCCGACGCTTCCTAAGACGGCAAAGCTTCCGAAGACCGGCGCGAATGTGACGGGCATTGCCGCAGTGGCAGTCGCCCTCGTGCTATTGGGAAGTGCCGGAGTTGTGCTGCGACGTCGTAGTGCGAAAGCCTAACGGCACGCATGGATCACTCGCAGCGCGACTGAGCGCGAGGCGCAAAAGCCTCCACGAGTGAACCGAGGGTGGGGAGCACGTCGAAGTGGCGTGTTCCCCACCCTTGTCTCTATCCCCACCCTTGTCTATCCCCACCGTTGTCTATGCGAGAGGCTCAGACCTCTATCAGAAGTTCATGCTCCGCGCGAGGAAAAGTTCATCCGCAACCACGGCCCGGAAGCGAGAAGCAGCAATGAACCGGCGAAGGCGAATGCAAGGCCATAACCCGAGATGTCGACAAGCCATCCGGCCACCACCGGACCGGCGATCTGACCGACGTCGCCAGCCATCTGGAAAGCCGCGATCACACGCCCTCCTTCCCGACCATCCAAGATATCGGCCATTTGCCCCTGCATGCCCGGCTGGATAAAACCGGCGCCAAGTCCGGCGAAAACGCAGCAGACCAGCATTGCCTGCCATGGCAGCCATCCCAGCATGACCGAGAACAACCCCGATACAACCAGCCCAAAGGAGATGGCGGCGGCACGTCCTCGTCGATCCGCAATACGCCCCGCCATCAGCAGGGAGATCGCGTTGCCGGCGGCGTAGACGGTAAGCGCAGCTCCCGGCAGCCATTCGGGAGCACCCGCGAGCGCGGCAGCCAGGAGGGGAACGAGACTGACCCGAACACCCAGATTCGTCCATCCGTTGGCGAAGCTGGCGAAGAGCAAGCGGCGATAAAGAGGGAGTGCCAATGTCGTGCGTAGATCGGCACGCTCGCGCTGTGCGACGTCGCCGGTGCCGGTAGCGGGACGCTGCTGTGCCGGTGTCAGGATGGCCACCAGCAGTGCGGCAAGAACGAGTGTGACCGCATAAATGATGAACGGGGCGCGCATTCCCAGCGGCGCCAAAAGCGATCCGATAGCCGGTCCGGCAATTCCTCCCAGCAGGAATCCGCCGCCGTAGGCGGCCGAGGCCCTCCCCTGGGCGCCGCGTGGAGCATTCTTGATAATGAGGCTGGTTGCCGCAACCGTAAAGGTCACTGAACCAATACCGCCGACCCCGCGATAAACCAGAAGCTGCCAGTAGCTGTGGGCGAAAGCGCTGGCAAAAGAACTGGCCGCCACCACAAGCATCCCCGAGATATACATCGGGCGTTCGCCAAGCGCGCTGATAAGCCGACCGGCGGTGGGCGCGAATACAAGGCGGAAGAAGGCGAAAACAGACACCACCACATTCGCCGCCGTAACGGACACGTCAAAACTGATTGCGAAGCGTGGCAGGACGGGCGATACGACGCCGTAGCCGAGCGCCACCAGCAGCGCTGCTCCCACCATTACCCAGATCTCACGTGGCAATCGCACAGGCTCATCGTACGGGATGGTCCTGCCGCAGGGCAGGTTTCACATGTACTCCTGCTCGCTCACCGCTCCTACCTGCACTTTCTCTCCGCGTCATCCACCCGACTTCCAGCGTCGCGATCTATGATGTGAAATATGAGACTCAATGCTGCTTCATTAGCAAAGCCCCTCGACTACCGGGTCCTTCGCGAAGTCCGTTCCTACCGGGATGCGGAGAGCATCGTTGACATCCTCTCCGATGCCCGCTTCCCCGTTGCCAACACGCGAATTGTCGGTATCAATCTTGAGAGTGTCGAACAGGTGATGGGCCGGCAAACCGTGCTGATCGCCACGGGCTCGGGTGCGCTTTCCGGCGCATCAATGGGCCTCTTCATCAGCCTGTTCTTCATGATCTTCAGCCCGGTACCCAATTTTCTCTCACTTCTACTGTTCGGACTGCTGGTGGGAGCCTTCTTCGGCGCAGTCCTTGGTGCCGTGTCACATTGGATGACGGGCGGCCGCCGCGATTTCCGTTCGGTGAGTGGGTTCCAGGCATCCGCTTATGAAGTGCAGGTACGCGCCGAGCTGCTCAACGACGCCCTTGCGATTCTGCGGCAGGCGGGAATCGCGGAGAGTTCCGCACTCGCCCCCGCGGCACCGGCGTCTACCGCCCCAGCACCCTCTGCGGGCCAGGTTCCTCCGGTCGAACAGGTACCTCCGTCGTCGTCAACACCTTCCAGTCCTGCGAACTGAGTACCACGAAGCCGTCACTCTGACTAATCTGGAACTATGCCGCAACGCATCGAAGACTTCACACCGCCGCTGACGCGCCTGCCCGATGGCACTATCAAGCAACTCAATCCCTTCTCCGGAACCGAGGTATGGACTGTTCCTGGCCGAGCCAATCGACCGCTAGACCAGGTGCCACAGAATCCACAACAGGTGGAGGAACTCGGCCGCAACTGTGCTTTCTGCTGGGATCGGATCCTGGAAACGCCGCCGGAGAAAGCACGTATCGTGCGCGACGGCGACGACGCCCGCATCGTGCGGGATATTCCGGTGGACGATTTGGCGGAGCCATGGGAGTTCCGGCGCATTCCGAATCTTTTCGAGATTGTCCCCTTCGCCTACTGGACGCAGAACTACGACTACCGGATGCCCGTTGCCTGCCGGGAGAGGATGGATCGTTACATCGCCGATCCGGCGGGGCGAGCACACGTGATGTCGGTACTCCGCCAAAAGGCCTTCGCCTCACGCATGTCCGAAGCACAGTGGGATGCACTACCGGAAAACGAACGGGTGGAGATGGCGGCGTCGTTCTTCGGCGGCGGGCACGATCTCATTGTGGCCCGGCGGCATTTCGTCGACGGCGCCGCTGACACCTCTCAGTTGGCATCCTCGGGTACGCTCACCCCGCAGGAACACCAGTGGTATATGCGCCTGACCATCGATGCGATGCGTGATCTGTATGAGAAGAACCGCTACGCGAAGTATGTGCAGGTGTTCCAGAACTGGCTCAAACCGGCAGGCGCTTCCTTCGACCACCTGCATAAGCAGCTGGTCGCCATCGATGAGCGCTCGGTGAATTCGCGCGTTGAGGTGCCGAAGGCCCGCGCCAATCCGAACTACTTCAATGAGGCAGGTCCGGACTATGCCGCCTCGCAGAATCTCGTGATCGCGGAGAACCGGCACGCGGTAGCTATCGCGGGCTTTGGGCATCGTTATCCCACGCTGGAAGTGTGGAGCCGCTCGGCTGCCTGCCAGCCGTGGGATCACAGCCCTTCTGAGATCCGTGATGTCTCCGACCTGGTCCACGCCATGCATGCGGCAACCGGCACCCACATCCCGACCAATGAGGAGTGGTACAGCCGCCCGATGGACGTGGACGTGCCTATTCCGTGGCGGATTCTTATCAAGTGGCGTACCTCCACCCTGGCCGGTTTCGAGGGCGGCACGAAGATTTACGTCAATACCATTGATCCTTGGTCGCTACGCGACCGGGTAGTCCCCCGCCTGCTGGAACTGCGCGCAGAGGGAAAGCTTGCTTCCGGGATCAATATCGCCACCGAATGCTCCTGCCGGGTCAATTCGCTGCGCTACAACCCGAATCTACAGTGACAGCGGCCTGCCGGTTCTCTGGCCGCCGCATATTGGTGCTCTGGGCGCTGCCTGAGTTGCTCCGCCCGCACTGGATAGGCTCAAGCGAATCGAACACTGCGCTGCGGTGAGAAAGTGACACTCGCGGGAATAGGCGAATGGACTGGTTAATTCTGATCGGCTCGGGAACACTGGAAGCAGTGTGGGCGCATGCGCTGGGGCGCTCTGACGGATTACGCCGCCTACGCCCAACACTCGTGTTCCTCGTGGCGACGACGGCGTCCGTGGCCGGCTTAGGCATCGCATTGCGCACGATTCCAACGGGAACCGGATACGCGGTGTGGACGGCCGTGGGTGCCTGCCTGACAACCATCTGGGCTTTCGTGACTCGAACCGAGCGCGCATCAGTGGCAAAGGCGTGCTGTATTGCCGGGATCATCGTCGCCGTCGTCGGATTGAAGGTGACAGCGTGACGGTGGAGGCTAGCGGACGATTGCACGACGACGGAACGAACAGCTGCGGCACCGCAGACAGCGGCAAAGAGCCCGACGACCTCTCCGGGGCACAGACGAGCGAGCCTGCCGACCGTGGCACTCGGCAAACTGACTCCGCGAACAGCGACGCCGGGGGCGCGGACGACACGGCGGAAGGGGGCGCCGGAGGGGCAGGAGACGGGAGGAGCCGAACTCGCCAGCGCGGAGGCTCGGGCGGCGCATGGGTGCTGCTGATAGGAGCCGGTGTACTGGAGGCCGTGTGGGCTCACGCGCTCGGCCAGCTCTCTGGGTTTGGACTGCCCCTATTGGTGTTCCTGGCGGCGTTGCTCGGGTCAACGATTGGCCTGGCGCTGGCGATGCGACGCCTGCCCACTGCGGTGGCGTATTCGGTGTGGACGGGTATTGGTGCGTCGTTGGCAGTCATCTGGGGAATGGTTCGCGGCAGCGAACCGGTTTCCACCCTGCGGATTGCGTTGCTGGCGCTGCTGGTGGCCTGCGTCGTCGGGCTGCACGCCATCCCGGAAGAGCGCGGGGCCGAGTAACGCGCCGGTAGCGCACGCCTTGCATGGCCGCGCAGTATCAACGCCGTGGAGCCGAACCGCCCGCTCAACGCAACAGGGCCGCTCAACGCAACAGGGCCGAACATGCCCTACCGCCGAGCATAGCGGCGCCCCGCGCATCCCGCGGAGACACGATCAGAAGGTGCCCTACAGACGTCCCTTCCGCCACGGCGGCACCATGCGAGTGAACCAGGCTGTTGCCAGTGCCGCCACGATCAGCGCCGCCACCCACACCCATCTGACACTACCGTCGAAGTCGGCCCCTGCTGATTCATTTCGCACAAAGGTCCACGTAAAGGGAAGCACCCACAGTGCAATATTCTGTGCCTGCGCATGCAGAATGACGGCTACCAACACCACCAGCAGAACCGATCCCCAAGCGAATCCCGCCAAGCACACGCATATGACGGCGAGCGCGGCGAAGGCCACTACGTTGCCGGTGATCGCCGCCGGGTCAGGCATACCCGGTGTCATCAACTCGGCTGGAATCTTCACGAGCAGGTATAGGCCCACCGGCAACACCAGTGCCGCAGCCGCAGCAGCAAGCGCTCTCCACGTCAGGCTCCTTTTGCCCAGCGCCTCCCAGAGCGGAAAGCGCGGCGCCGCTGCGGCAACAATTGCCCAGGCAAGCAGCCAGCAGGCGAGTTCCCGCATGGGAATGGGGCGCCCTACAATCTGAGAGCCTTCCCCGAAGAAGTACACCTCATCGGGGAACTTCATCAGCAGCAGAGCAGCGAGAAGAATTGCAACGAGCGGGGCGATAACACGCCTGCCCACACGCCATACTGGTGCTCGTAGTCTATGCATTGCAGTACTTTCGTTGACTTCGGCTAGCCGCCACCCCGGCTTCCCCTCTCATTGCTCCAGTTGCGGAGCATACTCGCAGTTCAGAATCCCGTCGCGGTGCGCGCGGTACAGATCGACAACGTCGTCGTCGGGCATTGAGAACAGCAGGCTAGTATAGTCATCGGCCGCGTAGGCGCCACTATTGAGATGTTCGATTGTCTCCGGATCCTGCACCGCCCAGAAGGTCAGCGCTGTCGAAAACTCAGTGGTAGGGAGGTTCACATCCTCATCGCACTGATCAAGCCCTGTGTACGAGGCGGCTATGTCAAACCGACTCTGCTCCTTTAAGCCGGGAGAGAAGCGGAATCTATCATCCTGGCCCTTGATAGGAAGTAACTCGCTGACAACAGTATCGGAGCTGCCCGTCCGCAATTGCATCTCCACAGTGTTAACATCACTTACAGCCTCGGGCAGTAACGGTTCCTCCTCAGCGGCTAAGCAGACTTCGGTACCTGCGTCAGTAGATGCACATACCTCGTCTTCAGCCGCGTAGACCCCCGCGACTATCGGACAACGCGATCCCCATAGCACCAACACGGCGAGGGCGACCGCACAACCACCGAGGCTCGTTATTGCCGGAAGCCTGCCGTATCCCGCCGCCATGCGCTGCCAGGCGAATATGGCCGCGGCACCTAACAACCCTGCAACGAGAACTAGCGATTCCATGCCCCACCATACGGCAGTCACCGTCCCGCTCTGAACTAGACTACCGCCGATCATCGCAAAATCCACTGGCGCCGACCCCCGGGAAAACCGTTCCTTCCACTCAATCCGCTCATCAATAGTTGTGGAGCAAAAGCCATCGCAGCGGCACCGGCGATGGCGAATAGAATTGCCCACCACCGTGCGATAGCAAGACCCAGCAGGAAACCCAAAGCCATGACCACAATGAGGCCGACCGGCGCCGTCGCCATACGCACCCAATCAAGTTCTCCGCCGGTAGCGCGGGTGGCGAGCAGTGGCGGAACGGTCAAGGCGGCAGCAGTGAAACCAAGTAGCACCGGCACCGCGAAACGCCCGAACTCGCGCAGTGCCTGACTGCCAGCAGCCCGGGTGGCCACCGGCGAGGCAAGCGGAGAGTTCCTATCACAATACCAGTAGGCAGTCAGGCAGGAGAGCCCGGCCAAAGCAGGTGCCGTATACAGCAGGCTTGCCTGCGGCACCACCGAAAGGATGGCCGGTGACACATACAACCCGCCAAGGTGCTGGATACCCAGCACCAGTACCCCGCCGATGGCCAGCACAACGCCAGTGGCTATAACACCCAAGTTACTTCGTCTCATACGGCGCCTTTACTCAAGACAGCTAGGTATGCCAGCTCTAGGGGTGACCCCATAACACCTTGATCTCCCGCGAATTCCACATTGACCTGTGATTCCAGGTCCTTGGGAGAAGCCGTGTACCGTACGTGCCCCTGCGAAATCACCACCATCTTGTCGCAAAGAATCGCCACGTCTTCAATCAGATGAGTCGAGAGGATCACGCATGTCTCACGCCCGATCTCTTTGAGAGCGCTGCGCAAGCCCATGCGGATTTCCGGATCCAACCCCACCGTTGGTTCATCCAGCACCAGCACCTCGGGGCGATGTGCGATGGTCGCCGCAATTCCCACCCGTTGACGCTGGCCGCCGGAGAGCCGCCCCACCCGTTGTTCCAGTAGATCGGAAATCTCCAGCAGTTCGGCAGCTTCACCTGCCCGTTCTCTTGCCTCGGAGGAGGGCACCCCGTGCGACCAGGCCGCATAAGCGATCGTGTCCGCCACGCGCATATGCGGTACAAGGCGGAAACTCTGCGGCAGCACACCCAGCCGATCACGCGCCGCCTGCATCCCAGTCCTCGTATTAACATCATGACCGCATATCGTAACGCTGCCCGACCGTGCCCGCCGCAGCGTCGATATCACCGAGAGCAGGGTGGTTTTTCCAGCACCGTTCGGACCAACGATTCCCGTCACTCCACGCGATGCTGCGAGGTCAATATCGTGCAGGACCTGCCGACGTCCATAGCTGAAGCTAACACTCGCCAATGAGACCATCGGGTCCGGCTTCACCATCGGTAACACTCCAATCCCCAGTGATTGCCCGCAGGGTGTGGACGCCACAACGGGTCCGCTTGAAAGGGCCTCTCCCTGCACCGATCATCGTAGCAAATATGATCCGAGAAGCCCTGTTACACGAGTGGTTGCTTCCTCTGCTAAGTACCCGATCGCAGTCGCGCACGGCACCGGGTCTCAGTTCGCCCACGCCGAGCCGGTTTCACGGCCGCTACCTTTGCCTCGCTTCGAACCACGCCACTTCCTCTTCGGAGTTTCGGCCGCCCAAGCATTCCCCAGCCCGGATTGCCAGGTGCTGCCTCGCCCAGCCGAGGGAGAACTCGACGTCGGAAAAGTCTGGGCCGCGTCTGGGGCGGGCTGCGCCGTCGTCTGGCTGGAACCGCTGTATATCCCGGGCACGTCGGATATCCCTGGCACGCCGTCGGCATTATTGATATCAACCGGATTAGTGGGCACACTGTTGATCTCATTGGCATAGGCCGTGGCCTGCCCAAGCTCGTCAGGGCTGGGGACCGGCGGGGCATCCGTTCTGACAGTCTCGTAATACGTCGAGTCGTAGCCTCCAAAATCGCCCGAGTAGGGTACCGGCTCGCCCGGCGCGACGTCGCCGATGAGCGGACGCGGGTAATCTCCCCACACATGCGGCGGCACCAGTTGACACAGCTCAACCATGCGCCGCTCGAGGTGATCGAACTCCTCAACCTCGTAGTCGTCCCCTCCAAGACCCACGATCAAGCCGGGTAGCAGATGAAGCTCCCGGAAGGGGGCGCTATACATCCAGTCGCGCACCGCAGGAACCAGAAAACTCAGGGCAAAGGGCTCGGACTCCGACCGAATATCCCAGTCGACATTGAACTTCTCACTCTCCGTTTCAATGTCATTGTGCTTGAAGCTGAAGAATCCTTCCGGCTTGATACGCATCTTCGGGAATAGCGGGTCAATTGCCACGGTGAAGAACGGCCGCCGATGTGTCGTTTGATTGTTGCCGGATCCGGTTGTCCACTGGAGCACCCCATATGTCCTGCCCCTGCGCGTTACAACATACTTCGCCGTCGCACGCCTATCGACGTTGCATTCATTTCCGAGGTAACTGCCAAGATCGCGGTCAGTACCAACATACTCAAGACCTAACCGCGTGCTCGCTTCCCGGATTCGATCAACCTTGTTATTCTCCAGCGCCCACGTTACGATCCCGATGATCGCCGCGAAGACGATAAAGATCAAAACGATAAGTCCGCCCACGTCAGCTCCTTCACCTCGTTCTAGCTTTGCGCTGTCCATCCGCCACGGGCTGCTGCCCGACCCGCGCAGCAGGCCTGCCACTGCGAATACAGCGCCCATGCCGTCCCAGCAGGGCACCGGTAAGTACCCAACCGGGCAGGAGCAACTGCTGGCGGTTAATATGGCTATCCTGTCATATTCGCTTCCGATATGACAGCTGGAATAGCGGGGAGGACTCCCCACAGAGGTCAATCAGCCACGGCGCCAAACGCTAACCGCAGCGGCCCGTGCCCTCCTTGCGCTTCGGCGGCTGAACCCTCCTTACTCTTCGGCACCCCTTTCACACACTATTCGTCGGCACCCTCTTCCACACGGTCTGGAACCGTCAACACCACCACATCCGGCCGTGGTGCTGCATCCTGTACCACGGCCACAGTTACACCGTGTTCCGCCGCCATGCCGACGGCGGCCGAGCTAGGCAGCCGCGTGCTCACCACAATCGGCACCCCGGCTCGAACCGCGTGGGTTATTACGCGGACATCGGGCGCACCACTGACCCCCAGCGCTGCACCTTCCAAGGGCAGGAGCCCCGCCAACATCGCCCATCCCACCGCCTTGTCGACCGCCTGCTCCAGATGCACATCGGTCCGTACCGTGGAGATTCCCGGTAGCGTCAGCGATGCGGCCAAGTAGACGCGCTCCTGCGCGAGTTTGGCCACGATGCGTCGCAACAGTGCCGCCTCCACAATGGTCGCGTCCTCCCCGATCGCCACCGGCGCGACGACGTCGTCGGCTATGCCCGGCTGAGTAGTGCCACTAGAAGCGAAACCCGCTCCGGCGGGCACCGTGGCCTTATCCGGCGGCATTCCTCTGTCCGCATCCGCTCCCCGCCTCTGAAAAGATCTGCCTGCCCCGGATGGCGGAACTGGACCCACTTCTGCCGGGAGTCGGTTGCCGCTAAGCGCCACCGAGATGACGTTGTAGCTGTTCTCGGCGCACCCGGTCTCCGCCGAGATACTCGTTCCCTCGCAGTAGCGTGCACTGTGGACGCCGTCGCGCCCCGAAATGAGGCCTGCCCCGAGCAGATAACCGTGCACCAATTCGATATCGTGCCCGGGGGTGCGCAGCAGTCGCACCAGCCGTCTTCCGTCTGCCCGGAGCTCAAGCGGCTCTTCGAGCGGAACACGTATCTCGCGTGAACGGCCGGGATGAAGCGGATCGACGACGGCGCCGCGTCGGCGCCCGGTGGGAGACTCACTCACATGTTCAGCCTAAACGATGAGGACGGCTTAGCAGGCTCGTCAATCACACCTTCTTGCCATCAGCCGCACGTGAACTACACTGAAGGTCTGCGAAAGGAAGATCAACCATGTCCCGTTTGGAGGAGACAGCCCTCATTTTCGAAGGGGGCGGTATGCGTGCCAGCGGCACTGCACCGGTGGTCGTCACCCTAATTGAGCAGGGCCTTCAGTTCCCACATGTTTCCGGTATTTCCGCCGGTTCTTCCCATACTGCCAACTACTTGGCCGGGGATGCGAAGCGAGCCGAGGAGTGCTTTGTAGACTTCGCCGACGATCCCAATTTCGGCTCCCTCGGCACGTTTCTGCGCGGCGAAGGCCTTTTCAACGCACATTACATTTACGAGGAGACCGGCAACGAGGGCCAGGCGCTCCCGTACAACTACGACGCTTTTCGTAACAACACGGCCGCCGCGCGCATCGGCGCCTTCCGGGTCTCCGACGGCCGCGAGGTGTACTGGTCAAAGGACGACATCGCCGATAAGCCCGATCTCATGCGGAAGGTGCGGGCCTCGTCGACCATGCCTGGCCTCATGCCGCCGGTCGAAATCGACGAGGAGCTGTACGTCGACGGCGCGCTCGGCCCCTCGGGTGGGATTCCTCTGGACGCGGCAATGGCGGATGGGTATGAACGTTTCTTCGTCGTTCTGACCCGCCCGCGCGGTTACCGTAAGCGTCCCCCGCGTAACCCACAGTTCTACCGTCGATACTTCCACCAGTATCCGCGGGTGGCGGATGCACTGATGACGCGCTGGCGCAATTACAACCGGAGCCGGGACAAGCTCCTGGAACTGGAGCGCCGTGGGCAGGCCTATCTGTACTTTCCGGAGGCAATGTCCGTCACCAACCACGAGCGGAACGTGGAAAAGCTACGCGCAAATTACGACGCCGGATGGGAGCAGGCGCAGCGGCAGTTGCCGGAATGGCTCGACTGGCTTGCCTAACGAACCGGAAAGGAACCCGGCGTGCCGGACTCTGCAGGGCTTAATCGACACGGTCCGAACCCGACAACGCGGTCCATACCCGATGGTTGGGTCCCCGGACCGCACGACGCGGCCCATACTCAACAGCTCGGTCTGTACCCGAACCGGATCGGGTTCTCAGCCCACTGCGACGTCGCCCGGCACTGCGACACTACCGCTGCTGCCCGCGTCGTCAACGTTCATACGCGCAGGTTCCAGCATCACGGTTCGCTCGGTGAGCGCAAAGCCGACCGAGTCGTATATGGCCTGCGCCGCGAAATTATCCGCTACCACGCGCAGATTAATATGGCGAACCCCTTCAGCCTTCAGCCGCTCAGCCAGTGCCACAAGCGCCGCACGCGAATGCCCGTGCCCACGGTAGGGGCGGTACACGTACAGATTCCATAGGAAAGCGCAATGCCCGTCGATTTCCGCCCATATGCCGCCGATTGTGCGCGTGTCTGTGCAGATCGCACATACTTCGTGCCCCGGCGTGGAGACGCCGTCGGAAAGCAGACGCTCACACTCGGCCAGGTTCTTCGCGGCAAGCTCGCGAGCATCACTGCCAGGGTTCACATTTGCCTCATGCCGCCCCAGTGACTCACACACAGCGTCAAGGAAGGTGCCGAGTTCGCCCGCGCCCATGGTACGCAGATGGATTGCCTCTGCCCCCTCTGCGGGAACGAACCCCAGCCGTGGCAGTGACACGGACATATGCCGCAGTACCTCTCGGTATGGCACGCCATCGAACAGCGCGGCGGCACTCCGATCACCGGGATAGAAGCTGACTTCAGCCTCCCGGCCATCAAGTACGGTACGGAGCGTTTCCCGCCATTGGCCGTGCGGGTCGGCGTCGATTTTCGCGTCGACGACGGCGAGTTTCGGGCGCTCTTTCACCCACAGCCACTGCGTGCAATTGTCATTGACAAAGATGCGCGATCCGCGGGGAACCCCCACGCGAAAGGTCTTGAGAATCCGGGCAGAAAACGCCTCGGCGACCTCGCAGCGCAACGCGCCGGACGCCTCGCGAATTCGCGTCATATGATCAACCGCGCGCGGCGCCCATGTGGCAACTTCAGCCGCGGTGATCTCCCGGACTAACATAATCTAACTCTAAGGGACCTAAGTCTTGGGCGCCAATGGTATGCCGCAGAATAACCGGGCGTGCGGCTAACAGCGCACCGAGTGAGACGATGGTCATCAAATCTAGGTCTTTCCGACTACCTGCGGCGGGGTCTCTTCCCCGCTGGCCGTGTGCTCATGCCGCGCTCCACGAGCAGCACGCCGAGCCACGTGACCTGCGCAGCCGGGTGTCGGCTCATTCCCCGTTGCAGGGCACGACTTTGCGTATGGCTGCCTTGCGCAGGGCGGCTTTGCTCGTTCCCCGCTCCACAGGCAGCACGGCATTCTTGCCGATGCGCTCGCGCACTCCCGCCCGCGTGCTCCCCGACTCACACAAGTCAGAATTCACGCCGGATGTCCGCCACTGTTCCCACCCGGGTGATACGCCCGTCGTCGATCAACGCCACACGGTCTGCCACGGTGAAGGCCTCCTCGTAATCGTGTGTCACGTATACCGCACATGTGCCCGACGCCGCCAGAATCCGCCGCAGTTCACCGGAGAGTTCTTCCCGCAGTGCGCGGTCCAATGCGGAAAGCGGCTCATCTAGCAACATAACCGCAGGCCGTGGGGCGAGCGATCGCGCGAGTGCCACACGTTGTGCCTGCCCTCCAGACAGCGTCGTGACGGCACGCTCGCCGTATCCGGCCAAGCCGACCAGTTCCAAGAGCCGGTCCACTTCCGCGTTGATGTAGCGGCGGCTGAGACGACGCCCCTCCAACCCGTATGCAATATTGCGGCGGACATTGCGATGAGGAAAGAGCTGCCCGTCCTGAAAAACCATGCCGCATCCGCGCAAATGGGCGGGCAGGCGAGTCACGTCACGACCCGCCATCAATACCCGACCGGAGGTCACCCTTTCCAGCCCGGCAATCGCTCGCAACAGCGATGATTTTCCGGAACCAGAAGCACCGAGAAGTGCCAGGATCTCGCCGTCGTCAACCGAAAGGCTAACTCCATGAATCGCCTCAAAACCGTCCGGATACGTCACGACGACGTCGTGCAACTCCAGCCCAGAACTGACGGGAGGCGCGGATTGCTCCTCCTTAGCGGGCGTGGGCGGCGTTCCGTCCCGCTCAGAATCCATGAGCGCTTCTCCTTTCTACCCCGCGTGGTCGCAGATTCTCGCACAGGGCCATCACACCGGCGGTGACCACGGCGAGGATAACCGAGGCGGCCATCGCCATGCCGTAGTTATCCGCACCCGCGCGGCCCAGCAGCCGTGCGATGAGTACCGGCAGGGTCATGTAATCGGCCGACGCCAGGAAACTGGTGGCCCCGAACTCGCCCAGAGATATCGCGAAGGCAAAGCCCGTGGCAAGCCCCAAGCCACGAATCATAAAGGGAAGATCAACGGTAGCGAGGACCCGGCCGGGTCCGGCACCCAGCGTTGCGGCCGCCTCGCGCAGGCGTGGGTCAATGGCCCGAAGCACGGGAACAAGCGCCCTCACCACGAGCGGCAGAGCTACAACGGCCTGCGCAAGCGGCACCAGCATGCCGTTACCCGCCAGGTTCAGCGGTGGCCCCTGCAAGGAGATGAAGAAACCGAAACCGACGGTGACAGCCGAAACTCCCAACGGCAGCATGACGGCACTGTCCAGCAGTGCCTGCGCGCGTGCCAGCCTGCGGAGCCTCACCCGCCGCGAAAGCACCAGTGCGAGAGGAATCCCCACTGCCAGTGCAATGCAGGTGGCGTCCACGGCAATCCGCACCGAGTGACTCAGCGCGTCAAGCACCGTGGCCCCACCGGTGAAGCCGGAACCAGAGGTGGAGAGCAGACGATAGTTCTCCACACTCCACTGGCCGTCCCGGCGCAGGGATCGCACCACGAGGGAGGCCATGGGTGCCACCAGCAGCGCCGCGATCACCGCGAGCGTGACGGCTAGGGCGGGCGTGTCGGACCGTCGCAACCGGTGCTCCGATCCGGAGCGCAGCCGCAAGGCGACATCCGTTCCTCGGCTCATACGGCGAGAGATGAGCAAGGACAATGCGACGACGGCGAGTTGCAGGCAGGAGAATACCGCCGCCGCGCGCAGGTCCAGATAGGTGGAGGTCTGTACCCAGATCTCCGTCTCCAAGGTGCCGTAGCCCGGGCGGCCCAGAGTCTGCACGACGCCATACGCCGTCGCGCAGAAAAGGAATACCAATCCGCCGGAGGCGGCGATTGACGGCCCAAGCGCCGGTAAAGTCACCGTGCACAGCACGCGGGCTGGCCGCGCTCCAAGCGTGCGCGCGGCCTCGGCGGTGCGCGGATCCAGGCTTAGCCACATGGTGCCCACGGTGCGGATCACGACCGAGAGATTGAAGAACACCAGGGCCAAGACCACGGCATTCGGCGTGCCATCCAAGCCTGCAAAGGAATAAAGACCACCCTTACCCAGCAGAGCGCGGAAAGCCGCACCGACGACCACGGTCGGCAGCACGAAGGGGACGGTGGCAATTGCCCGCAGCAAGCGCCTGCCCGGAAAACGGCAGCAGTACAACACATAGGCGGCCGGAATCCCGAGCACCACGGATCCTGCGGTGCCCGCGAGCGCCATCCATATCGTCTGCCAGGCGATGCGCCACGTGCGGCCGCTGCCCAGCACCTCGGCGAAGGCCGAGAGGTTCAGGGCGCCGTCGGCAAAGAATCCCCTTGCAAGCATGGCGAGCACCGGCCACGCGAAGAAAACCGCCAGGAAAGCGAGCGGCACCAGCGCGGCCAGCGCCCAGAGGATACGCGTCAGGATTCTGGCCGGCATCAGGCGT
>SUUB01000024.1:21879-23216 GCA_015062745.1 Actinomycetaceae bacterium
CGAGCCTGCACTCTCGCATCACATGGCTTCGTCATGGCCTTTACGACCGGCTCTCGAACAGCTCGGTCCAGTCCTTGATCCAAGTCTCCCGCTGGGAGGCCACCTCTTGCGGGTCCACCGCCAGCGGGTTGTCCGCCAAAGATGCGTTCGCCGCCCACTGCTCCGGCAGGTCGATCGTGGAGTTCACCGGGTACATGTACATGCTTTCCGGCAGAGCTGCTTGCACGTCGTCGGAGAGCATGAAGTCGATGAACGCCTGCGCGCCTTCCGGGTTGGCCGCTCCTTCCACCACGCCGGCATATTCCACCTGGCGGGTGCAGGTGGCCTCCAGCGATCCGGTCGCTCCGTCTGTTTCTGCGGGCGAAGAGGCGTAGGACACCACGAGTGGATAGTCACCTTGGCCGTCTGCTCCTGAGAAGTCGGTGTAGTAGGCGTCCGACCAGCCGTCGTCGACCTTCGCGCCGCCCTCCAGCAGCTGCGTCCAGTAGTCCAGGTATCCGTCCGCCCCCGCCTCGACGATAGTTGCGGTGAGGAAGGCGAAGCCCGGCGACGACGTCGCCGGATTCTCCACCACCAGCAGTCTCGCGTATTCCGGCTTCGCCAGATCGGCTAGCGTTGTCGGCTCGTCCATGCTGTGATCCGAGAACCACTGATGGTCGACGTTCACACATACGTCGCCCATATCGATCGGCGTAAGGGCATCGTCGAGCACGTATTGCTCAGCAGAATCAGGCAGATCATCGGACGTGTACGGGGCCAACACTCCCTCGTTAAGAGCCAAATAGGCCGAGTAGTTATCGATGCCGTACACGCCGTCCACGGTTGGATGGTCCTTGGTGAGGATCAGTTGGTTGACGACGACGCCGGCGTCGCCGGGCGATGTGGTCTTCAGCGTGTAGCCGGACTCCTCCTCGAAGCGCTGCACGAGCTCATCCGGTAGGGCGAAGGAATCATGCGTGAGGATCGTGACGGTTTTCTGGGCGGTGCCGTCCGTGCCGGAATTATTCGACCGCTGGTCGGCGGCGGAGCAGGCTCCGAGGGCTAACGTGAACGTGGTAAGAGCAGCGAGTGCCGCTCGGCGGGAACGTGACATGTTCTCCTCCATCTCTGGAGGGCCCACCACACCCTTTGCGGTGGGGAGAGAAGGACTCGACTTCCTTCGCCGGTACGAGCCGGATCAGGTTCGAGGGTCTGCTTTCGCACTCTCAGCGCTCTCGCGCGGGTTCCTGGTTGCGGTCGTCGTCTTGTCAACCCGGACTGCAGCCTTCTGGAAACCTCACTGGCGCTCCCCTGTCGTGTTTTCCATCGTAGCAAAACGAGACGAGTCGGGAGCGTCA
>SUUB01000024.1:23316-27282 GCA_015062745.1 Actinomycetaceae bacterium
CGGCGCGGGTGGGCCTAGCCCGACAGGCTCGATGATCCCGGACCCCAGTGAGTCAGTACCTGCACGGGTCAACCCCGCGCCACCACGCCGAGACAACCGGCGGCGCGGGTCGGGCCAATTGACTCGTTGCCCGGCCCGCTTATGCCGGGGCGTCAGCGTGGGCAGATCCACCAACGGATTCAGCCAGTAACCCGGCCCGCTTATGCCGGGGCATCAGCTTTGCGCTTGTGCCACACCTTTACCCATGGCCGCCAATGCGCGATCCATGCCGTACCACTTCGCGGTGCGGCGGATAACAACCTGGTTGATGGCCGCACCCACCGCCGCGGAAATCACGGAGAAAACCAGCACCTCGCGCAAAGGGTCGATGAGATTGTCGTCTTCGCGCGGGCTTTGTTTGCCGGTGATGCCCTTCCACAGCACATCAACGGCCTTGTTAGCGACGAGCCCGGAGACGATACCCGCACCGGCGCTGACTACTTTCCACCCGATGTCCATTTTGGTCCTCTCTCGGCGAGCCAGGTAGCAGGCCTGCCGTTGACATCCTAGAAGTTGACATCCTAGATCTGGTCTGCCGTTAACTTCCTAGAAGGAGTCTAGTGGAACCGAGTCCGGGAACGAACCTTCTTCACCGCCAACTAGCTGTAGTGGCTCCGGCACCGACGCTCGGGCGGCGCTGAATCAACGCCTAGCGGCTTGGAGCAGGGCACTTCCGGCTGTCAGTTCCTCGGCGTCGACCGCGTGCCTGGCGGATCGTCATCTCCCACTCCGAGTGCAACCTCGCGAACCTTGTCGCACCGTAGGCCGACCAGCCCACGTACCAAGTTCGCGAAACCCAGCCCACCCACGCACCGAGTTGGCGAACCCCGGCCCACCCACGCACCAAGTTCGCGAACCCCGGCCCACCCACGCACCAAGTTCGCGAACCCCGGCCCACCCACGCACCAAGTTCGCGAACCCCGGCCCACCCACGCACCAAGTTGGCGAACCCCGGCCCACCCACGCATGAATTCGCGTTGCTATGTCCGGGTGGCCCATTCTGCGGGCCCGGGCGTCCGACTCTTCGCGCTCACATCCCACGCGCCAGACAGTCCCAGCATCCCACACCCGTCCGCCACGCAGTACCTCTCACCGTCATGTGTCAAAATCCCGTCCAAACAAGGAGAATATGGAACACCTCCAGTTAAAGAACGGCGGAATCACGCGGATTTGCGGCGGTCGCCGCCTCCCGCTCGAGTCGTTTGGACGGGATTTTGACACCGACCCAACAAAAACAGACCGCTGCTGCGCGCCTTCGAATTGCTCACCGGACGGGATTTTGACACCGCCCCAACAAAACAGACCACCCGGAGGGCAAATGCAGCCCGGCACCTCGGCCGTGCCCGCTTCCACGCCCGTTATCGCGACATGCTCTCGCTGAGCACACCTGGCCTGGGCAGCGCTCACCTCGGCGCCCGACCCTTAATCCAGCGGCTGGTTTCCTACGTCGACCCGATGGAAACCGAGGTGCGAGCGCGACGCCGTCGGACCACGCTGGCCCTGATAACGAGAGCCCGACGCCCCGTGCCCATACGGGCTCTCCGCCGGGGAGGACAGCCGGAAGAAGCACAGCTGGCCCACCTTCATGCCCGGATAGAGCTTAATGGGCATGGTCGCCGTATTCGAGAGTTCCAAGGTCACATGGCCGGAGAAGCCTGGGTCAATGAACCCCGCAGTGGAGTGGGTGAGCAGTCCAAGGCGCCCCAGCGAAGACTTGCCCTCCAGCCGGGCGGCGACGTCGTCGGCCAAGGTCACCACTTCGAAAGTGGAGCCAAGGACAAACTCTCCCGGATGGAGAACGAACTCGCCATCGGCGCTCACATCGATGAGGCGGGTCAGGCCGGACTGGTCGGCAGCTGGATCAATGACCGGATATTTGTGGTTGTCAAAGAGACGGAAGAAACGGTCAAGGTGGATGTCTACCGAGGACGGCTGGATCATCTCAGGGTCCCACGGCTCCACCGAGATACGGCCGGCGTCTACGTAGCTGCGAATATCGCGATCGGAGAGAAGCACGTTCCGATTGTGGCACGACACGGGCGATTTTGCAGCCCGCTTTGCTCCTGAGCCGGTCAACCGGTACTATCGGTAGAGCATTCTGCGGGCGTAGTTCATCGGTAGAATGGAAGCTTCCCAAGCTTCAGAGGCGGGTTCGACTCCCGTCGCCCGCTCTGATTTTTCCGCGCCGTGTCAGCGTTCCTACGATAGGCGTGAACTTGGATGGGCATCGCCTGGAACCGGCTGGAACCCAATACGAGACCAACCAGGCCGGAACGCCAAACGAGACCAACCATGCTAGAACACCGTACGAGACCAACCAGGCCGGAACCCGATACGAGGCCAAACACCGCAGCGGCGTCGCCAAGCCATACCCATTCACACTGGAACAGCACCGCCCGAACTCAAGTTCTTCGACGCGCCCAATCGGAATAGAACGGGGGCGTTCCGCAGGAAGCATACCAACTTAGCAACACAGGTTGACAAAACCACAACCGTCAACTTACATTGACAACATGGAGTCTCTCGCTATTGCTTCCAAGGCTGCGGACACCAGCGATCCGCGCACCGGCCTGCGCGCGGTGGCGTCTCTGCGCACCTTGACCGAGGCGCTGGAGTTCAAGCAGGTCGAAGCCGCACTGCGTAGCGGTATGAACTGGCAGGGAATCGCTGACGCGCTCGGAGTTTCCCGTCAAGCGGTGCACAAGAAATACGCCAAAAGGGTTGACCCAACAATCCCCATTCCGAGGAGGAAGACATGAGTCGATACGTTGATCTGATGAGTCGCACACAAAGGCTATTAGTGACGGCCGGAGAAGAAGCCTCTCGTTTTGGACTGCCAGACGCTGACATCGACCACCTGTTTCTCGCAGTGTTACTAAGCGACTCGACAGCCGGGGAAGCACTGCGCCGGTCCGGTATCACACTGGATACAGCGCGCGACGCCGTCGCGCGCTACCACACATGCCAACTCCAGTCACTCGGGCTGACAACATCACTGCCCGAACATGATTCCGTCGCGAAGTCACCTCAACCACAGGGCTCTAACTGGACCCATCGCACTCAGATTGTCCTAAACAGCGTGAAGCTGAAAGACTCGGATGAGTTGGAAGCGCAGGTTTTGCGCAACCTGTTGAATGAGCCGAGCGGCGTGATTGCGGGAATATTGGAAAGCCTCGAGGTAACACCGGCCAGGATTGACGCCGAGTTGGCTACTCTCACAGCGCCACCCGCACACAACTCCGCGCACTCCGCCGATTCGCCGGAAGCCGCAGAGCACTTCTACATCCCTGCCGCACCGGACCCGGTTATGCGTTTCCTTCTTGACCCCAACAACATGAAGTTCTGGGGACCTCAGTACGCCGTCGTCGAGTTCCATGGCGATCCACACAACCCACTACCCGGCGACATCTGGACCGGGTACACGAGTGGAGAGTCCGAACGGGAACATCGCACGTTACCCACAGCGACGGACGGCAGGGCGCCTCGTGTCATCTCACCGCGCCCAGACAGGGCACCTACCCGAACACGACACGTTTCCGAGCAGATAGAACTCCTGGAACGGCGGAACGACCGTATCTCCTGGCGCTTCACCAGCCTCGACAAACCGCGCACCAATGCACGGCGTGTGGAAGTCACCCTCAAACCATCCGAAGAAGGAACGCGGCTTAAGGCCACCCTGCTGTGGGATACCGAAGCAAATCAGGAACAACAGTCGGCTCTGGGCCTCAGGCTCAAGGCGCTGGCCTTGCGGCCCATGCGCCCGATTCTCCGTCGCCTGCAGCGGCAAGCCGTCGCCGCCCAGCTTTCCAACATTGGCAACAGCATCAGCAGAGTCTTCCGCTAGCGTCAGCATTGCGGTCGCAACCCGGCGCGGCAGGCATCCCTCCATCTGCTCCTCAGCGGACCGAGTCTCCAGTACCGACGTCG
>SUUB01000024.1:27382-32268 GCA_015062745.1 Actinomycetaceae bacterium
AGCCCAACGTGCTCCCAAGCTCCCGAAGCTCCAGCCACCTCAACAACGCCATCGTCAGCTTCTTGCCGATTATCGGCACGGGGCTGGTGAGAGGTGGCCGGGTTCCGGCCATGCCGGCGGAGGTCCAACTTGCCGTGGGTCAGCGATGGTCTAGCTAGTTGTGGATCGCAGCTAGTTGCCGGCTGGCGTTGGTCCAACTAGTCGTAGTCCGGGCCGCAATAACAGAATCGGCACTAGTCAGGCCCGCAGCAGTCCGGAAAACGGCCGCTATCTTTCCCGAAGTTCGGGTTACTGTTCGGCAGGTCGACCCTCATGCCTACCCAATCGACCCACGCGTATTTCACCGTCCAATAGGCCGGGAGCGCCGATCAAGTAGTAAGCACGCTAGGCCACTGACAGGCTGGAGGTCAGCGGTGCGAGGAGCTGGCGGGGCGAGACGATTCACGTAAGCGAACGCTCTAGCCCACTGACATAAGCGTCAGCGTTCCAATGAAGACCACGATCAACCAGACAGCATTGATCCAAAGAGTGGCTGTATTCATGCGCACAAGGGTGTCTTTATTGACCGCGTTAGACTGCTTCAACTCGCTGAGTTGAAGCAGTGCAATGATGATGGAGGCAAGAGGGATGAAGAATGCCAACACCAAGCCAACCACCGTGAGCGTCTTGTCATGCTCGTACGGATATGCCCGCCGGGGGTAGTCATTGCGATAGGGGTAATCGTACCGGTTCGTACCATCAGCCCGGTATTGATACTCATTACCGGGCTGATTGGTATACCGAGGCATTGACCCTTGGTCGCATCCTGGCGTCGACCCCCAATGATCGCCAGCCACCCCGTCAGCAGCGGGCCGATCACTGAATGGACCATCGATGTGGGAACGATCAGCAAACGGTCCGTCCGCCTGTCCCCGATCGGAGAACGTCTCGTTCATCTTGGACTCCATCACTGGCTCTTATCTACGTGTCAGATCTAGAACATCTGAAGCATATGTCTCAGCGTGCAGGACTGCAAAAACGCTAACGAAATACTGGATCTCACGAAACCGCACACTGACGCCGGTGACGGGTTGCCCTCGCTGCAGTCGTATTGAGAACAGCCGATACACACCCAGAACACGCCTCTCCGCCACACGATTACATACGACTTCATGATCGACCAAATGTCACTTGCATCACTAGGCTGTATCTAGTAAGTTAGTCGTTAACCGGTTAGGGTGTACGAATGGTTCGTTGAAGAGCAACGCCACACCCACCGGGTTTAAATTCAAAGGAGAATACGATGCAAATCAAACATCGGATCCTCGCAGGAGTCACAAGCTCGATTCTCGCATTGGGAACAATGATGCTTCCTGCACAGGCAACGACCACGGACGGTACAGTTCCTCCAACAACACAGTCTGAGGTTGCCAACGGCCAAATCCAGCCCGCATGGCTCGGTTACGGTCCACGGACCCAGTATCCCGCAGAGGGAGGAACCTGGGAGTACGGGTTCTGGGATGCCAAGGTTCGTTCCTACTACACGGTAGGCCGCTGTCACGGCTCAACAGTGCGGATGGACAACCGGAAGAATGAGTCTATCCGCACGCGTGCCAACAAGAAGTCAATAGCCCAGTTAGCTGCGGTTCAGTACCCCGGTGCGAAAGACCGCTATAACTACTGGCTCTGTAAGTAGCGCAACACGGGCATGGTGGTGGGCGAGGAAGACTTCCTTCTAACCCACCACCTGTTCAACAGGTGGTCCTGATGTCACTCCGTTTCACCGTTCGTCTCGTCGCCGCTCTTCTGGCGGCGTTCTGCAGCTTATCAGTCTGGCAGGCCTCCCAGTTCCAAGAACGCAGGATGCCATTCAATGCGGATACCACACTGTATTTTCAACCTCTAGAGGGAAGTGCCTCCCGCGGCAAGATTGTCAGCGATCTGGAAGAACTCGCAACTACTCATCACGCCAATCTCTACTTGGTCGCACCCGATCCCGACGACTTCGAGAACACCCGTGATGTCATCTACGTCGGAGCGAAGCCCACCACGACGAACGGGCCGATTCAAGATGGTCAGGATATACGTTGGCTTGACGGTAAAACAGGGCGTTTGCTCTCTACAACGGAACTCGGTACGCGCCCCTTCGAAGGCGATTTCGCCGTCGCAGGTAACTCCAAGTTCCGGGACGCCTTGTCAATCTGGGCGATAAGCAATGGAGTGCGATTGGAGTGGGACAATCGGTCCAATACTCTTTCCACGGTGTCATCCTTCTTACTCCAAAGCGGCACCGGTAACGGAGTCGTAGCAGCTTTCATCCTCGTGATTGTAGCCGTATTGAGTTGGCAAGTTTCACGTGCTCATTCCCGCACCTACCGACTACTCACCGGCGTGCCGAGCTGGCGGATCCACGCTCGAGACCTCGGCCAGGTCGCGGCGTACATTGGCAGCGGGCTCGCTATCGGTCTTATAGGATTCGGCGCCTGGCTCACACTGAAACTATCGGCAAGTCATCTCAGTCTCATTGGTGGCCGCATCGCGCTCGCCATCCTGACCTGTTTTCTTCTGACCCTGCTCGTAGCGCTACTTCTATCCCTTATGGCACGTCCGAAGGTGGAAATGGTCGCCCGGCGGACAATTCCGCTGCGCAGTTTCCTGCACACAGGCACCTTCCTCACCGGCATCGTAATATGCGCTGCGATGCTAGTGCTCCCCTCCACCGCTCAAACGTGGGCCACCACCAAACTGCTCGCCGATGAACACTCTCTATGGTCATCAATGCGGGGAGTTGTGCGCGTCTCTTTAAACGAGACAGACACCGGACTCTCAACTAAAGAGGGTGAACGAGCACTCAAAGATATTCTCACGTCGGCCCAGGACCAAGGCATCCTCATGACCTCATACGTGCTCGATCAGGGAGTGGAGGTAGACGAAGCTGAACGAGGAGGCTTTGACCACATCATCATCACCGACCAGGCATGGATCGACCACATTCTTTCCCGCAGCGACAAGGGAACATTGCCCACACTCGAACCAGTCGATTACCGGAGTCTTCCATCTGCCACACGTAGTTTCTTGGACGACCAAATGCCACTACTCCTTGAACCCAACCGTCCAACTAGTAGCCTGTCACTCTTCACACTCAAAACAGGGACAATGCTTGCCTTACCGCCCAATGTCGGGTTGAGCACCGCGAGCGTACAAGCCACCAATCCACTACTGATTGTCACCGACAATGTCACACAGGATTACGACTCCAACTTTCTGCGTGCGACTTTGTCCTCCGGCAATCTTGTCTTCACCGACGAGGCTGCGTTGCGGGCTCTTCTGGCCGGTACCACGGTGCAACCATATGTCTCCGAGATAGAGAGCATCGCCGATCTGGCCCTAGGCCAGGCACAGCGCCTCGCCCAACAGGCCTCCTACTATCTCCTCTCCTGCGCCGTCTTGCTCGGTGCCATTGCTTTCGGCGTCGCGCAGCGCGCCATGCTCTGGGCCGCCCACCAGCAGCGCCGTATCTTCGCTGCTCACACCTTTGGTATCCCATACCGCGAAATCACCGCGGCGCCCCGCCACAAGGAAGGACTACTCCTAGTCGTAGCCACCGCTTTCGGAACGATTCTCAGTGGCTTCCTGCGCCTGCCACAACCCATTTACCTCGTCGGCTCCGCTGCCGTCATTCTGGCGCTGGGCTGGCTCATCACCGAGCTCGCCTTCGCCGCTAACGCAAAACGAGCCTTCACACGTTCCATCAACCGCACAGCATAAGCCACGAGGAGAAGCATCATGCGCGTTCAAACCGCAGAACTCGGCGTCACCATTGACGGAACTCCGATCTTTACCGGAATCGATCTGGACCTGAATGGCGGTCACATGGTGGCGCTAACAGGGCCCTCTGGTTCCGGCAAAACAACCCTGTTGAACTGCCTCGGACTCATCCTGCGACCCAGTTCCGGTCATGTGACCATCGACGGGCAGATCACGAACTCTTGGAACGACAAGCGCCGCACCAACTTCTGGGCGCAGCACGCCGCCTTCATCTACCAGGATTACGGTATTGTGGAGGACGAAACCGTCACCTACAACACTACCTTCAAAAGCTTCACGCGCGGCAGCGAAGCGGAAGAGATTCTCCGCCACGTCGGCCTTGACGCCCGTAAAGAAGCTCGCGCGGGAGTGCTCTCTGGCGGAGAGAAACAGCGGCTCGGAGTTGCCCGCGCCATGTACAAACATGCCGACGTCATCTACGCCGACGAACCCACCGCATCGCTCGACGAGGACAACCGCAACCTGGTCACCTCACTCCTACGGGAACGCGCGGATGCTGGAGTGTTGGTCATTATCGCCACTCACGACGATCGGCTCGTCCAGCAGTGCGACACCGAGTACAAAATCCGCTGAGCAGCGGGAGGAACACTGCGACAAATACGAACTGTTGGACCCGATACCACGAACTCGACCGGTACTCAGGATGGAAGTACCCCACATCACCGCCACGGCCCTGGGCGCGAAAGCGTGGGGCAAGCGGTCAGCTACCAGATTGTCTGCCACAGGTGAGGATGCACGAGGCAATTTCGTATGCCGCAGGTGGAGCACATATGGCAATTTCGCGCGGCTGCACACAATGAGATTTCGGGCCACGATGCGGGGCAATGACGCGGGGAGATAGACAGCTCCTCCGAAGGATCCATGTGCAACAGCGAAGGGCCTCTGCAACAGCGCGGTCGACCTTTGGACTCGGCGGGTTAGCTCAGCACACTGTGAAGAAGTGTCGCCTTTTTCAAGAAGTGGAGGACTTATCGCGACACTTCTCGCAAATCCCTTCACTTCTTCACGCATGGAAAGGAAGCGTCCCGTCCTGCGTACTTCTTACCTTCGCAACTCATACACGACGAGCCGTCCCCCGA
>SUUB01000025.1:0-2954 GCA_015062745.1 Actinomycetaceae bacterium
CCGTAACCTCCCGTCGGCTGCCCGTAGCCGGGCGCACCTTGGCCGTACGCGGGCTGCTGACCCGGCTGTCCATATCCGGCCGCTTGTCCATAACCTGCCGACTGTTGGCCCTGCGGACTGAACTGCGGACCACCATTCATCTGACTCATCGGCACACCTTTCGTGCGATTCCCACCGCCGCTTATGTTGGTGAGAGCTTTCTGGCGGAAAAGGAAAGCTCGTCAATGTGTCAGCGCAGACCACCAGTCACCGAAGAGCCCGAAAACCAAAGCTACACGGAACCATGCAGCCTGAGCTGAGTCTTAGTCTTACGGTATCGCATGATACGCCCACGCCCCCAGTGGTGTCCCACGCACCAGCCCATCACCCTCGAACGGATTCACGCCGCCACGGCCGCCACGCGCCCGGTATCATCCGATTGTCATCACCACAACGGCAGCCAAGGCAAACCCAACCACGCCCGACATCACCAGTTGTAAGCCCGCCCACGCCGGAGTGGCATCCAAGGGCCCGCGTCGCATGGGCAGAATCACGCCCTTGTTCGGCAATTCACGCGGATGCTTGCGCAGACGAGCCATGAGCTCTTCCTGTTCCTTGGTGACGGTGTCGATATTGGACAGCTCCCCCAATCCGGCTTCGTTTTGCTGCAAAGCCATCAGCGTACCCGCGGGAGGCTCAACCGGATTCTTCACATCGATATCGCGAAGCATGATGACGGATCGAAACACGGTACCGCCGGCTACGGGCCGAACCACCACTGGTACCAACAACCCCGAGTTCCGACCGCGGCGCACCACACGTGTTAGCACGTCTTCGTCGGTGCCAAGTGTTCGCGCCACCACCGGTATGGGATGCGCAGGCGATCTGGGCTGCAAAAGCCACGGTGAGAGGAACAGTGCCGCCATAACTAACAACAGCAACAGGATGAGCCAGAAACGCGGACCGTGCAGATCGGGACCGAATGACAGTACCGCAATGACCGTACCTGCGCAGCTTCCGGCGAATAGTCCGGTTCCAATGCGCCGCAAATGGTCAACGGGGCGATTGGCCGGCACCGAGCCGGCGCTAGAGATCTCTTGAACAAGGTTCGTACTCACGCGTGTACTTCACTCCTGAGGAATGCGACAATTTCCCGGGCCGCGCGCCGCGCCTCCACACCGTCGCGCCCCGGATCACTGAATCTGTGCGGCGCATTGCCAAGTATATAGACGCGTGGATCGGACAGCACTCGGCTACCTTCCAACACAATACCGCCCCCGTGACTGCGCAGGCCAAGCGGCGCAAGATGGCGAAGCTCCCGCCGGAATCCCGTTGCCCAAATGATGGCGTCCGCCTCGAGATAAGAACCGTCATCCCATCGCACCCCGTATGGCTCCACACGGCTGAACATCGCTCGACAGCGCTTTCGACTCACGGGACTACTCCGCGAGGTTGCGCGGAGGAAGGAATCCGTTCCATCTTCGTCGCTGCTTACGGGAGGAGTCCGCGCCACCCAGTACAGTTTTTTGGCGACGCGATCCAGATCTGCCAGGTGTTGTTGCGCGCTCAGACCGGAACCAACGACGACGACCCGCTGCTTCTCGAAGTACCGCGGCCCGGGATAATCCTGCGTGTGATACTGCTGGCCACGAAAGTCTGCCATTCCGGGGTAATTCGGTACAAAGGGACGCGTCCAGGTTCCTGTACAGGAAACGACCACGCGAGCATGGAATAGACCTATCGAGGTAGCGACCCGAAGTAGGCGCGGCCCCGGCGTCGGATCCTCGCTGACCGATCGGACCATCACCGGGCGTAGAACGGGCAGGTCGAAATAGTCTTCGAAATCGGCGAAGTATGATGGCACGACGTCGGCCGCTTCTTCCCACGGGTCGATGTTACCCATCCGGATTCTGGGGAGTGCAGGTAGGCGCTCCACATCGGCCATGCGCAGGCTCGGCCAGTAGTGCTGCCACGCCCCTCCGGGACGCACTTCGGCATCGAGCAGCAGAAAGGATTGCGAGCTAGTCGGCACCGAAGTTGAAGCACCCACGTTCGGGAGGTCGGCGTTCGTCGTTAAGGTAGCCCGCTCTGGCGAGGACTTGGCAGTCTCGGTTCGGTCGAGCTCCACCCGTTCGCTCGTGCCCCGGTCACTTGCTGCCCGAGCATGTCCTGCCCGCTCGCTCTGCATGCTCACCAGGTTCGCGTCTGCCCCGGGCTTGTCTACATAACCGTGCAGGCCCTGCCGCAGTAATTCATATCCCATCGCCAGACCATTTTGCCCAGCGCCGATAATCAGTACATCGACCGGGCGTAACGCCTCCTGCGGCACCTCGTCGTGGACGCCTTCTAGCGATGAATACCACACAGGTTCCAAGCCCTGCCGACTGCCGGCCGGAATATAGGCTCCCGTTGGGATACGAGAATAGCCGCGTTTGTGCCGCGCATTCGTTCCCCCGGTTTCCCCCATGCTGATACCGTACTCGGTTCCGCGCCCTCCGCGGCGAGTACACTCAAAAACGTGGATCTACACGAGGCACGCAGCATGGCGCGTCACCTTATGGACATGCATGGCCTACAGGGCTGGGATTTGCGCTTTGATCGCGCCCGCCGCCGCGCCGGACAGACGAACTTCACAGACCGCTTCATCAGCCTGTCTGCTCCCCTGCTCGCACTGTATGACGAAGACCTCGCCCGGCAGGTGATCTTGCATGAAATCGCGCACGCACGCGTGGGGTACGGGCACGGGCACGATCGCGTGTGGAAGGCAGAGGCGCAGCAGCTCGGAGCTTCGCCCACCGCCACCTTGCACGAGGCCCCCGAAGTTCCCGCGCCGTGGATCGGCACCTGCCCCCGTGGGCACGTTGTACACCGTTACCGACGTCCCTCCCGCCCGCAGTCGTGTGCCCGTTGTTCACGCACGTATGATCCACGTTTCGCATTGCGGTGGCGCCACCAGCAGTAGGCGTTGCACCGGT
>SUUB01000025.1:3054-7453 GCA_015062745.1 Actinomycetaceae bacterium
TCACCCGCGGACACGCCGCAGTTATGTGGCCAGCAACGCTGCAATAATCCCATCCGCCCCTTTTTCTACCACCGCAAGCGTGGCATCAAAATCCCCGCTGAACCACGGATCGGGCACATCCCATCGACCATTCGAGGAGTAAAAGTCTGAGTAGTCTCGGCTACTCGAACGTCGAAAACCGCCTCCCCGCCGCGCCCCGGTCGCAGTCGTAGCGGTTCCGCCGTCGTCCAGCGCTCCACCCGGGCCGAAGCAGCCATGCGGCGCAATTTCCAGGCCGCTGCCGTCGAACTCCCGCCACAGATGCAGCCTTTCAAGCGGGACGCCGACGCTTTTACACATGCGCCGCAAGGAGCGCGCATGCCCCACGGTCATCGCCAGGATCAGCCCCGAACCTCGTAACTCGGCGGTTGTTGCACGGTGCGCGCTGCGATGCGGCACCGAGTAACCGGATGCACGCAGCACCTGAGCCGCCGGAGGATAAATCGGGTTGCCATGTTCTTCGTCCGAGACACCGCTGCTCGCCACTGTGTAATCAAGCCCGGCCTCGCTCAAACGCTCACCAAGCACCACCTCGCCCATTGGTGACCGGCAGATATTCCCGGTGCACACCACGAGAATCTGCGGCGCTGCGTCAAGACGAGTACGCAGGTCGCGCCCGGCGCATGTATTAGGATCCGTCATGCGTCTATCCTACGGGCCCACCTGCCGGCCTATTGCACGCGGGTTGGTCATACATCCAAAAGCTGCCACCACCGTTGATGAGCCATCGGCCCATCGCACCTGGGTCGGCCATCACCACGAACTGACGAATGGGCAGGAGATATCCCCACCGTCTGGATAGTGGGATCAGTCTGGCCGCGGGTGTGTTCGAGGTGCGAGACATCCCCTGTACTCGGCGGGTACGTGCAACGACGTGATGATGCGACGACCGGGCAGAGGCATCCTGAGAGCAAGGGACTCCGCATTCCAATCTGGCAAGCCGTGATGCGGTCCAGATGCTCAACTCGCGCTTGAGGACTACGCACGCCGACCAGGATCGTAGCAACGGCAGCGGCAATCTACCGCGGCAGCCGAGCGAGCGCATGCTCCACCCGCCGTTCAAGCGACGGCGTTGCCGCAGCGAAGAACTCCGCCCGCAATCTCTTCGCGCTCCGCCGCCAATACCCGACCGCCGTTCCACCGGAAATAATCGAGGACCGGAAGACCCCGTGATTCCCCGGCACCAGAATCCCGTCGAATCGCTCCGGCACCGTCATGTAGCGCGATGCGTATCCAAGAATCAACTCGTCAAATCCTGGCAATGCCAGCACTGAGCGAGCCACCGCTGTGGATTCGGCCCGCTCCAACACGGCGTTGTCAACCCAGAAGCGCTGCCCGTCCACCTGGAAAGACGTCAGATGCGCGGCGCATTCCTCAATTGCTGCATCGATCTCACGCAACGGCAGGCCAGACCACCAATTCAGGTCACGGCGTGATGCCGGCCCGTGCGAGCGCAAATAGCGCGACACGAGTTCGACGACGGCGTCGTCGCGGTCGAGGCGGCGAGACTCTCGAATCCAGTCCTCAGCCAGAACGAAGAGATGCACACCTGATTCGTCCATCGGACCGAGCACTAATGTGCCCTCCACACAGAGGTGGTGCAGGAAATAGTAACGGTGATTCCGATCATGCAGCAGCCGATCCTCCACCCAGAGGGCCTCCAGCTCCTCCCGCGTCATGCGTGGACTCATGGTGCGCAGCGCCCGCACCGTGACGTCGCGAACCGCATCGATATCCGCCGCCGATACTCCCCACCGTTGGCGGCGCGCTTCCTCTCCCGCCAGCTTGCGTTGTGCTGTGAGGGGTAGATACCAGGCGACGTCGGCGGCGGAGAGTACATGCAGGGTGCCGCGCTGCGGCCAGGTACGGACGAGCCGACCGGAGTTGAATGCCTCCCGCACTTCGGACAGCGAGCGTGCGCGCGTACGAAGTGCCAACGACAACTGCACGCCCGGCCAGTCCTGGCCCTGCAGGCACATCATGTCGTATGCCGCCTGCGTCACCGAGGGCCACGGCTCGCCAACAAGGCGCTGTGCGACCATTCGCAGCCGCGATATGAACCGCCGTTGTTGCGCAGTACTCATAGCTCACCTTCCGGATCTGGAATGACGCGCCACCCGTACTGTGCGTGCGCAGATGCGAGAGCGTCCCGGCGACGCCGACCGCACTGCATCCGGCACGGTCAATGACTCGGACGCCGGGCCCTCCCATACTACCGAGCGCCGTCATTGGGGCGCGGTCATCATCGGGGCGAAGTCGTGATTGGGCGAGGCCGGCACCACGTTCGGGTAGCCGTCGGGCGATGCCACCACGTCCCGTCATCGCGTCCGGGCCTTCGGCGCAGCGCCGATCACGGCCTACGGACCCGCCATCCGCACGTCATCTGTCCAAATCCCGTCCAAACGAAGCAAGACTGGAACAATTCAATTCAAGAATTGGCGGAATCTCGCGGATTCCTAGCCCTGCCGCAACGGCATTATCGTCGTTTGGACGGGATTTAGACATTTTGCGCCGGACTCGACCATCTCGACCACGTACCCACCGCCTGGCTACAGCACAACGGCACGCCGGCCAACAGTTGGCAGGTCAGGCCGCTGACCTGCGAGAAGATGGTGCCATGGACACCGCGCTGCTGGTCAAGGCCTTCGCAGGCCTCTTCGCGATTATGAATCCGTTCGTTGCACTGCCAATGTTCCTCTCCCTCACAAATGACTACAGCCTCCAACGCCAACGTCGAACCGTTGTGCGTGTCACTATCGGCTGCATTGCCATGTGCGGGGTTCTTATCGCCAGCGGTGCCGCCGTACTCGACTTTTTCGGCGTAAGCGTCAACGACTTCCGCGTGGCTGGCGGTATCGTGCTACTCATTATTGCCCTCGGCATGCTCAACGGCGGAAGCGCCGTCCATTCGGGAACTGCTGACGAACAGGCGCAGCAGTCCGACCAAGCGGCCCAGGGCGATGTCGCTTTCTATCCGCTCACTTTCCCAATTCTCGTGGGTCCGGGCACCATTACCACCATCATCGTATTCACGGGGCACGCTCACAACGCCAGCGGCTACGTTACTGTCAGTATTGCAGCGCTCCTGGTCATTGCCCTGCTGTTCATCGTGCTCTGGTTCGCCCCATCGATTGGACACCATATGGGGAAGACCCTGCGCACAATCATGACTCGGTTGATGGGCATGATCCTTGCCGGTATTGCGGTTGGCATGATCATGGAAGGAGTGTCCGCTCTACTTCCCGGCTTGGCAAAGTAAAGGATCACCTCAGGAGAATCACCTCTCCTTCGAGCACATAGCGCCGCAACCGCTGCCCGTGATGCCCCTCCACATCCCGCAAACGCACCTCGCAACACATAGCGCCGCAACCGGGGGGCGCGCGGTCCGCACAAGTTTGCCCGCAGACGCCCCTCGCGGCACCAAGCGCCGCAACCTCACACCGGGAAACGGAACCGCAAGAAGCCTCCGAGTATCGCAAATGTACAGAAGACTCGTTGCTTTCGGTGGCGGAGTCTCTGCGGAGCCTCTACGAATCGGCTCCCCGCATACGGCGTAGCAGCCCGGGAAACGATCGACATCCAAGGCTTTGGAAAGGCCGCCGTGTGTCATTTCAACTCTTGCCGCCACGACGGCGAAGCGTTACCGTGGGGCTATGACGCTCGCTTCAATTGTTTTGGCCGTAGCCTCCCTCAGTACGGCAATGATTGCCGGATTTCTCGTATCTTATTGTGTCACCCTCGGTGGATGGTTCACCCATATGACAGGCAGCGGGCGTGCGCGAATTGCCCAGGAGTACTACACGCCCTTCCGCGTGGCGAGCCATCTCAAGCAACGCTATGACGCATGGATGCTATTCCAGCCTCTCCTCGCCATTTTCTCGCTGATTCTCAATGCTCGAATCCAGCCTTTGGCACCCCAGATCGCCCTGGCACTCCCTCTGCCGATGCTCCTTCTCATCCACTCCTGCACCGGCTTTGGCCAGATCGAAGAAGCCTTCGCCTCCGGAAAGGATCTCTCCGGCGAACAGGAGGCGCGCTATGCGCAACTCAATCTGCCGCTACACCGGCTTTACGCGCTGTTCTATATGATTCCTGCGATCTGGCTGATTCTGGCCGCGGGGATTGAGTGACAAGAGTCCTCCTCCGTCAATGGAACTTGCGGCGTCGTCGCCCGATGCATAACAGCAACGCACCCCGAGTCCACCTACCCAAGAAGTGGAGGTTATTTCGAGAAACTTCGCGAAATATCCTCCACTTCTCGCCAAGCCCTCCACTTCTTGACCAGAACGCACCGCGTTCGGCATAGCGCGAACAACGACGACCAGAACCCGTTACTTCATTGGGCAGCCTGGATTCTTGG
>SUUB01000025.1:7553-8717 GCA_015062745.1 Actinomycetaceae bacterium
CCTGACACCTACCTCTGCGACGCCACGAAGAGACGACTCGCAGCAACGGGCCTGCTGCACGCAGCGCCATCAGTCCGACGCAATGTCAACACTCCTACGCGGTAGTGTCAGAAATCCCAGTCGTCGTCCGTCGTCGCCTCGGCCGTGCCAATCACGTACGAAGAACCCGAGCCGGAGAAGAAGTCGTGGTTCTCATCGGCATTCGGCGAGAGCGCCGCAAGAATAGCCGGGTTCACCGCAGTCTGGTCCGGTGTGAACAAAGCTTCATAGCCCAGATTCATCAGGGCCTTATTGGCGTTGTACCGAAGGAACATCTTGACGTCTTCCGTCAGACCCATCTCGTCATACAGGGACTCGGTGTACAGTTCCTCATTGTCATACAGGTCCTGCAGTAACTCGAAGGTGTACTCCTTCAGCTCCGCCTGCCGCTGTGGGGACGATTTCGCAACAGCCAGCTGATACTTGTAGCCAATGTAGTACCCGTGCACTGCTTCGTCGCGAATGATGAGGCGAATGAGATCCGCCGTGTTGGTGAGTTTGGCGTGAGCCGACCAGTACATCGGCGCGTAAAACCCGGAGTAGAACAGGAAGGACTCGAGCATCGTCGACGCGACCTTGCGCTTCTCCGGATCGTCGCCCCGATAGTAGTCAAGGATGATCTTCGCCTTCGTCTGCAGATACTCGTTCTCCTCCGACCAGCGGAAGGTCTCGTCAATCTCCTCGGTGGAGATAAGGGTAGAGAATATCGACGAGTACGAACGCGCGTGCACAGACTCCATGAAGGCGATGTTGGTGTACACGGCCTCCTCGTGGGGAGTTATTGCGTCGGGGATCAGCGACACGGCTCCAACGGTTCCCTGCACGGTGTCCAGAAGCGTAAGGCCAGTAAAGACCCGCGTCGTCATATTCTTCTCGTGCGGTTTCAAGGTGTTCCACGATTGGATGTCGTTGGACAGCGGAACCTTCTCCGGCAGCCAGAAATTACCGGTCAGCCGATCCCACACCTCAAGGTCCTTCTCGTCCTCCAGCCGATTCCAGTTAATAGCCTGGACACGATCAACAAGCTTGATACGCGGTGGTGTCATCGTTTCCTCTTCCCCAGTCACATCCATCTTCGCGGACGGTCTTGATTCTCTCACGAAGAGCCGCTGTGCGGGATGAGGG
>SUUB01000025.1:8817-29174 GCA_015062745.1 Actinomycetaceae bacterium
CCGGTCGTATAGGCGGACTGGACATTGCCCGCGCTCTGGCCATCCTCGGCATGTACTATGCGCACACCGCACCGCCCGTCGAAAGCTCGAACAACCTCATCGAGGTTATTGCGGCGATTCCGCACGGGCGCTCGTCCATACTCTTCGCGTTGCTGGCCGGCGTCTCTCTTGCAATTCTCACCGGTCGCAATGCTCCCTATTCCGGCGAACGCATGCGCACCGCACGCCTGCGGATTTTCGGCCGCGCCTGCGCGCTGCTTCTCGTCACGGGCATCCTAAGCCTACTGGGAACCGCGATCGCATTAATCCTGTCCTTCTACGCGGCGTGGTTCGTGTGCTCACTGCCGTTCAGCCGCTGGTCGGCCAAGCGGCTCTTCATCGCGGCGGGAGTAGTTGCGCTTGTCGGCCCACCGCTGTGCACCGTACTCAACTGGCTCTTCCAATCCTTGAATCTCTACGGCTACGACTCCAACTATTTCGCCGTCGAGGTCTTTATTACCGGCATCTATCCCGGCCTCACCTACATGGCTTTCATTCTCGCCGGAATGGGAATCGGACGGCTCGACATCACGCGCCGACGACTGCACGGAATTCTTATCGGCGTCGGCTGCATCCTCATGGGCGTGGGTTATGGCGGCAGCTGGATCCTCACCAACGCTCTGGTCGATGAATCCTCCATGCCGTGGTATTCCGGCGTACCCGAAGGCAAGAGCATGATTCTCGAGGGCGATCTTGATGACTTCGATCTTTCCGACGTCAACTTCGAGGACTTCGATCTCGGTGACCTCGACGCCAAGAGCTGGAGCTTCGACAACTCCGACTTCTCGCTACTGGACTCCTCGTACCAGCCCCTGCATTGGCAGTCCATACCATTCCCTTCCGCAGGAGACTTCGTCATTGCGCAACCGCATTCCGCCACCACCTTTGAAACGCTCGGCTCGGGTGGCTTCGCGTTGGTGGTCCTCGGCATCTGTCTGTTGCTCGGTGGCCTCGCCCGCACTGTACTCTTCCCGTTGGCCGCCGTTGGCTCCATGTCGCTGACCGCCTACTCGGGCCACGTTATCGCGCTGGGCATCAAGCCCGAATGGGGCTACATGACCTCGTGGACACCACTCCTGATACTGTGCATCGGTGCTCTCCTCCTCTGCAGCCTGTGGAAGCTATTCTTCCAGCGCGGACCTCTCGAGTGGTTCACCTGGAAGATCTCGGTGCTGGCGGCGCGCACACCCGGTGTTGACGACGCCGACATCCTCGCGGGCTCCGCCAGCACTCCACTGTTGCGCCGAGCTGAGGACCAGCGAACCCCTTCCTCCAGCAAATACACAGTGAGTTAACGGCAACTCCCCACTTGTACTGCTACGCTTGCGGATACGACTAGTTTTCCGGTAAGCAAGGAGTACCTATGGTGGACAATGCCACGGCATCCTCAGCACATGGGAAAGAGGGCCACACTTCAATCACTGACAAGCCGCGTCCCGCATCGAGTACGGCGCAGGCTCCAGCCGCGACATCCGCAACAGCCGTCGCAACAATGCCAACCGACTCGCAACCCGCACCTGTGCCACCCACACGCATGTCAACAGGGTCAAGCACCGACGACCTTGACCACGCACGTCGCACCGACGGCGCACGCCCGCAACCTCTCTCGAGCGGCGCGCGCTACTCGGGGCGCATCGGAGGGCTGGATATCGCCCGTGCCCTCGCCATACTCGGCATGTTCTATGCACATACGGCACCGCGGCTCGACGAGCCGGGCACCATTCAACAAGTGCTGTCCGATCTCCCGGTTGGACGCTCATCCATTCTTTTCGCAATCCTAGCTGGAATGTCACTGGCTATCCTCACGGGCCGTAATATCCCGTACACGGGTGAGCGTATGCGTGTGGCTCGGCTGCGAATCTTCGGAAGGGCAGCCGCATTACTCGTGATTACCGGTACTCTCAGCCTACTTGGAACACCTATCGCTCTGATCCTCTCCTTCTACGCGGCATGGTTCGTCTGCGCGCTGCCATTCACTGGCTGGTCCGCCAAACGGCTCTTCATTGGCGCCGGCGTGTTCGCCGTCGTCGGACCGCTGGCACGGGTCACTTTGACCTGGTTATTCGCATCCCTGAACCTCTACGGATCAGGGTCGAACGCGTTCGTCGTCGAAGTCTTCGTCACCGGTATCTACCCCGGCCTCGTCTTCATGGCCTTTATCCTCGCGGGAATGGGGCTTGGACGTCTTGATATTACCCGTCGTGCACTGCAAGGCGGCCTCATACTCATTGGCACCGTCCTCATGATGATCGGCTACGGTTCCAGTTGGATTCTCGGCAACATGATTGTAGATAAGGCGCAGCAAGGGCCTACTCTTTCGCTCCCAAATGGCACAAACATCGTGGACGTTCCCCCCTCCATCCTCAAGAAACTCGACGGCAATAGCATCGAAGGCCTCGGCGGTCCCGGGAACAGCGACAGTTCGATCCTCAATAGTGGCATTGGGAAGGGAATACGTTGGGACCCAGTCGAGTTCCCTTCTCCCGCCGAGCTGGTCACGGCCGATCCCCACACGTCCACGGTCTTCGAAGCAGTCGGTTCGGGAGGTTTCGCCCTCGCACTCATTGGACTATGCCTGTTCATTGGCGGGTTGTCCCGCAATCTGCTCTTCCCGCTGGCCGCCGTCGGCTCGATGTCGCTGACCGCCTATGCGACACATGTCATTGCAATCGCCATCGAACCCGATTGGTCCGGAAGCGCATCCTGGCATCCCTTCCTTATCCTGAGTGCCGGAGTTCTCGTGGGGTGCAGCCTGTGGAAGGCCTTCTTCCAGCGCGGACCCTTGGAATGGGTGACTTGGAAGGTCTCCGTGTTGACAGCTCGCACTTCCGGTAGCGACAACTCCGAACTTCTGACCGGCTCTGCGGCACCTTCACTGGTGAAGAGAGGATCGGATTAGTCCCACCACCCAATCCGCGGGCTGTCACGACATATCGTCGTGGCGGCCCGTAGGTGATTTACGGCTCCACTAACCGACAACTCCCGGTGTATGCGGCGTCGCAGCGATCTCTCTGTTCCCGTCACCTTATTCGCCGGAGCAACGCCTCGCCCGCATCCATTACGGCGACACCACCATCAACCACCGCGACGACGTCGCATCAATCGGCGGGCGTGATTGTCCACTTCCCCTCACCGTTGACGACGATCATCAGCAGCCCTTCCGGCAACTCCACGCCCGAACCATCCGAGCTTTCTAGGGCGGTCGGCTCGTCGGGAGCGTTCACCGATACCGCGACGATACTGACGTCCGTACCCTCCACCCGCACGCTCTGCGGAATGTTCGCCCCCTCCGCCAGGCGGTACACCGCCGGCCCGTCACCGCTGAGTGCTTCACCATTCCAAGAAGGCGCCGTCGAAAGCGGTTCAATGTCGACAGTCCACTCGCCATCCGAGGACATTGTCAGATAGTCGATATCACCACTTCCGTACAGCATGCTGACGGCGTCGCCCGGTTCGGAAAGTTCGGCCAGTGATAGTCGCAGTCCGTGTGCACCCTCCGCGCCGACCGTCAAATGGTTTCCACTGCTCAGCGAGAAGGTGGCGTAACAGGGGGAATAGGCACCGACCGATTTGACCCACACCTCCGCGTCTCCAACACCGGTTTCAATCTGTGGTTGGCAGGCCTGCCCCTGCGCAGTAGCAATAGGTTGCGACGGCTCACCCGAGCAGCCACTTACCAACATCGCCAGCCCGGCAACACAGGCCAGCGCGCCACGCACTCGTTGGCTCACGTCTCGTATGCGGCCGTCTCGGCCCGCAGTAACGCCAAACTCGGCTCCGCCGGAGGCGTCGGTAGATGAAACATCGGAACAGCCTCCGATCAAGGCGTAGCGTGAACCGGCCATTCCCCGGACAACACCACGGGTAGGCGGCGTAGTGGGAAGCGACGACATACGCCTGGCGCCACTCCTCCACCGGTGGTTGATTGCCTCCCACACCATCCCTGACTCCTCTACATGCGTGCAGCTCAACTCTAGTGGGAATCCGGTGTCACGATCCAGCACAGCACTGCTTGTTCACCGCCCATCCAGGCAAACACGCTAGGCTGGCCCCGAGGATTGACGCCGTCCTCGCGCATCCTTGTGTCACACCAGGCAGAGAACCCGGAGGAGGATTCATGCACTCGAGACCGGTGGCCGTCGTAACCGCCGTCATCCTGATTCTCGCCGTCACGGTCGGCGGTCTGTTCCTCCGGAACAACAACTCGTCATCCGAGCCAACCCCTACACCCGAAGCAACTGTCAGCCTTCCCGCGGTCGCGCAGGACATCGACTTTTGGGCGCCGGAGGGCTACGCGACCTCTACTCCCGACGTCGGCACGATCGGCGCGCTAGATGTTGAGACGCAATCCCACGCCGTGATCGCCTTCGCGATAGACGGGAACACGAGCGAGGTGGAGGAGCTCGCGGACTCGCTCATCTCCTTCGGTCCCACCGCGACCACCACCATCACCGTGGAGGGCGACACCGAGCTTGCAGGAAAGACCGGCACAATGTTCACGGCCAAAAGCACGGATGGGGAACAAAGCGTCATCGCACGCGGAGCGGCTTTCGATGTTCATGGCCACGTGGTTATTGTTGTCGTCGCAAATTATGCAACCGACGGCGCTGACCCACAGGAGGTGAGCGACGACGACTTCGCGGCCTTAACCGGTGGTATGCGCTGGAAGTAGCGGCGTTCCAGGGAAACAGCCCCGAACGAATCTACGACTCGTACAATGGGGAACATGAGCGCCCCTGACAACGCGGCCACGGCCTCTTCGTCTCCTGAACACCGCACAGGAGCCACGGCACCCCATGCCTCCGAAAAGTTGAGTTCCACCCCTGAAGCAACCGGGCATCCCTCTTCGAGCCCCAAAACAACCAACCCTCCCTCCACGACATCCCCTGCGGAGGCAAAGGAGCAGACAAAAGCGCCCGAGCAGACTGGCTATGCCAATGTGCTGAGCACCCTGCCCCCGCAGTTGACCGGCTTCCAAATCAGCGGTCTGGTCATCGGAATCATCGCCTTCCTCATTCCTTTCTTCGTCGATGTTCCGAATCTGGCCGAGCCCGGCGAACGAATGCTCTCGATATTCCTGCTGGCCATCGTCTTCTGGGTCACCGAGGCCATCCCTCTGACCGCCACGGCAGTACTCGTGATCCTGCTTGAAGTTCTGCTCATCTCGCAGGATGCATTGGCCGACCCCACCCACGGCGACCCTGAACTCATCGAAGCCGCCCTGCCCGCCGCAAGTTATTTCGCCGCCCTGGCAAACCCGGTTATCATTCTTTTCCTCGGCGGTTTTCTCATTGCTCATGGCGCGGAGAAATACGGACTCGACAAGAACATCGCCGCCGTCCTGCTACGGCCCTTCACCGGATCCGCGCGGATTACCGTGCTCGGGCTGATGGTGATCACGGCGCTGATGTCCATGTTCATGTCGAACACGGCCACCACCGCCACGATGTTCGCCGTCGTCATTCCCATTATTGGTGCACTGCCGGAGGGTCAAGCACGCACGGGGGTTGCCCTCAGCATCCCGCTTGCGGCCAATGTGGGTGGTATCGGAACTCCTGTGGGCACCCCGCCCAACGCCATTGCGGTCAGCGCACTGGCCGAGCGTGGCATTCACGTGTCCTTCATCCACTGGATGGGGATGGCCGTTCCTTTCATGCTGATTGTTCTCGTGGCCTCCTGGCTGTTGCTCTGCAGCTTGTTCATCCCGCGCGATGCGCGTATCGCGATCTCTGTGGACTCCGCGTGGGACACGTCGCGCCCGGCCATTTTGTTCTACATCATCGCCGGTACAACCATTGTGTTGTGGATGACCGAACCCATCCACCAGATCTCTTCCAATACGATCGGCTTCTTCCCGGTTGTGGCCTTGCTCTGCCTGCGGGTGATGGACGGCAGGGATCTGGGCGCCATCAACTGGGCGGTTCTTTGGCTTGTCTCTGGCGGCATTGCCCTTGGTAACGGTATTGGCGCCAGCGGCCTGGACGCCTGGCTGGTCGGGTCCATCAACTGGGAGAATATGAGTGCGATGCTCGTCATTGCGCTTCTAGGCTTCATCGGTCTGGGATTTGCCAATGTCATGTCGCACTCCGCAGCGTCGAACCTGCTTGTTCCACTGGCCGTATCCCTGGCGACCGCACTGGCGGGAACGAGTGTGGTGGCGGTGGCGGCAACTGTCGCTATCGCATGCTCGCTGGGGATGTCGCTGCCGATCTCCACACCACCGAATGCGATCGCCTACTCGACCGGTGAGATCTCCGTGAAGCAAATGGCTATTGTCGGGGTAATCGTTGGTATCGCGGGCACGGCACTGCTTGTGTTTGTGCTGCCCACCGTGTGGAGCTTCCTCGGATTGGCGTAGGCAGGCATCGCGGCATGGCGTCAGTCGTGGCGCGACGGCGGCGACCGCAGATCTTACGCAGTTCCGTGGATTGGGGTGTCAGGCCTCCTGCCTCGGTCTAGCCGCGATGGCCAAAATTTGAATCCCTGCCAAAAAGGCGGTCGAGTTCCCGGCGCTCCTTCTTCGTCGGGCGGCCGGCACCACGTTCGCGTTGCATAACCGGAAGGTAGACCTTCGGGCGTTCCGGGGTGAGATCCTCGTAGCACGACTGTGCCGCCGGTGCACCCACACGCTTGGAGATAAGCGCTGTCACCTTCAGGATCCGGTCGAATCCGGCCACTCGGTAACGCACTTCGTCACCAACCCGCAACCGGGTGGAGGCCTTGACGGGCTCTCCATTCACCCGAACGTGACCCGCCCGGCATTCCGCGGTGGCCAGCGAACGCGATTTACACTGCCGCACGCTCCACAGCCACACATCAACCCGCACTGAATCCATGGATTCATGCTAGCGAGAATCGGGGACAGAACCGCAACCACACCGATAGAAGATCGGTGAAGTCGGCACTCCGGGAGCAGTTCGGCACGGCGGGCACCCAGCGCTTTCTCATGCCGAATATATGGTCGGAGCGGTACGGTAGTGGCGTGATGATTTCGCCAAAGCGTCGTTCCTCCCTGTTCCTGGCCTGCCTTGCCGTCGTGAGTGCCTGCGGGCTTGGTGCCTGTGGTAGCTACGCCATTGATGCGGAGAGCGCCTCCGGTACAACCGTCGAGGCAACGGAGGAACTGCCGCCGATCACCGATCTGGTCTCCTTCACTCCGCCGGCGGGCTACACCGTCGCCGCCGAGCAGGATGCGATTATCACGGCTGATAATGGTACGGATGCGGCAGTCCTCGTTTCCATCCAACCCGCAAATGGCCGGTCTGCCGATGAGTTGATAAGCGATTTGTTCACTCTTCTCGATGGCACGCAGCCGGATAAGTCGGAGCTGGATGCCCTCGGTGAGGAGGATGTCAACGGACGGTCCGGGGAAGGATTTTCCGGCTGTGCCACCAGCAGTGTTGATAGTCTGTGTGCGCGAGGAGCCGTTATTCCGGTCAACGGAGGGTACGTTACCGTCGCCGCCATGAACTACTCAACCGACGGAGAAGCCGAGCCTGTTGCCGAGTCGACGTACCAGGACCTTCTGACAGGTATCACCTGGAAATAGGCTCGGATGCCGAAGCAAAGAACAGCACCGAAGCGCTTCATCGGCTCCTCGGTCCGGCTAGAGCGTCAACACTCGCCGCCAGCTCGCCATTGCACGGCGCTTCCATCACTTATATGCGACCACAAAACCTTCAACCGCATTCACGAAGATCAAGAGGTTACCGCTGCGGAGGAAGGTATACGGCGAGATCACCTCGCCCGGCTCGCCCCGGTCCGTGATTTCACCCGCCTGATCCGAATCAAACTGTGCCAGCACATCCCAGTTCTCGCCAATCAAAACCGACGAGTGCACCGCCGTCCCCGAGGCCTCCCCGGAAGTCGATCCCGCCTGCATGACGTTGATAATGCCCGGCACACGCGTGAAGTCCGCGCTGACCACACTGGTGGCAGCGATATCGGCGCTCAACTCGTGATCGGGAATGGCAAGAGTTCCGTCGGTCAGGGTCAACTCGCTGAATCCGTCGGCCGTTGCGAGGGCGTAGTACTGAGTCTTTCCACCGGCGTTATCGTCCTGGCTGCCCGCAGAGTCGTCATTCGCGGTACTCGACTCCGAGTCACCCGGCGATGTTTCGCTGCTTGCGTCAACACTCGGAAGTTCACTCCCACTGTGTTCCGAGTCCTTCGCGGGATTGCCGGGGCGCCGCACCGTCATTCCCAGCTCCAGCAATTGTTGCCGCGCTTCGCTCAGATCCACGTCTGGCGCAGCCGCAGACTCGAGCAACTGAACATCCACCACATCCAACTCCCACTCGGTTTGCCCATCCTCAGAAAGGCCAACCGCGGATTCGTTGCCCGCACAGACAACGCCGTCGGACACGGCAACACATGGCCCGCTTGCCGGCAGGGGGAAGAAGACGTTGTGGTCAATCGAATAGACTCCGCTACCCACACCCGAAATACCAATGTTGATATAGGAACCTGTCAGCGCCGTGCTGATATTCGACGCCTGTGCATCGCTGGGAACGCTCAGCCGCAGATTACGATCGGCCACGGGTGCGCCGGTAGCATCGAAACCCGTCATATGAATGTCACGGGTACCCTGCCAGGTGAGGAAATAGGCCGTATCGTCTGACACAGCTGCCAGCGCGAAGGTGCCCGCCTTCCCGACCTCCAGCGTGTCACGAGTTCCGTCTTTCAAGTCCACCGTCACAGCGCTGTCCGCAACTCGGTTGCCCTGCTCATACGTCAGGGTTTCGCACACCACGAACGCATCGCCACCGCACTCGATCCAGCCATCGCCGCTGAAGTCCCAGAGTTTCTCTCCTGTTCTGAGCGAATACCCCGTCACGGTGTGGGTGATCTCGGATAGATCGTTCTGGTAAACGAGGATATTGTCCCCATCGTAGGCAGCGCCGTTGATCGCGCCGTCATCTGTGGGGATCTCTACCGCGAAGACCGTCTCCTCATCGGCCACAGTCGGCGCGAAGTCGACCTCAACGGTTGGAGTATCGGTGGGAGTGGTGCTGGCCGTGGTGGGCGCCGGTGAAGTCGAAGGCCTGGTAACAGCATTGGAACAACCGCCCAGAACGATGGCTGCCCCCATCAGAATCGGCAAGAATCGCGGGTAGCGTGGTGAGCTCATGACTCCACCTCCTGTTGGAATCCTACGGGCAAACTGTCCGTTCTGGCATGCTGTACGGCGAATATGACCGATTTTATACCGTCACTCACTTCCTCAACCACTGCGGCGATGAGCACAGCGTGGCACATCGCTTCACCGATCCGGCTACACTGACGGGGTAACAGCATGGGAGAAGTAATGACCGTTGACCCGAAAAAGTACTTATTCATCAACACGAGTGCCAACCGCGACGGCAAAACCGCAGAACTTGGCACCGCTCTGTTGGAGGATCTACCTTCCGAGCGGATTGACCTCATCGACTACAGGATCGGCTTCTTCGGCCAGGAATTTGCCGACGACGAGTACGAGGCCGTTTTCGAGAAGGTTATGGCCAGCGACGTCGTCGTGCTGGGCAGCCCGGTGTACACGGATAATATGAGCGCCGCCGCGCGGGCCTTCCTTGAGCGGCTGGAGTGCCATCCACGCGCCAAGGAACTCGCCGGGCGGGCGATTGCTTTTATTATCCAGGGGTATCAGGTTGGCCCCACGCTTCTTGAAGCCGCGGTTAACACGGTCAAGAATGCAGCAGAACCGCAAGGCATGACATACCTGGGTGTGGCAAGCGATATGGTTGAACTGGCTGAGCTGCGCGAGAAGTTCGACGCCTAGCGGCGTGCTGACCATCGCGCGTGAGGTGCGACGCCGGCACGTAGGGCGTGGATCGCCGTCCCCGCCCGGGGGCCATCGCGCGGAGTGCAACATGATGAGTAATGAGTAGCGACGATTATGAGTAGCGACGACGATATTGACGATCTCAGCGACCAGGACGCAATCTCCTCGTCCGGCATGGCGTCCGGCATGGCCGAGGGCGATACTCTCGACTGGCCGAACGAGCCGCTGCCCGAGTTATCCAAGCGCGAGCGGCGCCTAGCCAAACGAACCAGAGAAGAGGACTGGGTCTTTTCCGACGGCGGTATCGTCAGCCACAACGGCGCCGCGATGGGACTGGGCAATGCACTCCTGTGTTTCGTGCTTGTTGCCGTCAGCGCCCTCAATATTCTCAGCCTGAACGATATGCCCGAGGGTGCTTCTCTGGCAGCCGTATGGGCGGTCATTCTCATCGCTGAAGCGTTGATCCTCGCTTGTGGCGTCCTCTGCTTCTGGCTCGAACGCCGCCACGAACACGACGGTACGGGTTTCCCGGCCTTCTACCCGTGGATTGCGATGGTCGCCGTCTTCGCCGTCTGGATCGTTTCCGTCAAGATCATCTCCGGGTTGTAGGGAACTTCGTCCCGGATTGTAAGCTCAGGTTCCTGAGGTTGCCTGCACGTACACCGGGTCGTAGGGAACTCCGTCCCGGATTGTAAGGGCTCAGGGCAATAGGCACTCGGTTCGGGTTGTAAGGCCTCAGCTCAAGGCAACAGGCACTCAGTGCTGGCCGAACAGCTCACTGAGCCAGGCCAGTGCCGCCTCGATCCATCCTCCCACCCTCGCCGGATAGTCTTCCTCTACACAGGCCGTCGCATCCGCCACTGACAATCCGTGCAATCCCGAGGAATACACGTGCAGTTCCACCGGAACACCGTATTCGGCAAGTCGCTGCGCATAGCCCATGGTGTGCACAGCGGGAATGATCTCGTCCATCGCCGTCGTGAAAATGAAAGTGGGCGGAGTATGCGGACCGGCCAACACCGCAGGATCTGCCTCTGCCCGGTAGTCGGCAAGCATTGCGCCCACCGGGCCGGATGTTGATTCCAGACCGCCGTTACGCCGGTAGTACTCCAGCAGCGCTTGGAAGTCCACCACCGGATACCCGAGGATCAACCCGCGCACACCAAGGCGCGCGGCGAGCCCTTCTTGAACCTCACCACGCTCGGTTTGCCGGAGGTCGGCGGACTTGGTTTGCTGGTGGTCGGCGACCTTGGGCTCGGCAGCCCCTACCTCCCCGCCGCTGTGGGTGTCACCGGCGGCGTTCACGTCCACAGCCACGGCGTCCACGTCGACTGCGTCCGCCCAGTCGGCAGTAACAGTGGAACCGAAGGTGGCCGCTAGGTGGCCACCCGCGGAGAACCCGCACAACACGATCTGATTCGGGTCGGTCCCCAAGTCCTCCGCATTCTCACGGATAACCACCAGCGCCGCCGCGAGATCCTGCAGTGGCAAGGGGTAGCGGGAGTCGGCACCCACCCGGTAGCGCAGCACAGCGACGTTGTACCCTGCCGCCAGGAATCGCACGGCCACCGGATCGGCCTCGCGCGGCGAACAGTACTGATAGCTCCCGCCCGGAACGACCACTATCATGGGTCGATCACCCGGCCACTGCGGCCTGCCACTCTTGGATACCAGCTCCCTACCCCAGCCCAGAATCTCCACGCTGGCCGCAGTACCTTCGGCCAGTGAACCGGGAAGGCTCGTAGCAGAGTCTTGCGTGCGGGCGGACATGCCGACGGCGTCGTCCAGGCGTATAACAGTTCGGATCATCTCTTCCTCCTTCCGTTATCCTGCCACGACGTCGTCGGCACTGCGGCGAGGCTTCCCGCATTCGGCGGTCCGCCGCAAACGCGACTTTGCCCGCGCCGCGCACTGTCTCCCGCTCGGCTGAAGCCGGCACGGTCCGTGGGAAATAGAGCATTTCATCCCCATGCCACCCACCGGTGCCGTGCGGCTCGAACACCGGTGCCGTGCGGCTCAGCCACGCCCTGCGCGCTCAGCGCAGAAACAGGTAATCCACCGTTTCACTCAGCGTGATTCCCTTCTCGTGCGCGTACAGATAAAGTAGCGCCGTGCCGGCGCCCGCCGCACCCGCATAGAGTCCGGTATACGTCTCCACCAGCGAGGGCAGTTTGCGGGTCCAGGCGGCGTACCAGCGCCTTCCGTCCGCATCGTTCCACGAATCGCCGAGCAGCTTATGTGCCGTATGCCGCGCCTGTTCGAGGTACTCCGGCCGCCCGAGTTTCTCTCCCGTTTTCACGAAGTGGATAAGCAGACCCGGCGCGCCGCAGCACAGGCAGTAACTGTTCCAGTACCCCTTGGAGTGGACCAGAGGCGCACCAAGTTGTAACACGCCCTTCGTCAGCACGTCGATCCACTCGAGATACTGCTGGTCGGCCGTGATGTCGTAGAGTTTGCGGAACAAAATGGTGGTGCCGACCGGTCCGTGGCAGGTGGACAGATAGTAGAACTCCTTGAAATTCCCACGCTGAGGGTTATACAGGTACGGGATCAATGCCCCGCTATCGTCTCCTTCCGCGATCGCCGCCAGGAAATCCACAACCTCCCGCGCCGCGTCGAGGTAGTGCTGTTTACCGGTGGCCTCGTAGGCCAGTGCGTTGAGATAGGCGATACCGGCGGCGCCATGCGAGTAGTTCGGGAAGACGGTTTCTTCGGACTCCCACCCCACTAGCCGCAGGTCGACGGTTTTGTAGTAGGCACCTCCGACGGCGGCCGCCACGCGCCGTGTGCGCGTGTAGGCGATAACATCCTCGGCCGCCTGGAGATAACGGGCCTGTCCTGTTTTGCGATAGACGTACAGGAAGAAGAAACCGTAACTGCCGTCGGCCATCAGGTCGGTTGCATCACTCCAGTGCAAGCCATGCTCGTCCCGTATGGCCGCCGCGATGGCGTCGTCGGCCGTAGTGAGGAGGAAGTCATGGTAGCGCGTATCCCCCGTCTTTTCGTAGAGCTGCTCCATGAAAATGCCCTGGCCCGCCGGGCCAACGTAGACGCTTGTTCCCCAGCCGGCAACGGGCCAGATACCGTCCAGGTTTCCCGTCAGAACGTTGGAGAAGAAGGCGGAACCCTCGTAAGTCGCCAAGATATAGGCGGCGGCCTGTCTGGCCTCATCAAGCCACTGCTCGTCACCGGTCGTCTCATAGAGTTGGATGAAGAACTGGCCAATACCAGCCGATCCTGCGTAGAGGCCCTTCCTGGTCAGCAGCAGGTCGTCCGTGTAGTCGTTGCCGGGTTCCGGGCTCACCTTCCAGTACTTGCCCTCCGGTGTTACGACCTCGTTATGCCGCAGATACGCGGCGATTTCCAGAGCCGCCGTCAGGTAGTCGTCGGTTCCCGGCGTCGTGCCCACCAAACGTTGCGTAAATGCCAGCGTCATGCCTGCCCCTCCTTGTTCGGCGCGGCGGTTTCTGCGTCGCCCGCATCGTTTTGTCGGCCGGCGCCAGATCCGGCCTGGACCTCCGATCGTTTGAACAGGTCGGTGGAGAGGTATTTGTATCCGTTATCCGGGTAGATGACAACGATGTTCTTGCCGGATGCCTCAGGCCGTCCGGCTATCTCAATAGCCGCCGTGAGCGCCGCGGCTGCCGATGTGCCGAGGAAGAGACCATCGGTTTGGGCAACGGCCTGAGCGGTGGCATAGGCCCTTTCCGCACTGATATCAATGATCTCGTCAAAGGCGAAGCCATTCGTCTTGTTTGAGTGAATGAGCGGGGGCACCAGTGATTCGTCGACGCCGCCCAGTGGCAGCGTGCCGTCGATGATATGACCGGTGAAGTCGGGACTATCGGGCCGGGACGAGGGCGCGGCCTGCACTCCGACGATCTGAACCTCCGGGTTCTGCTCGCGCAGATAGCGACCGGCACCCACCAGGGTACCGGCTGTCCCGCCCATGGCGACGAAATAGTCAACGTGCCCATCGGTGTCGCGCCAGATCTCCGGGCCGGTGGTCTCGTAGTGAGTTGCCTGATTCCTCTCGTTTATGGTCTGCCCGGCATAGAAATAGCCGTTCTCCTCGGCGATGCGGGTGATTCCACCCACCAGGTCCTGCAACACCAGGCCCTTTTCTTCGAAGTCGGCCACCTCCTCGATCTCGGTCAGGTCGTGGATTTCCAAGCCGTAGCCCCGGTATATCTGCACCCGCTCCACCGTCGTTCCCGGTTCCAGATAGGGAATGAATCCGACCCTCTCCGCTGCGCCGATGGCCGCAAAACTGATTCCGGTGTTCCCACTGGTCACGTCGGTGATCGTGCCGCCTTCTACCAGTTCGCCGCGGTCGAAACCGTCCTTGATCAAGGCGAGTGCCAGCCGGTCCTTAACGCTTCCACTCGGATTGAGGAATTCCAGTTTGCCCAAGATATGCGCCGAAAGGCCGTGGGCACGTTGATAGTTCGTCAGTTCGACGAGGGGCGTATCGCCGACGAGTTCTGCAATGGACGTGTAGATCCGTGCCATGAGTATCTCCTATTTCTGCTGCTGGTGAGTCTGTCAGTCGGTTTCGCCGTAAAGGCTGACCGTGTTGTTCTCTTTGGTGATGGTGTATCCGGCATCGACGGGTAGTTTGACGCCTGTGATGGCGCTTGCCTGGTCGCTGGCGAGGAAGAAGGCTGCGTCGGCAATCTCCTCCGGTTCAATCCACCGATTCAACACCGTCCGCTCTGCCTGTATTCTGCGAATCTCCGGATCCGAGTAGTCATATTTGATAGCCATCTCCGTCTTTGTGCATCCGGGTGCCACCGAATTGACGCGGATCCCGTACTTGCCCAAATGGAAGGCTGCGGTTCGGGTAAGACCGTCGACCGCAGATTTCGAGATCCCGTAGCCGAATGGCGACCACTCCGCGAAGCTCGCCACGAACGACGACACATTGACAATCGCTCCGGGGATTCCTTGCTCCACAAACACACGCGCAACATGCTGGATCATGTAGAGCGATCCCCACAGATTGACTTCTGTCGCCTGCTTGATCTGCTCGGGGTCGAAGTTCAACACGGTCGGTCTGTGGCCGGTAATGCCTGCATTGTTGAAGAGTGCGTCCACCCGGCCATATTTCGCGACGACGTCGGCTACAACCTCTTGACCCCGCTGGAAGTCCGTCACATCCAGTTCGTAGTCGGCCACGGTGTATCCGGCTTCCCGCAATTCAGTGGCCGCCCGCTGCACGGCCCGGCCATGCTGATCGGTCAAAATGACGGTGTAGCCACCTTCCGCGAATCGTCGCGCTCCGGCAAATCCAATGCCCTGCGCAGCGCCTGTTATGATTGCGACCTTTCCATCGCTCATCGTCTGGTTCTCCTTTACAAAACGTCGAAATACAAAAAGCGGATGCCGTGCCGGGCATCCGCTACATCCTTCTTCCCTTGGAAGGTATGGTCACAGGCTCCTCCGACATGACGACATCAACGGGTACAGTCCACCCGCCTGACAACACATACACATCGCTTCGCCGTTCGTTGGGATTCTATTCGTCATGTCAGAGCTCCTTTCCTCTCGTCCGTTTTGCCGGTGAGACCCTGCAATGGCGCAGACGCCGCCGACTCTCTCATTCCCGGGCACTTCGCGGTGGATCATCGCTCCACCGGAATAGGTGCTCGGCTTCCCCGCTGCCCGAAAACCGCCGCATGTCTACGGCGCGCGGTGCGCGTCGGATTAGTTGGGATACTACGGAACATTTTTCGGCAGCGTCAACCACGCATATTCATGTGGACGCCTCTTCCGTTTTCGCCGAAGAAGGCTTAGAATCGCACGGCCCGGGCGCGAAGCCGCAGGTTATCGCCTGCCGCCGCGCCCGGGCCGTCGTGTCAAGGCAGTGCTTGCCCGCAGACCATCGACCGGGTCTCTACGCCGTCATAGCATGCAGGACACGCAGCCCTGCACCTCTGTTCCTTCCAAGGCCTGCTGGCGGATACGCATGTAGTACAACGTCTTGATGCCCTTCCGCCAGGCGTAAATGTAGTTGCGGTTAACATCGCGGGTGGTCACCGTGTCCGGGTAGAACAAGGTCAACGAAAGCCCTTGGTCCACGTGCTGGGTGGCCACCGCGTAGGTGTCGATGATCTTCTCCGGACCGATCTCGTAGGCATCCTCGTAGTATTCGAGGTTGTCATTGGTCATGTAGGGCGCCGGGTAGTAGACGCGGCCGATCTTGCCTTCCTTACGGATCTCCACCTTGGAGACAATCGGGTGAATCGACGATGTCGAGTTATTGATGTAGGAGATTGACCCGGTGGGCGGCACGGCCTGTAGGTTCTGGTTATACATGCCGTAACGCTGCACATCCTCCTGCAACGCCTTCCAATCGTCCTGCGTTGGAATATGGATATCCGCGAACAGCTCACGCACACGCGGCGTCGTCGGCTCCCATACCTGGCTGATGTACTTGTCAAAATACGTGCCGGAGGCGTAGGCGGATTCCTCGAAGCCTTCAAAGCGCTGACCGCGTTCACGGGCAAGGTTCATCGAAGCCCGAATCGCGTGGTACACCACGGTGTAGAAATACATATTCGTGAAGTCCAGGGCTTCTTCACTGCCGTAGTGGATATGCTCACGCCCCAAGTAACCATGCAGGTTCATTTGCCCCAAACCGATCGCATGCGACATGTCGTTGCCGCGTTCGATAGAGGGCACCGAGCGGATATGCGTCATATCGGACACGGCGGTCAGGGCGCGCACAGCCACCTCGATGGTCTTACCGAAGTCCTGGGAGTCCATCGTCTTCGCGATGTTGAGTGACCCGAGATTGCAGGAGATGTCCTTGCCGACGTACTCGTAGGAGAGGTCATCGTTCAGCCGGGACGGTTCAGAAACCTGCAGGATCTCCGAGCACAGGTTGGACATCGTGACCTTACCCTTGATCGGGTTGGCCTTGTTGACGGTGTCCTCGAACACGATGTACGGGTACCCGGACTCGAACTGGATCTCAGCCAGGGTCTGGAAGAACTGCCGGGCGTTGATCTTGGACTTGCGGATGCGCTTGTCGTCAACCATTTCCCGGTACTTCTCCGTCACGCTGATCTCGGTGAAGGGTACGCCGTACACACGCTCCACATCGTAGGGAGAGAACAGGTACATATCCTCGTTGGCGCGGGCGAGTTGGAAGGTGATATCAGGGATAACAACTCCCAGCGACAGCGTTTTGATGCGAATCTTCTCATCCGCATTCTCCCGCTTGGTATCAAGGAAACGCATGATATCGGGATGATGCGCGTGCAAATACACCGCCCCCGCACCCTGCCGGGCACCCAGCTGGTTGGCGTAGGAGAAGGAATCCTCCAGTAGTTTCATCACCGGGTTCACACCGGAGGATTGATTCTCAATCCTCTTGATAGGCGCACCCTGCTCGCGCAGGTTGGACAGGTTGAGGGCGACGCCGCCGCCGCGCTTGGACAGCTGCAAGGCGGAGTTGATGCCACGTGCAATGGACTCCATGTTGTCCTCAATGCGCAGCAGGAAGCATGACACCAGTTCCCCGCGCGCCGCCTTTCCGGCGTTGAGGAAGGTCGGGGTGGCGGGCTGGAAACGACCGGTGATGATCTCTTCCATCAGGTCGCGTGCCAACTGCTCATCGCCGCGCGCCAGGGTCAATGCCACCATGCACACCCGATCTTCGTAGCGTTCCAGATAACGCTGGCCGTCGAAGGTTTTCAAGGTGTAGGAGGTGTAGTACTTGAACGCGCCGAGGAAGGTCGGGAAGCGGAACTTGTGGGCGTAGGCCGCCTTGTACAGCTCCTTGATGAAGTCGAAGGAATACTGGTCGAGCACATCCTTCTCGTAGTACCCCTCGTCGACGAGGTACTTCATCTTCTCCTCGAGGTCGTGGAAGAACACCGTGTTTTGATTGACGTGCTGGAGGAAGAATTGCCTGGCCGCCTCACGGTCGGCGTCGAATTGAATCTTCCCGTCGGCGTCGTACAGGTTCAGTTGCGCGTTCAGCGAGTGATAGTCGAGAGAGGATCTCTCCTCACCGGTATCGGTCAGTGTGCCTACTGCGGTTGTTGCCAAAACTTCTCCAGACCTTCACGTACTCGCACCACATCATCCGGGGTGCCGAGTAGCTCGAATTTATACATATGAGGCACGCCGCATTTCGCCGAGATGATGTCGCCGGCTATGCAATACGCCGTGCCGAAGTTCGTGTTGCCGCCGGAGATGACTCCACGGATATGCGAGCGGTTCTGCTCGTCGTTCAGAAACTTGATGACTTGTTTCGGAACGGCACCCTTGAGGTTGCCGCCCCCGTAGGTAGGAACGACGAGGACATAATCCTCGTCCATGCGCAGGAACTCGTCCTTCGGACGTAGTGGGATGCGATACGCGGGGAAACCGAGCTTCTCCACGAAACGCTTCGTGTTGTTTGTCGTCGACGAGAAGTAGACGATCGCGGCCACCGTTCCCTGCCTTCCTCTTCTTGTCGCCCGTCCCACGCCAGACCTTTGCCGCGCCGACGCCTACTTACGACGCCGCGGCGTGCTTGCAATGCTGTGGCAGGCTGTGCGTTTCGGCGAGATGGGAACACGAACGCGCGGCGCGCTTTCGGTCATATACCGTTCCGGCAATCTACCTTCCAGCTGCCGCGCGTTTAGCTCCCCGCCCGAAACCGGGGTTCAGGCGCTTACCGACGTGCTCTGCATGGCGGTAGCAAGGGCCTTGATCTTATCGGGCCGGAAACCTGCCCAGTGATCTCCATCCGCGAATACGACCGGCGCCTGCTGGTACCCAAGGGCCTTCACCGTATCCAGTGCCGCCGCATCCTGGGTGAGATCCACCTCGTCATAGGAAAGACCGGCCTTTGCCAGCGCACGCTTTGTAGCGTTGCACTGCACGCATGACGGCTTGGTGTAAACAGTGATGCTCATGGAGCTTCTCCCTTCTGGCCTGCCCGCCGAAAGGCTTGGGTGGCCGAGCCTCCTCGGCCATTGTGTGGCGTTACGTGACTGCTCCTGCAAGAGCGGCTTTGTAAGCGTATCGGCTATGAAGTTTCCGGTTCTGCACCTCCCACGGGCGGTACAGACATAAACACTACACCTTGTGGTCACCACCGCAACAGACCCCAAGGTGTTGTGGTCCGGCGTGTCGTCGGTGATGAATCGCACGCATGTAATTCTAGGTCGCACAGATCCGCGACGCACCGGGTTTCGCACGCAATCACCAGACCTGAAACTGTATGACACATTTCACATCAAGCGTCTCCGCTGTGGGCGATATTCCTGGCGTCGGTCCGCCGGGAGAAGTTCGTGACGGCGCCGGAACGCAAGGCGCCCCCACCTCCGCCACAAAACCTCGGCTTGCCCGGGTTCCCGTATGGCTCTGCGCCACCGGGCAACCCGGGCACGTCGAGATCTCGTTCACCCCGTGCAGATTCAGCCGCACACCACCTGCATACCGGAAGGTCTTACACGAGGGATACTCTCACCGCACTTCAACATCACGGCTGGCTGCCGCCGCCAGGAGCACCACCAGGTCCTCCACCCTGTCCACCGGGCAGTGCTCCCCCGGGGCCACCCATACCGGGTTCCATTGCATTCTGATAGTCACCGGCAGTTGCCGTCCCTACCGTCTGCCCGTCAGCCGTAACGGTATACGTCTCACCTGCAACCACGTCCGGCGAGGAGAACACAACATTGCTTGCGTTGGCCTGAATCGTGTACGACGCCAGCTCGTTACCATCGGAATCGAGGATCGCAACCGTTGCACCACTGGATACGGCCGAGGTGTTCAGCATGACAGATGCCTGCGCCGAACTTGTGCTGGGCGCTTGCGCCATTCCCGCCGCGCCGGCGGCGAACAGCGTACCGCCGGAGATTTGCAGTTCATTCATGACGTCGATCGAGCCATTACCACCGTTGGTGGGGCCGTACACCGTGACCGTTCCGCCGCTCATATAACCGTCACCATTGGAATCAATACCGTCGCCGTTCGCCAGTAGCGTCCACTCGCCACCGGTTATGGAAAGCCAGGGCGTGCCACTGTCGCCGGTCGCGTTGATGCCGTCATCACTAGAGGTGATTGTGCCGGTGCCGCCGGCAAGCAAGATATATGCCGCTTCCAACCCTTCTTCCGATGCCGATATGTTGAGGGTGCCACCGGCAATGATCAGGTCGGAGGTGGCATCGATGGCATCGGAATCGCCACGCGTCACGGAAATCGTGCCACCGGTCAGAAGCACATATCCACGGCCAATATCGTCCTCATTATCCGATTTGATGGCATCACCGGGCGCATCAAGCGTCAGCGAACCTCCGGCAACCACCACATAGTCCTTGCCACGTACCGCATCGTCGACGGCGTTCACCGTCACGGTTCCGCCGAGGATCACTAAACCGTCCGAGCTGGAGATACCGTCGTTTCCATTACCTGTGACGGTGAGAGTGCCAGTGCCACCAATGGTCAGGTCCGCCTGCGAGGCCAGCGCCGCCGTCGGCCCATCAAAGTCGTCCGCATATGTGGACGTATCGGAGAGCGTATTCTCCGAACCGTCGGC
>SUUB01000025.1:29274-32163 GCA_015062745.1 Actinomycetaceae bacterium
GCCAGCGCCGCCGTCGGCCCATCAAAGTCGTCCGCATATGTGGACGTATCGGAGAGCGTATTCTCCGAACCGTCGGCGAGGATCACTACCACTTCGTCGGCGGCGAGCACGCGAATGGCCGCATCGGTCTCCGAGGAGATAGTGGCGCCATCCAGGACCAGCCGTACCTTCTCCGTGTCCTCGGTATTGACAACCACTTGACCGTTGAAGGTGCCGGAAAGGATGTATGTACCGGCAGAGGTGATTGTCACCGATCCATCCGCCACCGTGATCGCGTCGGCGCTCACCGCGCCGGTCTCCTCCACCGTTGCCGTTGTACCGTCCAATGACACCCGGGCGGCCTCGGAGGCGTCGTATTCGACGTCGTCGGCCTCGGCGTGCGGCTTTTGGTTCTCCGCCATCACCGTTTCGAGAGTGGCCGCGTCACCGGTCACGGATGTTGTATACACATCGCCGGACTGCATATTCGTCTCCGCAACCTCACGTGCCGCACCAAGTAGGGCATATCCATCCGAGTCCGTGCCAACCACGGTTGTCCCGTTCGTTGTACCGGCCCCACTGGCCGCAGAACTCGTGGCGGGGTCGGTGGCGTCGCCACCATCGGTGGCGGAGCAGCCTCCCAGTATGACGCCGGCCACCGCCAGTGCGGCCAGCGATCTCTTCCATGTCATCATCTTTCTTCTACTTTCGTCATGGCGCGGTGCCAACGATTGTGTGGCAGATTCGGGAATGCGAACGCCACACCGAGCGCGTATTTTGAGATGCGTATCGGCCGTACGCCGTAATGCCACAGGAGCCGATCCGCCACCGACGGCGTTCCACCGGATTTCGTTTCGACGACGACGTCGTCTAGTTCCACATGTTCCCCGTTTCCAAGCAACGGGGCAAGGGTTAAGTCATTGTCAATGGTCAGCCGTGACAGATCCGGTTGCAAAATGGTGGACCGTCGATAGGCCGAGTTGAGTACCGGAATGAGTGAGTCCACTCTTGCCGTGGCTCGCTCCTGGGTATGTTCCACACCACGGGTATGAAGCATCTCAGCCAGCCATCTGCTGGTTTCATGATCCCCGAGGGCATGACGGGTCACGTCCAGGGCATGACGGGTCACGTCCAGGGCATTGCGGCTCGTGTCGAAGGCGTCACGGGCGACGCTCATCTGCGGCCCATCGGCGGGCCGGTACACCGCCAACGGTTGATGGCTCCCGCTGGGCCTGTACGGCCTTCCCGAGTGCTGCATGCCCGCAGACGAGTACACCCTTCCCGAGTGCTGCATGCCTGCGGATGAGTACGCCCCTTGTAACTTCTGTACCCCCAAGGGCTCCAAGCGCATCCGGTCTTTCACATTCAAGTGGCGCGGCCCGCGTGTTTTAAGCTCCAGGAAATGTAGCCCAGAATCCAGGTACATCCTTTCTCGTACCTTGAAACGACGTCGTCGTCCGGTAGCGGCAGCCCGGTACAGGTCAAGAGTCCGCGTATCGAAATACACCGAAAGATACGAGAACTCGCGGCGGTTATCGATTGTCAACGCTCGCGCACCCAAATCCGCCAGATCTGCGACCAGATGAGCGGCGCTCGCACGCGGCAGCAGGTACTTGCGGTCAACCCGCTGTAACAGCTCAGCAGTGTCAGATAGTTCCTCCAAACCGATGCTCGGCAACATGCTCATCGCTTCTCCCGCCGTCGGGTCGCCACCTTCCGTCAGCTCGTCTACCGGCGGGGCATAGTCGAACATCGGTGCATGCGCCGCGGTCACTGGAACCGCCGTTCCGCATGGGCCGCCCCACTATCCGCAGCCGTGCACACACTCCGGGCGCTGCGGAAGGAAGGCTGTACGCCGTCGTCGATCGAGTCGATGTGCCTAGTAGCTGCGGAGGTTCCGCCAGCGTGCACGCTCTCCGTCCGTTGACTGCACCGTGCATCCACCCAGGTGCAGTCGTCGACGTAATCGAGGCGTTGAATACTCACCTCACGCACCTCGTATCCGGTCTGTTGCTCGATGTAGGCGATGAGTTCGTCCTGATCGGCAATGGCCCGATCCACAGTGATTGTCAACTGGCGAGACGAACGCAGCACCCGCGGAGAATCGACAATGGCCAGGGCCAACACAATGGCGGCAATAAGAGCTATTCCCAGCCACAGGTCCATGGTCCGCATGCCACCCACAAGGCCAATGGCGAGGGCGGCGAAGTAGTACGCCACCTCATGCTGTGACAGTTCGGTGGAGCGCAGGCGAATAATTGACAGGACGCCGAATAGCCCCAGGCCCAGGCCGGCGTTCACGGTCGATAGCGCCAGCGCAGTGGTTACTGCCAGCACTCCGACGTTGACCACGACCAGCGCGACCGCCAGATCTTTGCGACGATGCCGGGGAATATAAAGAACGAAAGCAAGAATGCTGATCGCAAGCACATCGGCCCCAAAGAGCAAGTAACTCGTATCCACGGAAGACTCCTGTCCACTATTCATTGGTGCACGCCATCTCAAGCCGTTGCCGCCCCACCCGGTCCCTGCATCGCAGCCCCAGCATGGGCGGCTGAGCCAGAACTCCACCCGTTCACACCCGGCACGCGCGTATAGGCACAATGTTCGATTGCCTAGGGGATGGCGCGGCCCTGCCAGGTGGCAGCGGAGCATGGATAGTTCGTGCTTAAGATTCCTGCACACAATGCGGCCCTTTCCACCGCATGTGCTTTATGCTGACAAGATTATCTGTGGCGAGACGTAACGATTTCTGGGAACAGCCTGGCAATCCGCTTATCTGCTGTTTTCCCTCCGAACCGCCACTTACAACCCAAAGTGCGCACGACTAGCGCGTCCACCACATGTCTTTTCTTGACCGTCCCCAGTTTCGCAGCGAGAATACATATGTGGCATCAACTGACTACACAA
>SUUB01000026.1:0-1799 GCA_015062745.1 Actinomycetaceae bacterium
GACCCCCGGCAGGCTTCAACGAGGCGGTTACGATCACGCTGTGCCAGCGTTTTCGCAGTGATGAGAAACGCGGGCAGGGTGAGCGGCGGGTCAATGCGCACGGTCCGGATTCCCGCATAGGAGTGCTCGGCTTCATATCCGGTGAAAACGGGTGTCCACATAGCCACTGGATGCGTGGCTAACTGGGCGAACGTTGCCTCGACCGTTGTGAACGGTATGCCTGCGTTCCCGGCCAGACCTCTTGAGGCAAGAGCTCCCTCGATAAGGTCATGCAGAGCCGGGTTCGTTCTCCTGTCCGCCAGTGACACGGGCGATTGTGCGAGCTCCTCGAGGCTGACGGTATTCCGGCCGGCAAGCGGATGCGTCACAGGCATCGCGGCTACGAGTTCTTCATCCCAGATGTGTGTTGTTTCGACGGCGTGCGTGCGAACGCGTCCCCGTAGCAGGGCCGCGTCGATCTTCCCTTCTTCAACCTGCCGGGTGCGTTCCGCTGGTGTTAGGGGAATTGTCTGTAGTGTTATGCCTTCGTGCGCAAGATGTTGCAGGATTGCGGGCAGTCGCCGTCCGTAACCTCTTCCGACGCCGAGTGTGAGTACGGTGGGCTTGTTGTTCAGACTGGCGGCAGCAGCTTCGAAGGCTATCTCGGTCTCCAGTACCCTCCGGGCATGTGGCAGGAGAGCGGCTCCAGCCACCGAGAGTTGGACCGACCTCCGTGTGCGGTCGAAAAGCACGACGCCCAGTGAGCGTTCAAGACGTTTAATCTGTTCGCTGACCACTGATTGTGGCAGGAATAAGCGTTCGGCCGTCCGCCCGAAATGGAGTTCTTCGGCGGCCGTGACGAAGATGCGCAGCTGCCTTAGTTCAATTGCCACGTTGTTCCTTCCGCCGCATTGATCGTAATCCACGATAACTGCTTTCGCCTTTTGGGTCTGGTTCCTGGACCTTCTGCGAGTGATGATCGGAATGTCCGCCGGAAACCGTGAGATGGAAGCCGCTGGCGGAGAACGTACAAAGGAGAAACCAAAATGTCGAATGTCGTGGTCATTGGAGCGGGAAACGTTGGCGGGCCGCTGGCGGAGGCGAGCAAGGCGGCGGGGCACAGCGTAACCGCCGTCACACGGAGTAACGCCGACGACGCCGTCGCCGCGCTGCGATCCGCCGATTTCGTCGTTCTCGCCGTCCCCCTTCCAGGCGGCGCTTGAACTTCCCACGCAGTGGAAGGCTGAGCTGGCTGGTAAGACGGTTATTGACGCGACGAATCCGCTCACCGCTGACTTCATGGGGCTGACGGTCGGATTCGATACGTCTGCCGGTGAGCAGGTGGCGGAGCAGCTTCCGCAGTCGCGGGTTGTGAAGGCCTTCAACTCGGTGCTGGCACCCAATCACAATCCGGTCGCCTTCGAGGCCGGTTCGGTGTTCGTCCCCGTCGCGGGCGACGACGAAGCCGCCGTGGAGTCGGTCGTTGACTTCGCTAAGTCGCTGGGCTTCGATGCTGTGGCGGCAGGGCCGTTGAAGAATGCCCGCTACACGGAACCACTCGCCGAGTTGCTCGTGCAACTCGCATACGGGCAAGGTGCCGGTACGGGAATCAGCGTAAGACTGCAGCGCGCGAACTAAGGCGGCTCGAGCCGTCGCGTTGATGCGCAAGCGGTGTACCGCTACTCGATCTCCGTGATGAGAGCCAATGATGCCGGGAGGGAGTGAATCCGCGTCTTCAGGAAAGTCGGGTAGAAGTACAGGTCTTCCAAGTGGTCGATATGTATCCACTCGAAGGTGAGCTTCTGTCCGTTCGGTTCTTG
>SUUB01000026.1:1899-16746 GCA_015062745.1 Actinomycetaceae bacterium
GTCGGGTAGAAGTACAGGTCTTCCAAGTGGTCGATATGTATCCACTCGAAGGTGAGCTTCTGTCCGTTCGGTTCTTGCCGTTCTGTGCTATGCCTAAACGCGGCATCCATGCCATCCGGCGCCTCCACCAGGAAATAGAAGCACAACTCGTGGAAGCGTTCACTGCTGACATCTTCTGTGAAGAAGCTCTGGTTCAGCCATAGCGCGCGGGAAATCTTGGCTTGCACTCCCAACTCCTCGCGCAACTCGCGCAGTAATGCCTGTTCGGCAGTCTCGTGCAGCTGAACTCTGCCGCCCGGCAAGTAGCGGTACGGCGAACGCGCGTCCCGCACCGTGAGCAGATGCTCGTGGCTAAGGATGACGGCGCAGGTGCGGAGGTTGAATCGTCCGTCCGTGCTGGAGAAGGATAGGTCCATCGCCTTGCGAGTCTACTGCGCTGCGGTCCCTACTGCTTGCCCTGTGCGCTGCGATAACCGACGATGCCGGAGAGCGCTAGCACGACGATCAGTCCGGGCGCGCTCGCGGAGTGGGATCATGAACAGATGCGATCAGAACACGTACCGTGAGACCTCGTTGGCGTGATCCACCATGTACACACAGCAAACCAATGCGGCCAGCGCGAGAGCTCCCCAGAGGATGGCGTTTCTGCGGCTCGGCCTGTATATGTGAAAAACGCCTGCAGCAGTGGCGCCGATACCCAGCACGCCTGTTGTGACGGCCATCCGGATCAGTTCCGGATAGTGAAGATGCCGCGGAACATACTGCGGGGCTCCGCCGGGTTTCAGGGGCGGAAGCTCGTAGGACGTATACGCGTGCGCGACAGCACTAGAACACGCGAGGAAGACACCAATCGCCACGAGGACCACGGCTGAAATGAGCAGGGCGCGTTTCTTCTTGCTTGGTGTGGCTGCGTGCTGAGTAGTCTCCGTTGCACTGCCTGAGGATGCCTGGGTAGATGCTGTTTCTCCAGTGAGCATGGCAGCATACTAGCAGCCCAGAATGCAGAAGGAGCGCACTGCGGCAGTCATGCCGCACATCAACTGCGGACACCTGTCTACTCGCCGGTGCCGAGTAGACATCAGCTGTGGAGTCAATAAAGCAGCGTCGAGACGTCATGCGTATGCCGGGCTGTGATGGCGCAACAGATGAGGGCTGCGACGATCAAGAGTCCCCACGCCAAACCAGTCTTCGCCGAACGGCAACGTAGGTGAACAATGCCGGCGACGGCGGAGCCGACCCCCACGATACCGGTGAGCCAGGCCAGTCGGATCAGCTCCGGGTAATACGCCGTGTGGTCACACAGTTGGAAATCCTCAGTGGCGCAGGGAGTTACATAGCCAACCGTCGACTGGGCGACCGCTCCCATGCACACGAAGACGGTGGAGAAAATGGACCCGGCAAGTGCCAAAAGACGCCATGCAAAGGCTGATGCTCCCCACGCTGGGCGTAGGGTGCTTCGAGGTGCAATCGGTCGCTCTGCACTCGATCCGGGTACTGCAGGCGTTCGCGTATGTTCATGCGCCGCATATGCGTTCGCGTGTGTCGCTGGCTGATCGCCGGAAGGTTCTCCAGTGAGCATGCACTCAGCATACCGTTCGCTACAGTGCCTGAGCCCCAGCGTCGCAACTCATCGCGCGCTGGAGCCGCACCCGTTCGCTACAGTGCCTGAGCCCCAGCGTCGCAACTCATCGCGCGCTGGAGCCGCACCTTTGCTGGAGCGTTTGAGTTGACGGCAGCGCACCACGCTCATCACGCATAGAAGCGCTCGTTTGCAACTGCTGCCACTGACCGGCGTCTCGCACCACGCTCATCACGCGCGGAAGCCTCGGCTCGATCCTGACCCGGACAACGCTGATGTATCCCAACCGAACCACGTGCGGAAGCCTTCTACGTGCGGTCCACTGGAAGCATTCTATGTGAGGCCCAGTGGAGGCCTTTCATGCAAGAGCCGATCGAGGACGTTGCGGCTCGGTGCCCGCAGGCGCTGGGCATAATGGACCCATGGACCAGGCCTGGCATGACATTCTGAGCACACTGCGGGACAGTGTGCATGCGGGCGCGGCGCCTTCACTCATTTCCATGAGCATTGCCATGGGGATAGCGTTGGCGGCCGTCGTTGTACCGCAGATCTGGAAGATACTCCGCGTCGTCGTGACGCTAGTCCATGAGCTGGGGCATGCCGCGGTCGGAGTGATAACCGGACGCAAGTTTGCGGGGTTTACCGTGGAGCCGGACATGTCTGGTGCGACCGCCACCAAGGGTCCGAACCGCGGGCCGGGTTTGATCTTCACTACGTTGGCGGGATATCCGATGCCGGCGCTTATGGGCGCCCTGCTGTTCTGGCTGGGCTCAACGGGACGTGCTCGCCCTGCCCTTCTAGGAATTGCCGTCGTTATCGTACTGGTGCTGTTTCGCGCTCGCTCTGCGTACACGCTCGTTATTCTGCTGGTAGTGCTCGTTACCGATGTTGCGCTGTGGTGGTGGGGAGAAGCGGAGATCATCGGCGCTACGGTGCTCGGCCTCGGTTTCTTCCTTCTGACCGGAGCCTGGCGGCAATTCTTCAACGTTGTGCTCCATGGCGATAGTTCGCAAGATCCCGGTGCGCTCGCGGCGCGCACACGCGTTCCCACCTTCGTTTGGAATCTCGTTATCGGACTGTTGTTGGTCCTCGCCACCGACTGGACCGTCCACAGTTTCTTGTGGGCATACACGTAGTACCTGCGGTGCCTTCACGGCTCTGCGGGGTACACATGTAGTTTGAATCCGGCGGAACAGCATCGAAGTTGCGTCGCACAGTCAGCAGAGCTGGTGCAAGCCAAGCTCAATCCAGGGAAGTATGCGGTTTGGCGGCGAACTCCTGAACCGTCCTGCGGTCCTGTGCGGGTGCCGTTACGTGAGTGCTGTTGCTGCCGCGAACCGGCAGCTGTGCACTGCACCGCGATGATTGTGACGCCAGGATCGCCATTATCACGGTCAACTGCCGGCTGTGCGTCCCGAATTGCCTGGTATGTGTGCTGAAGGATCCGGGCCACGTGCCGGTAGGGCGTTCCGCACGACGACGGCGTCGAGCTTGCCGTTCAGTTCTGCTATCTGCTCCCGCAGCTCGGCGATCAATTGGCGTGTTGTTTCTTCTTCCTCCTCGGATTCTTCCGAAACGGAACTGATGATCCACGAGGCCAGGGTCGCCGAAACAACGCCGATGAGTGCGATTCCTCCGGTCATCAGTAAGACGGCGACGAGCTGCCCGGATGGCGTTACCGGCGAGACATCTCCGTAACCCACCGTCGTAATCGTGACGAGAGCCCACCACACTGCACGCGGGAATGTTGTGATGGTCGCGCCGGGAGCACCACGTTCCGCATTGAGCGCGGTGAGGGCGCCGACGAGCGTGATAAGCACGACGCCGCCGGTGGCATATATCGTGATCCGCCCACGAAGTGCGGCGCCGGCGGTGCGTTGTAACGTTCCAATGAGGGTGAGGACTCGCAGAAGTCGCAGAGGACGGAAGAAGGGGAGAACGACGATCGCCAGGTCGAACAGGTGGTGGAAGAACCAATGACCACGGCGCGGCGCGAGGACCAAGCGTATGACATAGTCGATAACGAACACCGCCCAGATGACGTTCATGGTGACTTCGGCGGCGGTGCGAGCCGGACCCTGTAAATCGGCAATGATCTCCCACGCGTATGCGCCGAGGAAAATGAGAGAGACGATAGCCAAGGGCCACTCGGTAGTATGTTCCCAGCGTGCGAGCCGCGATTGTGGGTACTCATTCACCTTTGCATCCTAACCCGCATTCCCGCCGTCTTGGGTTGCAGAACAACAGGAGTTCTACTTTGCGCTCAGCTATGGATTCCGTCCGGCTTCTTCTGTGGACTCCGTGAAATGCCCGGAGATTGCGGAGAATCTTGGAGGGCATCGATAGCTTGCATGAGGGTTGATCCTCGCGTTGGTGGACTGGTCTGCGCACGGACGCCTGTCCTGGACGCGCGCAACGGTTCGTCCTCGGACCACTCGCTCAGACCCTGCCGTCCGACTGGCCCGTGTCACGCGGGGCCTATACCCCGGCGGACAACGCATCCCGTTGACCATTCTCCGCAGAGGCATCACGTTGACCATTCTCCGCAGACGTATCCCGCTCTTGGGCTAGCCAGAGGATGACCACGTCCATAGGACGGTTCCCCGCAGACGTATCCCGCTGCACTGTGATCGTTCCGTGGTTGGCCCTACACCGAATGTCGATCGAATGATCGCGGTATGAGAATATGTGCACTGTGTTCATCTGTTCAAATGGTGTACATCCGATCAGCACCGGTGTAACGTGGAACACGTCAACGCCGAGACGACGACGTCTAGAGGAAGGATGACGACACATGGCACCGAATATGAGAATGCAGATGGCGCCCGACCTTTCGTTCTCTCGCGTAGCCCATGGCTACTGGAGGTGGGACGAGTGGGGAATCAGCGTGGACGACCTGGCACAGCTGCTCCCACAAATCCTTGACCTCGGCATTACCACCTTCGATCACGCGGACGGGTATGCGCAGGGAGCAGCGGAATCAGCCTTCGGAGAGGCCTTCGCAAAGACCGGGATATCCCGCGAGAACATCGAAATCATCACCAAATGCACGCTGGTTTACCCGGACGAGCATGTCAAGGTGAAGTACTACGACACTTCGCGAGAGCACATCATCGCGCGGGTCAACCGCTCGCTGCAGAAGTTGAAGACCGATTACATCGATCTGCTGTTACTCCATCGTCCGGACCCACTGATGGATCCGGAGAGTACGGCCGCAGCATTCGACGAACTCTACGAATCGGGTAAGGTGCGCCATTTCGGCGTGTCCAACTACAAGCCGATCGACTTTGAGATGCTGCAGTCATTCTCGAACCAGAAGCTCATCACGAACCAGATTGAAGTGTCCGTGTTGCAGCATGAGAACTTCGACGACCGCACGGTGCAACACGCGGTGATGAAACGCATCCATCCGATCGTGTGGTCGCCGCTGGCCGGCGGGCGGATTTTCACCGGGCAGGGCGAAGAGGAAGTCAGGGTGCGCGAGGTACTGGAGAGAGTCCGTGATGAAATCGGCGCTCCGGCGATCGACGACGTGGCGCTCGCTTGGATCTTCACGCATCCGGTCGGCTTCGTTCCCATTACGGGCGCCGCAGAACTTGAGTTGATTCGCAGGCCGATCGAGGCACTCAACTACACGCTGACCAAGGAGCAGTACTTCACGATCTGGTCGGCGAAGACGGGACGCCGGGTTCCGTAGGCACGTCAACGCGCCCTCCCGGCGAGGTACTGATATTCAGAAAGGAACACCCATGCAATTGACAAGAGAAGAGTTTCTGCAGCGGAATGATCATTCCCTGCTCAAGCCGACCTTGACGTACACCGACCTACGCGCGGGTCTCGAATTCGCGGCCGAAACGGGGTGCGGTGCGGTATGCATTTCTCCGCATCGCCTGGCCCTGGCCAGTGAAGTCCTCAAAGGCACCAGTGTTCGCATTGCCACCGTCGTCGGCTTCCCGACCGGAACGCATGCCACCCGGGCGAAGGTCGATGAGGCCAAACAGGTGATCGACGACGGCGCCGTCGCCCTTGATATGGTCATGGACATTGGTGCCATGCTCTCCGGCGATGAGACGAGGGTGCGCGACGACGTCGCCGCCGTCGTCGCTGCAGCTGCCGGAACAGAAGTGAAGGTCATCCTTGAGGTCGACTACCTCAGTGATGACCAGATCATCCGCGCGGCGCAGCTATGCGCCGAGGGTGGAGCGAACTACGTCAAGACGTCCACCGGTTTCGTAGCGGGCGGCGCCAACGCGCACAATATTGCGTTAATGCGCGGAGCCGTGCCGGATTCCGTCAAGGTGAAGGCGTCCGGCGGTCTGTCATCTCTGGCGGATGTACAGGCGGTATTCGACGCCGGCGCAGACCGGTGGGGAATCTCCCGTACCAAGCAAATCCTCGCTGAGTTCTGAACCGAGTTCTGAACTCAAGCGAGTTGCTGAGCAAGGCGAGGCGAGACTGTGGAACAAGGCGAACCATTGAGCAAGGGCGACTGACGATCAAGGGAGGAGTTGGACGAGGCCAGCTTACGACTGGGCCACCGTTCAAAGCGGCATGCTGCGCAAGGTGGGCCACCGCTCAAAGCGGGCCACTGTTCAAAGCGTGGCACCGCTCAAAGCGGGCCACTGTTCAAAGCGTGGCACCGCTCAAAGCGGGCCACTGTTCAAAGCGTAGCACCGCTCAAAGCGGGCACGAGGCGGGCCGAGTCTCCGAATCGGCGAGGCCACCGAACCGTCCGACGCTAGGCCTGCCGTCGGTTTCATTCTCAACATAGCGCGAACAAGTGAACGAGGAGATGGATAAGGTGACGTATATTAAGCGCAGATACGCGTGCCGGGCGATCGCGTGCAACGCGGTCGCACGCCATAGCGCGGTCGTGTGCAATACGAAGGAGCCGCATGTTCATTTCGCCGTCGCGAATCGCGCATATGTACTACGAGGAGGGCAAAACCCAGCAGGAGATTGCCAATCAGGTCGGTATGTCACGGATTCAAATCTCACGTGTCCTGCAGCAGGCCCGCGCCGACGGAACGGTTCGCATCTCCATCGATTACGACGGATATTTTCCGGAGTTGGAGGCAGGGTTGAGCGAGAGATACCCCGACGTACAGTTCGTGGTGGCGGACTCGCTCGACGGCAGCGATGCGGCAATCAAGCGTTCCATCGGTGTGACGGCCGCCGACTATCTGGTACATCGCGTGCCCGATGGAGTGAAAGTCGCCGTAGGCTGGGGAACAACGCTGCGCGAACTTGGGCAGCGCCACGACGCCAAGGTGAAGAACATGACCTTCATTCCGTTGATCGGTGGGCAGGTCGGAGCGGGACTGGACGTACATGCCAACTCGATTGCCGAGCTGCTGGCCCAGCGTCTGGGCGGGCACGCTCTGCGTGTGTTCGCCCCCGCCGTCGCGGAAACCAAGAAGATCCGTGATCAACTCGTGGCGTCGCGGCCCCTGCGCGACACTCTCGCGGAGGCGGCGAGCGCCCAGGTGGCCCTTTTCAGTGTTGGATCGCCTTTTGCTACCACAACCACAATCGACAAGATTGGTTACTTCACTCCTGATGAGGTCGAACAGCTCCGCAAGGACGGTGCTGCCTGCGACATCATCTCACTGCGGTACTACGACTCTGCCGGCAAGGAATGCGGGCAGAAGCTCAGTAGCCGTACCGTATCCATTACAGCTGAACAACTCTTCGACATTCCGCTGAAGATTTGCCCGGCGGGGGGAGAGGACAAGCACGAGGCCATTGGCATTGCGCTCGGTCTTGGCCTTATCGACGTACTCGTCACCGATGACGCGACCGCCCGATTCCTCTTGGCATAGTCCAGGAGCAACGTAACCGCGAGAGTTATACGTCTTTGACGTGAGCGGGAGATCGTCGCGCGTTCATAACGATGACGGGTTGTAACGCAGCCCCTGCGCCGCATGCGGCGTATCTTCCCGCGCAGGCGGGAACACTGACGTGCAGGTCTCGGAGACCGATTGGAAGGCGTGTATCTTCCTGCGCAGGCGGGAACACTTGGTGGGACGCCGAGCCAAGGTCCGCTACCGTACGCATCTTCCCGCGTGGAACACTAGGCCGATACGAGGGCGCCCATGTTCTCTGCGGTGTCTACCCGCGTGCAGGAGCACGGCTACCGCCCTCGGCACCTCCATAACAAAAGGCGTGGTGCCTGTCCGCGCGGAAGCACGTGCAGGTGATGGTCGAGCGGCGCAGGCCTGTGAGCGGTGCCTGTCCGCACGGGGCACGACCTCGCTCAAGGCCCGCCCAGTGTAGCGCTCATCGCCGCAGTCCGAGTGGTTGCAGCTGTTCACAATCGAGAGGCAACTCATGACTTTTTCCTTCAAAACAGCCAAAGAGATCGTCTTTGGCGACGGCGCGGCGGCCAAACTGCCCGAATTCGTCGAAGCGTTCGGATCGCGTGCCTTCCTGGTTCTTGATCCGTACCTCGACGAGTCACGACCTCCGGTGGCGGGAATCGCTCCGGAGATTCAGACGATCCGCAGCGGCGGTGAACCAACCGTGGAGGGGATCCGAACCGCAATGCGGCACGCGCGTGCTTTCGCGCCCGACGTCGTCGTCGGAATCGGCGGCGGATCCACAATGGACACGGCAAAGGCCATCGGCATCCTGTTGTGCAATGATGGCGACGTGCTCGACTACCTGGAAGTAGTCGGCAACGGGCAGCCACTTGTAGCGAACTCGGTGCCCGTTATCGCTGTTCCGACGACGGCTGGAACAGGGGCGGAGGTCACCGCGAACACGCCGATCTACTCTCCGGAGCATCAAGTAAAAGCAAGCCTGCGCAGTCCGGCCATGGTACCGGCGATTGCGCTGGTGGACCCGGTGTTGACGGTCACGACGCCGGCATCCGTTACGGCCTCGTCTGGGCTTGACGCTTTGACGCAATGCCTTGAACCCTACACGTCGCGCTTTGCCAACGATTTCACGGATCTCTTCGCGCTGGAGGGATTGCGCCGGGCGGCGCGCGGACTGCGTGCGGCATATGCCGATGGAAGTGATATGGCCGCACGTACCGACATGGCAATGTGTTCTCTTTTGGGAGGACTCTCGCTTGCCAACGCCAAACTTGGTGCGGTGCACGGCTTAGCCGCACCGCTCGGCGGCATGATCGGCGCCGCGCATGGGGAGATCTGCGCCGCGTTGCTCGCGGTTGCAACCGAGGTCAACGTTGCCGCCATGCAGGCACGGGAGCCGGATAACCCCGCACTTGCCCGCTACCGCGATGCGGCACAGATCCTCACGGGGGATCCGCAGGCGGGTGTCGACGACGGCGTCGCCTGGATCCGCGAGACGGTGAACATGCTAGGTGTGCGCTCCCTATCCCAACTCGGGCTGACGCAGGAGCGGATCTCCGAAGCGGCTGACAAGGGCATGGTTGCCAGTTCCATGAAAGGCAACCCAATCGTGCTAACGCATACCGAGGTCACGGAGATCGTGACGCGTTCCATGTGAGGCGTGGAGCGGCACGCGGGCGGGCGCCGGTGCCAGGCGGTGAACGGGGTGCACGCGAAAACGGCACCCGAGCATGCGCGGCGCTCACCCTCGACGTGAACGCGTCCGACGCGGACTTACCACGGCACTCCGGCATGCGCGGCGCCCACACATGATTCGGCACTTCAACACGAACCAACTATGAACGACCACTCGAAGACGAGGAGGACATCATGACATCACAAACCGCAGTCCTGACTATCGACGTCGGCTCCGGCTCCGTAAGAGCCATCATCTGGAACCGCTGGGGCCAGATCCTTGGCATGTCGCAACACGAATGGACATATCTGCTATCGGATGTGCCCGGCGGCCTAGACTTTGACACCGATGCCGGTTGGGCGGCAACGGTCACCTGCATCCGGGAGGCGATTGAGCGGGCGTGCGGCGAGGATGGAAGTATCGACCGCGAAGACATCAAAGCAGTCTCCGCCGCCAGTATGCGTGAAGGATTCGTCCTTTACGACGACGCCGGCGAGGAGATCTGGGCCATTCCCAATGTTGACGCTCGCGCACAGGAAGAGGCGGCGGAGCTGCTCGAAGAGGGCCATGGCCCGGAGTTCTTCCGGATAGCGGGCGACTGGACCTCTCTAGCCGCCTCGGCCCGACTACGCTGGGTGCAAAAGAAACGCTCCGATTTATGGGCGAAGGCCGCGCATATGACGATGCTGGGTGACTGGGTGCTCTATCGTCTTTCCGGTGTATTCACTGCAGATCCGTCCCTGGGTTCGTCATCGGCCATGTTTGACCTCAGGGAACGGACGTGGTCGAAGCACATCGCGCAGGTCATCGGCGCCGAACACATCCTGCCGCAGGTGCGTGAGTCGGGAACCGTCATCGGCGAGATCACCGCTGCGGCTGCCGCGGAGACGGGTCTCCTGCCGGGAACCGTGATCGTGGCCGGCGGCGCGGACAATATGCTCGGAATGGTCGGCGCACGCGCCATCGAAACCGATCAAATCGGCATCGCCGGTGGCACGTACTGGTTGACTGCGGGGGTTACCGATACTCCGGTTCTCGACGACGCCATGGAGTTGCGCTCTCTCTGTCACGCCATTCCGGGTAAATGGATCCTGGAGGGCTGTGGCTTCGCCCACGGATTCTCCACCCGTATTGTGCGCGATGGCCTGCTACGCGAGGCCAATCCTGCCTTCGACGAGTCCAACGGCTACGAATATCTGACCAAGATAGCGCGCGACTGCCCGCCCGGGGCCAATGGTGTGTTCTACTTCGCGTCGAACGTGATGAACACAAAGTCCTGGAAGCATCCCGTGCCCTCCATCGTCGGCCTGGACCCCTTCCGGGTGGAGGAGACGGGATTGCCGTCGATTTACCGTGCGGTAATGGAGGAGGCCGCTTACGGGGCCCGCGCGCACCGCGACATGATCGAGCATGTGTGGGGGCACAGCGCGAACGAGACGATCTTCTTCGGCGGTCCGTCGCGTTCCGAGCTGTGGTGCCAAATCGTGGCCGATGTGCTCGGAGTGGATCTGAAAGTGCCGCGTGGGCCCGAAGCAACAGCGCTGGGGTCTGCCTTGTGCGCCTTCGTCGGAGCGGAAGAGTATCCCTCGCTGGACGACGCCGTCGCCGCAGCCAGCTACCGGCATCGCACCTTCCATCCCATCCCGGAGAACGTCGCTGCGTACGAGCGGCTGTATCCGCAGTGGCGTGCACTGAACGACCATATGCTCGAAGCCGCTGACAAAGGGCTAGCGCCCTACATGTGGGTGGGAGCGGGCGCGGCCAGCCCGCTTTCGCAGCGTTAAGGCGTGGGCGCGCGCAGGTGTGCATCAGAGGCAGAGAGCAACGCCTGCAACGGCAGGCGTTGTGGCCGAAAACGGCAGGGGAGCACCGCCCTGCGCGGCGCCACGTCGTCGTCGACGCGGCCCCGGTTCAACTAATCGGCGCCGCACAAAACACATAGATAAGCGAAACAGGGCGGTTTCGTGAGGTACATGTGCGCATGTGGGTGTGCGCATTCGCGGCGCACACCGGCCTCACCGTCCACCTATCGAATGGAGAACATTATGACTCTCGTTGCCGGAGTGGATTCATCCACCCAGAGCTGCAAAGTAGTTGTCCGCGACCTCGCCGGAAATATCATCCGTGAGGGACGCGCACCGCATCCACCCGGAACTGCCGTGGACCCGGCGCTGTGGTGGAATGCCATGCTGTCCGCCGTGCAAGCGGCGGGAGGACTGATGGATGTCAAGGCAATATCGGTCGGCGCTCAACAGCACGGCATGGTGGCCATGGACGAGCGGGGCAATGTGCTGCGCGACGCTCTGATGTGGAATGACACCAGTTCCGCACCCGCCGTCGTTGCGCTGAACAATGATCTTGGAGCTGACGAATGGGTCCGCCGCACCGGCTTACCGCTGGCGGTCTCCTTCACCGTCACGAAACTCCGCTGGCTGCGCGATAACGAACCCGACAACGCCGCCAAGGCCGCCGCAGTGATCCTTCCGCATGACTACCTGACCTGGAGGTTGAAAGGCGGTGAACCGGGACATCTGAACATGGACGATTTGACCACCGATCGATCCGATGCGTCGGGTACGGCATATTGGTCGGGTGAAACAGAGGACTACTGCCACGACCTCGTGGAGGTGGCCCTCGGGCACCGGGTGCACCTGCCGCGGGTGCTTGGGCCGCGGGAATCCGCAGGTGTGACGGCCGAAGGCCTACCGGGGATTCCCGCCGGGATTCCGATTGGAGTGGGAGGCGGTGACAATGCCTGCGCGGCGCTTGCGCTCGGATTGGAGATCGGTGACGCGGTTATTTCCATGGGGACATCGGGGACCGTCTACGCTCGTACCGATCGGCCCGTCCATGACTTCTCCGGTGTTGTGTCTTCCTACGCGGATGCGTCGGGAGCGCATTTGCCGTTGTCGGCAACGCTGAACGCGGCTCGGGACGTCGACGTCGTCGCGCGGCTATTGGGCCGCGATCACGGCGAAATCGCCTATCTGGCCTCGGTGGCGGCTCCGGGATGCGACGGCCTTACGCTCCTGCCGTATTTCGAGGGAGAACGCACTCCGAATCTGCCCGATGCCCGTGCCAGCCTGTACGGCATGAACATCGCCAACACGACGCCGGCCAACCTGGCCCGCGCTGCGGTGGAAGGCATGCTGTGCTCGCAGGTCGTGATGCTGAATGCGACTATTGACCTCGGCGTGCCGGTGGAGCGAGTGCTCATTATTGGCGGTGCTGCGCGTTCTGCGGCTGTTCGAGCGATTTTGCCGCAGATCATCGACAAGCCGATCTTCGCCCCCGAGCCTGGGGAGTATGTGGCTCAGGGCGCCGCGATGCAAGCGGTGGCGGCGCTGACTGGTGGCTTCCCGGATTGGGAGCAGCGCGGCGACACCATTGAACCCGCCGAGCAGCATCCCGAGATCATGGGCCAGCATCTGGAGGTACGCCAGCGCATCTACGGCGTGTGACCCAACTGTGGCTCAAGGCGTTTGGACTCCGGAGTTGGATGCTGCAGGTCTGGCCGTGGGTGCCGGGGTCTGGCCGTGGGTGCGCTTCGGCTCTGGTCCTGGGTGCTGTGGTTTGGTCATCGGTGCCGTGACTCCTGACTCGCGTGCTGTGGTTCGTGACTCGCGTGTTCCGGCTCCCGATTGCGCTAAATTCTCCGGGTTGTCCGCGATTCTCCGCGGAAAACCCGGAGATTGGCGGAAAACCCGGTGGTTTTGGCTAGTGGGTGGGGAATAGGCACGCCGTGTCGGCATGATTCGGCTAGCGGGTCGGCCGGAAATGGCGTGGGGTCATGTGCTGGACGCGAGATCACGGGTCGGCCAGGCGCGAGTCAAATGCCGTGTGAGTCGAATGCGGGCGTGGAGCCACGCGGCTCGACGCGAGATTACGGATCGGCCAGGCGCGAGTGTGGAGTTATGTGGCTAGCGCGAGATCGCGCATGCGCCCGGCAGGACTGAGATCGCCTGTGGGCCAAGCATAAGCGTGGGATCATATAGGCGGGACTGGAAGGAGAATTACCCGGATACCTCGGGAGGCGGGCACGGGTGAATAGACAGGACATACTCGAGAGGCTACGGGCGCAGATCGCGGTGAATGGGCACGTGGTTGGCGCCGTCGTCGGCTCGGGAATGGCGGCTAAATTCGTGGCGATGGCGGGCATCGACTTCTTGTTGGCGCTTAGTGCCGGTCGATTCCGGATCGCGGGCCGCAGTTCGTATGCGAGTTATTTCTGCTACGGGAATTCCAATCAGATCGTCAAGGAGTATGGAACCAGCGAACTCTTGCCGATCATCCGCGATGTACCCGTCCTTTTCGGTTTGTTCGCTTCCGATCCATTCATCGCCCTGGGGCCTTTCCTGGATGAGATCCGGGAGAGCGGATTCTCCGGCGTCGTTAACTTTCCGACGGTCGCACTTCTGGACGGCCAGTTCCGGGAGGCGGCAGAGGAGGACGGAGTCACCTTCCAATGTGAGGCCGACGCTATCGCGATGGCACACGAGCGTGATCTCTTCACGGTCGCGTTCGTGACGAATGGCAGCCAGGCGCGGGAGATGGCTGAGGCCGGGGCAGATGTCATATGTGCTCATTTGGGCCTGACTCGTGGCGGATATGTTGGTGATGGCCAAAGTATCCCGATAACCCGAGCCGAGCAGATCGCCCGCGAGGTCTTTACCGCTTGCCAGCAGGTGCGCCCCGAGGTAATCCGCATGGTTTATTCCGGGCCCGCCAGCACGCCGGTCGACATGCAATACCTGTACGACAACACGCCCTGCCAGGGATACATCGGGGGATCGGTCTTTGACCGTATACCTTCTGAGAAAGCGATTCTTGATGCGGCCATTGCCTTCAAGAGCGGAGGTAATGCCACAAAAGAGGCCCGGATGCGTCGCTTGGTACGGCGAAGTATGCGGCCGTCCGACTATGCCGACGTTGTTAAGCAGCATGTTGCGGAGAACTACGCGCATCCGATCCATCTGCGAGACATCGCCCTTGTTCTCCATCTGTCGTACTCGCACCTCAGCGCGTTGTTCACGCGGGAGGTCGGGTGCACCTTCACGGAATATCTCATCCGCTACCGGATGAATATCGCCCAGGATCTGCTGCGTCAGAGTACAGCCAGTATTGGTGAGATTGCGCGCAGCGTCGGTTACCGCGACCCCGGGCAGTTTTCGAAAACCTTCAAGAAACGAGTCGGCCTTCCGCCCGGCGCGTTTCGACTGGCCGAGGGACGTGACTGGATGGGCAGGAGCTGACCGGGGGCGGCAGGAAGTGAATGAGTCGGCGGGGCGACTGGGGCGGTCCGCTCGGCGGCGTGGTAATGCGGGGCGGCACGACGTCGTCGGCCAGTGGCAATGTATTGCTGCGCGGCACTACGCAGTGAGTAGTCCGCGGTGATGCCGTAGCGCAACGACGACGCCGCACGCGGTTCCCCGCACCGGCTGGGGTACGGGGAACCGCTCTAGGACGGGAGTGCTTTCCGACCGGAGGCACAGCACAAGCCATCCTCGGACCGTCTCAGACCCAGGATGTCCGATTCGACCTGGGCAAGGCCGTGCCCGCTTAGGTGCGCGCAGAGGGGATCCCCCGCGCCCGTCGGCGTCGCCTCAGTTTCGCAGAGCACCACCCCGCCCGGGACGAGGATCCCTCGCGCCCGTCGGCGTCGCCGTCGCGACTAGGCACGCTTAGGTGCGCGCAGACGGGATCACTTGCTAATCGCCTTGAAAGCGGCGGCCTGTGCCGTCATACCGCGTTCGGAGGCAAGCCTCTCAATGGAA
>SUUB01000026.1:16846-23250 GCA_015062745.1 Actinomycetaceae bacterium
GGGATCACTTGCTAATCGCCTTGAAAGCGGCGGCCTGTGCCGTCATACCGCGTTCGGAGGCAAGCCTCTCAATGGAAGATGCCCCGAAGAAACCGTCGATTTCGGGAACGTTTCGGATGACGTATGCGGCGTCCTCCGGGTCCGCGATCGGGCCGCCATGGCAGATCACCATGACATCGGGGTTGACGGCGCGGCCCGCGGCAATGATCTCGCGGATCTTTACACAGCAGTCGTCCAGTGTCAGGGCTGTTTCCGCGCCTATTGAGCCCTTTGTCGTCAGGCCCATGTGGGCCACGAGGATGTCGGCGCCTGCCTCGGCCATGGCGGCTGCTTGTTCCGGGTCAAAGACGTAGGGGCAAGTCAACATGTCGAGTTCATGCGCCTTTCGGATCATCTCGACTTCAAGGCCGTACCCCATGCCGGTCTCTTCCAAGTTGGCGCGGAATTTCCCGTCAATCAGTCCGACCGTTGGGAAGTTCTGGACACCGTTGAATCCCTGTTCTTTGAGTTGTTTGAGGAAAATGTCCATGATCCGGAACGGGTCGGTGCCGCAGACTCCGGCGAGTACCGGTGTTTTCTGCACGATGGGCAGCACCTCTTGCCCCATCTCCTGGACGATCTTATTGGCGTCGCCATAGGAGAGAAGGCCGGAGAGCGATCCGCGTCCGGCCATGCGGAAGCGCCCGGAGTTATAAATGATCAGAATGTCGACGTCCGCCTGCTCGGAGCATTTTGCGGTGATACCGGTACCGGCACCAACGCCGACGAGGATTTTCCCGGCAGCGATCTCTTCTCGGAAACCTGCGAGTATCTCGGATCGGGTTGCGTGAAGCATTTGTTGTCCTTTCTCTTGGGGGTGTCATGTTGGAATTGAGTACGGCGGATTGTCGAGCGACGGCCTCCGGTGCCGGAACTTGCGGCCCCGGATTATTCGCCGTGCGGATGCGGTCTAGTCCGCCGCCCGCATCAGGTGGATGAGAGTGTCCGCCGCTATACGTGCAAAGTTCTCATCGTTGATATGAAGGTCTAGTTCTCTCACCTCGATCCGGGTGGGGTCCAACTGTTGGCGGAGGGTGGTGAACAGGGCGTCGTCGGCTTGCTGATCCCAGAAGGCCTCGCCCTCAGCATCAAGCGCCGAGACGCCCTGCAACGGTAGGAGCACAACCGTCTTCCCGCCACCTTTGTTGAGGTTCGCCGCTATTCGCGTACCGATTTCTCGGAGCTCCTCGGGCGTTGTTCGCATGAGGGTGACAGATGGGTTATGCCGGTACAGGTTCCGTTCGCGGTATTCGGCGGGCACTGAGTCCGGCGGGCCATAATTCACCATATCGAGTGCACCCACGGAAACCACTTGCGGCGTGCCGGTCCTGCCAGCCGCCGTGCAGCGATCAGGGCCCGCCGCGAGGATGCCTCCCACCACTTCGTCGCACCATTCCGTAGTCGTCAGATCCAAGACACCGGCGAAGGCACCGGAATCGATCAGTGACTCCATCGTTCGCCCGCCGGTACCGGTTGCATGGAAGACCAGGACTTCGTAGCCCGCTTCCTCTAGACGCTCCTTGGCGGCCATAACACAAGGGGTTGTAACGCCGAACATCGTGGCGGCGACGAGCGGACGGTCCTGCTCGTGATCCTCTGGTATGCCGTCCGCGTTGAGCATGCCGACGACGGCGGCCACGGCATTACGGTAAATGGTCCGTGAAATCTTGTTGAGCCCGGCGACGTCGACAATCGACGGCATCATCACGATGTCACTGGTGCCAACGTAACGGGCGACATCGCCGGCGGCCATGGTTGAAACCATGAACTTCGGAACGCCGAGCGGAAGCTCCCGCATGCCGGCTGTTGCGATCGCTGTTCCGCCAGAGCCGCCCAGTGAGAGCACTCCGTCTAGGCGGCCCTGTGCGTAAAGACGAGGGAGAAGTTTGGCCATGCCCTCCGACAGAGCTGCCGTTGCGGCGGCTCTGTCGTGCGCCGCTGCAATGACGCCGATGTCGTGGCCTGCCGCCGCGGCGACATCACGATTACTGATGTCTGCCGTGGGACTTCCGGTTTGTTCGGGCGCCGGGCTTGGCGCAGCGGGAGATGGCGCGCCAGTGTCGGCGAAGACTCCGGTATTGATCATCAGGGTCTGCACGCCGAGTCGTTCGGCGCATTGTTGGACGTAGAGGAATTCGGCACCCTTGGTATCAAAAGTGCCTGCGATAGCGAGGGTTTTCATATGAACCTCCTGCTGCACGGCAATGTACAAATCGATGTCTATTTCGACGGTTGTGCGTCCGTCTGGAGACCGGTGCGCTGACAGTCGCTCAGCGGCGAGTGTCAGTTTCAGCCTCGTAGCGTGTGTAGTTTCAGTATGGTGAGGCCATCGCGGGAAGGGAATGGTTTGATTTTGGATTGTTATGGGTTCATGTTGGAGCCGCAGAACTCTTGAAGGCTGGTTGTGGTCGGTGGGGCGGTGGTTGCGGCCTGCGAGGTGTTAGGCGCGGTTCGCGGGGTTGTTTTTGCTTGTAAGGTGCGGTGGCGGCTGTGGAGCCCTGGTTGCGGTGGTGGCTTCTCTGATTCTCCGGGTTTTCCGCAGTTTTTCGCGAATAATCCTGAGATCGGGAGAAGCCCCGGAGAATCGGGAGAAGCCCCGGAGAATCGTGGTGGTGAGGTGGGAGCCAGGTTGGTGGTGCGCCCACGCGTTGCCGGTTGCTCGCGTCTCACCTGCTGAGGCTCTCGTGAGCGGGCAGCTTCAGGTGTCGGGCCCATATCTCACCGGCTAAAGCTCTCACGAAGGGGTCTCTTCAGGTGGTCGGGCCCATACCTCACCTGTCTCCCCTGTCGGGGATTTACGAAGGGGCGGCCTCAGGTCCGCGCGCGACAGTGCCGCCAATGATGGACCGCCTTGAATACGTGGGGCCGCTTCAGGCTCGCTCACCGCCGGGCCCGTATTTCACCTGTCGGGGTCTTCGCTTTCTGGCGGTTGAAGTTGGTGTTCAGCTCCGAGCATGGCGATATGTACTTCAGCGGGTGGAAGATCAAGTTCTTGGGCAATACGGGTGCCAGTCAACGTTCCGTATCTGGTGGATTCCAGTACAAAAGGAAACAGTCGCGATCGTTCGTAGCCTGGCATTCCTTCCGGCTCGCCGGTGCGGTATCCAAGGTGAGTCAGCTCGCTCGAAACCGAGCGGTAGGACCACACAGTCATATATCCGATGTCACGAGCCACATGCGTGAGGGTGAGGGCAGCGACGGACCAGATCTGCTTGGTTTCTAGAATCTCTTCGGTCGAGGGATTGTGGTTGAGTTGCTGGGCTAAAACATTGCTGGGTAGAAGGAACTCACGGGCGAATAGGGTGGCCTGGACCTCGTGCGAAGCTCCAGAAGGGGCGCCGCTGTGGCGGTGCAACACGAGATGGCCGAGTTCGCGCGCTAAGTCGAAACGTGTTGCCTCGGGTGTAGATGCGCGGGCGAGCAGGATATACGGGCGGTCATTGTGCCAGTGCGAGAAACTCTTAACTGCGGCGGCAGCCATTGGAAGCCCGTTGATCCGGATGCCGCGGAGCTCCGCCAAACGGACAAGATTAGGGATGGGATCTGAACCTAAACCCCAGGCTGAACGGAGTTCACGAGCCGCCTCTGCCGGAAGTAGACCTGCTAAGTCGGGGACATCGAGGCGGGGCAAACTGAAACGCGTATCAATCCACTCATTGACGTCCATGTAGAGCGTTGCGGCGGCAATGGCGAGCGACCGTTGCTGGTGTGTGGTCTTCCGGCCCGGTCGCAGAGCAGGAGAGGAAACGTTCAGTTGGACCGGATCACCACGGGAGAAGAAGCCGTCGGGGAAGGACAGCAGCGCTCCGAGCGCTGGCCGGACGGTATGGGGAGCGCTATGCGCCTCGTATTTCTGCACCGTGGGTTCGGTGACGCCCAGCAGGCGAGCAAGTTCATTTTGACTCAGTCCACGGCGCAGGCGGGCAACACGGATCCGTTTGGCATTCAGTGGGCGCTGACTCACGCCCAATGGCGAAGAGGACCTCACGTGCCTCTGCTCCTGCCTAGTTGTTCGTTGCGTGGTTAATCAATTCTCCCACAAAAACAGATAACTGTAGCCACTATCGAGAATTCCCCGACTAGACGGAACGCCGTCGGCCCTCAGGAGGCGAACAATGTTGTAGTGACGGAGTAGCGATCGGCGCGGTACAGATGGTTACCAAACTCCACGATCTGATCCTCCTCGTCGTACGAGGTGCGTGCTGCGGTGAGAAGAGCCGTCCCTTCTTGTACACCGAGCGTCGCTGCCTCCTCGGGGCTTGCTGCACGGGCACCGACGATTTGGTCGGCGGTAACAGGCACGATTTCCCGCTCGCGTAGTAGATCGTAGAGACCTGCGGTAGTTAGTTCCTGCGGGCTGGGCGCTATTGCTGCGGGCAGAAGATTCGCCATAAGAGCCAGAGGCTGGCCATCGGCACTACGTAGACGGAGCATGCTGACGACCGGTACATCGACTTCCGTTCCAAGTACTTCGGCATCGTTGGCGGTGGCAGCATGCTCTTCGTATTCCAGTACGGATGTGGTCACCTCGTGCCCTGCAGTCAGAAGGTCGGCGTAGAGGCTGGTGAGATCGACCGGCCGTCGGATAGGAGCAGGGGAGACGACGGTGCCGACCCCGCGTTGGCGCTTGAGGAGTCCGCGATCTACGAGTTGTTGCAGAGCCTGACGCGCAGTGAGGCGTGAGACCCGCAGACGTTGTGCCAAAGCAATCTCGTTTTCGAGCCGCGCACCGGGAGGCAGCGCGCCTTCATTGATGCGCTGCGCGATGGCGTCGGTAATTTGCATGTAAAGCGGGGTGGTGCTGCGTCGATCCAGGTCGATGTCAATGATGAAGGACGAAGGGTTCATGATCGTGGTGCATCCGGTGTTGTGTGAATCTGAGGTTGTGCGATGAAGTCTGCTTGCCGGAAGGGGCCATTTCCGTGGGTCAGGTCGCGTGGTCGGGTAGGAGGAACTTCAAGGGCACGATGAAGGAAATTGAGCCGCAGGGCGGCGCCCGTTGTCTCAAAGTCCCTAGTCTAGGTCGTGCCTCGAAATACCAATAACAGTATACGCCGCAGCGGACGATTTCTATTCAATCTTTGTTCTGACAATTGTTTGGCGACGCCGTAGGGGGGGAGGTGCAGGCGACAATGAAGAGCCGTGATTCAGCGATCGTGTCGTCATAGATGGTCGCAAGAGCACCACAAGCGTGAGGTGAGTGATAGGTGGTGTGGTGGTGCGTGTTTCGATATCGTGCCGGTTAGTTGTATGTACATTACGGGAGGGGGTGTGGTGGCAAGCGCCGTAATACCAGTGGTCTTACCGAATGTTTACTCGGGTAGCGCCAGCACTATGAATGGCGCAATCGTTCAGGCGCACACTGCAACTCCTCCGACTTATGAAGTCGGTCTAGCGTGGGGGACTTAGGGCCTATTACAGCGAAGGTGTTGCGGCGCACAGCCGGACTCCCAACAACCGATGGTTGTTGTGTTTCAGCAATCCTCACCAGGATATGGGAACAAAGGACTAGGTCCCAGGAGTCAACGACGATGAAAACTATTACACACTGGATCAACGGAGAGCACTACGAAGGGAGTTCCGTGGGACGATTCCCCGTGGAGAACCCCGGAACAGGCGAAATCGACGGAACTGCTCCTCGCCTCTGACGACGATCTCGACTATGCCGTCAAGGTTGCTACGGAGGCGCAAAAGGTCTGGGCCAACTATTCGCTTGCGAGGCGAACGGCTGTTATGTTCCGCATGCGCGAGCTCGTGCTTGCGCATCAAGACGAGATGGCCAGGCTAATCGTCGCCGAGCACGGCAAGAACTATTCCGACGCGATCGGCGAAATCCAACGCGGTCGCGAAACACTTGATTTTGCGACGGCGATCAACGTCGCCCTCAAGGGTGAGTACTCGTACGACATCTCAACCGGGTTTGACGATGCTCCTATGGTTGTCAAGTGGTAAGGGGTGGGTGTTGAGCCATTGGCGGTAGTTGTTGGTTAGTGTGGGGTCGTGGTGGAGTCCAGATCCCGTCCAAACAGATGTGCGGCGGACTGGTTCGTTTCGTGAAGTGGCGGAATCATGCGGATCCTTCGGCGAGCCAGAAGCCGGGCGGAGCCGTTTGGACGGGATGTGGACAGAGTTTCATTCGACCCGCTCATCCACCCCGCCCATAATTGAGGATGAGGAGTGAAACGTGGGTGAGAATGAATCTGGGCAGAATGAATCTAGGCCAAATGGCTCCGTGCAACAAGGCGTACGCGAATCGGGCGGTGCAACTGGTGTAGCCACTGTTCTTGTCACCGGCTTCGAGCCTTTCGGTGGCGCATCGTACAACCCGACGGAGGCTGCGGTGCGCATGCTGGCCGCAGAGTACG
>SUUB01000026.1:23350-25227 GCA_015062745.1 Actinomycetaceae bacterium
CTCCCGCCTGGCCGCAGACTGTGCTTCCCGCTGTTCGCGCCTGATTGTCGAGGTTCTGCCGGTCGAATTCGCTGCCGCGACGGCACGTATCCGTGAACTGATCGCAGGTTATCGCCCGACAGTGACGCTATGCTGCGGCATGAACGCCTCCTTGGAGGTACCAGTGCTGGAACGGGTGGCCCGTAACTGTATCAATGCCCGCATAGCCGATAATGCTGGGGTTCAGCCTGTTGGAGAAGCAGTTCAGAGCGGCGCCCCCGCTACACTCCGTGCCACACTCCCAATCGGCAGAATGCTGGAGGCTGCTCGAAGCTCGGGGTACGAGATTGGTATATCTGACGACGCCGGGGGTTTTGTATGCAATGCGACGCTGTTTTCGGCTCTCGCCGCCTTACGGAAGATCGGAGACAAGAGGAGCCGTGCGGGTTTCTTACATCTTCCCGACGACGCCGCCCGTTCTCGCGTGAGCAATGACGCAAAGTTGATTGACGTGCTGGTTGCTGCTGCTATGGAGTGATTCTGCGGGGAAGAGCGGGCAGTGCCGGGCAAGGCTTGCCGGAATCCGCGAGTTTGCCCGCCGCTGCCGATCTACGCTGCGGATACTCAAAGGCCATATGCGGGTTGAAGGTGGTGTAGCTTCGCATGTGCGCACCTTTCCCGATGTGTGCGATGTAACGCATTGTGTGCGCTGCCTGGTGAGAAGCTATGTACCAACTGGTGAATTCATCCGGTAGGCTGAAGCCGTCCCTACAGACAGCACGAGAGGTAAACAATGAAAAACCGGATCTTTGCACTAGGAGCGTCTGCAGTTCTCGCCGTCTCCCTCGCCGCTTGCTCGAATGACAAAGCGGACTCCGATTCGACGGATGGCAGCGGCTCGGCGGTTGAGACGACCGCAGTGGAAGAACCCATTGCTTCCAACGATGCAACTGACGACGAGGAGCTCAGTGCAGAAGAGAGGCGCGATGTCACCCGGTATCTGACGCTGGCGTCCGACCCGGGCGGATTCGACGAACTATCGGTTGACCGTAACGATATGCGGGCATTTGTCGACTCGGATAAAAAGACCGCAGATGATGAGTGGGAGAGCTTCTTCCTCGTCGTCGCGCTGACCGATGATTACTACGCTGAAGATCAGTACGTGATCCAGGAAGTCTCCGAGATGACGTTCCTGGATGACGACGAGGTGAAAGCCGATGGCACCATGACGATTGCCGGCGAGGAAGCGAAGGTCTTCGTCGGGCAGACGGAAGAAGACGGATCGTATTACGGGGTGCGAGCAGCTGTGGTCGACCGCGGCAATGATGTGCGCATTATGTTCGTCCTGCAGTTTGACGGTTCCTCGGAGTCGATGGCCGAGGTCAAAGAGAGCGATCTGGAGAATTACGCCAGCACCGTCAAGTGGATCGACTGATCCGAGAGACGCCCCTGCGTTCGTGACGGCTGGCTGCGCATCGGTGTGACTGGGCCGCGAGCAGTGGCGGTTTCAGAATCAGCGCGGCGAAATAATTCAGACGATTCCCGCGAGGCTTTGCGCTTCGCGGGAATCGCTGCATCCGGTGGTGTTGTGCTGTCAGTGGTGCAGGTAGGGGCGTACGGGGAACCGGTGCGAAACCAGGCGGACATCCGTAACGTCTGGGCAGACATCAGTGCTTCGGGTGAATCGGTGTGGAACCCCGGTGAAGGCGGAGCGACGCTATGACACGTGGGTGGCAACCGTCAAGGCTGGGTGGAACCCCGGTGAAGGCGGAGCGACGCTATGACACGTGGGTGGCAACCGTCAAGGCTGGGTGGAACCCCGGTGAAGGCGGAGCCGCGAGTGACTACTGTGACTACATAGTTGCGAATACCGGGGTGACTTCGCAGGGGTGACTGTT
>SUUB01000026.1:25327-32084 GCA_015062745.1 Actinomycetaceae bacterium
GGTGAAGGCGGAGCCGCGAGTGACTACTGTGACTACATAGTTGCGAATACCGGGGTGACTTCGCAGGGGTGACTGTTCGGGTGTGATTGCGCGGGAGTGAGGACGGAACGGTTTTAGCATGGGTTAACGTGTGACGATCCATGTCGGAGCCATCCGGCAAGATGGAGGCACGAGCGGATGAGCTGCGGCCTGGCTGAGAGGAGGTAGCTGATGGATATTCTTGAGCGGTTCAGTCGCCCGGCCCGCCATTGGTTTCGGAGCGCCTTCAGCTCGCCGACGCCGGCGCAGGCCGAGGCGTGGCGGGCGATTTCTGAGGGGCGGCATGCCTTGGTTGTGGCTCCGACGGGTTCCGGTAAGACATTGGCGGCTTTCCTCTGGGCGATTGACCGTATCTTCAGGGAGAAAAGCGGTGCTCAGGAGTGCGGGGGTCCTTCCACTGAGTTGGTCTCTGCTGGGCCGGGAATGCGAGCCGAGTGGCGTGGTGGCGAGTCCGCGTCGGTCGCGGGCGCTGATCCTACAGGCGCCGGGATGGCGGGCGTCGACACCACCGGTGCCCGGACGACGCGCATAGTGTATGTATCCCCACTGAAGGCCCTCGGTGTCGATGTCGAGCGTAACCTTCGCGCCCCGCTGGCGGGGATAAGAAGGATGGAGCAAGAATTGGGCGCAACACCTCCAGATATCCAGGTGGGAGTGCGTTCCGGCGATACCACCCCTTCGCAGCGCCAGCGGTTGATCCGGAATCCGCCAGATATTCTCATTACAACGCCCGAATCGCTCTACCTCATGCTGACGAGTCGAGCACGGGAAACTCTTCGTGGTGTGCACACCGTGATTATCGACGAGGTGCACGCCGTTGCGGGATCAAAGCGTGGTGCCCACCTAGCGGTGAGCCTGGAGCGGCTCGATGAGCTCCTCGCTGCACCCGCTCAACGGATTGGGCTATCCGCCACGGTACGGCCGGTTGACGAGGTTGCCCGGTTCCTGGGTGGGGCTGCACCGGTAGAAGTCATTGCGCCACCAGCTGCACGCACGCTCGATCTCACGGTTACCGTTCCGGTTGAAGACTTGCAAAACCTGCCGGCAATGATTCCGGAAACGGAAGGTGATGCGGAGCTAACTCCCGCCGCGGGGTCGGTGTGGCCACATATTGAGGAGTCGGTGGTCGGCGCTGTCCTGCAACATCGTTCGACGATCGTGTTCGTCAATTCGCGCAGGCTGGCGGAACGGTTGACCAGTCGCTTGAATGAGGTCTACCTGCAACGCGTGGAACAGCAGGTGCGGCAGCCTGAGCAACAAGAAGCCAGTGGCGCTACGCCGCCCGTGCCCGACCGGGATAGAGCAAGCCTGGCTCCGCCGGCGCAGATGATGGGCTTATCTGGTCGATCAGAGGGGGCACCACCGGTACTCGCAAAGGCTCATCACGGGTCGGTGTCCAAGGAGCAACGGGCCGAGGTCGAAGGCGAGCTGAAATCCGGGAGGCTGCGCTGCGTCGTCGCCACCAGTAGCCTGGAACTCGGCATCGATATGGGTGCCGTTGACCTCGTTATTCAAATCGAGTCACCTCCCAGTGCGGCCAGCGGTTTGCAACGCGTGGGGCGCGCCGGGCACCAGGTGGGTGAGGTAAGCCGCGCCGTCTTCTACCCCAAGCACAGCGGCGACGCTCTGCACAGCGCCGTCGTCGCCGAAAGAATGCTGCATGGCAGTATCGAAGCGGTGGCTATTCCCCGCAACCCGCTGGATATCCTCGCCCAGCAGACGGTGGCGGAATGCGCTCTTGGATCCGTCAGTGTGGACGAATGGTTCGCAACGGTCCGCCGCAGCGCGCCATTCCGGGCGCTGCCGCGCAACGCCTTCGATACCGTGCTCGATTTCTTGGCGGGCCGCTATCCCTCCGATGAATTTGCCGAACTGCGGCCTCGCATTATCTGGGACCGGGAAGCAGGAACCATCGCCGGGCGGCCGGGTGCGCAGCGGCTTGCCGTGACCAGCGGCGGAACGATCCCGAATCGCGGGCTATACGGAGTGTTTGTCGCCGGCGAGAAACGCGATGCTCGGGTGGGTGAACTCGACGAGGAAATGGTGTACGAGTCGCGCGTGGGAGACGTTTTCACTCTCGGTACTACGAGTTGGCGAATAGTTGAGATCACACATGATCGAGTGAACGTGGTCCCGGCATTCGGGCGGCCGGGGCGTTTGCCTTTCTGGCGCGCTGATAGCCTGGGGCGGCCGGCTGAACTCGGTGAAGCGATGGGGCGCTTTTACCGGGAGATCACCACGGTACCGGAAGCTGAAGCGGCCGAGCGGCTGGGCGCTGCCGGTCTGGATGAGAACGCTGCCAACAATGTGTTGTCCTACTTGCGTGAGCAGCGGGCGGCCACCGGCACGCTTCCCACAGACCGTGCCCTGACCGTGGAACGCGGGCGCGACGACGTCGGCGATTGGCGGATCATTCTGCACTCACCATTCGGTATGCATGTACATGCGCCCTGGGCGCTCGCTGTTGCGGCACGCATCCGTGAAGCCTATGGCGAGGGTGCCTCGGCGGTTGCCGGCGATGATGGCATTATTGTACGGGTACCGGACACAAGCTCACGGCCGCCCGGAGCAGAGCTTTTCGTTTTCAACCCCGACGAACTTGAGCAGGTTGTGACCGACGAGGTCGGAGGGTCGGCGCTTTTTGCGTCCCGTTTTCGGGAGTGTGCGGCGCGCTCTCTGCTTATGCCGCGCCTCAATCCCGGCAAACGGATGCCGCTGTGGCAGCAGAGGCAGCGATCAGCGGCCCTGTTGGAGGTAGCGCGTAGGCATCCGGACTTTCCGATCCTTTTGGAGGCAATGCGCGAGGTTCTGCAGGATGTTTATGACCTTCCGGCGTTGCTACGGCTGGCACGCGATGTTGCACAGGACCGCGTGCTGCTGGTGGAAACCGATCCGGCGCAGCCCTCACCTTTTGCGCGCGATCTGCTGTTCGGGTATGTCGATCAGTTCATATACGAGGGAGATGCCCCGCTGGCCGAGCGGCGCACGGCGTTGCTGCAGGTCGACCCGGAGCTGCTGGGCGATTTGCTCGGGCGGGTGGAGATGCGCGAGCTACTCGACGCAGGGGTTATTGCCGAGTACGAGGAGCAATTGCAACGCCTCACCCCAGAGCTGCGGGCACGCGGAGTGGAAGGAGTGGCCGACCTGCTCCGGCAGCTCGGGCCCCTCAGCGTGCGCGAAATTGCGGCTCGCCTGCACACCGAGGAGGCCAACGCGCGGGGGTGGACTGAGGATAATGCGGCGCATGTTGAGGATGGCGGGAGTCAGTGCGCAGAAAGGGGTGCGGGTGAGAGTGCGGATCGCCGTGTCGCACAGGAATATGTAGACGAATTGGTTCAGGCCGGGCGTGCGATTGCGGTGGTTTCCGCCGGTGCCGTGGCAGGTGAAGAAGCCATGCCGATAGAAAAAGACACGCCGATAAGCGGCATTGGGCGGAGAGTGCCGACTTCGCGTTATAGCGCAGTCACGTCCGAGGATGGCGCGGTTCCAGCGGATCAGTCGGCGGCTCTGCGCTACGCGGCCATTGAAGACGCGGCTCGCCTGCGTGATGCGCTCGGCATGAAGCTGCCGCCGGGCATCCCGGCAGTATTCCTCGAACCCGTTTCCTCACCCCTTGATGATCTCGTCTCTCGCTATGCGCGCACGCACGGCCCATTCACAGCTGGCGACGTCGCCCAGCGCTTTGGCCTGGGCATCGCGGTTGTTGACGAGAGCCTGCAACGGTTACGTGGGGAGCGCCGGGTGACCAGCGGATTCTTCTTACCGGAGCGTCCGCACCCGCTGGAGGAGGGCGCTGCGCAGCCACCCGGCCTCTCCGCGCAGGAGCGGCGGTCTGCTCATGTAGATCTACCTGATGCCATGAGCGGCGCGGGTATGCCGGAAGCGGCAGAGTCTTCGACTGATGGGGTCGGTGGCGGCGAAGCGTCGGGCTCGATGCGGCGGGAGCGCGTCGAATGGCGGCAGCACGTCGAATGGTGCGATGTGCAGGTCCTACGGCGCCTGCGGCAACGGTCCCTTGCCGCACTGCGGGGTGGCGTGGAGCCGGTACCTCCAGAGGCTTATGCGCGCTTCCTTCCCATGTGGCAGCACGCGGATGGGTCACTGGAGGGGATCGACGGCGTGCTCACCGCCGTCGAACAACTGGCCGGTGTTCCCATTCCGGCCAGCGCCTGGGAGTCGCTGATTCTTCCTGTTCGGGTACGGGATTATTCTCCGGCCATGCTCGATCAGCTCACAGCGGCGGGAGAAGTGACCTGGATGGGGCGCGGAACGCTTCCGGGCCGCGACGGATGGATAGTGATGTATCCGGCTGGATACGCGGGTGTGGGTGCGGTCCGAGATATGAGCACGGCCGGAGCGCGGGCTGCGGGCCGAGACGATGCCAGGCAGGTTGAAAGCTCGGCTGAGATGGAAGCAAGGATCATCGCGGCCTTGCGTGGCGGAGGTGCCTTTTTCGCGGGTCAGTTGCGGGAGGCTGTGGGCGGGATAACCGATGAACAGGCCTTTACCGAGGCGTTATGGAACTTGGTATGGGCGGGGTATCTGACGAATGACACCCTGGCTCCCGTACGTGCGTTCATTGCATATGGCACGCAGGCGCATCGAAGCGTGCGCTCACCGAGTCCGCGCGCATACCGCGGGATGGGGTATCGGGGAGTACGGGCTGTGGGGGCGCCGCCGGTGCTGGCTGGGCGGTGGTCTCTTATCCCGGGTGCAGGTGGAGATGCTGGCAGCAGTCAGGAGGAAGGTTTCGAGCTGGTAAGCGGAGAGGCGGCTTTGCCCCTCGAAGGTCAGCAGACGGATGGGGAACCTACGGGGTCATTCGCGGTCGGGGTGAGAGCTTCTGTTCCGGGGGAGCTATCTTCTGGTCCGGAGGCGGTGTCTTCTGCTGATAACGCCGCGACCGGGCGTGGGTGGTCTGCCCAAACCGCGCAAGCAGTAGATACGGCGTCGGCATTACTGGGACGCTACGGCGTGGTGACGCGCGGATCGGTCCAGTCCGAAGGCGTGCCGGGAGGATTTGCCGGTGTGTACCGCGTGCTGCGTGGTTTTGAGGAGGCTGGGCATTGTCGGCGGGGCTATTTCATCGCCGGGTTGGGTGCTGCTCAATTTGCCGTAGCTGCAGCAGTTGATCGGCTGCGGGAATTCGCCGATCGTGCTGATAATCAGGGGGATTCCGGCGGCGCTGTCACTCAGTCGAGTGGTTCCAAGGAGCACACGGATCGCACCGCGACGCCTTCAAGCCGCAGCGGGCTTCAACCAACCGGCTGCGGAGCGGCAATCACACTGGCTGCAACTGACCCCGCCAACCCTTATGGTGCAGCGCTGCCCTGGCCAGCGATTGAGGGAGTGCAGCAGCGCCCGGGCCGCAAGGCGGGTGCACTAGTGGTTCTTGTGGCGGGTAAGCCGGTGTTGTATCTGGAGCGTGGTGGTCGGACTGTCCTGCAGTTCACCGAGGATACCGATGTGCTGGAGTCGGCATGTGCCAGTCTGGCGGCTACTGTGGCGGAGCGGCATTTGGAGACGCTTACCATCGAGAAGGTCAACGGCGAAGGAGCGGTTTTCCGCTCGGCGCTCGCCGCGCCTTTGCGCGCTGCCGGTTTTGTGGACTCGCCGCGCGGGCTCGCACTGTACCGCGCGTACTAGCGGGTGGGCTGCGGCGTAACAGGCCGCAGACAGGGCGTCTACCTGCACTTTTACGGCACTTCTTTAAAAGCCGTGCGGCGGCGCATCCTGTCTGCTAGCCTCGTGCTATCTCACCGGTACGGCCTCCGGCCAACTCACCGGTACAGCAGAGAGGCGGCAGTATGACCCGAATTGATCCCGAGTATGTGAGCGGGCAGGCGACGCGTGTGCTGAATGTGTCGGTTGATCTTCGCTCGGCGTGGCAGAACGCGTCTTCTCCTGTTTCCGGAATCTCGTCGACGGCGGCAGGAAACAGCCCGGCCGGTCCGCAGTTCGTCAGCAAGCTCACGGGAATGGCGAATTCCGGCGATAACGCCCATGAGAATCTGTCTGACTCATTGGAGTCGGCCTCGGAGGCAATGCAGGCCTGTGCGGCAGACTTGACCGATGCTGACGAGCGAACCGCCGAGAACTGGAGGATCTGATGAGTGGGTCATGGGATCTAGAGGCGAACCTGTCGGAGTTGTATTCGGCTCAGGGGGCATGGGAACGCATGGCGCGGTTCTCCTCGCGAGCGGCGGATGATTTCGCGCGGCACGCGAATAATGCGCTGGGGGAGTGGGAGGGCGATACCGCTGATGCCTTCGCTACCCGGCGCTCGGAGTTGGTGAAGGATCTGGACAAGGCAACGGAGATTGCGGGTCGGTGTGCCGCGGTGATCTCCTATGCAACATCTGATATCGCCCGCGCACAGGGAGCACTGGATAGTTCGTGGTCGCGAGTGTCGAGTGTTTCGCATACGGGCGGGCCGAGTTCCGCGCCCACCTTTCAGCCTGAGGATGCTGATGAGGAGCAACTGGTACAGCAGGAGATGGCGGAGGCTGAACGGATTCGGCAGGAATTGGATGAGAAGCTCAGCGATTACGGGGCTGATGTTGACGACTTGAGCCGACGCTGGCGTGAGATCACTAGGCGTTGGAACAGCGTCGCAGGAGGAGCCCCCTTCATCTGGAATATGCCGCAAGAAGGTTCCGACGTCGGCATTCTGCAGAACGGTAACGAGGTAGTCCTTTCAGCGGGGAAGGAGGACAAC
>SUUB01000027.1:0-10887 GCA_015062745.1 Actinomycetaceae bacterium
CAAACAGAAACCAACGTCGAGAGCACAGTCATGCGTTACGTCCCCCTCTTCGTCACACTCGAGTACGCCACCACCGGAAGCATTACCGCCCCCGACCTCAGCGAGCTCAACAGCAGAATGTCCACCCTCAATGCGGCTGCGTATGCCGAGTGGGCCAACACTCAGCCCGAGCTGTTAGCCGACGCCCAAGCATCCGACGCTTCCTTCATTCAAGACGGGAAGATAGTGGACTACAACAACATGGACGAACAACAGATCAACGATTACCACGCCTGGTTCAATAACGCACCGTTTCCGGGCGACGCTAATGACTCCGCTCGCTCACTGTACTCGCAGGTACAGCAACGCGTTTATATCGAGAACAGGCGAATTGCTGATGATTTAGGCATTTCCGACCGGGGAACGGGCGCGCCGTGGCTACTCAGAGCACGTCCGCTCTTACTTGTGCTTCTCGCTGGCCTCGCCGTCGCCGGAGTAATGTGGGTGACCGTACGAGTCACGAGGTCGCTCTCCTCTACCGAGAAGGCGGACAACGAGCCGCATGCTGCAACGGATTCAGCACCGCGGGACACCGCCGGAGACGCGAAAGAGGAGGCCGTCCGGGCAGCCGCCGAGTAGCCTACCCATTGTCCGCGCGCTGACCACATTGGGATGCGGCGGTCGTCCGCTAGCTACCCAGTGGCCGCCCGTTGTTCTCGGTGCCTGACTGTGCCCGCTGGCCAGCGGATACTGTTTACTCACCTCGTTCTTTGCCAGTGGAATATTCTATCCGGGCCTGCGCCCGCACTGCCGGTTGTAACAGGGGCTTTCGCGCACCTACTTTCCTGCACCGTACTCGCGCCCCGACCTCGATCCTCAGGCGCCCGCGACCAGATGCTGCTGTCACGCAAAGCGGATGTGCTGCACCCGGACCTCTATCCTCATGGTGCCCATGGCGAAATACGGCAGAAATCAAGGCGAAAAGTGTGTGCTTGCTGGGCGGGGCAGCATAGAATTCCTCCGACACCTGTTTATGACCGAGAGGACGCACAATGGACGAGACTGCTCCAGCCCGCCCCCACTACGCCCCTGGAGTTCCCGCCGAGATAGAACCCGTCACACAAACGCTCGACCAGCAGCTTCCTCGTGCCGCCGCTGATTTTCCGAATCGTGTGGCCATTGATTTCCTCGGGCGCACTATCACCTATGGCGAGTTGGACCATCAAGTCCGCAAGGCAACCTCGGCACTCTATCGCTGCGGTGTTCGCAATGGCGACGTCGTCGCCCTCATTATGCCGAACTGTCCTCAGCATGTCGTCGCCTTCTACGCCGCACTTGCCCTCGGCGCCACGGTGGCTGAGCATAACCCGCTCGCGCCAGCTCGCGAATTACACGAGCAGCTTGATCGGCACGGCGCCGTCGTCGTGATCGCCTGGGAACAAACGCTGGAGAAACTTGTATCCGACGGCGACTTCCGCGGCCGTACGTACCTTGCCGTCGACCTCTCACGCGAGCTCCCGCATCTATCACGCATGCTTCTGCGGCTTCCTCTTTCCTCCGCCCGCGAGCAGCGTGCCAAGCTACGCGGCGAGGTGCCTCACGGTGTACTTTCCTTCGACCGCATCGTCAAGAAGTCACCCTCACTGCCCCGGCACATGGAGATGGAGCCGCCTGAACTTGATGATATCGCCGTTCTTCTGCACACGGGCGGCACCACTGGCGTACCAAAAGCCGTGCAGTTAACACATCGCAATGTCGTATCTAACATGGTGCAGACCATCGAATGGGTACATACGATGGGCTATGGCACGGAGGTCTTCGCCGCCGTTCTTCCCTTCTTCCACGCCTTCGGACTGAGCACATGCTTGGGCATTTGCATCCGGCAAGCCGGGACCCTCGTTCTATTGCCCAACTTCAATGTGGCTTCTTTGCTGGCTGGCCAGAAGCGCCATCCCATCACCCTATTCCCGGGTGTTGCTCCAATGTTCCAACGCATCCTTGACGAGGCAGACCGGCAGCGGGAAGCTGGTGAAGACGTCGACCTGAGCTCAATCCGTTTTGCGTTCTCCGGCGCCATGGCACTAGATCCCGCTCTCGCAGCACGCTGGGAGGAAGGCACCGGCGGCTACATCATCGAGGGTTACGGAATGACGGAGGCCTCGCCTATTATCGCGGGCTCGCCTGTAACCCCGGAGCGACGCCCCTCGACTCTCGGGCTTCCCTTCCCCTCCACCGAGATCCGCGTTGCGGATCCGGAAGACCCCAGTCGCGATGCCAACGACATCGGCGAAGTGCTTGTACGAGGTCCACAGGTATTCGCGGGGTACCTTGGCATGCCGGAAGAGACCGACGCCGTCCTGTGGAACGGGTGGCTACGCACCGGCGACCTCGCGCGCTGGGACGACGGATTCCTCGTCATGGCCGACCGCCGCAAGGAACTCATCATCAACGGCGGCTTCAATATCTACCCGTCCCAGGTGGAGGACGCCATCCGCGATATGCCCGGCGTTCGCGACGTCGCTGTTGTCGGAATGCCCGAGGACGCACGCGGGGAATCGGTGGTGGCGGCACTCGTGCTCGAGCCCGGTGCAATGGTTGACCTTGATTCGGTACGGCGCTGGACGCAAGACAAGCTCTCACACTACGCAATGCCAAAATCGATAGCCGTCGTTGATGAACTGCCCCGCTCGCAGATCGGTAAGGTGATGCGGCGAGCCGTTCGGGAAGAGCTGAACAACTTCGAGTTGAAGTCCGGGCAGTGGATCCGCAAGGCCGGTGCTCTCGGTGAGAACGCCTCCGATCGGTTCGAGACGTGGCTCGGCTCGTTGCAGGAGCAATTCAACGCAACGAAGGAGCAGGTCCAAGAGTGGCTCTCCACCACATCCGAGCATTCAACCGAACAGGTGCGCGGGTGGTTCGCGGAGAAAGGCGTCACTGCCGAGGAACTCCGTGCTCGTCTGCAGAAGGAGGGGTTGAGCCGAGAAGGGTTCTCCGCTTGGCTCTCTCGCTCCGGTGCCGCGGTGTCCGGTGCGTTGAAGTCGTCGACCGAAGCAATCCAGGAGAAACTCGGAGGGTCGCCGACACAACACGATGAGGATCAGAAGGATCCCCTTGCCGACGACGGCGTAGTTCAAGCGGAGCCCACACCAGGAGGCGCAGGTGGCGACGCTCAGTACACAACGAACGCAGCCGTACCGGATCCTGACGCGGCGAACGCTCAGGCGGCGCAAGAAGCCGGGGATGGAAACCCAGCAGGCGACGATCGGGACCACATGTAGCGCTGTGCAGAATGCACGGCGGAGCGGCACACTGCCGCGTTCGTCGCGGGCGGTGGAGGCGCACATTGCCCCGTTCGTCGCGCGCACCGTTGTGCACTCGTCACGCACTACCGGACGAGAGCTCTCGGCTTTCCTCTACGCATCACCGCTACGATCGCCGTTCTCCGCCCGCAGCTCCGCAATTGCAGACTCAAAGTCGTCCAGGCTGTCGAAGTTCGAGTACACGGAAGCAAAGCGCAGATAGGCCACCGTGTCCAGCTTGCGCAAAGGCTCGAGGATCGCCAGGCCAATTTCGTGTGCTTCGATCTGTGAGCTGCCAGAGCTGCGCACTTTCTCCTCCACCTGCTGCGCGAGTAAGGCGAGGTCGTCCTCGCCCACAGGCCTACCCTGGCAGGCTTTGCCAACACCAGCAATGATCTTGTCGCGTGAAAAAGGCTCCGTAGCTCCCGACCGTTTCACAACGGTTAGGCTCGCGCTTTCCACAGTAGTAAAGCGGCGTTTGCAGTTGGGGCACTCGCGGCGACGTCGAATCGACTGACCGTCGTCGCTGGTACGAGAATCAATCACCCGTGAATCCGGGTGGCGGCAGAATGGACAGTGCATTCCATTACCGTAGATCGTGTGCCTGGGTTGCCGCAAACACTCCAGCACTTCAACCTCCACGTGCCAGCGCCCTATCCGGCTGCCGCGTGCTCATTCCCTAACACCACCGGTGCCGCGGGCCCTGATATCGCGACCCAGTTCCCGTATCATGGCACTAGTATCGTGGTAGCTCCAACACCTGGCCCACTGCGATGGCATCACTTGTCAACCCGTTCTGTGCCTTGATATCTGCTACCGCAGTTGCCGTGTCTGGAGCATCAGGAACCGCTGCGGCGATGGACCAGAGCGTGTCGCCAGACTGAACGACGACGCTCTCACCCGGCGCAGGAACGAAAAGAGAACCAATCCCCAGGCCAAGCACAACCAGCGCCGCTGCGGCCAGCGCACCGAATGCCAGCCGCAGAGCAATAAGCATGTGCGACACATTAACGCTACGTGTATGCCTTACCCGTGGACTCACCGCTGCCTCTGTGACAGCTGCGGTACGGCCGCGCATCTCAGAGGCACGCACGGATGAAGGCTTCATCGCCGCCGGCCGTGGCTTCTCCGTGTGCACGACCCGCGCCGGCGGCCGCCGCCGTGCAAGAACCGGGTATTCTGGGCGCGGAGCGGCGTCCCGCCTGCCAGGTAGCGGCTGCTGCGCCTCGTTGCGGTCACTCTCGATCGGACTGGCTGCGGTCGGCACCGCTCGCAGCGGCCTACGCTTTCTTCCCGCACGCTCCTCCGCTGCACCCGCACCGGCGGGTACAGGCTCGATAGCACTCACAGCAACTGCACTCATAACAATCTTCCCTTCGTGTCACCGCTCCCGCTGGAGCGTTAGCGGCTACCGTTCCTCGAACACATGTTCTTCGAACGCTTGTTTGAACTATACAGCGCGCGATGGAGATTGTCCAGAACGTCTGTTCGACATGCCGTACGAACATTTGTTTGAGTATTAGACAGTGACCAATTACGCTGATATGCATAGTCAATCAGGAGCCTCCGACACGAAATGAGGCCCAAACGGGAGGTAACCGTGGCAACGGCGTCCAAGTTAACCGAGCGCCAGGCGGCGGTACTCAAGTGCGTACGCGCCGGCATCCTTAAGTATCACTATCCCCCAACTGTGCGCGAGATCTGCGAGTCGGTAGGTCTCAACTCCACGTCGTCGGTCAAGTACCAACTAGATTCCCTCGTTCGGCTCGGATACATTCGCCGTGACTCGCACAGCCCGCGCGCCATCGTGTTGACCGAGAAGGGGATGGAATACGGGCGTCGCAAACCCCGTGATGGTGCGAACTCCACACCGTCTACGCCGCAGGCTCAGCAGATCGTGCCGGTAACGTTCCAGAATGGTGAAGAGACCGTCACCGTTGAGCCGCCGGTCCATGTACCGGTCGTTGGTCGTATCGCCGCAGGCAGCCCAATCCTTGCAGACCAGGTGGTTGAAGACATCTTCACGCTTCCCCGGCAGCTCACGGGTGAGGGTGAACTGTTCACCCTCAAGGTCAAAGGTGACTCCATGATCGAGGCTGCGATATGCGACGGCGACTGGGTGGTCGTTCGGCGCCAACCGGTAGCTGAGAATGGAGAGATCGTCGCGGCCTTACTGGATGATGAAGCGACCGTGAAAGTGCTTGACCGGAAGAACGGGCATATCACGCTCCTCCCATGCAATGCCTCCTACGCGCCCATCCCTGCCGACGGCGCAGAAATCCTTGGACGCGTCGTCACGGTGATCCGGGCACTCTGATACCGGCAGGCATCAAGTACCACCAGGCATCAACAAGCGCACACTGGCCCCAAAAGCACGCCGCATTTGGTTGGTATCGTGCCCAGCCCCTATCGCGCATATGCGCTCCATCATCGCGCATATGCGCTGCGGCGTCGGCAGAAATCCGCCCAGAACGGATGCTGACTAAGAAACGGATGCGCAGCAAGAGCGGATTCTCGGAAGGCTCAGATGCACACCAAGAACAGAGGCGCAGCAGCAGAAACGGCTGGCGGGAGAACATAAGAGGGTCGGCGGCAACATGTCTGCTGCCGCCGACCCTTGAAATGCTCGTTCCTGGACTACGAACCGAAGGAACTAGAAGCCGAACTTTGCCGCAACCTCACGGATCGACCGTGCAGAGGTACGCAGCCCTTCGTACTCGCGCGGAGTCACCACCGGAATCAACCGCCGCCCAACGCCGGAACGCCCGACAATACATGGCACAGACATGCACACATCGGAGATGCCCAGCCAGTCCTCCAGGTAGGAACTCACCGGCAGTACACGATGCTCATCGCGCATAATCGTGGCGAGGATCGAAGCGACCGACAGCCCGATAGCGTAATTCGTTGCCCCTTTGCCCTCAATGATCTCGTATGCGGAGCGAACCACGTCTTGATGAATCCGGTCGCGTGCGCTTTCATCCAGGGTCTGCCCGTCGGCCGTCGTACCCCACTGCAACAGTGGCACCGCACCCACGGTGGCGGATGACCACAGCGGGATCTCCGAGTCGCCATGCTCACCGGCAATATAGGCGTGCACATTCTGCGGAGCGACACCGCATGCACGCGCGATGAGATAGCGCAGACGTGATGAATCGAGAACGGTACCTGAGCCGAAGAAACGCTCCGCCGGCAGGCCGGACAGCTTCCACCCGGCGTAGGTGACTACATCGACGGGATTGGCCACCATAAGGAAAATCGCGTTAGGAGCCTGCTCCACCACCTGCGGAACCACCGACTTCATAATGTCAATCGTGGCCCCGGCGAGCTCCAGGCGAGACTGGCCCGGCTTCTGCTTGGCACCCGAAGTGATAACCACGACATCGGCGTCACGCACAATTTCCACGTCACTGGAACCCTCAACGGTGGCCACCGGTGCGAACTGCACACCCTGTGCAATATCAAGAGCCTCGGCGCGGGCCTTTTCGCCGGCGATGTCGTACATGACGTAATGGCGTGCCACGCCCTGGATCACCGAGGCATACGTAATCGCGGAGCCTACCGCCCCCGCGCCGATAACTGCGATCTTTGACGCGTCGGGGCTGGGGAAAGCACTTGTGGTGTTGCCCGCAGCCAGGTCCTCCTCCGACTCCGGAATCAGCGCAGGTTCTGCAGCATGGTTCTCCGACACGGTTCCTCCTCTTTTGTTTCGACTCATCTATTTTTGATGCGTCACCATCATATGAAAACGTTCCGCCCGCGCGATAGGACCTATTCCGGGCCGGCTAGGCGTGTCAGCGCAGCGCGGACGGTATCGCTATCACTCGTGGGCCACAGGCGCGGCAGGGAAGCCGCGAGAAATTGCCCATAGCGAGCTGTTCTCAACCGAGAATCAAGAATAGCAACAACACCGCGATCATCCACCGTGCGCAGTAGGCGACCGACACCCTGCGCCAACAACAATGCGGCCTGCGCTGCCGCCACCTGCATGAAGCCGTTGCCGCCGGAGGCGTTCACCGCCTGCGCACGGGCCTGCATAAGCGGGTCATTGGGCCGCGGGAAGGGAATCCGATCGATGATAACAAGGCGGCATGTCCGCCCTGGCACGTCGACGCCCTGCCACAGCGAAAGCGTGCCGAACAGGCTGGCCGCGTCGTCGTCGGCGAACCGACTGATCAGCGTCGGAAGTTGGTCCTCGCCTTGCACAAGAACCGGCGTTTCAAGCTTCTCCCGCGCATACTCGGCCGCAGCCTCCGCCGCGCGCCGCGATGTGAACAGACAAAGCGCACCACCCGCCGAGGCGCGCACAAGATCTACCAGTTCATCGAGTTGCTCATCCCCGTACCCCTCACGGCCGGGAGCAGGCAGGTGTGAGGCGACGTAGAGAATTCCCTGCCGTGCATGATCGAACGGGGAACCAACATCGATTCCCTCCCACGGGCCTTGACTCGGGTACAGAAAACCGGTCTGGCGTGCGATGTGCGTGAAACTGCCACCGATCTCCAAGGTGGCGGAGGTCAGAATAACCGGCTTGTCCTCGAACAGGGTGTCTGCCAATGACGCGGAAACATCCAGCGGCGCAACGTGCAGATATGAGCGGTCCTCGCCATCACGTGAAACCCAGGGAACGAAGGAGCCTGCCTGCACCCCATCGGACAGGAGCAGTTCGATCACGTCCACCACGGACTGCACACGATTACGAGCAACCTTCTTCGCCGCGGCATCCGTCTCTTCCTTGCCGGGTAGAGCCGCCACATCGTCCAATGCCTGCTGCAGGCATCCAAGTAGGGCGAGCAATGAGTCGGTCAGCTCGGCGGGCATTTCCACCAGCCGATCTTCCGGAAGTGCATCGAGAACACTTCCCAGCGCCTCACCCGCCCGTTCGAGATCCAGAACCATTATCTGCTCCCGGCGCAGCAACCGAGCGGTGGCCGCAATCTCCGCACGCGACAGTGAGGCGGCAAGCTGGTCTGTCACCCGATTCACCAGTTCGTGTGCCTCGTCGACGATGAAGGCGTCGGCACCACCGGGAAGCACCGGCGTGCCGGAGCTCTCCACTCCGAGCATGGAGTGATTGGTCACCACAATATCAGCCTCGGCAGCGGCGTCTCGGGCAAGAACGGGGAAACACGATTCCCGCAAAGGGCACGACGTACCCAGGCACTCCGGTTTGGCCAATGACACCTGCCGCCAGGCTCGTTCCGACACGCCGGGAACTAGGTCGTCACGGTCGCCCGTATCCGTGGACATTGCCCATTCACGTAGTCGCACAACTTCTTCACCGGTAGCGCTCGCCCCGAACTCTCCGGCAGCGCGCGAAAGGAGCGCATCCTCCTCCGGGTAACCGCCGGTGACCTTCCGCAAGCAGACGTAGTTGTTCCATCCCTTCAGAAGCGCAACCGTCGGTTCATGGCCAGTTACTTTACGTACTGCTTGTGCTACCCGAGGCGCGTCCTGCGTGACGATCTGCCGTTGTAGGGTCAGCGTTGCGGTCGAGATAACGGCCCGCATACCCGTGCGGGCCACCCACTCCATCACCGGTACCAGGTACCCGATTGACTTACCCGTACCGGTGCCAGCCTGTACCAGAAGGTGCTCACTGCCCTCAAGGGCCTGCCATACCCGATGCGCCATTGTCACTTGGCCTTCGCGCCGAGCACCGGCCATGGCAGAGATCACCGCGTCGAGAATCTCGTCAACGGCATCGCGATGCGTCGTCGCCGCGTCGTCGCCGCTAGTCGCGTTGTTCACAGCACTGCTCCGGAGCCGGGAAGGCTCTCCGCACATATGCCCAAACCGCGTAAGGCTCCTGCCAAGTCCTCCGGCACTCGCGCATGGACCCAGGTTCCCTCGTCGCGGTATTCCACCGGCGCCAGGATCTCGCCCTCCTCGTGGATGCGGGAAACAAGATCACCACGGCTATAGGGCACAACAGCAGTAACCTCAATATTGGGGCGCGGTAGGGCTTCGTCGAGTTTCTCCAGCAGCTCGTCAATCCCCTCGCCGGTCAGGCAGGACACGGCCACAGCTTCCGGGAATCGACCACGCAGCGCGGTCAGATCCACCGGATCGGCAAGATCGCTTTTCGACAGCACAATAAGTTCACGCGCGTTTGCGGCGCCGGGTACATCCGCCAACACCTCGTGAACCGCTTGCACCTGACCCACCGGATCGGGATGCGACGAGTCAACGACGTGCAGCAGTACGTTCGCCATCCCTGCTTCTTCGAGTGTTGAGCGGAAAGCCTCCACGAGCTGCGTGGGAAGATTGCGAACGAATCCCACCGTATCCGTTATGGTGAACGCGCGGCCCGACGGCGTCGTGGCCTGCCGCACCGTCGGATCCAACGTGGCGAAGAGTGCATTCTCCACCAGTACACCTGCTCCGGTGAGTCGATTCAGAAGGGACGATTTTCCAGCATTCGTGTATCCGACGACGACGACCGATGGCGTGCCTGTGCGCCTTCTCTCCGCACGGCGTTGCTCACGCCCCGGCGCCATTCGTTTAATGTCGCGGCGAAGTTTCGCCATGCGGGTACGGATGCGGCGCCGATCAAGCTCGATCTGCGTCTCACCCGGTCCGCGCGAACCGATACCCGCGCCGGCGGCTACTCGGCCGCCCGCCTGGCGCGACATGGATTCGCCCCAGCCGCGTAAACGTGGCAAAAGGTACTCCAACTGTGCCAGTTCAACCTGCGCTTTTCCTTCTTTCGACTTCGCGTGCCGGGCGAAAATATCCAAGATCAGCGCGGTACGGTCGATGACTTTGACCTTAACGATGTCTTCCAAGGCGCGCCGTTGCGATGGAGCGAGTTCCGAATCAACAATCACGGTGTCGGCTTCCCGTACTGCCACCAGATCGGCCAACTCGTGTGCTTTGCCCTGGCCGAGATAGGTTGCCGGATCGGGCAGGCTGCGATGTTGGATCAAACCGTCGAGCACCTCGGAACCGGCTGTTTCCGCGAGTGCTGCCAACTCACGAAGAGATTCCTCCGCCTGCCGCAGTTCGCCTGACTGCCACAACCCGACGAGCACCACACGCTCCAAGCGCACTTGGCGGTACTCGATGTCAACGCCTTCCTCGCGCTCGACACCGACCTCAAGCGCGCCGACGCGCCGCAGCGAGCAGCGTTCCTCCCTGTCAAACTCGTCACCGCTGTGGGCGTTGTAGGACGGGTCGGCCTGCAGTGCAGTCCCGCGGCGCGAGTGGATATCGAGGCTGTTTGGCGATGGCAACTGCTCCGACGCCGTCGGCGCATCAGATACCGCCGGATTGAAAGGCCTGCCCGTATGTAAACCTCGCCTTGTCGCAGGTTGTGTGTAGTCCTCGCTCATGTGCTCCTCACGTTTTCCTCTATGATCCCACGGAGGCCATTGCACGGTGAAGTGACATACACTGCTCCGGTAGAAGTGACATGCACTGCTCCGGTAAACGTGGGGGTGATCGGCCCGTCACTGATACACGCAAGGGCTGCCGAGCCAGCAACCGCACCCGGGCCGGGAGGCAAAGCCGCCACTGGCGCCGACAGGCGTTACGCTTAAGGGGTGACTACCCCGCACTATTTCTCCGAACATCAGCCGGACGACTCTCCCCGCGTGGAGCGCACTGT
>SUUB01000027.1:10987-12524 GCA_015062745.1 Actinomycetaceae bacterium
TACGCTTAAGGGGTGACTACCCCGCACTATTTCTCCGAACATCAGCCGGACGACTCTCCCCGCGTGGAGCGCACTGTCCGCCTACGCGGCAAAGACTATTCTGTCCTCACGGCGAACGGCGTCTTCGCGCACGACAAAGTGGATCGCGGAACGGCGGTCTTCCTGGCGAAAGTACCGAACCCAGATATTCCGGATGGTTCAGTGGCCCTTGATCTGGGCTGCGGGTGGGGACCGATGACTCTCGCACTGTGCGACGCGGCTCCGAATGCTCAGGTGTGGGCCGTCGATGTGAATGAGCGCGCGCGGCAGCTGACCGGGGAGAATCTGCGCCGCGCCGGTCTGAAGGGCACAGTTCTTGACCCGCAGGCAGCCTTGGAGCAGCTGGCTGACAGGCGAATCGCCCTGCTGTGGTCCAATCCGCCGGTGCGGATTGGCAAGCAGGAACTGCACAAGCTGCTTACCACCTGGCTCTCATTACTTGCCGACGATGGTGTTGCCTACCTCGTTGTGCAGCGCAACCTCGGCGCGGACTCCCTCCAGAAATGGCTGCAGGAACAGGGGTTTACCTGCGAGAGACTCGGATCCGCCAAGGGATATCGGGTCTTCGAGGTCAGACCGGGACTCTAGGGCCGAGCCGTGCGGCCCAGACGGCACTCTCGCCGTTGCCGGGGCCTGGGCGCGACCGGCTTCACCCCTCATGCGTGACCCGAGGAACGGCGTCGTCGTCGCCATAAAACGCGCCCTCCTTCGCTTTCACCGCCGCCACCAAGACGAAGCTCAGCGTGATGAGCAGGGCCCAACTGCCGAGCTTGCCCACATGCACCATCTCCCAGCCTGCACTCTGATTGGGATAGCGCCACGCGTTGAGGAAGGTGGCCGCATTCTCGGCAACCCAGAGGAAAAGGCCGATGAGCAGAAAGGCCAGTGCGGTTGGCATCCAGTATCGCTCCCCTCCAACGGTGAAGTGGATCGTGCTTTTCCACAGCGCGATGAGGAAGCCGATAACGATCACCCACCGCAAGTCCCGGATGTAGTGATGCGTGAAGAAGTTCGCGTAGGCAGCTACCGCTAGGAGGCTTACCGGCAGCCACCGGAATCTGGTCACCCGCAAATCGAACCGGCGGAAGGCCTGGCAAATATATGATCCGACCGAGGCGTACATGAATCCGGAGAATATCGGTACACCCGCCAACCGAATAAGACCGGCATCGGGATAGTTCCAGGAGCCAATACTCACCTTGAAGATTTCGAGTGCCAGGCCGAGCACGTGGAATGAGCAGATGACCAACAGTTCCCGCCATGTCTCGAATCGCACCCATACCAATAGGATCTGGAGCAGGACGACGTAGATCAGCATGGCGTCATAGCGCGTGAGCGGCAGCTCGTACCTGCCCCACACCAGCATGGAGACCGCCAAACCAAGGAAAATCGCAATGGGAAAAAGACAGCACTGCAGCTGGGTCCACGCGAACTGGAACATGCGGCGCAGTGCCTTCCTCGGTTGTGTCAGCGGCAGGCGTTCACCGATCGGAACCGA
>SUUB01000027.1:12624-31076 GCA_015062745.1 Actinomycetaceae bacterium
GTCCACGCGAACTGGAACATGCGGCGCAGTGCCTTCCTCGGTTGTGTCAGCGGCAGGCGTTCACCGATCGGAACCGACTGCCCGATCGGAACCGACTGCCCGATCGGAACCGATCGCGCTTCTTTGTCAGATGCGGATGGCCTTTCAGATACCCGCTCTCCGCTCGAATTCGCATCGGCCCCGCCATCTTGAGCCGTGCGGTCGCCGGGCGTGCGGCGATACCGGTCCTTCCGGTTCTTGGGGCTCTGATTTGAGGAATCCGCGCGTGCCTCCTCCCCCATCGTCACGCTCCGTCGGCACGTCCACTTCCTCGCCCTCACTTCCCAGCCGCCTCCATGACATGCTGAGCGGCATCGTGCATCGAGATGTCGGTGAGGTCCAGGTGGTGCAGCCGTGGATCAGCGCCGAACCAGGTCCGCTGTTTCTTCGCAAGCCGCCGGGTCGCCTGCGCGATGTCAACCACAGCGTCCGCAGCGCTCAGCCGACCGTCCAGCACGGCGATGGCCTGCCTGTACCCAGTCGCGCTGCCTGCCGTCGGACTCTCGCGTAGTCCTTGGTGAAGTAGAGCGGCAGTCTCCTCCAGCAGGCCTCCCGTCATCATTGCCTCCGTGCGGCGAGCAATGCTGTCGGCCAGCACGTCGGCCGTACGAGTCACGTAAAAGGCGCAGACATCGGGATAATGTGCGGTGTGCCGTGGGAAGCGCGGAGAATAGCGACCCGCGAGGCGAACAACCTCTACGGCACGGATGACACGCCGGGGATTGCGGTGATCCACGGCAGCGTATGCCTCCGGGTCTTTCTCCGCGAGTTCCATCAACAGTGGTTGCAATCCTTTGCGTCGAACGATCTCCTCCAGATCCGCACGAATGTGTGGATCGTGCCCGGGAAACTCAAGTTCGTCAAGCAGGCCCGCCACATAAAGGCCGGAGCCTCCGACAACAATCGGGATCTTGCCGCGAGAGACGATGCCATGCAGGTCAGCGCGGGCGCTGCGTTGGTAGGCGGCTACACTGGCGGCTTCGTTAATATCGAGTACATCGAGCTGGTGGTGAACGATCCCCCGCCGCTGCGAAGCCGGCAACTTGGCCGTGCCAATATCCATGCCGCGGTACAGCTGCATGGCATCCGCCGAGATGATCTCAACCTCACTCGGACCTCCGAGCAACTCGGCCACTTCGATAGACAGGGCCGTCTTCCCGGTTGCGGTGGGCCCGACAAGGGCGATAATCATCGCCTATACGCCTTAGACCGGCCCTGCGCCCACACGCAGGCGCGGCATTCCGATTGTGACCGGCGCGCGGCCCTCTGCCTCAGCGGTCAAGCGCGCGGTTAGGCGTTCCCGTTGCTCCCACGCATCACCGGCACGGGTACGTCGAATCTCGAACAAGCCCCCACTCAACGCCGAGTCGGCAACGAGGTGGTGTGGCGCACCGTGAGTCACCTCGGCGCGAATCATGTCTCCCGGTCGGGGCGGCTGCGGCAGTGCCGCCGGAAGGGCGACGTGCACCAGTCGGTTGTCGGCCGCACGGCCTGAAACACGCGCAGTGGCGCCGTCCTTGCGCCCCTCTCCGTGTGACACGAGAACATCAACTGCGCTCCCCTCCAGTTTCTCGTTCTCCTCCGTCGAGATTCGTTCCTGCAGTTCTATGAGACGCCGATACCGATCCGCAACAACATCGGCTGGAACTTGGTCTTCCATATCGGCGGCGGGTGTCCCCGGGCGCGGAGAGTACACGAAGGTGAAAGCAGAAGAGAACCGCGACTGCTCGACCACTTCAAGCGTCCTCTGAAAATCATCGTCCGTCTCGCCGGGAAAACCGACGATAATATCGGTTGTAATCGCGGCTTGCGGGATTGCCTCCCGCACGCGGTCAAGGATGCCGAGGAACTTGGCGGAACGATAGGACCGCCGCATCAGCCGCAGGATCCGATCCGAACCCGACTGTAGGGGCATATGGAGTGACGGCATGACATTAGGGGTTTGCGCCATGGCGGCAATAACGTCGTCGGTGAAGGCCGCCGGATGAGGAGAGGTAAAACGTACTCTTTCTAGGCCTTCAATGCCGCCACAGGCACGTAGCAGACCAGCGAACGCGTGCCGGTCTCCGAACCCAACTCCATACGAATTGACGTTCTGACCGAGCAGCGTAACCTCAATGGCGCCCTCGGCAACCACCGCTTCCACCTCGGAGAGAATCTCCGAGGGGCGCCGATCCCGCTCCTTTCCACGCAAATGCGGGACGATACAAAAAGTGCAGGTGTTGTTGCAGCCAACCGAGATCGACACCCAGGCCGCGTAAGCAGATTCCCGATGGGTCGGTAACGTGGACGGAAAAACCTTCAGCGACTCCTCGATCTCCACCGCGGCCTCTTTGTTGTGCCGTGCCCGGTCAAGCAGTGCGGGAAGCACGTCGAGATTGTGCGTTCCAAGGACCGCATCCACCCAGGGCGCGCGATCGACAATCTTACCCCTCATTTGCTGGGCCAGGCATCCTCCCACCGCGATCTGCATATCGGGGCGCTCTCGCTTCACAGCCGCCAGTTGGCCGAGATTGCCGAACAGCTTTGTCGCCGCATTCTCACGCACGGAGCACGTGTTGATTACGACGACGTCGGCACCCTCGTCGCCGGCGTCGGTTGCCCGTGCAGCCTTCTCCGGGACCAGGGAAACGGGAACGTAGCCGGCCGAGTCTAGAAGCCCGGCCAGGCGTTCCGAATCATGGACATTCATCTGGCATCCGAGAGTGCGGATGGCGTAAGTACGCGGAAGTTGTGCAGACATCGCGAATAAGTTTAGCCGAGTCCGTCCTCGCAGGCAGAGTCGCCCTCGCTTGCGAGCCTAGCCTCCGCCTGCCGTAAGGCATTCGTGCACTGCTCGGCAGAAAAACCGCGCCGTGCCAGTGTGGCGTACACGCGTCGGCGCAACGTCTGCGGATTGCCGGTGCCGGCGCGCAGTTTACGCAACGCTAGTTCGACCGCTGCCGCATCCTCTTCTTCTTCGCCGATGGCGCTGAGAGCACGTTCGGCCAAGTCACCGTCAACACCCTTGCGGCGGAGTTCCTCCCGGATTGCACGCCGGGAGGCCCCCCGAGCCGCGAAACGGCTCCGCGTGAGCACCTGGGCAAAATGGGCGTCGTCGATCAGTCCGATGCTCTCGAAATGATCGAGAGTCTCCTCGGCAATTTGCTCTTGCACATCGCGCCGACGCAATGCATCCGCCAGTTGTGCACGTGACCGATCCATCATTGCCAGCTGCCGCATGACGATCGCATGCGCCCGCGAGCGCTCTTGTTCACGCGTCTCCGCCTCTACCTCGCCTCCCGCTTGGAGGTCGGGTTGCCGCTGCGCCGCTGTATGGCGCACGTTGGGGTGTTTACGAGACTCCGCGCCGCTACGGCCCGACGTGCCGTTCTTCCAATCGGCACGTTGGGTGGAGTCCACCATTAGAAATCAACCATTGCGGGTTCACCCGCCGCTTGATCTGCAAGATCGCTTTCTCCACCCTCTGGCACCGCATCGGGATCCGGAATAACGCCGACCTTGATAAGGATCTTGCGCTCAATCTCATCAGTCATCTCCGGATTGTCCTTGAGGAACTGACGAACCTTTTCCTTGCCCTGGCCGAGTTGATCACCCTCGTAGGTGTACCACGCGCCGGACTTGCGGATGACTCCCAGGTCAGCGCCCATATCGATGACACCGCCTTCGCGTGAAATTCCCTGCCCGTAAAGGATGTCAAACTCCGCCTGCTTAAAAGGCGGGGCCATCTTGTTCTTGACCACCTTGACTCGGGTGCGATTGCCAACAGCGTCACCGCTATCCTTCAGAGACTCTCCCCGCCGCACATCCAGGCGTACCGACGCGTAGAACTTGAGGGCCTTACCACCTGTTGTGGTCTCCGGATTACCGAAGAAAACGCCGATCTTCTCGCGCAGCTGGTTGATGAAAATCGCGGTGGTGCCCGAGGCTGACAATGCCCCGGTGATCTTACGCAGTGCCTGGCTCATCAAACGCGCCTGTAGACCGACGTGTGAATCGCCCATCTCCCCTTCAATTTCAGCCTTCGGGACCAGTGCCGCAACCGAGTCAATGACGATAATATCCAGCGCGCCGGAACGAATGAGCATGTCCATAATCTCCAGCGCCTGCTCGCCGGTATCCGGCTGCGACACGATCAGCGCATCCGTATCCACACCCAAGTTCTTGGCGTATTCGGGGTCAAGGGCGTGCTCCGCATCGATAAAGGCCGCGATGCCGCCGGCTTTCTGCGCGTTAGCCACCGCATGCAGGGCAACGGTGGTCTTACCCGACGACTCCGGGCCATATACTTCGACAATACGCCCGCGGGGAAGCCCGCCAATGCCAAGCGCGATGTCAAGCGCGATGGAACCAGTGGGAATCACCTGTACGCGTGTCTGCACGCGATCTCCCAATCGCATGACGGAGCCCTTGCCGAACTGGCGGTCAATCTGTGCCAGTGCGGCGTCAAGTGCCTTACTACGGTCTTCAGTCTTGGCTGCTGCCATCGTTATTCCTTTACTCATGCCGCTCGCCGCGGCGCTGGACAGAACAGGTCTTCACGCGGCGTTCCCCTCACCGAGGAACCTTCCGAGATCACGCTATGCCCGACCTCCGACATATTTCAGGGTGTGAACCGTGCACTGTGGACAGGTCTCACCTCTGGCGACCTGTTGATAACACTACAACGAACAGACGTTCGAAAGCGACACGTCGGGCGGCGTGTTGCCCACGTCCGACTTCAGCGCCCGAGGCTCCCCTCAGCGCATCAGATCATCGCGATCCTCGGGTTTCACACGATGGATAAAGCGATATGAATCGGGTAGGTCCATGGCCGTACACAGTTCATTCCACACCCGTTGTGGATCGACACCGGCGTCAATTGCCTGCAAAGGACTGCGACCGTCGAGAGAAGACAGGACAAGATCTTGCATCAACGAACGACCGCGGCCGCCTGGAAAGGTCCAGTCAACCGCGGTCCAAAACTCCGACTCGCGCACTATCGATTCGCCAGCTCCGCGCGGACGAGTTCGTCCGGCACTTCATCGGGAATACGCATGTGCGGGGGCACACGGCCCTCAGACAAATCAATCCGGTCAGCCACCAACCGCAGTACATGGCTCAGTGGCACATTGAGCGCCCGGCAGATAGATGCGAGCAACTCAGAAGAAGCTTCCTTCTGACCGCGTTCCACTTCTGAAAGATATCCAAGCGAAACGCGAGCGTCCGATGAAACCTCGCGCAAGGTGCGGCCCTGCCGTTGACGGTATGCGCGCAGTACCTCGCCCAATTCGCGCCGCAGTAGCGCTTGCCCCGCAGGAACATGCGTGGCAGCCTCAGGCGCAATGCGTGTTGGGCCGTCATTTTTCCGGTTTACGCCGGTACGTAGCTCCATGGTCATCACTTTCTACAACGCGGCCGGGTTCTGTTATGTTCCCGGCATCTTGACTTATCTCCGAAAGCTGAGTCACATCGACTCAACTCAGTCGCTTTCTGCCAGTGATAATTTCTATCAGCCCAAACTGGAGGGATTCTGGGAAGGAGCGCGAGGGTAATCAGAATCTCACCGCTGGCGTAAACGACGTGGCTCCGCCACACCGCAGCCGACCTGCCCCTCATGCGCCAAGGTTCAGCCGGCGGGCAAGGATCTGCACCGCCGCATCAATTGCGGCCTGCCGTACTTCTGCGCGGGATCCCGCCACATGTAACAGTTCGGCCTCCTCACCCAGGCCACCCGCACAAGCAACCCACACCGTTCCGGCCTCGCGCCCCTCGGCGGGTCCCGGCCCGGCCACGCCCGTCGTCGCCAATGCAACATCCGCCGTCAGCAAACGACACGCCCCACGCGCCATTTGTATCGCGACGTCGCGGTCAACTGGTCCGGTTTCCTTCAACTGGTCGGCGGGCACCCCCAGAACACTTGCCTTCGCGTCCGTCGCATAGGTCGTCACGCCACCTCGCAGCACAGCAGAAACACCGGGCACGGCAACAAAAGTTGCCGTCAGAGCGCCACCGGTGAGTGATTCCGCACAAGCCAACGAGAGATTCCGCCGCTCCAACTCCTCGACGACGGCGCGAACCGTATCCGTTGCCTCCGGCAGTGCCATTCCCCTCAACTCTCCGTTCGAGGCGAGGAACCCGCCTCGCGCGAAATCCGTTGCGCATCATGAATGTATTGGATCGCCGAGACGATGGAGAAGTACAGCGCCACCGCCAGCAGGGCATAGGAAGCCCATACTAAAGCCTCGCCGAGGACATACGGAAGAAAAGAACGCCACGGAATCAGTAGGCCCGCAATCCCAAAAGATTGGAAGACCATCTTGATCTTTCCTCCGCGCCCAGCGGCCATCACTTCCTTCTTCACCATCGCCATGCGCACGGCGGTGATACCGAGCTCGCGCCCGATCATGACGATGGAGACCCACCACCACAGCATGCCATGCCAGGAGAGCATGATAAGAGCGGCGGCTACCAGTGCCTTGTCCGCGATCGAGTCCGCAAGCTTGCCGAAATTGGTCACAAGGCCGCGTGAGCGCGCCAGATGACCGTCCAATTTGTCTGTTACGGCGGCCACGGCGAAAACGGCCCAGGCCGCCCACGCGTGCCCCGGCGTCGCCACCCAGTACACGGCCACAAACACCGGTACCAGAAGTAGCCGAATGACGGTCAGAACATTGGCGATATTGAGCAGCGGTGCCGAATCGCCGGCCTGCCCACGCTGGGTCTCGTTCACGGTTCTACCTTACAGCCAGCTCCTAGCGCCCGGTGAGTTGCCAGGCGTCCTCTCCCGATTCTCCTTCAGGATCGTCCTCGTCGTACCAGTTTTGCGCTATCGGCTCGGTTGGGGCGACCGGGTCACCGGCATACCGGTCATACATTCGACCAGCACCGTCATACCCGTCGGAGGTAGGCAGCACCTGGGTCCGCCCGGCAGTGCTCGCGTCCGGTCCGGGCTCACCGGCGTAAGCGTCGCCGTCGTGCGAATCGGCATATGCATCCGCGTAGTCATCCTGGTACTCCGCGGCCGCCTCATCGGAGGAGGTGTCTCCAGAAGCCGCATTGTCGTGAATTGACACATCCTCGCCGCGCAGCATCGCCAGGCAATCCTCGAGTTGCTCCGGAGTCACCAATACCTGACGCGCCTTCGAACCCTCCGACGGCCCTACGATCTCGTACTGCTCCAGCAGGTCCATCATCCGGCCGGCCTTCGCGAAACCGATGCGCAGCTTGCGCTGCAACATGGATGTCGAACCGAACTGGGTTGTGACCACCAGCTCCGCTGCCTGCAGTAGCACCTCAAGGTCTTCGCCGATCTCCTCGCGCTGCTTCTTCTGCTCCTGCACCTGCTCGAAATCGTCGCGGTAGTGGGGAGATAGCTGTGCCTTGACATGCCGCACAACCTTCTCAATTTCGTCCTCATCCACCCAGGCGCCCTGCAAGCGAATCGGCTTTGAGGCCCCGGCGGGCATGAACAGTGCGTCGCCCTGCCCGATCAGCTTCTCCGCACCCGACATGTCAAGAATTGTCCGCGAATCGGCCAGCGACGACGTCATGAAGGCCAGACGGGACGGAATATTCGCCTTGATCAAACCGGTTACCACGTCCACGGACGGCCGCTGGGTGGCAAGCACAAGGTGGATGCCGGCCGCACGAGCAAGCTGGGTGATGCGTTGAATGGATGCTTCCACGTCGCGCGGTGCCACCATCATCAGATCCGCCAACTCGTCAACCACCACGAGCAGGTACGGGTACGGGGCGAGAGTTCGGTGCGGGTCGTGTGCTGTGATGCTGCCATCGCGTACACCCGCGTTAAAGTCATTGATGTTCTTGACGTGGTATGCGGCCATGTCGTCGTAGCGAGCGTCCATCTCCTTCACGACCCACTCCAACGCCTCCGCTGCCTTCTTCGGATTCGTGATAATCGGGGTGATGAGATGCGGAATGCCGGCGTAAATGGTCAATTCCACCCGCTTCGGATCAACGAGAATCATACGTACCTGGTCAGGCGTGGCACGCATCATAATCGAGGTAATCATCGAATTGATGAAAGAAGACTTACCGGCACCGGTTGCGCCGGCCACCAACAGGTGCGGCATCTTGGCCAGATTCGCGACCACGAATTGGCCCTGTACATTCTTTCCAACGCCTACCGTGAGCGGATGGGAGGCCTTCTGCGCCACGGGCGAGCGGAGCACATCACCCAACAGCACCGTCTCACGATCGGTGTTCGGAATCTCAATACCAATGGCGGACTTGCCCGGAATCGGCGAGAGGATGCGCACATCGGCCGAGGCAACTGCATAGGCGATGTTCTTTGACAAAGCGGTGATGCGCTCAACCTTCACTCCCGGTCCGAGTTCAACCTCGTACTGGGTGACCGTCGGCCCGCGAGAGAAACCTACAACCTGCGCATCAATGCTGAAATCGGTGAATACCTGAGATAGCTGTGCCACCACCTTTTCATTCGCGGAGGTACGTTCCTTGTGGGGCGCCCCCTGCTTCAAATCGCCCATTTCGGGCAAGCGGTACACCACCGAGGGATCCAAAGCCAGTTGCTGGCCACTAACTGCCCCGGGGGTGATCTCCGGTGCCGGGAGGGAATCGGCGGCCTTCGCGCCCAAGGCGGCCTGCGAACCAACCACGATGGGCCGCGTCGCTTCGTGTCGCCGCTCCGCTTGGTCACCGTCCGCATGTGACGCGGTGGGCGGTGTGAGCGCCGCAGCGCCCGTCGCCGATACGCCACCCTGTTTACCGCGAAGCTTGCCCTTGCCGCGTGGCGGGGGCGCCTCCTGCGGGGTCTGCTCGGGAGAGTCAAGCGGCGGCGTATCCAGTACCTCCGTGGCTGCGGGCTGCTGCGAACGACGACGTCGCGGCAGCAGCCTCGTTGAGGAACTGGTGCCGTCAACCTCGTGTGCTTGTTCATAGGGAACTGACGCCGAGCTGCCACGATTCGCTTTGGGTTCCCGTGCCGCGACCTCCCCTTCGTCGGCACGGCGGCGTCCGAATAACCGGCCGAAAAGCTCACCGAGCGTCGTATCGGTCATATAGATCACGGCGAAGACGAACAACAAGACGAGAACGGGGATGGCGCCGTATGCGGACAGCAGCGTGGTTAAGGCGCCGCCAACGGCCCATCCAAGCAGGCCTCCCGCGCGTTCGACCCCGTCAAAGTCCGCCAAAGGACTGGGGGTTCCCAACACGACATGCAGGATTCCCGTGGTCGCCACCACGATAAGGGCGATGCCTATCGCAACTCTGCGGTTAGTGCCTTCGGGCGACTTACGGAAGAACTGAACGGCGAGCCACAGCAACAGCACAGGAACGAGAACGGCCACCCACCCCAGCAGGCCCGCCGTCGCGTGGTGGATTGCGGCGCCCAGAATACCCGACAGCTGAAACCACTCCCGCAGGGCCACGATGATCGCCAGCGCCAGCAGACCAAGTGCAACACCGTCACGGCGCACGCCACTGATGGGCGCACGCCGCTGGCTCTCGGCCCGCTGTGATCGGTTGGCGGGTTCTTTCTTTCCACTCGAAGGCTTGCGTGGACTCACGTTGTGAACCCTATCGCTGTGAGGCGGGTCCGCGATAGTGGCACGCCGCCTTCGCCTGGCGGAAATGGCTCACACTGCGGTAGCGAAATGGCGGAAATCCGCCGGTAAGACCAAGGGCTACCAGCGGATTCCCGGAGATTGGACTGACTGCGCACCACAGCCGTCAGTCGCGTTCCTCTTGGTGCCGGACACGCCGGGCACCGGCCAAGCCGAGGAGGATTCCCAGCAGGAGTGCAACGAGCACTCCAACGGAGGTTCCTCCCCACACGTCGACATCCAGATGCAATGGTCCAAACAGGAAGCCCTGCCACGTGAATCCCGCGGTGCTTGAGGTGACCAGACCCCAGCCAATCACCGTCAGTGCGATCATTCCGATGAAGTTCACCCAGTTCACACGTCCGTATCGGCCACTGGAATTGAACAGGGCCTCTTGGTCATAGTCCCGCTTACGCACCGCCATGTCACCGATGAAGATACCGGCCCAAGCGGCAATCGGCACACCGAGCGTGATCAGGAAGGCCTGGAAGGGCTCAAAGAAGTTCGCTGCGAACCACACGATCCAGATAGTGCCGAGCATCATGAGGATGCCGTCCAGCAGAGCCGCCTGCCAACGCTTGATCGGAATACCCAGGGAGAGCAGCGTGAGGCCCGAGGAGTAAATATCCAGCACGGACCCTGAAATCAGGCCGCCAACCGAAACGATAATGAAGGGGATCAGGTACCAGGTTGGCAGAATGTTGGCCAGGGCACCGATCGGATCATCGTTGACAGCGGCTGCCAGATCGCTATTGGAACCAGCGAGCAGCAGTCCGTACACGATGAGGATGATCGGGGCGCAGGAAGACGAAAAGGTCGTCCATCCCACGATTCCCTTGGACGAGGCACTGCGGGGCAGGTAACGCGAGTAGTCCGCTGCGCAATTGACCCAGCCCAGGCCCAGTCCGGTCATCACCATGATCGTGGCACCAAGAACGCCGCGCCAGTCGCCGCCTGAGGTGGAGAACACGGCAGACAGGTCGATGTCCTTGATTGTCAGCGCCATGTATCCGATTGTGATAACGCCGAGGATCACGGTGAGCCAGGTCTGAATCTTCATAATGAAGTCAAAACCGAGCACGCCGGCCACCACGACGACGGCGACAATCACAACGAAGGCGAGCACCTTGGTGAGATTCGAATCCGGCGCGCCCATGCGAATGGCAACGGTATTCGTTGCCAGGGTCGCGTTGACCACCAGGATGATCTCCCATCCCACTGTCAGCAGGTAGGAGACCACACCGGGTAACCCGTTTCCGATAACACCGAAGGGCGCGCGAGACAAGGTCAACGTGGGCGCGGAACCCCGCTTACCGGCAATTGCGATAATGCCGGCCAGCAGGAAGGAAAGAACCGTGCCGACCAAGGCCACACAGAATGCCTGCCAGAAGGACAACCCGAACCCCAGGATCCAGGCACCCCACGGGATAGAGAGTACCGAGATGTTAGCAGCGAACCATGGCCAGAAAAGGTCAGATGGTTTTCCTTTCCGGTCCTCTTCCCGGATCACTTCGATTCCGGTTTCCTCAATGGACAGTGCCGAAGACTGCTTTTCGGCGGGAGCTGAGTCGCTCATATTTCCTTCCTTGGTTGGTTGGGTACCGACTGGTGGGCTCTGCGGCGGCCACACCCAGTCGAGTGTTCGTTCATTCTCACTGGCATCGACACATCATGTGTCGCCTCGATCCACCGCTGCGACGGCACGCAATTGACCCGATTCTATGCCAGGAGGCTCATGCCGGAACACGGAAGTCGTGCCGTGCCGTCAACCGGCTTGAGTATTTGTACCGATGTGCTGGTACGGTCTAAGCCTCCCGCACTGCGGCGCTTCGCAGCACATCGAGTACGGCGGGGCCGATGCGCGCAGCCGACTGCTCGGCAATCACCACGACCTCGTCGGGGTCTAGAATCTCTCCGCTCGCCTCGTGTGCGGTGACCGTTGACAATCCCAGAATCCGCAATCCTGCGGCGCGAGCTGCAATCGCATCCAACACCGTTGACATTCCCAGTGCGTGCGCACCGAGCAGGGCGACGGCGCGCGCCTCAGCAGCCGTTTCGTAATGCGGACCCGGCAGCATGGCGTACACGCCTTCAACCAGCGCGATGCCATGTGCATGCGCGGCGGCGTGCATCTCCTGGCGTAAGGCCGGATCGTAGAGGTCAGTGAGGTCGACGAAATTCGCTCCCCCTGTTAGCGGGGATGTGCCAGTGAGGTTGAGATGATCCGCGATCACCATGATCTGTCCGAGTGGCCAGTCCGGGACAAGCGCCCCATTGGCATTGGTGAGGACGAGAGTGCGAGCACCCAGGGCGGATGCCACCCGCACATTCTCTCCCACAGCTACCGGCCCGTGTCCCTCGAACAGGTGAGTGCGTCCCGAGAACACAACAATGCGCTGCGAATCATGTTCAAATACCCCGATCTCTCCACGGTGACCGGGGGCAACCGGAGGACGCAGTCCAACCTCATCATAGGGGGCGCGGGCAATCGGCTCGGGCCACGAGTCAAGGAGCGGACCCCAACCGGAGCCGAGCACTACGGCGGCGTCAACACCGTCAATTCCGAGGCGTGAGCGCACGTGGGCAGCAATCGATTCGACGCGTGCAGTCGTCTGCCCGGTACCACTTATCTCAGTTGTCATGCGCATTATGATAACGAGTCAGTGTTCTTGTTTCAGCGAAATGACAAGAACCGCGTGTACGCTTGCGCGGGCTCTTCTATACCTCCACCACGGTTGGGATAATCATTGGAGCCCGCCGTAGCTTACGCGAGATCCATCGGCCCACCACCCGGCGCATGGCTTGTTGCATCCCGTAGGCATCCAGGCCTCGTTCGAGTGCATCTTGCAGCGCCGCGGTAACCTCGGGAAGGATATCGTCGAAAACATTGCCGTCTTCCGCCATGGCACGCGCTTGGATATGCGGACCGGTGACGATCTGTTCCTCCTTCGGATCGACGGCGGCGAAGATAACGACGAATCCCTCCTCGGAGAGGATGCGGCGATCCTTCAACTCGGTCTCCGTAATATCGCCAATCGATGATCCGTCCACGTAGATATTGTGGAAAGGAACCGAGCCCACGAGCCGACACACGCCGTCGTGCATATCGATGACGGAGCCGTTCTCAGCCAAGATGACGTTCTCCGGTGGGACGCCGGTTTTCACGGCGGTGGCCCCATTGGCCACCTGATGGCGCACCTCGCCGTGAATGGGCATGGCGTAGGCGGGTTGCAGGATGTTGTAGCAGTAAAGCAGTTCGCCCTGCGCCGCGTGGCCGGATACATGCACCTTCGCGTTGCCCTTGTGAATGACCCGTGCGCCGAGTTTCATCAGCCCGTTGATCACGTGGTATACGGAATTCTCGTTACCCGGGATCAGTGAGGAGGCCATGAGTACCGTATCCCCCGGTCCAAGGGTCACCTTCGGGTGCGCCGAGTTCGCAATTCGGGAGAGCACCGCCATGGGCTCTCCCTGCGATCCGGTTGACATGTACACACGCTCGCGCGCCGGGATAACACCCATGTCACGCAGATCGACGACGACGCCGGCGGGAATCTCCAAGTATCCCAGTTCTGCGGCCAGACCCATGTTGCGCACCATGGATCTGCCCACAAAAGCAACCTTCCTGCCGTGGTGGGCTGCGGCATTGAGGACCTGCTGGACACGATGCACATGGGAGGCGAAGGACGCAACAATGATCTGCCCGGTAGCGTGCGCAAAAACGTCGTCGATAACCGGGCCGATCTCGGATTCGGAAGCAACAAATCCCGGTACTTCGGCATTCGTGGAGTCGCACATGAACAGGTCAACGCCCTCTTCTCCGGCTTTGGCGAAGGCGCGAAGATCGGTCAATCGCCCGTCCAACGGCAGCTGATCCATTTTGAAGTCGCCGGTGATAAGGATGTTTCCTTCCGCGCTGCGCACAAAAACTGCGAGTGCGTCCGGAATCGAATGGTTAACCGCAATGAATTCCATCTCGAAGGGGCCGACCTGTTCGACGTCACCTTCGACAACCACATGCGAATGCGGCGTGATCCTGTGCTCGGTCAGCTTCGCTTCCGTGAAGGCGATGGTCAATTGCGAGCCGAGGATGGGAATATCGGGACGTAACTGCAGGAGGTAAGGAACCGCGCCAATGTGGTCCTCGTGCCCGTGGGTGAGGACGATCGCCTCAATGTCATTGATGCGATCCCGCAGATAATCGATATCCGGAAGGATGAGGTCAACTCCGGGCTGGCTCTCCTCCGGGAAAAGCACACCGCAATCGACGACGACGATCCGGCCGCGGTATTCGAGGACGTTGCAGTTCCTACCTACTTCCCCCAAGCCTCCGAGCGGAATGATGCGTACGGTGTCGTCAGCAAGGGCAACGGGCATTTTATGGTCGGTCACGTGCCCTATTCTCTCATGGCCGAGCAGGCAGCGAGCCCATGACCTGCCTTGTCGCAGCAACAGCCACCCAGGCAACCCGCAGCCCAAGCCGACAGCCGGAAACCGGGCACCGCGTCAGGCCCGAATGCACGCCTTCCCGTGCGCGTTCGAGCGATATCGCGCGGGGTTAGCCACCGGCACGCACTCCGGCCGCCTTCCCTCGCGTTCGAGCGCTCTGCCGCCCTGGCAGATTCTGTATGGACGCGGTCAGATCAAACCGTAGGCACGCAGTGAATTCGCCAACTCTCCCAGCTCTGCCCGGGAAGCCCCAACCAGGGGAAGCCGCAGCGTCGCAGAAGGAATGGCGCCCATCATTTTCAGCGCCTCCTTTGCCATCACGGCCCCCTGACCTCCGCCCATAATCGCCTGAATAATCGGGCGCTGCCGAGCCGCTTCCGCACGGGCGGCAGGCAGGTCGCCCGCGTCGACTTCGTTGACCAGTGCTCGCAGGCCGGAGGCAATGACATGGCCCACCACCGAAATGACACCGGAGGCACCATGCGCAAGCCAGGCGAAATTGAGGGCGTCGTCGCCGGAGTAGTATTCCAATCCGGTTGCCGCCATTTTGACAAATCCACCGGCGACATCGCCAGTGGCATCCTTGACCGCCTTGATACGCGGATGCTCGGCGAGCCTCTTCAGCGTGTCGAATTCGATTTTGACGCCTGTTCGCCCCGGAATGTCATATACGATCACCGGCAACTCGGTGGCGTCGGTAACCGCCGTGATGTGCTGGTACACACCCTCCTGAGATGGACGGTTGTAATACGGAGCAAGGACGAGCAGCCCATCAGCGCCGGAGGCTGCTGCACCCTGTGCGATGCGCACGGCATGGGCGGTGTCATTCGAGCCTGCACCCGCCAGCACCATGGCACGCCCCCCGATTTCCGCCTTCACCTCGCGGACAAGATCGTCCTTCTCCGGCTGGTGGGTGGTCGGGGACTCTCCCGTGGTTCCGGACAGGAGGATGCAGTCGCAGCCTTCATCAACCAGGCGCGATGCCAAAGAAACGGCAGAGTCTATATCGAGTGACCCATCCTCATGGAACGGAGTCACCATGGCAACGGCAACAGATCCAAAGGCCCGCTCGGGCCTCACTGTGGTCTCACTCATATCTGGACTGTAGCCGCTCCGGCATAAAGATCGCTGGAACTCTCGCATACCGGGACGCAAACCGCCACCCGCATACCCCACAGTCGCCTGGAACTCTCGCATACCGGTGCGCAGCTCGCCGTTCCGTGGCCGCCCCGCCGCAACACGTCCACCGCATTCGTCGAATAGCGCCGATGCCCCTGTCCGCGTAGCCTGAACGAGTGAACAAGAAGCCGACTGCACACACCTTCGTCCGGCCCGCCACGCGGGGTGACGCGGATGCCATAGGTTCAATTCATGCACGTACGATGCACGCTGCGGTTCGTGCCGCGCTGGGGCATGCACTACCGGCGGCGGTCACCTCTCGTTTCGATCCGGCCCTCTTCACGGCGCAGTGGGCGGCGGCTGTCGCGGCGCCACGGGAAGCCGATATCCACGTACTCTGCGCTGTTTCTGTGGGAAGAATCGTGGGTTTCACAGCCGTTGCTCCCACCGTGCGCGTGCCCGACGCAGCCCTCTCCTCTGGCGCCACAACCACACGGGATAAGGCAGATGCCCAGCAGCTGCCGTCGCCGGGAGTGTCAGATGCATCGGCGCCCAGCCGTGACGGTGCCGCATCGGCCGACGAAGGCGACGATGTAGTAGCGGCACCACCGTCGGGCCGTGTTGTCTATGAGTTCACCGCACTTGAAGTCGCCGCGAGTGATCAGCGGCAGGGGCACGGCTCCCGGCTCCTCGCTGCTGCCACCGATGTTGCCCGCGGCAGAGGTGCCACCGAAGCCCAGTTGTGGGTCCTCGCTGGCGACGACGCCCACACCTCGTTCCTCGCGAGTGCGGGCTTTGCTCCCAGCGGCTTACGGCGGAGCCTCGACATTGGCGGCAGCATCGCCATTCAGCATTGCTGGCACGCGGAGCTATAAGAGGCTGACAGAACTAAGTCCCGGTGCCTGCGCTTCGGTTTGTGGAAGGAATCACCGCACTACGGTGCAGCTTTTCAAGGAGCACTGCGCTGCAGTGCGACGGTTCAAGAAACCAGCACGCTGCAGTGAAACCACCGTACGAATCTGCCGTGTCACCGGCCCTGTTCTTGGCGTGACGAAGCCGCTACTTCTGTGTCACAGGCCCATGACCTCGTCAAGGCCATACGTCAGGCCGCCACGCCCCTGTACGCTTCGCACCGCCAACAGCACCCCCGGCATAAAGCTTGCGCGGTCGAAGGAGTCTTGACGCAGGAGCAGTTGTTCGCCGGCGTTACCCAGAAGAACCTCCTCATGGGCGTTTAAGCCACGCAGCCGCACGGCATGCACATGAACGCCGTCGACCACGGCGCCACGAGCACCGAGTTCGTCGGTCTGTGTTGCATCCGGACTCTGCGCCGCTCCCGCCTCGGCCCGGGATGCAGCGATGCGCCGCGCCGTCGTCGCCGCTGTGCCGGAAGGCGCATCAACCTTGTCGGGGTGGTGCATCTCAATGACCTCAACGGATTCGAAATAGGGAGCCGCCTTCTCCGCGAAACTCATCAGCAGCACGGCGGACAGCGCGTAGTTCGGTGCGATAATCACGGAACGGTCCGTCAGCCGAGTCCGATCTCGTACGCGATCAAGTGCCTGCTCCGTCCATCCGGTTGTACCGACGACGACGTCGACCCCGGCATCCAACAGTGCGAGTACATTCCCTTCGGTTGCTCCAGGAACGCTGAATTCAACGGCGACCTCAGCACCCGCCAAGGACTCCGAGGTGATCGGATCGCCAACGTCGAGCCGTGCGACGAGTTCCATGTCCGCCGCGTCATCCACCGCCGCGCAGACCGTTGTTCCCATACGCCCGCGGGCGCCTACCACTGCAACTCGAATAGCCATGTGATCAGCCTAGCGCCAGCAGCAGGCCGCAGCATCGCATGACCATCGTCATCACTATTGTGCCGCCTTCGCTTCAGTCGTCGCACGCCTCCTGCGGACCGACCACAACTGCCGATCGGGGTGCAGCTGCCAATTCGCGCGCCATCTCCGTAATCTGCTCCGCCGTGACTACCTCGGAACGATGAAGTTGCTCCTCCTGCGAAACTAAGGTGCCACGAATAAGCTCGGCGTGCCCCAAGCGATTCATATGGGATGAGATTCGTTCGCTGTCGAACACGATATCGGCACGCACACGGCGGAATGCAGATTCTGCCTCTTCCTGCGTCACCCCCTGCGCCGCCATCTCATCCAAACACTCCCATAGCAGGTCGCTCACCGCTTTCGCATTCTCCGGAGCACAACCGGCGTAAAGCGCGAACATACCTCCTTCGGGATAAGAAGCCGGGAAAGAATACGTCGAGTATGCCAGGCCGCGTTCTTCACGAATGCGCTGGAAGAGGCGGGAAGACGTCCCGCCTCCGAGGATGGCGTTGAGTGCGAACAGGACCGCACGCCGTTCGTCGAATAGGTCAATGGCCGGCATGGCACAGACAACCGCAGCCTGCTCCACCGGCCGCTGGATGAATCGCTGTGCGGCAGCCGGATACTCGATTCGGCCTGCGTGACGCCGTGCGGCCGGTACAACATCACCATCGAGCTCCCACCCACCCCGCCGCACCGCATCCGTAACCTGTTCGCACAATGCCGCATGGTCCACGGCGCCCGCTGCGGTCACCACCAGTTCGGCCGGTACGTAGTTCTCCCGGTAGTGGCGGGTAAGCCGATCATGCTGTAGAGCACTCACCGATGCGCGTGTGCCGCCTACCGGACGGCCAAGCGGATGGTCGCCAAACACCATACCCGCGATGGTTTCGTGGGCGACTTCGGAGGCGTCATCGTTATACATCGCCAGTTCTTCAAGGATGACGCCGCGTTCCATCTCCATGTCAGCGGCGTCGAGCCGAGCACCTGTGACCATGTCAGCAAGGAGATCCACACCGGCAGGCAGGTCCTCCTCCAACACGTGCCCGTAATAGCACGTGTATTGCTTTGCCGTGGCGGCGTTGAATCCGCCGCCCAGATAATCTGTGCGTGCGGCGATATCCTTGGCACTACGGCGGTGCGTCCCCTTGAACAGCAGATGCTCAAGGAAATGTGTGGAGCCCTCCGCCCCGGAGCCTTCATCACGTGAGCCCGCTCCCACCCACAGGCCGATGCTGGCCGAGTGCTGATGGGGAATCGCCTTGGTCAGCACCCGCACGCCTCCGGGCATGACACTGCGCCGGATCTGCGTACCGTCGTCGACAAGCACAAGATCGGCGCTCGAGTCGATCGGTAGGTCGACCTCTGTGAAATCGGAATTCGTCACCAGGTAAGCGTAGACGATGATCCGGCTTGTGTGACAACTCGCTGCGGCCGAGCC
>SUUB01000028.1:0-9430 GCA_015062745.1 Actinomycetaceae bacterium
CTATTCCGCTGCTCGTCGGAAAGATCCTCGTTCGGCATAGGGACAAGCTCATACCCCTCAGGTGGTTCCACATAGCCATTGACTACCAGGGCACCGTCTCCCATGGGAGGAACGAAAGCAAATTTCTCCGCCATCGCCTTGGTCCATGGTCCGTACAAAGCCCACATGTGGTCAGCCGGGGAATATCCGTCTGGCTCACTCGCCACCCACGGGATGTCAAGTTCTTCCCGAGCACACTCGGCAAGAGCAGCACCATACGCAGCGTGCAGGTACGACACGTCTTCTTGCTCGCCCAACTCCACGTAGTCCGCTGGCAACTTCACCGTGACCGTCTCGGGATCAACCTCAGCCTTACGATTCATTCCCGCCAACTTCGACGCCACATCAACCGAAGCGTCTTCTGAGGCGCCACTGTCCGACCGATCCGACGAACAAGCAGTCAAGCCCAGCACATTTAAACCAAGAACTGTTAGCCAGAGGACCGAGAGCCGATGCATCGGTTTCACGAGACGCGCCCTAAACAATCCCTGGAGGAGAACACGCTCGCACCTCCTATCCCCAATGAGCCCTCATCTGCAGTTTGGCCCACCATCGAATCGAATGTACCTCACACGATTCTGCCAATTCTCCTTTGCCCACCTCCCTGTTCCGGCCCCGTTCGACAGATGTGGATCACGGTAGTTCACCCCCGTTCTCTGCTGACTATTCAGAACGAAATAACGATCTGACGCAGTCGAGCCAGTACGGAACTCCGTCGAAATACAAAGCGATCCATTCGCCCATGCCGAATTTGATTGCGTCTTGGCCCTACCAGCCTTGTCCGACGCCGTACGCAAGAAACTGTCATAGTTGCTCGCCGCCCACGACCCCTGAAAGCTACTGTTTTGCCATACACACGCCCACCCTGAAGCACAACCAGTGTCTGCTTGCGCTTCAGGCATGGCAAATGCGATTCCACTAGCGGACACCAATGCTACCAGTGACACCACCAGCCACTTCCGAGTAGTTCTCATCGGTCACCTTTCTTTTAGCACTTTCTCTCGATACCCTTAGATAGATTTTGATCGGGCTCATCCTAAGTCTCTTACGGTCGTGCGGAGAGCACCGATGGATGCCACGTTCGGCGGTGCTAGAGACTACGACAATATCTATCTGAATTGTCTGTAAACGAAGCACATGCGCACGACCATGCTTATGTTGATCTGGCTCGTGTTGTTCCTAAGCCTCCCCATTAAGTGCCTACCTCCTTACAGATTCAAAAAGTTCCGGATGCGAGGCGATGTATTCCTTCGCCTCTGTCACGGCTGCGTCCCAGTTGGCGCGATTCTGGAAGAGCTCGTCCGCATACTCCTCGATGACGGGAACCTGACGCTCCGCCGTAATATCCGCTGCACGCTGAGTGAAATTCACCTGATCCTTGCACTCCACCGTCTTCAACGCCAACTCGATTTGTTCCTCATCAATCGTGTCTGTATAAGCGGTGATGTAGCCCGGCAGTTCCTCGTCAAACTCCATGCCATTCTCCGCATAGCAGGTTCGTAGCTCGGCAAACAGAGCCTGCATTCGCGGATCCTGATTCACCGCATCTTCCTCGTCATTGAGCGCCTGTTGACCGGGACCGACAACCCACAACTCGTTCTCGTCGAAGCGTTTCACTTCCGGCTTGGAGTTGCAGGTATCGAAAACCTTGTTACGGTCAGCCTCGGGAATGCCTTCGTTGGGCCACGGGATCAACTCATACCCGTCTGGTTCCTCCACGTACCCATTGACGATCAGCGCTCCATCACCCATCGGATCGACAAAGCCGAATTTCTCTGCTACCGGTTTTGTCCATGGGCCATAGCGCTGCCACATATGAGCCGTCGGCATGTAGCCATCCGGCTCGGTAGCAACCCACGGAATCCCGAGTTCTTCCCGCGCACATTCCGCCACAGCAGCATCTCTTGCCGAGTACAAAATGGACGAGTCTTCCTGCTCGCCCAACTTCACGTAATCCACCGGTAGCTTCACCGTGGCCGTTTCGGGATCAACCTCCGCCTTACGATTCATCCCCGCCAACTTCGACGACACATCGACCGAAGCGTCTTCTGAGGCGCCACTGTCCGACCGATCCGACGAACAAGCAGTCAAGCCAACCAGGCTCAACACAGCAAGAGTTAAAGGGAGCATAGCAAGCCTGCGATGTAATTTCATTATGATACCCACCTGCGATACTGTCTTTTACCACCAGACATGTGGGTGTACAGACACTACTTTGTACACCCACATGCGATAGCCCTTACTTGCAATTCGGCCCATCAAAGAACCTGATATAGCGCACTCGGTTCTTCCAATTCTCTCCCGAATAGTCTCCGCGACCAGCTCCATTCGCCAGGTTAGGATCACGGTAGTTGCTACCCACGCGAGTTTCGCTATCCAGAATAAAGAACTTGTCCCCGTTTCTACTGCCCGTACGGAAGGACGTTCTGTGGCAGGCGTTCCCGTTTGCCCACGCTGAATTGGACTGATATTTCGCGGTACCGCCTTTGTCGGAAGCTTTACTCAAGAATCCGTCGGCGGGGGCGGCAGCCCACGGGCCACCATAGTTAGCGTCGCGCCATACACACGCCCACCCCAAAGTGCAACCCGGTGCCGCTTGTGCGGCGGGTGCAGCAAGACTCAATCCGCTGAGTAGCATTAGCGTGGCTAGCGGCGCCGCCAACCACTTTCGCAAGACCTTCATTGGTCTTCCTTTCCGTAGTCATGTATTTTGTCATAAACCTTATCAACCCAGATCGATAAGGTCACCCTGATCTTTCAGCGTAGTTCGAAAGTAACATTCAATCGTTACCAAGTCAACAGCTCGCCGAGGCAAGCTGGGTAAACCCTCTAACAAGGAAGAACACCCGCACCGTCGGCGCGTCGGCGCACGGGGCATTCCACAGTACGTAGCATCTTTCTTCCACCCCTGCCCTGCCAGGTCCTGGCTAGGACGTTCCGCCCGATCTATCTTTGGGACTGTAGTGCGGCCTGCCCTTCGCGGCTCTCGCGGCGTCCGCAGACCGCTGCAAACATCGGTGGTACACCCACCGGAAAGGAGACTGCGCAATGCGCGGAGTAATAATGAATGCCCCGGGGGACGTCACGGTTGCGGACCGCGACGAGCCCGTCATCGTGGAACCGACCGACGCCATTATCAAGCTCGCAGCAGCCTGCATCTGCGGCTCGGATCTGTGGCCGTACCGCGGCCTGGAGCCGGTTGACCAGCCGCGCCCAATGGGCCACGAATACGTTGGCACCGTCACCGCCGTGGGCGATGCCGTGAAGAACGTGAAGGTGGGCGACTTCGTCGTCGGCTCGTTCTGCATTTCCGATAACACCTGTGAAATCTGCGAGTCCGGCTACCCCTCCCGCTGTGTCAACGGCGGCTTTATGGGCGATACACAGGCCGAGTACACGCGCGTCCCCCAGGCAGATGGCACGCTCGTCGTCGTTCCCGGCGGGAAGCCCGACGACCCCGATATCATCGCCTCCCTGCTCGCCGCCTCCGACGTGCTGGGCACCGGCTGGTTCGGTGCGGTAGCAGCAGAAGCCGGACCGGGCAAAACCGTAGCAGTGGTGGGCGACGGCGCCGTCGGCCTCTCCGCCGTGCTGGCCGCCAAGGCACTCGGCGCGGACAAGGTCATCGCCTTCTCCCGGCATGAGGACCGCGCGGCACTCGCCCGCGAATTTGGCGCCGATATTGTGATCGCCGAACGCGGCGAGGAAGGCGCCGCAAAGGTACGCGAATTGACGGGCGGCCTGGGAGCGCACAGCGTTGTCGAGGCCGTCGGCAACCAGGTCTCGATGGATCAGGCCATCGCCTCCTGCCGTCCCGGTGGACACGTCGGTTTCGTGGGCGTCAGCCACGATCAAGAGATCGACGGCGGCTCGCTCTTCTTCTCCGAGGTCCACCTCCACGGTGGACCGGCGCCGGTTCGCCGCTTCCTCCCCGACCTCATTGACCGCATCCTGAAGAAGGAGATCAACCCGGGCAAGGTATTCACCATGCGTATCCCGCTGGAGGAGGCCGCCGAAGGTTACAAGGCAATGGACGAGCGCCGCGCCATCAAGGTACTGCTGCAGCCGTAGCGCATACGGGGCTCCGCCTTCCTCAACAATAGCCGGGGGTCGGTTTCGCCAAGGAACCGACCCCCGATACCTCTTACTTGCCCGCCAACTGCAGATACCAGCTCCACGACCGGCATTCCTCTCCACTCCCATACACGCCCCTGCCAGCCGCAGAAGACCTCCATGCGATATGTCGTCTAGTGATTTCGTCTAGGTTCTGCCCACTGCAGAGCTGCCAACACGCCGCACCACCATTACCCAGCAAGCCTCAAACCGTCTCTTGGAAAACCGGAACGCAAACCGCAGGACCGCTGCCTGACGTGCTGGCACACCGGATCACCTACCTCGCGTGATGCGCCACCTTTCCTTTATTCTCAAGGTATGGATCGTCAGGCGGAAATCTCTTCCTTCCTTCGCACGCGCCGGGCTCGGCTCAGTCCGCAGCAAGCTGGTATCGCATACCCGTCGTCAACGCGACGCCGAGTACCGGGACTACGCCGGGAAGAAGTGGCGGAACTCGCCGGTGTCAGCCCGGATTACTACGCGCGCTTGGAGCGGGGACGTATCTCCCACGCCTCTCCAGAAGTACTGGAATCCATCGCCTCCGCGCTGCGACTCGACGACGACGAGCGCCAGCACCTGTTCAACTTGGCCGATTCCGCGCCACGACCAACCCAGACCCGCAGTAACCTCGCGGAGAAGAACCTGCGGGCAGACCTGCGCCGCGTTCTTGACTCCATCAACACTCCCGCCTTCATCCAGAACCACCGGCTGGACCGCATCGGCGCGAATCGGCTCGGAAGGCTCCTTTATTCGTTACCTGCCGACGGCAGTGGTGACACCTTCAACTATGCACGCTTCCTCTTCCTGGACCAGCGCGCAGCCACATTCCACCGCGATCTGGACCAGGCACGCCACGCCACCGTCTCCAGCCTGCACGCGGCCAGCGCCAAAGCAAAGAATGACCGAGAACTCATCGGCCTCATCGATGAACTCAACGCCCGCAGTGAAGAGTTTCGCAACCTGTGGGAACTGCACGATGTTGGGTTATGCCGCATCGGCTCCAAGCTCCTCACCCACACGCTCGTGGGGGAGCTCGATTTCGGCTACGAAACCTTCACACTTACCGATGATGACGGCCTCACACTCATCATTTACACCATGCAGCCCGGTTCCCCCACCGAGGAACGCATGCGGATCCTCTCCAGCTGGGAGCTCACGCACTCGGCCTCGCACAATCACCACACATCCGCTGCTGCGGCCAGCGATCAATCACTGCGGGAACTCAATGGGGAACTCAATGGGGCACTGCCCCAAAAGTGCGGCCTGCCGCTTGGAACCGGCACAGCAGGTGAAACGGTATCTCCCATGCACATTTCGCCCACAGAATCCGACATGACGATGCTCCCCCTGCCCTGCTCCTGCGAGGATGCGCTATGAGCCTGACCTACCAACTCGCCATCTCCCCGGCACAAACAGAGGCCTATCTAAGCCGAGGGCTGGACCACGTATGCGGTTTCACCGTCGACGCCGCTGCGGCCGCTTCTATCACCCGGGTCGCCGATCTGATCGAACTCTTGAACTGTGGCATGCCCGGCTCACCCTTCTCCCCGGACCGGCCCATCGACATCCTGCACGTGCCGAACAATCCTTTCATCCAAACCCGGCTGGCCGTCGGCCCACTGCACACAGAGGCATTCCTCGGCGGTGTGGTCGAGTTCGCGCCCTTTGACGGCTCCGGCATCGCCAGAGCCGGTGATGTGGAAACGCCTCTACTGTGGATGGAACCGACACGTCTGACTGCCGGATCTCGCCTGTGGCGATTCCACCCCGACTCCGCCAAACCCGAACTGCTTGGCATCTACCACGGTATTGCCTGGGGATGGGAATCAACCGCGACGGGTGACTTCACGGCCTGTATTCCCTCCCAAGTCCTCGGCCCAGTCGCCCACCGCCCCTGGGCGGACCTCCCAGCCGAGGTCGAACTGGACGACGCCGGTGAAACTCCCGCTGCCGTCACCCTGGTCTCTCCCACGGAGCCAACACAGGAAGAGGGATTCACTCAACTTCCCAATGGGCTGTGGGCCAAACGCATCGCCTATCACGATGACCTTGACCTGCACGAGAATCAGCTACTTGGCCGTGTCCAGGGCATCCCGGTACGTGCCATCCGCGCGTTACGTGACGGCGACGACGTCGTGCTCCAAGTGGCGTCCCTGCTGATCGATTCTCCGCTGGCCGCCGCCGCGGGGTTCCAACGATACACGCAGGGAATCAACACACTGGTACTACCGGTGGCGAAACTGGAGGACCAAACCACCCGTCAAGCCCGGCCGAAACAATGGGACGTGAGCAAGCGGCCCGCCGTCACCAACCAGAGTCAACGCGAACGAACAAATGACGATATCCAGGCTCTCCTCACCGATATTTTCGCGCTTATCTCCTACACGGCACCCACCGGCTGGCAAGCCCTGCGCCTGACTGTACAAATGGTCGAAAAGCGCGTGCACTATTCCGCGCGTGCCGAACTCGCTCCCGCACCCGCCCCGGCCGGTACTGTCGAAGGCGATGCACGCCGCACCGACGACGGCGCCGACCGCAGCGGGGCAGCGCAGACCGCGCCTCCCAGCGCACGAACGGTGCCCGTCAGGCTACTACCGACGGCAATCATGAACTATGCGGGCCAGATCAAGGCACTCGCCTACCGCGAGGGTGAGGGTGCACCATTCTCCCTCACCTTCGAGTTCACCTCGCAAGGGCGCTCGAAACTCTCGCTGAATAAGACCAAGGAACCGGCGTGGGCGGCACAGGTTCCCGCGGAGACGTGGCGCGCCGACTTCGCCGCGTTTCCACGCGACGGGGAACATACGCCACACTGGCTCCGCGCCCGCATGGCGGATGACACCACCCCGCCCCTGTAGTCGATTCACTGCGAGCCCGTCCCGCGAAGTCCGGAGCACATCCGAGTTAGGTGCACCTACCCAAAAGCCACGCACGTCACATCCGGGACTAAAGCGCTCCGCACCGGGGTTGCAATCTATGGACGCCCTCTCGGCGTCTCCGGATATGGCGGGGAGCGAAAGCACGCGCGCCGTGCCACGCCCGGGTACAGAATATGCGGTAGGACGCACAACATGATCCGTGCCGAACCGCGCGAATAAGGAGCTACACATGGCCTTCCATCTTCCCTTCTTCAAGTCCAGCGACGAAGCCGACGCCGCCGCTCAGAAAACCGCCACCAACGACTTCGACCGCACAATCGAACTCGGGGTCTCCGGCATGACCTGTGACCATTGCGTCGCTCATGTCACCGAAGAACTGAAAGCCCTGCCCGACGTCGGGAACGTCTCGGTGACGCTGAACTCCGGCGGCACCTCGAAAGTCCTCGTTTACACCGACCACGACATTGCCGACGAAGCCCTACGCGAAGCGGTATCCGAGGCCGGCCACTACACCGTGGAATCGATCGTGCGCTAAGGGCGCAGACTAACAACGCCATGGCACAGACTAGCGACATCGAACGCGCCGATACTCCTGGCTCCGCTGGTGGGCCACGTGGCTCGGTTGAAAGGCCGCATGGCCCGGCTGGTAGCACCGCCGGTGCGGACACCGCCCTCGCCCCTGCCATCAACACCATCGTGGGCGAAGTAGACCTGGCAGTTACCGGTATGACCTGTGCCTCCTGCGTGGCACGGGTCGAAAAGAAGTTGAGCAAACTGCCCGGCGTGGACGCCGTCGTCAACCTTGCCACCGAGCAGGCACATATCGAGCTCGGCCCGCAAGCCGCCGAGCTATCCGATGCGGAACTTGTGACCACGGTGGAAAACGCCGGTTATGGCGCCTCCGTGCTCCGCCGCACCACGGTGCAGGAAGACGGCAGCCGTGTAGCCGTCAGCACCGGCATCGACCCGGAAGAAGTCGAAGCCGCAGCGCAACGAGCCGCCAACGCGCGCGTTGCGGACCTGTGGCGGCGCTTCGTCGTCGCACTTATCCTCTCCATTCCCATCGTCGCCGTCTCCATGGTTCCGGCCCTGCAGTTCCGCGGCTGGCAATGGGCCGCGGGAGCACTCTCGCTTATAGTCGCCTTCTGGTGCGGATGGCCGTTCCACCGTGCCGCCTTCCGAGCCGCCCGCCACGGATCCACCACTATGGACACGCTCGTTTCCCTGGGCGTCCTTGCGTCAATGGGATGGTCGCTGTGGGCACTCCTGTGGGGAGGCGCGGGCGCCCTCGGATACACCATGCGGATGACCGGCATTCACGGACTCGCACATTCCGCCATGCCGCACCTGTACTTCGAGTCAGCGGCGATGATCGTTACCTTCCTCTTGATCGGCAGGTGGTTGGAGGCCCGTTCGCGGCGCTCCGCCGGTGACGCTCTCCGCTCGCTGCTCTCCCTCGGCGCGGATGAAGCAACCCGCGTCCGCCGCGCGGACGGAACCGCCGTGAACGAGGTGATCCCCGCCTCCGAGCTGCAGCCCGGTGACGAGTTCCTGGTCCGCCCCGGTGAGAAGATCGCCACCGACGGCGTCGTGATCGACGGCACCTCGGCGGTTGACGCCTCACTACTCACCGGCGAGTCAGTTCCGGTAGATGTCACGTCCGGTAACGAAGTCACCGGAGCGACAATGAATACCTTCGGCGCGCTCACGGTACGGGCGAGCCGTGTGGGTGAAGACACCACCCTCGCCCAGATGGGACGCCTTCTCACCGAGGCGCAGATTGGCAAAGCACCCGTACAGCGCCTCGCGGATCGTATCTCCGCCGTTTTCGTTCCGGCCGTTATTGGCATCGCATTCGCGGACCTCGCCGTGCGCCTGTTGCTCGGCAATACCTTCGAGATGGCACTGACCTCGGCAATCACCGTGCTCGTGGTCGCCTGTCCCTGTGCTCTCGGCCTGGCCACACCCACCGCACTGCTTGTTGGCTCCGGCCGTGCCTCCCGGCTCGGCGCGCTTATCAAGGGGCCGGAAATCCTGGAAACAGCGCATAGCGTTGACACGATTCTTCTCGACAAGACCGGCACGCTGACCACGGGCATCATGCGGGTGGACGACGTCGTCGCGGTGGGCGAGACCGCCACCGTGGGCGAATCGGACGTCACTGCCGGACTCCGAGCATCCGACGATGCCACTGCTGGTGCACAAACCGCACACACGTCAGCCGCTACGACAGCCGGAACTGCCGGCCGCCCCCTCACGCAGGATACAGGCCGCGCGCCTCGGGACTCGCAAAGCATGATTCTCACACTGGCCGCCAGCCTGGAATCCAAATCCGAGCACCCCATCGCCGCCGCGATCACGCGCACGGCAGCCGAAGAAGAACTTGCGCTCCTGCCCGT
>SUUB01000028.1:9530-28801 GCA_015062745.1 Actinomycetaceae bacterium
GAATCCAAATCCGAGCACCCCATCGCCGCCGCGATCACGCGCACGGCAGCCGAAGAAGAACTTGCGCTCCTGCCCGTGCAGGATTTCCAGGCACATGCCGGGCACGGCGTCAGCGGCGTCGTGGGTGGCGAACTGCTTCGCGTGGGCACGGCACGTTGGCTGGCCGAGCAGGGGGTTGACATCACGCCTGCCGCCGCCCAGACCGAACGGTTGGCGGCAAGCGGAGCAACGGCCGTCGTCGTCGCCCGTGACAAGCGAGCCGTCGGCGTGCTGGCGGTGCGTGACACTCTGCGCCCCGAAGCGGCACAGACAGTGGCCAACCTCAAGGAGCAGCATCTCGAACCCATGCTGGTTACCGGCGACAACGAGGCAACCGCACGGACCATTGCCGCCCGCGCCGGAATCCAGCAGGTGCGGGCGGGCGTGTTGCCCGACGGTAAACTCGCCGTGGTCAGTGCATTGCAGGCGGAAGGGCATCGCGTTGCCATGGTGGGCGACGGCGTCAATGACGCCGCAGCTCTCGCTGGTGCCGATCTGTCAATCGCCATGGGATCAGGTACCGACGTGGCGAAGGCGGCATCCGACATCACCATTGTCAACTCGGATATTCGTACCATTCCTGCGGCACTGCGAGTATCCTCACGCACTCTTCGGATTATCAAGGAGAACCTGTGCTGGGCCTTCGGGTACAACGTGATCGCCATTCCACTGGCCGTGTTGGGAATCATCCTGCCCGGCATTGCCGCGGCGGCCATGGCGTCCTCCTCCGTCATTGTGGTACTGAACTCGCTGCGTTTGCGCCGCGCATAACAGGCCTCAGCTGTCCAGCGACCCGCGCCGTGTTTGCGCCGCGCGTAATAACAGCTGTCGCCCCGCCGCTCGGGCACCCCGTAGACTAACCACTATGAATAACGACGTGACGATCTCCGACGTGGCCACCCCGCCGCGCCGCAGCGTCGTCCTCGTTGACGAGGTTACCCACTGGGTTCGTCGGCCGCGTGACCTCGTATCAGTGGTGCTGTATTTGATCGGAATCGGGCTGGTCATGCTGCTGGCCGTATACGGCGCCTCCACCACCTTGGCGGTAACACGGGACGTCCGCACCGCCACCAGCGGCATACTGCAGACCATCCTCTTCATGCCCATCAACGTGCTGGAGGGACTCCTCAGTTTCTTTCTTCCACTCACCGTGGCAGTGGACTTGGCGTGGAGACGGCGCTGGCGCTCGCTGGTCACGTCGGCCGTGGCACTCGTATCTGCCACGGTGCTGGCATACGGCCTGCTCTGGTTATTCCAACGCTATTTCCCTCTCTCCCCCATCACCGGCCAGCTCTCGGATTCAATCACCGAGCAGACCATCATCTTCTTGCTGCCCTACGTGGCGGCCATCTCGGCCATTCTTACGGTCAATGGCTCCCGCAAGCGCACCAAGATTATTTCCTGGGGCTGGTGGCTGCTCATTATCGTGCTCATCATGTCGGTGTTGCAGGGAACCCAGACCCTGCCCGGCGCCCTTATCACGGTTCTGCTCGGCATGCTCTGCGGCTGCCTGGCTCGCTACATCGCCGGTGACGACCCCGATCGCGTCGTCGGTCTCGACCTTGTCAACCTCGTGCGACGTACCGGTATTGATGCCGTGCAAATCGTGCGAATCGACGGTCTGCCCGACGACGCCGAGCTGAGCGCCTGGCGTGCCGAAACGGCCGAACCAATCGGATATGTTGACCGCTTCGGAATCGAACAGATTCGCGTCCTGCTACAGGATAGCGACCGCGCCGAAGATGTAGACCTTGCGACGAGCGAGGAGCCTGCGACTGATACCGCCCCACTTGACGGCTCCTTACTGGCGGCGACAAGCGAGGAAGCCGCCTCGCCGTCGTTCACCGCTGCTGAAGACCTCGACGCCTTGCATTTGCAAGCGGTCACCACAAATGCGCACCACCCCCCTATCGGAGAAGAAGCCTCGCGCAACTACGTTGTTACCGATACTCGCGGCAAGCATTATCACCTCGCGCTCCTCGACGCCGATCAGCAAATCGTCGGCCTGTTGGCAACAATGTGGAACCGGATCGTCCTGACCACCTCCACCCGCCGCTCGGAGCGCACCATCGAGGCCTCAACCGACCGCGTCATCCTGATGGAACTCACCGCCGCGAACATGGGAGTCTGCCCGCAGCGCCCGGTGCGGGTAGCGGGTTCCGACACATCCATGGCCGTTGCTTTTGAACTGGATGGTGCCACCGCATTCTCCGCACTCGATGCCGATGCCATCCCCGACGGCGCACTTGATGAAGTGTGGGACCTCCTGCAGCGCGCCCATCGCCGCGGGCTCTCACATGGCGACATTCGGGCCGGCGTCGTCGCCCTATGCGACGGCCATGCCGAAATCCTTCATTGGGAGAATGGCTCACTCGCCGCCTCGGAAATCACCCGTCGCATTGACATGGCGCAGGCGATGGCCATGTTGGCTACAACGGTTGGCTTCGATCGAGCCATCGCTTCGGCAAAGCGATGCCTGCCGGTCGATCAGATCGTCTCCCTCGCACCAATCCTGCAGGCGGCAATCCTGCCGGGCGAAACCCGCGCGGCGCTAACCGACAAGCGCGAGTTGCAGCGACTTCGCGATGCCATGACGGTGGCGATCCCCGCAGCCGCAGAAACCCAGCCCATGCAGCTACGGCGATTCTCCGCCAAAACCGTCATCACAGTCTCCGTCGGTCTTATCGCCGTATTCATCCTGCTTGGATCCATCAACTTCGAGGATTTGAAGAAGACGCTAGTCCAGGCGCAGCCCCTGTGGATTCTGCTCGGCATTATCGCCAGCGGGCTAACCTACCTCGGCGCCGGCATTACTCTCAAGGCCTTCACGGCGGAACGGCTCACCCTGGGGCGCACCACCATGGTGCAACTGGCGGCATCGGTGGTTTCTCTGGTGGCACCGGCCGGTATCGGCCACGCCACGTTGAACCTCCGCTTCCTGCAGCGGCAGAAGGTGCCTATCGCCATCGCCGTGGCCACGGTTTCCCTGGTGCAAGTGGCCCAGTTCGTCACCACAATTCTGCTGCTCATACTCCTGGGCCTACTCACCGACCAGGTCGGCAGCCTCTCCATTCCCTCCGGCACAATACTGCTGGTCGTGGGAATCGTCGTCGCGGTTGTCGCGGCAATTTGGCTGATCGCGCCCTTGCGCCGCTGGCTGATACAACGCATCCGTCCAACGATCGACAAGGTGTGGCCACGGCTCGTCTGGCTTGCCACCCACCCCCGGCGTATCTTCTACGGCTTCTTCGGATGTGTGGTGCAGACGGTTGGATATGTGGCGGCATTCGGCGCCTGCCTCGCAGCCTTCAACGAAACCCTGTCGATTGTGACCCTCGCCGTCACCTATCTCGTCTCCAACTCCATCGGCTCGGTTGTGCCCTCCCCCGGCGGTATCGGTCCGGTTGAGGCCGCGCTTACCGGCGGTCTGACACTGGCCGGCGTCCCCTACTCGGTGGCTCTCTCCACGGCGGTTCTCTACCGCCTCCTCACCTTCTGGGGTCCAGTTCCGGTCGGCTGGCTCGCACTCCGGCGACTGACGAAAAAGGATGTGGTCTAATGGCGTCGGAGGGCACACTCGTGACCCCAGATGGGCCTGTCACCTCCGATGAGTCCGTAACCTCCGAAGCAGGTACATCACGCCGCTTCGCAGCGAGGTTTCCACGTTTCGACGCTGTGGCATGGATCGTGACCGCCGTCGGTGCCGTACTCTTCACCGCCTACGCCATCCAGCAGTGGAACGCGTTTTCCTCTTCGTCCTGGGACCAGGGTATTTTCACCCAACTCGCCCAGCGCTATGCCAACCTGGAAACACCTATCGTCGATATCAAAGAGCCGGGCTTCAATCTGTGGGGAGATCATTTCCATCCCGTCCTTCTGGTGACGGGCATCGTATTCAAGATGTGGCCGATCGGGCTGTCGCTACTGGTGTTGCAGGCACTTCTGTTCGCCCTCTCCGCAGAACCCATTACTCGGGTGGCGCGGGTGCGGCTTGGAAGGCTGTGGGGAACGCTCGTCGGCATTGCTTATCTCTTCTCCTGGGGACTCGCCTCCGCACTGTCCGTGCAGTTCCATGAGTACTGCTTCGCCGTGGTCTTCCTGGCCTTCGGCCTCTCGCACTGGCTGGAGGGACGGCACCGACTAGCGCTTATCGAGCTCGCGGCGATTGTGTTCGTCAAAGAAGACCTCGGGCTGACCATGGTGGCTTTCGGAGCCGTGCTCATCTGGATGCAATGGGGGCGGGAGTCCGCGCCCGCCGTGGCTGGCACTGCCCAAGAGGATCGAGCGGATCCACTTGGCGCCCAGTCGCAACCCGATGCCGTTGATTCCCTCCCCGCCGTCACTTCTGTTGCCGCTCACGGGTCGACGTCAAGCGGAACGCCGTCGAACGGAACGGTGTCCAACGGGATGACGGCGGTGGACAGTGCAGCGTGGAAGGGGTCGGCAGCAGCCAACGAATCCACGCGCCCATTCCCGGCACGGACCTACGCTTCCTTCCGCCGCGCTCTCCACACACGCGAAGCCACAACCGGACTGCTGTGCATCCTGTGGGGATTCTTCTGGTTCGTTGTATCCACCTTCATCATCCTGCCCCTGTTCAACGTGTACGGCACGTGGAACTACACCGGGAATCTAAGCGAAACACAGACGGACATCCCCGGGATTCTTGGCTGGCTCACGAACTTCTTCGGTCCCGGGCAGAAGGAGGTCACCGTCATCCTGCTGGTGCTGGCAGGCGGCGTGGTCGGCCTGCGCAGCCCCTACATGTGGCTGATGCTCCCTACCCTGCTCTGGCGCTTCGCGGGAAACGTGACGCACTACTGGGGGTGGGGCTGGCACTACTCCGCCATTTTGATGCCGATTGCCGCCATCGCGCTCATCGACGGAATAGAGCGGTTACGCGCCAGCGAGCGGCTCCGCTCCCACTGGAAGAAGAAGGCCGCCGCCGTGGGTACCTGCCTCGCACTTGTCACTAGCGCAACGATGACATTCAACGGCGCCATTGGGACAATGCTGCGAGGGGAGAGCATCGGGGGCTACTCCAGTCAAACGTCACGCGACGCCGCATGGGGCCTCGTGGACACCGTGGGCACCGGGCACAACGTGTGCACGGATATTTGGCTCATGGCCTACTTAGTGCCCGGTAACACCGTGTATTGGGAAGGTACGGTCAACTCCGGCAACTCGACGGCCGGGCTTTATTCCGACGACGCCGCAGACACCGGCAGCAACGCTGCCAGCTCCAGCCAGAATGGCGGGGCGGCCAGGAGCAAGGCGATCGACGTCGTCGCCGCAAGCCCGCAAAGCATGGTCATGCCGTTCGCCCCGGACCAGCTAACCCGCTGGGCGGCGGAGAACTTCGGCGGCCAATGGGAGATCACTTATTCGAGCGAGGGCTTCCGGATTGCGGAACGCGTTGTGGGCTGAAGGTCGTGGGCTGACGGCAGCGATCGGGTCCGTCCGCTTCTTCAGCGGTGATGAGTTGGACGGCAGTTGCGGGCCGACGGCAGTAATCGGGCCCATCAACGCATGCAATACGGCATGCCGGAGGTGAGAATTCCGAGCAATTCACGATCTGGGCTCCCACCGCCACCCGGAACGTGCAAGAATCAGAACTATGAACGAACGTGCTGGAACTCCCGCCCTACCCGAGGACCTCATCGATGTTGACGAGCTCCTCTCCGCCTACTACAACATTGAGCCCGATCCCGCGAACCCGGCGCAGGCCGTGGTATTCGGAACTTCGGGTCACCGCGGTTCAAGCCTCGATGGCGCTTTCAACGAGGCGCATATCGCGGCCACCACCCAGGCCATCGTCGACTACCGGCGTTCCCAGGGATTTGACGGCCCGCTGTACATTGGCCGTGATACCCACGCGCTGTCCGAGCCTGCCGAACGCACCGCCGTCGAAGTCCTCGTCGCTAACGATGTAGACGTTCGGCTTGATGCCCGCGGCTCATGGACACCCACCCCGGCCGTATCACTGGCCATCCTGACGGCAAATGGTGCCGGGACGGACGCCGGGGTGCGCACCACCGGGCCCGGCCTGGCCGATGGCATCGTCATCACTCCGTCACACAACCCGCCACGCGACGGCGGCTTCAAGTACAACCCGCCCAACGGTGGCCCGGCGGATACCGATGCCACCAAGGTGATTGCCGCCCGCGCCAACGAAATCCTGCGTGAGGGCTGGAAGTCCGTCAAGCGGATCCCCTATGAGCAGGCTGCAAAAAGTGATCGGGTGAGAGGGCATGACTTCCTCTCCGCCTATGTCGAGTCGCTTTCCACCATGATCGACTTCCAGGCGATACGTAACTCCGGGGTGCGCATTGGCGCCGACCCGATGGGCGGAGCCTCGGTCGAATACTGGGGAGCCATTGGCGAACGCTACGGCTTGGATCTGACAGTGGTCAACGAGCAGGTCGATCCCCGTTGGGCGTTTATGACCCTGGACTGGGACGGGAAGATCCGCATGGACTGCTCCTCGCCCAATGCCATGGCATCCCTGCGCCAACGCATGGCGCCGGGTGCGGACGGTTCCACTCCCTTCGACATCGCCACCGGTAACGACGCCGATTCCGATCGGCACGGTATTGTCACTGCCGACGGCGGACTGATGAATCCGAACCACTACCTCGCAGTTGCCATCGAGTACCTGTTCTCGCATCGCCCCGGCTGGAATGCCCAGGCAGGGGTTGGAAAGACACTCGTGTCCTCCTCGTTGATCGATCGGGTCGTGGCCGGTATGGGACGGCAACTTGTCGAGGTTCCCGTAGGCTTCAAGTGGTTCGTTCCCGGCCTGCTCGGTGGCACCATCGGTTTCGGTGGGGAGGAAAGCGCTGGCGGCTCATTCCTGCGCAACAACGGCACGGTGTGGACGACCGACAAAGACGGCTTGATCATGGATCTTCTTGCTTCGGAGATCATGGCGGTCACCGGGAAGTCGCCGTCACAACTGCATGAGGATCAGGTGGCGCGTTACGGAGCCAGTTCCTATGCGCGAATCGATGCCCCCGCCACCAAGGAGGAGAAGGCCAAGCTGGGCGCGCTCGCGCCGGAGGATGTCTCCGCTAGCACCCTCGCCGGTGAACCCATCACCGCGAAGCTGGTTCGCGCCCCCGGAAACGATGCCCCGATCGGTGGGCTCAAGGTCTGCACGGAGAATGCCTGGTTCGCAGCCCGCCCATCAGGTACCGAAGATGTGTATAAGATTTACGCAGAGTCCTTTAAGGGAGAGGAGCACCTCGCGCAGGTGCAGGACGAGGCGAAGGCCGTCGTCGCCGCCGCTCTCGGATAAGACCTGAGTGGGAGCCGCCGTGCCGGTGTGGTCACCTTCCATCCCTTCAACCACACCGGTGCGGCAGCGTTTGTGGCAGGGCCGCCGAATCAATCACGCGGCGGCAATTGCCGCTGTACTGCTGAAATAAACAGGTGACGCTGTCGCCTTATCGACCGAGGCCAGGCCCGCGCCCGGCCGTACTGCTGATATAAAGCTGAAATAAACAGGTGACGCTGTCGCCGCAACACCTAAGGAGTGAGTATGTCCATCCCTACCCCGCCGCAAGGAATCGCCGATATCGGCGTCACCGGCATGGCCGTCATGGGATCGAATCTGGCGCGTAATCTAGCTCGCAACGGCTACAAGGTTGCGATTCATAATCGTTCGGCGGCTAGAACCGAGAAGGTTATGGCCGAGCATGGCGACGAAGGCGTGTTCTATCCGGCCGAGTCTCTCAGCGATTTCGTGGCGGCACTGTCGCGGCCACGCGTCGCCATCATCATGGTGAAGGCGGGGGCGCCCACCGATGCCGTTATCGACCAGTTGGCCGACTTGATGGAGCCGGGCGATATCATTGTCGACTGCGGTAACGCCAACTATCACGACACCCGCCGCCGCGAAGCCGATATCCGAGCACGCGGACTGCACTACGTCGGTTCGGGAGTTTCCGGCGGTGAGGAAGGTGCCCTGAACGGCCCATCAATCATGCCCGGTGGAACGGCCGAATCCTACGAACGTCTGGGCCCGATGTTCGAGAAGATCTCCGCCCATGTCGATGGCGAACCGTGCTGTACGCACGTGGGGCCAGATGGCGCCGGGCACTTCGTCAAGATGGTGCACAACGGCATTGAGTATGCAGATATGCAGGTTATCGCCGAGGCGTACTACATCATGTCGACTGCATTGGGCATGTCCGCGCCGGAAATCGGCGATGTTTTCCGCAAGTGGAATGAGACCGAGCTCGGATCGTACCTGATTGAGATCACCGCGGAGGTACTGGCGCATACCGACGCCGCTACCGGCAAACCCTTCGTCGATATCATCCTCGACCGCGCAGGGCAGAAGGGCACCGGCACATGGACCGTGCAGAACGGTGCCGAGATGGGTGTACCGGTCACCGGAATCGCCGAGGCCACCTTTGCGCGTGGCCTCTCCAGTTCCGTCGCGCAGCGCGAGGCCGGGCGTAGCCTGACCGCCGGCGTCGAGACGGTGCCCGTCGAGGATAGGGAGGCCTTTATCGAAGATATCCGGCAGGCCTTGTACGCCTCGAAGATGGTCGCCTACTCGCAGGGCTTCGAACTCATTCGGAAGGCATCCGACGAATACGAATGGAACGTTGACCTGGGTGCCATGGCGCGTATCTGGCGCGGTGGCTGCATTATCCGTGCGGTATTCCTGGGCAGGATCACCGACGCCTACGAGCGCGACCCGCAGCTCCCCCTGCTGCTGGCCGACAGCTACTTCGCTGCGGAAATCGGCAAAGCCGTTCCTTCCTGGCGGCGAGTTGTTTCCTATGCAGCCCGCACCGGTGTGCCCATCCCGGTCTTCGCGTCATCACTGGCTTACTACGACGGCGTGCGCGCGGACCGGCTACCCGCCAACCTCATCCAAGGGCAGCGGGATTACTTCGGTGCACACACCTATCAGCGTGTTGATAAGGAAGGCGTTTTCCACACGCTGTGGAGCGGAGATCGCTCGGAGGAAAAGCAGAGCTGAGCGGCTGTGAAGCGAGCCGCAACAGCGGCCCCACCGCCCGCGCCCCAGTCAACTGGACGCGGGCGGTTCCGGCGCCAGGCCCCTCCGCGTACCGGACCCCTCCGCGTACCGGTCCCCTCCGCTCTCCACCGAAAAGAGGCGGAACCATCCGGCCTCACATTTCGCGCAAGTACAGCACCACTGGACCCGAATTGTGACAATGTTAGAGGGCGGGCAGCTCCAACATCTGCTTCGTGCCCCACATCGCGACAATGGCGTAGCCACAAACCGGCAAAGGAACGAGCATGCGAACCACACTTGAATACATCACACCGGTGATCACCGCCTTCACCGACGACGGCGCCATAGACGAGGCGGCCAACCGCGCCGTCTATGACTTCCTCATCGATGGCGGAATCGATGGCCTTCTTCTGCTCGGCAGTATTGGCGAGTTCTACGCCATCCCACGCGAGGAACAGCTCCACCTCATTGACCTGGCAACCACGCATATCGCGGGTAGAACCCACCTGTTGGTGGGAACCGGGGGCAACTCGGTGGCCGAGACGATTGAAATGTCCCATTATGCGCTGCATGCGGGCGCCGACGGCGTCGTCATCATCGCACCCTACTATTTCCAACTCTCCGAGGCGGACCTCTATCACCACTACGCCACGATTGCCAAGGAAGTGGTTGGAAGAATCTACCTGTACAACTTCCCCGGCTGTACCGGGAACCCGTTGAGCACTGCGCTGGTGCAGCGGCTCGCGGCAGATCACCCATTCATTGTGGGAATCAAGGATACCCTGCCCGATATGTCGCATACGCGCGAGCTGATCGACACAATTCTGCCGGATCGCCCGGAGTTCCGGATCTACTCCGGGCTGGATGAGAACTTCGCACATAACGCCCTGGCAGGGGGAAGTGGTTGTATCGCCGGCCTCTCCAATATCTACCCGGAGGTATGTGCTGCCTGGGTGAAGGCGTGCCGCGAGCAGAACTGGGCGGTAAGCGCACGCCTGCAACATATCATCGACACCCTCGCGCCCCTGTATAACATCACACCTAATTTCACGCCTGTACTCAAATACGCCATCGCACGGCGTGGTCTACCGGTATCGGGTACATGCCGCACCTCGTGCGCGCCACTGAGCGACGCACAGAAACAGGCCGCCGATGCGATTCTGAAGCGTGCCGATACCCTTATTGCCGCTGCCGGACTCACCGACAACACCATGTAGCGGAACGATGCGTGTGGCGGTACTCAGCCTCTCGTGTATCCACGAACCCAGAGCTCGACCCGCTGCCGCTCAACCTCGGCGGTATCAACCTCTCGCGTATCCACGAACCCAGAAGAACATCAACCCTTCGACAAGGACGCCGTCATGCTAGACATTTACACAGAAGACGACCCGGCAATTTACCGGGCGCACACCCATCGTGACGGCCCGGCAGGCCGCCTGCCCCTGACCCCGGACCAGTTACGCACACTTCCCAGCGGCAATATCTTCGGAATGACGCTCAATGCGGGAATGGGATGGAATCCGGCCGAGCTCGGCAACGACGCCATCATGATGATCAGCACGCTTGCCGGGATTCGCGAGCGCGACGGCCATCCGACCGCCCTCGGGCTGCACACCGGCCATTACGAGCTCGGTCTCCAGCTGGAGGCTGCGGCGCAGGAGTTAGCCGCGGGCAACGCTCTGCCCTACGCAGCCTACGTGTCCGACCCGTGTGACGGCCGCACCCAAGGCACAACAGGCATGTTCGATTCCCTGGCATACCGCAACGATGCCGCAACGGTCTTCCGGCGCCTTATCCGCTCCCTGCCGGACCGCAAGGGCGTACTCGGACTCGCCGCCTGCGACAAGGGCCTCCCCGCCCTCATGATGGCATTGGTGTCGCAGCGTGATCTGCCAACCGTACTGGTCCCTGGCGGATCCACATTGATGCCTTCCCACGGTGAAGACGCCGGAACGATCCAGACCATCGGAGTGCGCTATGCCGGTGGTGAGATGAGCTTTGAGGATGCCGTCACCCTGGGGTGTCGTGCCTGCGCCTCCGCGGGCGGCGGCTGTCAGTTCCTCGGGACCGCCGGCACCTCGCAAGTCGTTGGTGAGGCGCTCGGGTTGGCGATCACGCATTCCGCCCTCGCCCCTTCCGGCGAGGCAATCTGGATTGACCTGGCCCGCACCTCGGCACGGGCACTGCTCAAACTCAAGGATGCCGGAATCACCACCAAGGACATCGTCACCGACGACGCCGTCGAGAACGCCATGGTGCTGCACGCCGCCTTCGGTGGATCCACCAACCTCCTACTCCATCTGGCCGCCATTGCCTACCACGCCGGATGCCGAGTCCCCTCCGTCGCCGACTGGGCGCGCATCAACCGGCGGGTGCCACGTCTGGTCTCCGTGCTACCCATCGGCCCGGTGATGTATCCGACCGCTTCCGTCTTCCTGGCCGGTGGCGTTCCCGAAGTCATGCTACACCTGCGGCGTTTGGGCCTACTGCACGAAGACGTTCTCACGGCAACCGGACAGACCCTCGGCGAGAACCTCGACTGGTGGGAAAACAGTGAGCGGCGCGCCCGCATTCGCCAGCGTCTACGCGAGGTCGACGGCGTGGAACCCGACGAGGTCATCATGACCCCGGATGATGCGGCTGCCCGCGGAATGACCTCCACCGTCACCTTCCCTCTCGGCAATATCGCGCCGGAAGGCTCCGTCGTGAAGTCCACGGCCATTGATCCGAGTGTGATTGACAACGACGGCGTATTCCGGCATACCGCTCCCGTCAAGGTCTTCACCTCGGAGAAGGCGGCTATCGCCGCCATAAAGGCGGGCGATAGCGTTGCCGGAGACATTATGGTGGTCCTCGGTGCCGGGCCACGTGGCACAGGCATGGAGGAGACCTATCAGGTGACCTCCGCCCTGAAGAAACTGCCCTTTGGCAAGCACGTCTCCCTCATTACCGATGCGCGCTTCTCCGGAGTCTCGACCGGGGCGTGTTTCGGCCATGTTGGGCCGGAGGCACTGGCCGGAGGGCCGATTGGGAAACTGCGCAACGGCGACGTCGTGGAGATCGTCGTCGATACCCGAAAACTCGATGGCTTCCTGAACTTTATCGGAACCGCGGAGAAACCGTTGACTCCGCAGCAAGGAGCAGCCGAGTTGGCTGCCCGGAGCACTCCCGCCAGCCTGCGGCCCGATCCCGATCTCCCCGATGACACCCGGCTGTGGGCGGCCCTGCAGGATGTCTCCGGGGGCATGTGGCGCGGATGCGTGTACGACGTCGACAAGATCATCGAAACACTTGAGGCGGGTGTGAAAGCCCTGGCGAAGGAGGCCGGGTCAGATGACTCCCGCTTACGTCCGTTCCCGACAGCATAACCGGCTTGCGACCCGTTCGGGTGCCCGGTATTCATTCCGGCAATCGACAGCGGTACGAGCTTCCATTAGCCTTGAACCCTGCACGACACTCCGGGATGTTCGACGCCGACGACCCACTTCCCGGACAATTCCTTCGGCCCTCGCCACTGTAAACGCCCAGGTCAGCACGCTTTCTGGCGCTCGCGCCCACTTAATAGCTTTCCACATTTTGCTTGAGAGCCTTGCAATGGGGCAAACTGCGTTTAAGAGCTTCACGCTAGAATGCATGGTATACCCTGTTATATTAGGTCCAGAGGCACGCACATGAACCAACCAACTGATGGCTCGACGAAAGCCGCCGAGAATGCTTTCGTTCCTGCCATTGAACTGAATAGAGACTCATCGGTTCCCCTATACCAGCAAATTGCTGCTCCGATCGGGCGCCTCATCTTGAACGGCGAGATCCCGGAGGGAAGCTTAATCGAAGATGAAGTATCTATGGCGCAACGGCTGGAAGTATCCCGTCCGACCGCACGGCACGCACTGCAGCAGCTTGTCAGCCAAGGCCTGGTCCGCCGTAAGCGCGGGTCTGGCACGCGCGTTGCGCCCACTCGGATTCACCGTCCGCTCGGCCTCACGTCCTTCAATGACGAACTGGAACATGCCGGCTTCACTCCCAGTACAAAAGTCCTTTTGTATGAGGTAGTGCTCGCCGACGAGGCGGAGATGGCGGTCCTGGAATGCGCTCGTGATACGGAAATCGTCCGCATGCGCCGCATCCGCTCCATCGAAACCGGACCGTTGGCCATCATGACGAATCTGGTGCCTCTAGATCTCAGCCCCTCCCTAAAGTCTCTTTCGAAGCAGGGTCTTTACGCTGCTATGAAGGAATCGGGCGTCTCCATGATGACTGCCCACCAGACGGTGGGCGCACGTAATGCCACACCTGATGACGCGGAACAACTTGGCGTCCCAGTGAACGCACCGCTATTGACCATGCAACGCACCACTTACGACGCCGCCGGGCGTGTGGTTGAGTACGGCGACCACCTCTACAACGCGAGCCTCTACTCCATCCGCCTCACACTTTTCGCAGACCGAATGTAGATCCCGATGAACTCAATGCTCCACATTGCAGGCGCCACAATCGGGATGCGGCAATCATTCATCTTCACCGCACCGCCGGGTACGATCCAGCGAAGCTGCGGTGGCTAATTCACGCGAGACATCCCGCCGGGCACGACCTCTGCTATGCCCGGCGGGACCACACGCTTAGATGCTTGACAACCTCTTACTCAGGGCGTCCTGCGCAGCTGCACGTACTCCACTACTCACGATCAGTTGCACCAGCTCCGTCACACGCTGATTGAAGACGTCGTAGTCGGTCAGCTCGCTGGCGAAGAATCCCCCATGAAGAAGCGCGTCGACGTGGACCGCTACCGGATCGGCGTCCGGCCCGGCCGCGGCGAGCGCAGCCTCGGAGACCGCACGCAGTTCGGGCTGCCGCGGCTCAACGATCTCTTCCACAAGCGCATCCGGCGCGAAGCCGGGCGGCGGACAGGTGCAGCACAGCCAGGAGGCGAAGAGCAACGCGATTTGCTGCGGCATTATCCCCTGTGCCAACAGTCGAGTACCAGGGATGATCACTCGCTGATTGAGCCGCACGATTCCATGGGAACAAATCCGCGCCGTCCTGTCTCCCAGCGCGAAGTTCGTCCAGCGATCGAAGAGCTGCGCCACGTAATTCTCGGGATCAAATCCCTCCGGCAGGTCAATCGAGGGAAGCATCTCGTCGCCGATCAGATTGCGCACACAATCCTCAATGAACTGCTGGGTGCGCGCATCCGGAACAGTGCCCCGCCCATCGAGCACGCCGAGATAGGAGATCAGGGAGTGACAGGCATTGAGAATGCGCAGTTTGACCAACTCGTACTTCTCCACCTCGGTGGAGAAGATGACTCCGCGCGCCTTCTCCCACGCGGGCCTGCCCGCCGCGAAGTTATCCTCAATCACCCACATGGTGAACTCTTCGGTAGGGACCGGGACGTCGTCGTGATAACCGGCAATACGCTCAACGTCCGCACGCGTCTTATCCGTCGTTCCCGGAACGATACGATCCACCATCGAGTTGGGGAAGGTGACGGAGTGCGCCATCCACTCCAACACCGCCGGCTCCGCATCCACAGCCTGCAAGAACTCAGTGACCAGGCGATGCACAAGCGCCCCGCCGGCCTGCATATTGTCGCAGCACAGAATCGTTAGCGGTGCGCCGCCGTCGGCGAAACGTTTCTGCAGTCCACGCGCCAATAGGCCGACCGGCGTGCTGGGGCCGCTGCCCGCAATATCTGCGGCCACATCCGGGTGGGCGGTATCAAGCCCACCGGTCATCTCATCCTTGTGGTATCCCTGCTCGGAAACCGTCAGTGTCACGATCTTGTGCTCGGGAGCGGCGATTTGCGCGACGACGGCCTCGGGTTCGTCGGCAGCAACGTAGAAGGCTCGGTGCACGTCCACAATTCCCACGTCTTCGCCGCGCGGTGTCAGTTGTAGAACAGAGTACGCCCCACCCTGCTCCCGCATCGGGTCGACGACGCCGTGGCTATGCATCGCCACACCGACCACACCCCAGTCTCCAGGTTCTGCCGCCAGTGCCTCTGCCGTGGCGACAGCCGCGTGGGCGCGATGGAAGTTCCCCAGGCCAATATGGACGATACCCGTCTTATCAGGAGCACTCGCTCCAATCAGGCGCCGACCCAACGCGTCGTCACGCTGCAGGTCGTCTCGATGCAGACGTTGCATTCCACTACCTTCCTTATGCTAGTTTTCCGCGCGGTTACTCCCTCGTTCACCGCGGACGCCGCCGGTCACAGGCGTGATAGCGGCTCCTCTACTCTACGTCGGCACAAGCCGTTCAAACCGGGACATCGCTACGGGTGCCAATGACAAGCGTGGGTATATGGCCCCGACGACTACGTGCTCGTCGTTTGTATACTCGAGTGTACCAGCCGTACTAAGATGGCAGGTGCCGTGGCAGAAGGGTTACACGCCCCGCATGTACGGCGTACGTCATTTGTCCGCCACAGAGCGGTGATCGGGGCACACACATCCCGCTTATCGGGATCCCGGTCCTGCTTGTAACGTCAATGGAGACCTCCATGGAAGATTGGACCCAAACGATGGGCACCGGTCCCTTGCTAGGGATCGCGGCCGCAGCGATTGTTCTGATCCTGCTGCTCATCATCGTCTGCAAATTGCATGCATTCCTCACGCTCGTCATCGTATCTGTGCTTACAGCACTTGCGACCAATATCCCGATCGACCAGGTGTATAACGTGGTCACCAGCGGCTTCTATTCAACACTGGGAAGCGTTGGCATATTAGTCGGGCTGGGCGCCATGCTTGGCAAACTTGTAGAAAACTCTGGCGGTGCGCAGGCACTCGCCGACTCTATGATTCGGACCTTCGGCGAGAGAAACGCACCGTTTGCACTCGGTATCGCCTCGTTGCTTCTCGGTTTCCCGATGTTCTTCGACGCCGGCCTCGTCGTGATGCTGCCGATCGTCTTCGCGGTTGCCAAGCGCCTTGGTGGTCCCATCCTGCTCTACGCCATCCCCACCGCTGTCGCCTTCTCGGTTATGCACGTGTTCGTGCCACCGCATCCGGGGCCTGTTGCGGCTTCGAGCTTCTTCGGCACCAACCTGGGCGTCCTTATTATTGCCGGCATCGTGGTCGCCGTCCCGACCTTCTACGTAACCGGCGTTCTTTGGGGCCGCTACTGCGCGCGACGTTTCCCCAATATCGACATCTCGAACACAATTTTCGGTGGCGAGACTCGTACGGTGGCGAATCCGCCAACGACGGGAACCGTTATCGCTGTACTGCTACTGCCCATGTTCCTGATTCTTCTGAACACGGGCGTCGATTTCATGACGAAGGCGGATGTATTCGGAAAGTACGATCCGGAACCCGAACTCTCCCAGGTCTCCCTGCCCACATGGGCCAAGGTGTGTACACTCCTTGGACAGTCTGGCATCGCGCTGCTTATCGCGGTGATCGTTGCCATCCTTGTACTCGGCCTGCGGAACCACGAAGGCGGCTCCGCGCTGGAGAAGCTTCTCGATTCTTCGCTCGGTCCCATCGCCTCGGTCGTCTTCATTACCGGTGCCGGTGGCATGTTCGGAGGAGTGCTACGCCAGTCCGGCATCGGTGACGCGTTGAAGGATGCGCTCGGTAATATCGGCATGCCGGTGATTGTGGCGGTCTACCTAATTGCTGTCGCTCTCCGCCTCGCGCAGGGTTCCGCAACAGTGGCCCTGACGACCGCCGCCGGGCTTATGTCACCCGCAGTGCTTGCCGGTGACTTCACCGCACTTCAGGTTGTGGCAATCACCCTGGCTTGCGCGGCTGGATCCGTGTTTGCATCCCACGTCAACGACTCCGGATTCTGGCTAGTTGGCCGCCTGCTCGGCATGGACACCGCTACCACGCTACGCACCTGGACAGTCCAACAGGCGCTCGAGTCGGTGATGGTGTTCGCTCTGGCGCTGATCATCTTCGTTGTCGGCGGTCTATTCTGATTGCTCTCAGCGCTCCGGGTCGGGCAATCGCTACGGTGCTTGCCCGACCCGCGGCCACGATTGTCGAGCCTGCGGCGGCTTTCGGGTAGTGGAAGCACCGGCGGCAAGAGGGCCAACGGCAGGAATTCGCCCGGCGGTATCTCACCGCGAGCGCCCGGCAACAACAGCGAGAGCAGCCAGGTCAGGCATTGGCGTCCGAGCGGGGCCTTATCCAAGAGTCCTGCCACCGGAGCGAGAGGCGGAGTCAGATGCCGGTGATCAAAGGAGACCGTCACAACCGCAGCGGCCTACCGCAACCGGCGTAGTCGCAACCCGCGTACCGCAACCCGCATAGTCGCAATCGGTACCGCAACCGTCACAGTTGCAGCGGCTTGCCACACATCACAATGAATCCCGCGGCGTCGCGCGATTCATCCCGTCATACATATTCATAGAAGAACAATCACAAGAGAAAGAGGTTGCCATGCGTGCCGTTTATATTCACGGCAAAGAAGATCTGCACATTGAGGAGGTGCCACTGCCGGAGCCCGGCGAGGGTCAGGTTCGACTTCGCGTCGCCTATGTGGGCGTTTGCGGATCCGACCTGCACTACTACTTCGATGGCGCGGTGGGTGCCTACACGATTACCGAGCCCCTGACCCCCGGCCACGAGCTTTCCGCAACCGTAGACCTCGATCCCTCAGGCAAGCTGGCACCGGGCACCCCTGTTACGGTTCATCCGGCCACCTTCGGAACGCCGGTGCCGGGCGCCGAGGATCGCCCCAGCGTTTTCCCCGGCGGTAGCTATCTCGGCTCCGCCTCAACTCATCCGCACACGCAAGGCGGTATGGCTGAGTACCTGGTGGTCCGCTCTGACATGATCCGTGTGCTGCCCGAAGGAATGGACCTGCGCGTCGCCGCGCTCTCCGAGCCGCTGGGCGTGGGCTTGCATGGAATCAATATTGCCGGCGACCTGGAGGGCAAGAAGGTTCTCGTCTCTGGCTCCGGACCCATCGGATTGCTCACCGCTGCCGGTGCCCTCAGCAAGGGCGCCGCGGAGGTGGTTGCCGCCGACGTGCTGGACGGACCGCTTTCACGGGCGTCGCAACTCGGAGTCACGCGCACCCTGCGTTCGGATCGTGACGGGCTTCCGGCCAACTACTTCGATGTTGTCCTCGAATGTACGGGGGTGCCTCCGGCGGTCTCCAACGCCTTCGAGGCGGTGCGGCCGGCCGGTCTGCATGTGCAGGTCGGAATGCTCGCGGGCGGCCCGCAGCCACTGACCATCGCACCGGTTATCTCCAAGGAGATCGAGATTCGCGGCAGCTTCCGTTTCAACAATGAGATCGACGACGCCGTCCAGCTGTTGGCTGAGCGCCCGGAGATCGCCGATGCGGTGATTACCCATACGATGTCCGCTGACGATCCCGTGGCGGCCTTCGTCACGGCGAAGAACTCTGATCTCTCGGGCAAGGTCCTCGTCGAGATGTGGCTGTGATCCGCTAGGGTGCGGCTGTGGCCGGTCCGCCCTTCACCAGTGCGGGGCTGGGCGGGCCGCGGTCGAAGGCGCCTACCGCCACCAGGTGTGCCCTTCGCTCGTGAGTGCCGTGGCCCCGCTGGCTGCCGCCCCGCACCCTCCCGCCTGTCCAGATCCCGTCCAAACGAAGCACATCAGGAATCGGTCAATATACGCGGCCGCGGAATCAAGCGGATTTCGCGGCTCGGCCGCCCTAAGCATTTCTCGTTTGGACGGGATTTGGCGTATCACGATGGGGCCGTCAACGGCATTGACCGTACCCCGGCCTGGTCCCGGTACGGGCCACTCCGAACTCCAGCACTGTGGGTGCGCTGGCCAGTCTCTCGCATGGCCCCTCCAAACTTCACCACCTCGCATGGACCTCTCCGAACTTCACCACTGCGGGCGCAGTGCCCCGGATGCTGGCCAAGGTTCCCGCACGGGCCATGCGATTTCCGCCCCTGTTCATCAAGTGAAAACGCGATATTATGAACGTGGTGGTCACACTAGTGATGGTGTGGCGCCAGGTCCGCCAACGCAAGGCTGCGAGGCGTATTCGGTTCATGTTCGGCTGCCGCTCTCGGCAGGGGCACTGCCCCGATGGAAGCCCCGCCGATTGTCGACCGGTGCATGAATACCGGCGTCGTCACAGCCCTCCCTGAGCGTGGCACTCGCCAGATGGTTCCGTCCGGCATCGTCGTCGCAACGATGCGTTGTCAACGAATCCCGAAGGGCACCGTCGGCATGCTCCACGCTTTCGTTGCAGGATTCCAACCGGTCCGTGTAGCCGCTGGCCGCAGTAGGGAATGTCGGTCCGG